>JAFYYN010000105.1 GCA_017557525.1 Lachnospiraceae bacterium
CACTTAAGAAATCTGAGATCTTTTTTTTGCATAATAACTTCCGAAGCCATTGTATTTCTCCCTAAAAATTTGACGAGCGTCAAATATATGATACGATGATTGTATCACAATATTTGTCGCTCGTCAAGTACAACTTCAGTATCCGCTAAAGAGGTCTGACCCCGAATGCGGAAGCCATGCTCTCTGCCTCGCTTCTTTTAATACCATATTTAGTGGCAAGATATTTCCAGTTTTCTTTAACGATGCGGGTTATATCATTTAACCTGCTTTCAGCTTCTATCCTTTTCAAACCGAAGTGTTCCGATATTTCTAGAGCCAATTCAAAATCCATCCGATTATCGTTTTCAGTAACCATCAGTGAAAGTGTGTCTCCTGTAAGTGATGGATTTACATCATATAATGGTGAAAGCCGCCACCCTTTCCCGGTAAGTATAAAGCCATGATTTCTCAAATGATCATCTGTATTTGATACACACATACTAAAAACTATCCGTGACCAAAGTTCACACAGATCTTCTTTTACATACACGCTATTTGATTTCAGGAATTCTGCAATATCAAGATATCCATAATTGTCAGACTGCCCGTCAACTGCTCCAAGCATAGTCATCGCCGAAGCAAAATGTCTTCGTCTTTCCCCTTCTCTGTCAAACCTCTTAACAAGAAATGTAGAGCCATATTTAGAAAACTTTTCAAGCATAGCCTCCGGAACATTCAGATTGCATTTTAGAGCCAGATCATGTACTACCATTTCCCATGCAGCTACATCTGTATCATCATTCTTCGAAGGAAACTTTGCTATCCATAAACTCCCATCGGGTGCTTTTACACTTGCTTTTGGTCTTGCCCCACCTAGTGATGAACCCGGTGCGACCAATTGTTTCAGCCACTTATCCTCCATAATATTTTCATCTTTTTCATATTCCCTTGATGCCTCTTCGAGTTGGCGTAAAGTAGTCCATGGCGGGACTGAAAAATCTCTGTCATCAGACAAAAACGGACCATCTTCCTGTAGGGATAACCGTATAGCTCCCATTCTCGCCTCATCAAGCACACCCAAAAGGTAATCCGATTCCATAAGTTTTCGTGGTTTCCTTTTCTCCACAGATGCGTTTACTAATTCTCTTCTGTCGAGTAATTTTCTGCCCCATCTATCCGGGCACGTATCTGAAAAAATACCGAAGATTTTCATTTTCCCCGGTACATATTGTCTACCTCTATATAAGGGCAGATCGGGATCTATTATATAATTTTGCTTTTTCTGAGCCGTCAGCCAGTCATCATTATATTCAAATGAACACGTTTCATTCCCGCGAATTTGATCAATATAAAGCCTGCCCATCAGTACAGGCATACTGCTGCTCCAATTTTCATAAACAAATACTTCCTGATTCATGTCATTCACCTAGCCCTTTTTGCCACTTTAAGTCCTAAGTCCTGAAGAGTATGCCCTAATTTATCATCCTTTGCTATGAGTAGTAGATCATCATCCAGACCGCCTATTGCAATTAAAACAGAAGCATACGCCCCCATCGAAACCGATGGGTCGCCCTTTTCTATTTTCCATACGGTCGCCCTGCTTAATCCCGCTCGTTCAGCTACCAAATCCTCTGTTATATTACGTCTTAGTCTTGCCAGCTTTATCTGCTCTCCCATAAGGCTTAGTTTTTTCAATGTTTTCGGTAATAAAACAGTACTTTTCTTTGCCATACAATGCTCCTTTTTTGTTTAATATTATATACATTGATTGTAATATTGTCAAGTTAATTAAACATTAAATATAGAATGATTACCGGGATGATTATTTTTTTTGACATGGGCGGTATTCCACCAGAATAATTATAAAAGACTATTCGGATTGGAAGTCCCCGTCAAGAGCTCTTTTTTTCAGAGGAGTCAGACCCCTTTTGCACTGTGAAAAAAGTGTGAAGACATAAAAAAGAAGGATTCTGTGACTGATCATTAAATCAGTTACAGAATCCTATCTCCTGCCTATGATACATGTAAATTTTTTACACTGCTTAAATGATTTTCAAATATCAGAACATTAAGCAAATAGTGATATTATAAGCTTTACAACCAATGCGGTTACCCATGCTATGGAGCATTGGAATAATATGATGGCTGCTGCCCATTTTCTTCCAAGTTCTCTTTTTACAGAAGCTACAGCAGCTACACAGGGTGTGTAGAGCAGGCAGAATACCAAAAGTGACATTGCAGCTACAGGTGATATGACTGCCAGTATTTCCTCTGTATCTGTGAACAGTACTGAGAATGTCGATACCACACTTTCCTTTGCCATAAAGCCTGTAATAAGTGCGGTCGTGATCCTCCAGTCGCCAAAGCCCATAGGGGTAAACAGTGGTGAAATAGCTCCTGCGATAGCGGCAAGTATGCTGTCCTTGGAGTTATCAACCATGCTGAGGTTAAAGCTGAATTTTTTCAGGAACCATATTACTATGGATGCCATGAAAATTACCGTAAATGCCCTTGTCAGGAAATCCTTTGCCTTGTCCCATAGCAGACGTGCTACATTTTTAAGTCCCGGCATACGGTAATTGGGAAGCTCCATAACGAATGGTACCGCTTCGCCCTTGAATATCGTCTTTTTCGAAACAAACGCCGTAAGGATACCCATTATTATACCGAACAGATAGAGCCCAACCATAATGAGCGCTCCGTTGCTTGGGAAGAACAGAGTTGTAAAGAACGCATATATAGGAAGCTTTGCAGTACAGCTCATAAACGGTATGAGCATTATTGTCAGTTTCCTGTCTCTTTCTGAGGGAAGTGTACGGCCTGCCATAACTCCGGGCACCGAACAACCAAAGCCTATAAGAAGGGGTACTATACTTCTGCCGGAAAGTCCGAGCTTACGTAAGGGTTTATCCATTACAAAGGCAACTCTTGCCATATACCCCGTATCCTCTAACAACGAGAGGAAGAAGAACAGCAGGATGATGATCGGCAGGAAACTGATTACGCTGCCTACACCTGTAAATATACCATCGATTATCAACGAGTGGATTACTTCATTTACCTTCCATGACTCAAGCAGTGCATCCGCTTTTCCCGTAACAAAATCGACGCCGGATTCCAGTAATTCCTGCAGCCAGGCTCCTATTACGTTAAATGTTAGCCAGAATATGAGCCCCATTATGCCAATAAATGCAGGTATCGCGGTAAACCTGCCTGTAAGGAAGGAGTCTATCTTTTCACTTCTCTGTCTTTCCTTGCTCTCCTTCGGCTTTACTACCGATGCTGCTACAAGCTTTTTGATGAACGAGAAACGCATATCGGCCATGGCAGCGGATCTGTCCATGCCTCGCTCGTCCTCCATCTGGAGAATGATATGCTCGACCATTTCCTTTTCGTTTTCTGAAAGATCAAGTGCCTTTACTACTCTTTCATCGCCCTCTATGATCTTGTTGGCAGCAAATCTTACAGGGATTTCGGCACGTTTCGCGTGATCGTCTATCAGCTGCATGATACCGTGGATGCATCTGTGTACTGCTCCTCCGTTATCATTTTCCTCACAGAAATCCTGTTTCTGGGGACGCTCCTGATATCTTGCCACATGGATAGCGTGGCGTATAAGTTCGTCTACACCTTCATTTTTAGATGCAGAAATTGGTACTACAGGGATGCCCAGCATTGCCTCCATATCATTTATACGGACTGCTCCGCCATTTGACCGCATCTCGTCCATCATATTGATGGCAAGTACCATGGGCACATCAAGCTCGATCAGCTGCATGGTGAGATAAAGGTTACGCTCTATATTTGTGGCATCGACTATGTTTATGATGCCCTTGGGTTTTTCTCCTATTATATACTGTCGTGATACTATCTCTTCATCTGTATAGGGTGAAAGCGAATAGATACCAGGCAAATCTACTACTTCTGTAGAAGGATTGTTTTTTATCGCTCCGCTCTTTCTGTCCACCGTTACTCCTGGAAAGTTGCCTACATGCTGGTTAGAGCCTGTGAGCTGATTAAAAAGCGTTGTCTTTCCACAGTTCTGATTTCCGGCTAAGGCAAAGGTGAGTACGGTACCTTCGGGAAGAGGGTTCTCTGTAGCCTGATCATGGTAAATACCTTCCTCACCAAAACCGGGATGCTCACGGTATTTACGGAGTTCCTTTTCGGGCTTTTTCTGTTTATCCTTTTTCTTGTTCTTATCCGATTTATCAGAGGTATCTGTATTATCCGAGTTTTTTTCTGCCTCATTACCTGCACCGTCATTTATTGACGAACCATTTTTATCATGTTTCTTTTCTCCGGATACATGTGCCTTAACCTTTTCTATCTCAATCTGCCCTGCATCAGCCAAGCGCAAAGTAAGCTCGTATCCATGTATACGAAGCTCCATGGGGTCGCCCATAGGCGCAAACTTAATAAGGGTTACCTCCGCTCCGGGGATAACGCCCATGTCCAGGAAATGCTGCCTTAATGCTCCGTGGCCGCCAACCACTTTCACAACGGCAGACTCTCCAACTTTTAATTCTTTGAGTGTCATTTGTTAATCCTTCTTATCCTTTAAACTGTGGCTATTCTATCATTATTTCCCAATTTATGCAAGTAGTAAGTATATGCTAATTTTCCATAAAAAAACCGGTAGGCTTTGCGCCTACCGGAAAAAAACTGTCTTATTTTACATCCTTAATCGAGAAGCTTATTCTTCCCATCTTGTCCTTGCCAAGACATACGCACTTAACCTTGTCGCCTAAGGTAAGTACATCCTCTACATGGTTGATCCTCTCCTTAGCGATCTTGGAGATGTGTACCATGCCCTCCTTGCCGGGAGCGAACTCGATGAATGCTCCGAATTCCTTGATGGAAACAACCTTGCCCTCGTAGATCTTGCCCTCTTCGAACTCTTCTACGATGATGTTGATGAGACGGATAGCTTCCTGCATCATAGCGGGATCTGTACCGCATACTGATACAGCACCTTCATCTGTGATATCAATCTTAACGCCTGTAGCATCAATGATTGCATTGATTGTCTTTCCACGCTGTCCGACAACATCACCGATCTTCTGAGGATCGATCTGGATCTGAACAATCTTGGGAGCGTACTGGCTAACCTCAGGACGAGGCTCTGCAATAGCCTTCTTCATGCAGTTGTCCATGATGAAGAGTCTTGCTTCACGGCAACGGGCGATAGCGCCTTCTACAATAGGACGGGTAAGTCCGTGGATCTTGATATCCATCTGGATAGCTGTGATACCCTCTGTTGTACCGGTTACCTTAAAGTCCATATCTCCGAAGAAGTCCTCTAAGCCCTGGATATCTGTTAAGAGTACGAAATCATCATCTGTCTCGCCTGTAACAAGACCACAGCTGATACCTGCTACCATTCTCTTGATAGGTACACCTGCTGCCATAAGTGACATACATGATGCACAGGTAGAAGCCATTGATGTTGAACCGTTAGACTCAAATGTCTCTGATACGCAGCGAATTGCGTAAGGGAACTCTTCCTCACTGGGAAGTACGGGGATAAGTGCACGCTCTGCTAAAGCACCGTGACCGATCTCACGACGTCCGGGACCACGGCTAACCTTGGTCTCGCCTACTGAGTATGCAGGGAAGTTATAATGATGCATATAACGCTTGCTTACTTCGTTCTCATCAAGACCGTCAAGCTTCTGCATCTCTGAAAGAGGTGCAAGTGTACATACGTCGCAGATCTGTGTCTGTCCACGTGTGAACATTGATGAGCCATGTACTCTGGGTACAATATCAACCTCTGCTGCTAATGGTCTAATCTGAGTGATCTCACGGCCGTCAGGACGCTTGTGATCCTTTAAGATCATCTTTCTTACGGTCTTCTTCTCGTACTGGTAAATAGCCTCGCCGAGGATTGCAAGCCACTCCTCGTTGTCTGCGAAAGCTTCTGTAAGCTTATCTGTGATAGCTGAGATATTTGCCTCACGCTTCTGCTTTTCATCTGTAAATACAGCCTCTTCCATCTCTGCGGGAGGTACAATCTGCTTGATAGCCTCGAAAAGCTCCGCAGGGATAGCACAGCTGGTGTACTCATGCTTGGGCTTTCCTACTTCCTTTACGATATCGTTGATGAAAGCGATGATTGTCTGGTTTACATTGTGAGCCTTGTAGATGGCCTCGATCATCTTTTCCTCAGGGATCTCGTTAGCGCCTGCCTCGATCATGATAACCTTCTCAGCTGTTGAAGCTACTGTAAGGTTAAGGTCTCCACTCTTCCACTGCTCCTGTGAAGGGTTGATGATGAATTCGCCGTCGATCATGCCTACCTGGGTCATAGCGCAGGGGCCGTCGAAGGGGATGTCTGAAATAGCTGTTGCGATTGCTGAGCCAAGCATACCAACGAGCTCGGGACGGCAAGCGGGATCAACTGCCATTACCATGTTGTTAAGGGTTACGTCATTACGGTAGTCCTTAGGGAAAAGAGGTCTCATAGGACGGTCGATAACACGTGATGTAAGGATTGCGTTCTCACTGGGCTTACCCTCACGCTTTGTGAATCCGCCGGGAATCTTTCCTACTGCGTAAAGCTTCTCCTCAAATTCAACACTCAAGGGGAAGAAATCGATACCATCTCTGGGCTTCTCTGATGCTGTTGCTGTAGAGAGCACTGTGGTATCACCGTAATGCATGAATGCAGCGCCGTTTGCCTGTGCTGCTACTCTGCCGACGTCAACACTGAGTGTACGTCCGGCGAGTTCCATTGAAAAAGTCTTGTACATTTCGTACCTCCATAATTTTTCTGTCGCCTCCTTTAACTTTGCTTATCATAAGCATAAGTCTTTAAAGGATAAGCGGATACAATTTGCTCCTGGGGGCTCCGAAACAACTGAAGGAAACTCTCGATACTAAATATCATACGACGCGTCTTGTCATTCGTAGTATAATACCTCATCAGTCGCTACGCGACAGCTTCTCTTCAGGGAGAAGCCTTAGTTTCGTATTTAACAGCCAGAACTCCCTTCAGTAGTCTCGGATAAAGCCCCGCAAATTAATATTATAGCACAACCGAAAAAATATTGCCACACCTTTTTGAAATTTTCTTATGATTGCAGGCCTCTTTTTATTCGTAAATGCCCTACTCATCGGAATTCAGAGAAAAAATTAAGAAAATATAAAAAATCACTTCCTTTTTAGAGTGAAATGAAGTATACTATATTTGATCGGGGTTATGTTTACAAGGTAAAAATATATACTGTTTTACAAGAAAAACTATATATTGATACTAATGCTAATACAGCATAATCCGCGGTCTAAAATCAAGGAAAATGAAGTTTTCTCTTAAGTCTAAAAGAAGCTTCATAAATGGAGAAGAAATGGAACAAGATTATCTGATCGCTACGGCGTCAACCTGTGACCTTACAAAGGAGTATCTGGCTGAACACGATATCCCTTTCATCAAGTATTCCTACACGATCGATGAAAAGGTT
The DNA here is from genome assembly GCA_017557525.1 of Lachnospiraceae bacterium. Classification (GTDB taxonomy): domain Bacteria; phylum Bacillota; class Clostridia; order Lachnospirales; family Lachnospiraceae; genus RUG11977. The sequence continues at coordinate 7,443 of JAFYYN010000105.1, forward strand.
TATTTTGATGACTGCAGCGAAACTACAAGGCAGGAAGTTTATACTCAGATGAGAAATGGCGCGATCCTCACTACTGCTGCCATCAACACCTATGCTTACAAAGATTTCTTTGAGGATCTTATCAAAAAACATGGCAAGAATATCATCTTTCTCGATATGTCCAAGGTTCTTTCAGCTTCACATAAATTTGCTGAAGAGGCTATCGAAGAGCTGAATAAAAGCTATCCTGATATCAAGATTATCTATGTTGATACCTGCTGCGTTTCCGGCGGTCTCGGTATGCTGGTCATGAACGTAGTAAAAAACTACGAAGCAGGCATGAGCTTTGAGGATAACTTAAAGTGGATTGAGGATAATAAGTTAAAGATTGCGCACAGATTTACAGTTGATAACTTAAACTACTTAAAGCGTGGCGGCCGTGTTTCTAATTCTGCCGCACTGGTAGGTACTCTCCTTAATATCAAGCCCGTGCTTTACGTTCCGAATGACGGTTCTCTTATGGTTTCGACCAAGGTCAGGGGACGAAAGAAAGCTCTTAATACCATAATTGATGCGATCAAAGAAGAAATAGGCAGACCTGATGGCAAGGAATTTCTTATCAACCATGCCGACTGTCTGGAAGACGCTGAGTATGTTAGAGATAAGCTGCTTGAAGCATATCCTTCCATCGGAAAGATAAGTATCCAGGGACTTGGAGTTGTTATCGGTGCTCATTGCGGCCCCGGATTATTTACGATATTCTATATGGCAAATGAGAGGACTCCGTAATAGATGAGAACGGGCAGGTTTTAAACCTGCCCGTTTTTTGTTATTGCGTTGATAGGTCGACCACAACGTCCTCCTTGTCGGGACGTTCTATTGTTAGTGTACTGTCTTTTCTGGTAAATATGATCGAAGCGTCATCCTTTCGTTCACGGACCCATGCGGCGGGGTCTGTAACTCCGCTATCATATATCTTGTCATCAGGACCGAATTTTGCGCCCTCTTTCAAGTCAATATATGCGTAATCTCCAACTCCGTTTTCTTCATCATAGATTACATATAGTCTTTCTCCGCTCGACTGGAATACATAAGCATTGTTTCCCAAAGGCACAAACTCGTAAATCGTATAGATCACATTTCCTGAATCCTGCAGGGTCTCGTTTTCATACATACAGATCTTTCCCGACTCCCCGTCAGCCTTTGCGATTATCTCCACTGCTGAATGATGCCTTTTGTTATTCTCATCGCGATATACACCGTCAAAGGTTATCAGATAATCGTTATCCGCATTCTTTACAACTTTTCCGTTTGTTCCGTCATTTATACTCAATACAGTATTAAGTGCAGACATAATCTCTTCATCTGAATAACTGTTATCCAGCCAGCTGACATACATTGTATCCCAGACAAGGAATAATGTAGGAATATAGCTTACATACTGGGGATCATTCCAGTACAGACCCCAGTCAGCCGTGGTATTTTCTTCCACATAGTCATTGTGTTTCTTTAAATCTTTCTCCAGTGCCTTTTCAGTATCAGTTGCAATCTTGGTGGCATTATCAAAAAGTGTTTTAAAGTTTACTGCTTTTGCTGCTTCCTTTATAGCAGTTATTATAACTATATCTCCGGGACGTTCGTCGACTACCTCACCGCCCGAAACATAGTTGGGATCATTTTTCTTTAAATAATCGAAATATGCATCCCAGTCGTCATATACAAAAGGATCGTCATATTTTTCATTCTCGTCGTAGTCCTCGGTTTCCGTATAGTACGCAACCTTCAGATCCGGAGTTTCCGGTATCGCGGGAGCATCGCTTCCGAATATTTCCTTTGCTATATCATCATAATTAGCAAACACAAGAGCAGTTGAAGAAAGCGCTATAACAAGTACCGATACTATTACAATTATACCTATTTTTCTCATTGCATCGCCTCCTCATAAATATATCCCCTGATCTCAAAACCGGCGGTCTTGTTCTCCAAAGGTGCCCAGATATTTGAATCCCAAACTCTTGTAATAAGTCGTGTTCCCTGGTTTTCACTGGCATTAATGCCAAGTACGGACTCAAATTTAGCATTGGCCCTGTCAAGAACCATATCAAAGGTTCCATACTCATTTCCTTCCAGGTGCATTTTAACATCGACATACATAGCCGCTGCTATTTCTTCCTTTGAATTTCCCGCAAAACCTACAGCGGAATCCATACTTGCTTTCTGAGTACTGGATGTTTTTATTGTATCTTTGAAGCCTGACATATCCATACTGGATTTAAGCCTTACCCAGCCGCTTCCGTTTCCTTCATCAGAATATACCGTAAGCCTGGCGTCCTTACTCTCTATAACTCTTGAAATGTATGACCACCCGCTTTTCTGACCTTTAACAAGCTGAACCCCGTTTAGTATAAGACATGTAGCTTTTGTGAACCAGAATTTTTCAAAAGGTCCAACCGGCAGTTCCCATAACATTGCATCAAATCCAAACATTGCATGGCTAAGTACTATAGCCGCCGATCCTCTGTATTCACCGGCAGGAGAATATTTTCTGTTTCCATATGCTCTTTCCCGCTTAAGGAGAAAGCTTACCTGCCAGTACTGATAATTATTATCCGTACCAAGGAATTTGAATTTTCGCGTTTTATCTCCTGATACGGTCAAAGTAAACGTAGCCCGGTTCTTAAAGACATTATCGAGATAAATATTCAGTCTGCGATAGAAATCGTCCAGGAATAGTTTATATCCCATTGCCTGTTCCCAAATCGGTACCATCTTCATATATCTCTGATAAGAATCATAACAGAATTTCCCGGTATCCCAGACAGTCGTTATTGCTTTTACAACCGGATGTTTCTTAGCCACTCCATCCACGATCTTGCCAATTATATATCTTGAAAACCCATAAGGAGATGCGAATTTTTCACGGAGATATTTTGTTTTTTCAGCAAAGAATGTCTCCAGGTTATCGACAGTAAGTACTGACGATATATCCGAACTGTTTTTTACTGTATCACTTGCAAAAAGAGCTGCGGAAATACAGCCTCTTAAGTCAGCGACAACCGCTTCTCCAAGGTCATCTCCTATAATACCGGCTATGGTCTGGATCATATCCCCTACAATTTCATTAGCCTCATGCTGAGTTAAAGCTATTGCATTTTGGACGATCGTTTCTGCCTCTTTAAGCTTATAACTCGTGACTTTATTTTTCTCCATAAAGAGCGAAATATACTTATTTATCTCGGTTTCATCAAAATCAGCCTCTCTGGTAATCTTTCCCGGAAACACATATCCACCAACGGTAGCATAAACTTCATACTCTCGCAAGGTCATATAGATCCTTGAGTAGTTTATACCATCTATCGTGTCAAATGTTACTGCATAGGCAGTGAAAGGATTAAAGGAAGCTGCTATGATCGTGATACAGACTATTAATGCCAAAAGTTTTGTTTTTATACTTCTCATTTGCCTGCCTCCTTTATTTTATTTTCGACGTTCTTTAAGGACTTTTCATTTTCTGCACTGACAGATCCCATCCTTGCCATATCCAGATATGTTTTTGCCTTGTCATAATCTCCTTCCGATACCCAGAATGCAGCTGCCAATGTGACGATATCTCCTGCTGCATTGTCTATCATAATTCCGTTACTGATATAGTCCCAAGCTGTGTCCAGATCACCAATCTGCATCGCAGTAAGTGCCGCAACCTTATACAGCTGGACGTCCAAAGGATTGTTTCTTACTGCTGCGTCAGCGTAAACCAATGCATTCTGATAATCCTCTATTTCAAAACAGTAATAATATGCGCCAACAAAGAACTCCGGCATAAATTCATAGCCGGTTGTTTCCCATCCAGTAGGGATACAGGTATAAATATCATACAGGTAATTCTCAAAATTCACTAATTCATTACGTAAATTTTTAAGCTCATCATCGGATAACGAAGATATATTTTCCAGTTTCGCTATACCGTCAGGGAAACCTTCTTCGTTTAACTTTGCTAAAGAATAATATTCCTTTGCGGCATCCATATCTCCTGCATAAACGTTATAAACACTTTGCATATAATAAGGTGCGGGACAGGTATAATTGATTGAAACAATCTCTTTCCAATCAGAATAAATACCATCCTCTACAGATATACCACGTTTCTTTAGTATTTCATCTATGCAGTTTCTTACAGATGTTACCATACATCCGGCATAATGGATACAGTATGCCCCGGCAATGTTGGCCCCTACAGACTTGTATTCCACGCCAATATCCCTGAGCTTTTCAGCATAATCAAAATACTCTTTGTATTCACTCGGTACATTTACGTGATACTCTTTTAATGCATCATATGCCTTTCCGTATTCTGAAAGATCCGTAGCAAGATCTATCTCAAATACATTCCTTGCATCAGGTTGGACATCCATAACGTCAGACGTGCTGGGCCCAAGGATGTCTGAGCCTACAGCTGCCCCCTGACTGTTTCCGGGGTTTGTCACATCTGAGCCAGCATTCCCGGAAGGCGTAGTTGTTACATCTGTCCCCTGCTGCTCTGTCCCGGTCGGTGTACCCTGGTGTGAATCAGGCTCGTCTTTTGAACAGCCAAACGAAACTACAGCAAGTGACAATACAAGAATTATCACTATCAGCCTTTTTAACTTCATTCCCATATACCTCTCCTTAATATAGAAACCCTCGGCTCGCGCCTTGGGTTTCTAATAATCCATTTCCGGTTTTTATTCAACTCTCTAACTTAATTAAATGCCGTTTAGTAATCCATTTTTTCAAATCCGTAATACATAAGTCCTGCTTTCTCACAGTAACCTATATATCCGTATCCAAATCCGTTGGGATTAGACTCATTGTAATAAAGGGAATATCCCTCCCAGCCATCTTCTGTATCGCCGTCACAATATGCACCTTTCAGATTCTGAAGATCAGCTGCAAACTTCTCCCACTGAGCTTTGGTTACATCTCTGGAATACATATAATAATCTTCTACTTCGTACGGATTTTCTTCGGTTCCGATATTATACTTACCCCAGCGACCTGTAAAGTCATTACCTATAAGCGCTATATCGTCTCCATTAGGAAATGCCTCTTTAGCCTTTGACTTATCTACAGAAGGATTCTTCTTCAGATTCTCATATGTTTCGGTCATGGTCGTTGCATCATAAACACCCACATCGATCGAATTATCCCAGGTGTGAAGATTGACCTGCACGCAAAGGATCCATCCTTCGTACTCATAAAAAGCGGTATACTTGTTCTCAGAATACTCGCTGATCTTAAGGACATCATCTATTGAATCTGCCTCAACTATCATGCCATCACCTACAGGAACTCCCCTGTAACCTGCATCCCAGAGCTGCTGTCCAATCCTCTGGAGTTCACCGTCGTCGCACTGGCATTCCGCATAATATCCGTTCCATATGCCATCAATGATATACTGACCATCGTCCTGTACTTTGGCAAAGTCACAACCCTTGGGCTGGATATCTATCATGCCCATTGCTTTCCAGGTATCTGCGCTTGGCCACTCAGACCAGCTGGTACACTTAGGAAACTTATAATGTCCTTCCAGTTTTTCCCTGTCGTCGTCACCATAAAGCTGGTCAAATGCATTCATCATATCATCATATGAGTAACCACCATAACTACCATCATCAGAATTTGAGCCTGAATCTCCACTTCCTATAAGCCCCTGAAGACCTTCAAGACCTTCGATTCCTTCAAGGCCATCAAGTCCCTCTATGTTTCCGTCCTTTATCAGGTCACCGAACAGGCTTTCAAGACTACTGCTGTTTCCCGAGCCTGAATTGTCCTTGTCAGAGTCCTTGTCATCACTTCCGAAAAGGCTTCCGATCAACCCTCCAAGGCCGTCAGAGTCTTTTTCGGATTTATCTTCCTTGCCGGTTTTATCTTCTTTTTCAGAATTTGCGGTACTGCTTTCCGGTTTGCTCTCATTTATGGCATCAGCCAGTTTGTCACCCAGGTTGTTGCTACATCCTGAAAATACAAAAACCATGACCAAAATAAAAGCAATAATTTCGTTCTTTTTATTTCTCATGCCTCAACCTCCTACTAGTTTTTCCAATACATTTGTAAGACGAATCTATACATTACCAATAATATCATATTTTAAATTTTTTCTCAATATTAATTCTACTAAATATTTTTCAAAATTCTTTAACTATATTTGCCAAATAAACTAACAAAAAAACGCCCCAAGGGACGTTTTCGTAAGCATATCTATATTCATGTTTCCTTAAAAAGACACCTCATCCTATAAACTAAGTGCCAGTACCGTTAGTGCCGCGAACAGCGCCGGGATTGATACGATCACGCCATTCTTTATATATGAGGTGTAACGGAATGCCACATGGTTTTTCTTTAAGATATTGCTCCACATGATGGCGGCAAGCGCACCGACGGGAGTAAGCAGCGCTCCGAGGTTTGAACCGACTATTGCAGCATAAACCGCAGGCTGAGTAATGGCTGCCGACGCAGTTGCAATAACCGGGCAGAACAGTACGCTCATGGGGATGTTGTTTATCATGTTTGCCGTAAGGAATGATGCCGCTCCATATGAAAACTCAGGCTTGGTGCCCTCAAGAAGCTGGCTGATCTTTCCAGTTACGCCGTATTTGTCAAGTGTAAGCACTATAACGAACATCGAGATGATGAACGGAACCATTTCCCAGGGTACACGCTTTAAGCAGTCCTTAAGCTCGTTTCCGTGTGTATGTGACAAACCTCTGTAGCAAAGGTCAAACACGAAAAGTGAGCAGGCAAAGCAAAGTGTTATCAGCCACATCTCAAGGTCAATGTATGCTGAGATTACAAGCATTATTGTGCATAAAGACAGGTGAAGGATCCCTATGCCAAGCAGTCTCTTATCGGTTATCTTTTCTTCTGCCTTGGCAGGTCTTAACGGCTCTGAAAGCTTTTTCCTGAACAGGAAATACAGCACAAAGAATGCCACAAGTCCTGCTGCCAAGGTGGGCAGTGCCATTACCTTAAAATAATCCATAAAGGTAATGCCGTTGGCTGTTGCCAGATAGATATTGGTAGGGTTTCCTATAACAAACATCATTGACCAGGTGTTGGCTGCTACCAGTTCACAGAAAAGATACGGCGTCGGATCTATACCTGCGTTCTTTGCAAAGTAGCAGATGAACGGGGTAAAAGTCAGTATGATAATGTCGTTTGATGTAAATACGGTAAGTACCGATACTATCACGAAAAGAAATACGAACATCTTTTTCTGACTTGCTTTTGCCTTTGAAAGCGTAAAGCATGCCATATACCTGAAAAATCCTACTTCATCAAGGAATACTGAAAGTACTGACATTGAAAAGAACAGTACAAGTATTTTAATAGGGTTAACTGCTGTGTCTGCCGTAAGCCCTGTTACCACTTCTTGCAGAGAAATGCTGCGGGTAAGGAGGAGTGCTACCGCTCCTGCCATTACTACCATCCAATATATGCTTATATTATGTTTTTTAACGTTTACCGACGGTTTTACAAGTATCGAGGTCAACAACCCCGCACATGTAACCGCCGAGATACCGACTGCTGTTTCCACTTTATCTGCCTATCCTTATTATCAATGATTGTTATATATGCACCCAAATTCGAAATTATAACCTTTTGCTTTTCTTTCGTCAAGATGATTTTTTACCAAAATTGTTTCTTGTAGCAACCACAGTATTGAGCAATTTGTGTTATTTTCCTTTTGTTTTTGAAGATCTGGGAGTCGGGGCAACATGTTTCTCCGCACGCTGTCCGCTACGCGCAGACTTTTCGTACTCTTATCGGGCCGATTTTGCCCGATGCGAAAATGTCTGGAAGGATTTTGCTTGCAAAATCCGCTTTCTGCGTGCGGAGATATATGTTGCCCCCGACTCCCCGTGTTATACTTGACAAAAATCTACACTTAATATAGACTTAATCCATAAAATCTATAAAGGAAGGGCATTATCATGCGTATCGGAACCGGTTATGACGTACATAAACTTGTTGAAGGAAGGAAATTAATACTCGGAGGAGTTGATATACCTTACGAGAAGGGACTTTTAGGGCATTCGGATGCAGATGTACTGATACACGCCATAATGGATGCTATCTTAGGTGCTGCGGCGCTTGGAGATATCGGAAAGCATTTTCCGGATAATGATGATGCATATAAGGGGATTTCGAGCATTTTGCTCTTAAAAAAGGTTGCGGAGATCATAAAAAAAGAAGGCTATGAAATAGGAAATATCGATTCCACTATCATAGCCCAAAAACCTAAGCTTGCTGCATTTATCCCTCAAATGAGGGAAAACATTGCCAATGCACTTGAAATAAGTGTGTCACAGGTAAATGTAAAAGCCACTACAGAGGAGGGATTGGGATTCACCGGCGAGGGTCTTGGGATTGCATCGCAGGCGGTATGCCTATTATTATAAGCAATAATGAGACCGTCTTATACGGTATTCCCTATATATACCCCTCATCAGTCAGCAGAAACCAAAAAGCTTCCCAAAAATAATCAGGGAAGCTTTTTATATGTTTCAGGTAGTATCGCTTACTTGTAAGCCGTAGCAAGAGATATCGATACCTCCGCATAGGTGGTTGAGATATAGCTTATCTCGTTATCTATCATAACTGCGTAGAACAGCTGTGTAGAGTACTCAGGATAATAATCATAAGTAGCTCCTGCCTTAGCCTGGAGCCTTACCTCGCAGGTTGTATTGGGCTCGCGGCGGACATTGACATCATTTCCGGTAACCTTGATCTTAAGCGCGCCAAGTTCTCTGATCTTGTATACAGCCTCGGTATCTTTCAAAATATACTGTGTTGATACATAGCCCGTTATATTTCCTGACTTGATCTTAAACCAGTCATTTCCACGCTCGATTACTTTTCCGTAACCATTGGCGGGCAGTGTACCTACAACCTTTTTATTCTGACCGGCGCCTTCACGTACATTCATCTTGTCATTTACATTTGCGATAATGTAATCAAATTTGATATAATCCGGAGCCACAAGTGGTGTAGGAGTAGGAGTAAGAGCCTCATCCGTAGGTGTAGGTTCCTCTGTCGGCGTAGGCTCTGCAGTAGGAGTAGGAGTAACCTGCTCAACTGCCTTAGTTGCAGAATTTTCAATCTTTTCCTTGGTTTCGTTTAACTGAGCCGTCATAGCGTCCCTGATCTCTTTCGAGGCCGAGTCGTCCGGCTCGTGCAGTACAAGAAAACATATCCAGATGATAGCTATGAGTGCCAGCACGGCACCGGCTACCAGTCGGTAATACTTTTTCATATATAAATCATTTGTCCTTTCTTTCGCAGGTAATTATTTCACGGGCGGGTCAAAGGCGTTAAGCTTTCTGTTGGCATAATCATATGCATAACATCTTTCACTGTAGAAATCAAAGAAGAAGCAGTATCCGCCGGCAATGTTAAGCCACTTGTAATTTCCGTCAAGTATCTTGACCTCTTCATTACTTTCCCTGTCCAGCATATATATGGCGCTGTCGTCCTTTTCATCGCAGTTGTAGAACAGGTATCTCCCGTCAGAAGTAATATTATACCATGAACACAGATGTTTTACAATATTCTTTCTTTCATTATCCTCATAATCGGCAAGATAGATGTTATATCCGTTCTGAGGAGATATGTAAAATATGCCCTCTTCCATAGCTATAGGGAGGTATGCCTCAGTTTCAACCGCTATGTTCTGATTTCCGTTTGAGTTCAGATAATGTACGTTTTTCTCACTGAGTTTTCCTGCATAATACAGCCTGCCGTCAAATACCGACACTACCTGAGTATCATCATTAAGTATTTCCTGGTCGTTTTCCTTGTCTATATCTATCCTGTGAAGTGACAGCTTGCTGTCTTCTGCAATCTGGTAATAAAGCTTGTTATCATAAAGGAGTAAGCTTCCGCTGGGCTTTTTCGATATCATCTGCAGATTGGAGCCGTTTTTTCTGACTCTGAAAACACCTGTGCTGTATAATACAAACGGGTTTTTATCTGCTTTTTTCTTCATGTTGTTCTGTCTTACATAGAAAACATAATTTTCATCCACATTGATATAGCGGGCATAGTCATCATACAGCTTTTTGTAATCTCCGAACTGCAGATTCATGGAATACAGCGTATAGTCATCATTGGGGTTGCTGAAGTATATCCTGCCGCTGTTTTCGCAGAACAGACCGCCGTTATAAAGATTCCCCGCAGTATTTCCTATAGTACCGGCTGCACTTTTATATACCTTATTTGTAAGATAACTGTATAGCAGTATCCCCGCCCCTATCAGTAATATCAGGAATATAGCCAGTGCAGGTCTGAAACCCTTTCGCTTTGTTTTTTTCGTAACTATCGGTGTCCCGGTTTCATTTACATTTTCTTTGGCGTCATTTAACCCTTTCCTGCCGGCTCTTAAGACATAGTTGGTACCCGCATTTCCCGAGGCGGTCCCGGAAGTTTTTTCAGGCTTATCTTTTTTATTTTCAATCAGCTTTCTTCTCTGTTCATCTGTCATGGCGGGACCTCCTTTCACCAAATATGGATATCACGCGTATAGTCTCATCGTCTCCCATAATGAATTATATCAAAAAATCAAGTCTTTTACAACCGTTATTGCAATTATTTTTGTTACTTGACATAGTTAAGACATATCTATATTATGATAACTAGTGACATTGAAAAACAGGAACAAAAATTTACAATCTTTGTTCTTACGGTATGTAATGCAGGCACACATACCGGGAATCACCAAGCCTGCGACAAGGCAATGAAAATGAGATATCCCGATTTTTTGAAAGCAAACGGTAAAATAGGTTTTATAGCACCCTCTTTCGGATGCGCCTCTTTAGAGCCATATCATTCAAGATTTAAATCCGCTCTTTCGTATTTTGAATCCCTTGGGTATTCAACAATTACAGGTCCGAATGTTTATCTTGATGACGGTATTGGCAAGAGCACAGACCCCGAAAAATGCGGCGCAGAGATAAATGATTTTTTCGCAAATGACAAGAGCGACATAATCATCTCTGTCGGCGGCGGAGAAACCATGTGCGAGGATCTGGATTTTGTGGATTTTGATGCTATTGCAGCGGCTAAGCCTAAGTGGTTTCTCGGGTATTCCGATAATACAAATTTAACATTTACTTTACCGACTTTATGTGATACTGCGGCTGTTTATGGCCCTTGTGCCTCTTCCTTTGGTATGAGGCCTTTACACCCTTATCTTACCGATGCATTTGATTTTCTCTGTGGAAAAAAGCTTGAATTTAAGAACTATGACAAATGGGAAATCGAGGGAAAAGCCAGTGAGGAAATACCATTGGCTACGGTTAACGTCACTGAGCCTTTTGCGCTGTCGGCCCTATATAATAATATTTTTTATTATGCAGATGCCAAAAGCATTCCGGACAATTTTAAAAGTATGCCTATCGACAAAGTAAAATTCAATTTTTCAGGCAGGCTGCTCGGTGGATGCCTGGATCTGCTGACGATACTCTGCGGCACTAAATACGATAAAGTCAAAGATTTTAATGAACGGTATGCCGATGACGGAGTTATATGGTTTATAGAGTCCTGTGACCTTAATTCACTGTCTATATTAAGGAGCTTATGGCAGTTGGAGAATACCGGCTGGTTTGATAATGCAAAGGGTTTCCTCATAGGACGGCCCCTGCATTATAATGAGAAATATTTTGGAATTGACTGCCGCGAAGCGACTGTACGTATCTTAAAGAAACACAATGTACCGATAATCCTTGATATCGATTTAGGACACCTGCCTCCGCAAATGCCGATAATTTCGGGTGCAATGGGTGAAGTAAATGTGGTTGGGAATTCCATTTCGATATGTTATTCCATGTGTTAAAACCTACAAAACAACTGCGTCATAGCTTCACGAACTATGACGCAGTTGTTTTTTAAAGATATTTCAATAATTCATCTCTTACGCTGTCAAGCCTTGAGTCGGAGATACCGAAATCCATCCTCCTGTAAGACCACGCTGCACGGCCGATATTGTATTTCGTAAATACTTCGTTTATGGTCTTAAACCATTCGATTACATCCTTGTTTTCTGCAAGCTCGATAACACCGTATTCTCCGCAGTAAAGAGGCGCATTGTTCTTTTCTGCCGCATCTATAGCACTCTTAAACTGCTCTTCAAAATAGGTGCTGTCGATCATATCATCCTCTGAACCGGGTACAAAGAAATCCCTAACCCAGTTCTCACTTATAGGACGGCAGGCATCCTTGTACTGCTTATAAGTCATCTTAAACGGCAGGCGCAGATCATGTGGCATTACATCGATCCAAGGCGCGCCTTGATGAGTGAAAATAAGAGGCTCGTAGCAGTGGAAATTATAAACGATATTCTCATCATACGGAGGATCAAGGTCCTTTACTGCCGATACATGATTGTTCCAGTAGCTGCCAACAAGTATCTTTACCTTGGGTGCTTTTCTCCTGATCCTCTCTATTGTACGTCTGATGATATCATTCCATGTTTTGATATAAGCCTGATCGGTTACTTCATTTAATAACTCAAAAGCTACTCTCTCACCGATATTTCCGTATTTCTCTGCGAATATCTCCCACATCCTGATAAAGCGCTCCTGATATGCAGGGTTCTCAAAGAAACCGTTTTCCCCATCGTGACGGTCAAATGAAAAGCCGTAGGTTTTATGAATGTCAAGGATCATATTGATCCCGTATTTGCCACACCACTCAATTGCCTTATCTATATATCCATAGCCTTTTTCAATATAGTTTCCGGCGTCATCCTGTATAAGATTATAGTCCACAGGTACTCTGACATGATCAAGTCCCCATTCGCTGATGGTCTTTATATCAGCTTCCTTTATAAAGCTGTCATAGTGATCATATGTATGCCTGCACTGTGATAGCCATCCGCCTAAGTTGATACCCTTCTTGTAACCTTCCCAATCTCTCATACACTCCTCCTGTACAAAATTTATTTGCTTACAGTAATTCAGATACAGCCTTCAAATCCGGTAAAATCTTCCAGGCCTTATCCCTCATTTCGTCGTCCGGCTGGATTATATCCGGTACCATGATCGGTCTCATACCTGCCCCGTATGCTGCCCTGATACCATTATAGGAATCCTCGATAACTATGGTCTCATCAGGTTTGCCTCCGAGTCTTTCACAGCTCATAAGGAATATCTCCGGGTCGGGCTTGCCTTTTTTAAACATGCCGCCGCCAATAATATCATCAAAGTACCCTATAAGCTTTGTATCTGTCAGCTGGGGTTTTACTCTTTCTACCGGTGTAGACGATGCTAATCCCAGCTTATAACCCTTTTTCTTTAAATCTGCAAGGCATTCTGCAGCATAATATTTTAACGGCATACCCTGTTCTTCAACATATTTGTCAAAGACAACGAGCGACTCCCTGCGGAATTTCTCCCCATTTAATTGTGGTGAAGCTATGTACCTGTCTAATACGCTGATTATGTTGGAATCAGGTGTGCCGATACATTCGGCAAAGGCCTGCATTATATCCTTAATCCCGTATTTTAAAGCCAGATCCAGCCATACCCTTTTGTCCAGGTTTTCGGAATCAAACAGGACGCCGTCCATGTCAAATATTATTGTTTTTATATTATCATACATTTTTTCGATTTTCTTTCCCTGTTAATATACTATATTGTCTTATTATAATTATATTCCGGTATTAACACCTCATCCGGCACTTCGTGCCACCTTCCTCTGAAATGTAAAGGCTTAGAGATTTTATTTGTTGTTTGTGGCATAGCCCATTGGAAATGAGAAATTTCATTTATGGTACGGCTCGTTTGAAATAATGCGGTAGGACCTGTATATCTGCTCCAGCAGGATCACTCTCATTAACTGGTGTGGGAAGGTCATGTCTGAAAAGCTCAGGTGCATGTCACATTTCCCAAGTACTGACTCAGAAAGCCCCAGCGAACCTCCTATTACAAAACCTATATGACCAACACCTTTATTGCCTAGCTCCTCTATTTTTGAAGCCAGGCCTTCGGAAGTAAGCTTCTTTCCCTTTATTGCCAGAGCAATATAATATGCTCCGTCCTTAAATTTTGAAAGGAGTCTTTCGCCTTCTTTTTCCTTTATCTTCTGCTCTATTGCCTCACCTGCTCCGTCCGGAGTTTTCTCGTCCTGGACTTCGATTATCTCTAATGTACAGTACCTCGACAGGCGCTTTGAATATTCGGCTATCGCGTCAGAGAAGAATTTTTCTTTTATTTTACCTACACAGAGTACTGATATCCTCAAAACTTACACCTCATCCACCGCTAACGCGGTCCCCCTTCCCCTCAAGGGGAAGGCATCATATGTCGAATGCTTTAGCATTCGACTCTAATGCTATGCATATCGATATATCCCCTAAAAGTGAACTCTCAGTCCTTTGCTGCAGTCTTAGGATTCTGTGTTACACGGCATTTGCGGATCATCTTATTCTTTACTTCAAGGATGCTTATATTATAAGGTCCATATGTTACATTCTCGCGTTCGCCGTCACTTGGGATCCTATCCAAGAGACTGATGATAAGACCGTTAACCGTGTCAAAATTCTCTAAATCGCTTTCTTTAATCTCAATGCCAGTTTCTTCCGTCACTTCTCTTAAATCAGCCTCGCCTCTTAAGATATATGAGCCGTCCTTGGCCTTTATTATCATCTGTTCCTCATTGTCAAACTCGTCCTCGATATCGCCTACGATTTCCTCTAAGATATCCTCCATGGCTACGATACCGGCAGTCTGACCGTATTCGTCGATGACTATGGCCATGTGGTTTTTCTTAGCCTGCATCTGGTTAAAAAGCTCGTCAATGGTCATGGTGTCAGGTACAAAAAACGGCTTTCTGGCTATGTCCTTTAATGTTTTCTGCTTATAATCACCTGATGCATAGCACTTTGCCACATCCTTTAAGTGGAGCACCCCTATGATGTTATCAATATCATCGGTATAAAGAGGATATCGGGAAAAAGCCTCGCCGGCCATAAAGCCCATAGCCTCCTCGATATTCATATTTGAATCCACACCTACAATCTTTGTACGGTGGGTCATAATGTCCTTGGTCTGTTTCTCATCAAATGAAATAATATTTGAGATCATTTCGGCTTCATCGTCATCGATAACGCCCTGTTCCTGACCTTCATTAACTATGGAAATTATCTCTTCCTCGGTTACATTTTCTTCGAGATCCTTAAGCTTTATGCCAAAAGGCAAAAGTATCAGGGCACAGCAGCCTTCAAGAAGTAAACTAAGGGGTTTTAAAAGATATGTGATAAATTTCATAAACCCGAAGGTTTTAAAGAAAATGCTCTCGGTATTCCTGTTTCCAAGCCTGTCCGGCAAGATATAAGTCAGTAAAGTAACAAGGAATATAAGTGCAAGTGCCAAGAGAATACAAACAATAAGCCTTACAACAAAATCATCGGTCTCCGACAGATTTGTCATAATGCTGCGTAACGGTCCTAATGAGAAAAGCATGCCGATGACGATCCACGCTATACCTCTTATCAGCCAGCATGCATTATAAAAGTGATTTTCGTTTTTATCTATAAACTTTAGAGCTTTGACTGCCTTTTCTTTCTCGCTGCTTTCCTCCTCAGCCTCGCTCTTGTTTTTCAGTTCATTTTGACTTACGTGTTCAAATGTTGATTTTACAAGGGCTACCAAAAAATCGAATATAATTATCAGAACTATAATGATTATCGCCGCCCACGTGTCTATGTCCATATCTTATATCTTCTGCAGGCATGCTTACACACCGGTGACATGCCTGCTTTTGTCACCGCCGGAAGTTTGAAGTTCTTTCAAACTAAACTGTCATGCTCATAAAAATATTTACCCTTGTTTCATGGAAACTGCCAGCTCGTTTAAGTGCTCAACTATCTTTGTCATCTCGTTAACAGTTGCTCTGTTTCTGACGCTTGACTCGTAGGTTTCCTTTGAATGTGCCGAAACCTCTTCCATGATCGCTGAAATATTCTGTACGGCATCAATAATATTCTTATTTGCTTCAGCAAGATTTGTAACAGACTCGGACAAACCACCTGTACTGTCTTCAATATCCTTTGAATCCGTCTTTATGATATCAAGGCTCTTTACTGTTTCAATAGTTGCATCGTGCTGTCTGCGGCTGCCCTCGATAAATGCCTTGATAGCCTTATCCACATCAAGCAGCTTCTGGTCGATACCGGAAATCAGTTCGTTTATATCGCCGGTAGCGTTCTGCGTCTGATTTGCCAGATTGGAAATCTCTGTTGCTACAACCGAGAACCCGCGTCCAGCTTCACCTGCACGGGCAGCCTCGATACTTGCATTAAGTGCCAGAAGGGAAGTCTGATCTGCAACGTTATTGATCAGATCAACTATGCTCTGCATCTGCCTTGTACTGTTTTCAAGCTCCAACAGTTCCTTGGCAGCATCACTTGAATATTTGTCGGAAGCCGCAACCTCTTTCTCCAGATTATCCATATTAATGGCTCCAAGACCGATTGCCCTGCCTGTCTCGGTTACACTGTCCAAAATAGCCTGCGCATGCTTTGTTACATCGTCCAGTCTATTCTGGATTTCACCTGTCATAACAATCTGCGTCTGTATGGAATCTGAAGTAACACTGGTACCGGTGCTTACCTCCTCCATGGAATAGCAGGTCCTGTCCATAGCCTGATTTAGCTGCTTCATTTTGGAATTCATCTGCTCGATACCTAGTGTAATCTCTGTGGAAACAGAAAGCACTTTTTCCAGGAGCTGTGCCGCATTATTCTTTTCTGCCTTGATACTTTCAAGTTTTTCATCATTGAGCATACCGCCCATGATAGCAACAAAGATATTGAACAGACCGCATAACAATAACAGGAACAGCTGGATTTCCGCAGTTACTATGTCCTCTTTCGACAGACCGTACATAAATGCAAAGAATACCACCGAGCCTACATTAATAATATTATAGGTAATTGCCGTAGTTATGGCAAAACGGCGGTCTGCGTATGCATTTAAGGCTATCATGATAACAAGTGCATATGTAAATACAAGATCGTTATTGGCCGTAAACAGCATAAATGCCCACGGCAGTGCAAAACCGAAAAGGATAAGATATTTAATGACATCTACATACCTTTTGGTCAGATGCAGGAAAAGCACTACCGCTCCGGGTATCCACAAGCTGGAAAATACCGTAAAGAAATACGGGAATGTACGGTTTCCCTTAATTGCTTCAATAAGGTAAGCGCCTGTAATAACCGATATTGTGATAATGTAACACGATATAGCCGCCCTGTTTCTTCTTACAGCTTCTGTCATCCTAGTCTTATTTTTTGACATTGTTTGCTCCTTATGATTCTGCTTGATCTTAAAGTCTATATCTTTCAATGTTTTGTCTAAAATCTATTATCTTACATTATACCAAATTTGAGCTAAAAATCAAACTATATTTCGTTATTTCATGATGTTTTTGCTCAAAATCGGCAAAATACATATCAGCAATATACTATCAGTAACAACACACTACCAATGTGTAAACATTCCTGTGACATGATAAGAAATATAAAAAGAGCATATATCCACATGGGAAATATGCCCTTTTACAGTCTTAAACATTGCAACGGTTAAACTATTATAAAAACGAGGAACTTAATATTCTCTTAAAATATCATTAGTATTTACAAGCTTTAATCATTAATAGATATATCCCTTAGCCTTTAAAAGCTCAGCCATAAGAACTGCTCCACCTGCTGCACCTCTTAATGTGTTGTGTGAAAGACCTACAAACTTGTACTGGTAAAGCTTATCCTCACGAAGTCTGCCCATGCATACAGCCATGCCGCCTTCTGTATCACGGTCAAGCTTTGTCTGAGGACGATTGTCCTCCTCAAAGTAATGGATGAACTGCTTAGGTGCTGAAGGAAGCTCAAGCTCCTGAGGTACGCCCTTGAAATTAGCCCACTTCTCTAATATCTGCTCTTTGGTAGGTTTCTTCTTGAAGTTTACGAATACTGCTGCCATATGTCCGTTTGTAACAGGTACACGGATACACTGTGTTGTGATAACAGGGCTCTGTGCCTTTACAATCTGACCATTCTCGATATGTCCCCAGATTCTTAAAGGCTCCTGCTCGGACTTTTCTTCCTCACCGCCGATATAAGGGATAACGTTGTCGATCATCTCAGGCCAATCCTTGAAGTTCTTACCTGCACCTGAGATAGCCTGATATGTGGTAGCTACTACTGTCTCGGGCTCAAACTCTGAAAGTGCGAAAAGTGCGGGAGTATAACTCTGGATAGAGCAGTTAGGCTTTACAGCTACGAAGCCCTTCTTTGTGCCAAGTCTCTTTTTCTGGAACTCGATAACATCTGTATGCTCAGGATTAAGCTCCGGAACGATCATGGGAACATCCGGAGTCCAGCGATGAGCGCTATTGTTTGAAACTACGGGAACCTCTGCCTTTGCGTAAGCTTCCTCTGCCTGCTGGATGGCTTCCTTTGTGCCTTCATAAGCACTGAATACAAAATCTACCTGAGAAGCAACCTTGTCAATCTCATCAACATTAAGTACAACCATATTTTTAACTGCTTCAGGCATGGGAGTATCCATCTTCCATCTGTCACCAACTGCCTCTGCATATGTCTTTCCTGCACTTCTGGGGCTGGCTGCTACAGCTGCCACCTCAAACCAAGGGTGATTCTCTAATAACTGGATAAATCTCTGTCCTACCATACCCGTTGCACCGAGTATACCTGCTTTTAATTTTGCCATAATATTTTCCTGCCTTTCATAAATACTTCATTTTACCTAAGATGACAAATACCGCCGGATAACATGACGCATCATGTCAGATTTTCCATACATGGTGCTGTAAATTTTTCAAAAGACAACCAGTGTTTTGTCTTTGTGTAGCGTACATTTGTCCGTCTCTGAAAATATGATGATATATTAACACATTTGTTTTCAAAAAGCAAGCAGTTTTTAAAAAAATATTTCACAAAAAACACCTAAGGAAACGATTCTAATCTTAACATATGTTACAAGTATCAAAAAATCTTCATTATGACCATCATGTGAAATCAATCAGAGGGACGGTTCTGTGATTGAAAACTTTCAATCGCAGAACCATCCCCATGATCAAAGCCTGATCAAAAGATTCAGTTTCCCCTTCCTGCTTGTACCTGCAATCTCTGCAAGTTTAAATCTGCCAAACCCGCGTACTGTTACAATATCATCCTGTTTTAAACTAAGAGACGTATTCTCTGTCAGCCTGCCGTTAACAAACACTTTTTTCTGTGCAAAGTACTCTATGGCAGCACTGCGTGACAAGTTATATACCTTTGCTATCACTGCGTCAATACGCTCGGATGCCGCCTGGACCAGCTTTTCCTTCTCAAAACTCTTAGGGATCTCTTTTATGTCCTCTGCCTCTGCCCTACGGACACTGACTGAGGTATGCTTAACACTTATAAGGTTTTCGATTATGAAATCTGATATCCTGCTCAGGCAGAAAATATAAGCTTTCTTTCCGGTAACCAAGATATCTCCGAGCAGGCTTCTCTCTATGCCAAGGCTCATAAGTGCCCCGAGGAAATCCCTGTGGGTAAGATCATCCGCAAACTTGTCTGCCAAAGGAACTATTGCAAGAGTATCTATAGGAAAGTTTTCCTCATACCCTAATTTGTCAGGGTCTCCAAAACGTACTATTGCTCTTTCTGCTCCGTCATAACCGCCAAACACAAAAGGTCCGGCATAATCAAGACTCCTTTTCTCTTCGTAAAAAAGTGACAGATCCGCCATACTCAAAAACTGAGTAAACGTGAACTGCCCCTTTGTATAGCTTCTGTCCGCCAGCTCGGCGAAACGCTTCTTTATTAATTCTGTTTCTTCCATGATCGTCTTTACCGTTCTTTACTTGCAATTTTTCTTATATATTATCTCAAGCCCCTTCATGGTAAGTCTTCTGTCATATTCATCTATCATATTAGTGGCATTTGCTATGATGGAACCAAGTCCACCTGTAGCTACAACCTTCATTTCATCGAGACCCGCTTCTTCTTTTACTTTCTTTATGATATATTCTGTTTGACCGATACATCCATAAAGCAGACCCGCCTGCATACTTGAAACCGTATCGCTGGTAAGTATGCTCTCCGGCAATTTAAGCTCAATTTCCGGCAGCTTTGCAGTATCATTCCAAAGAGCGTTTGCGCTTATACGGATACCGGGTGCAGTGATACCATACCTGAAAGAACCGTCTGCCTCGACCAGGTCATAGGTTGTAGCGGTACCATAATCTATTACCATAACATTTCCACCGTAAATATGGTAAGCTGCAGCCAGATCCACTATTCTGTCGGCACCGGCTTCTTTGGTATTGGCAAGCCTGATCTTGATACCGGTTTTCGTACCCGCACCAACTTCCATAGGACGTATACCGGTCACTTTAATTATACCGTTTATAAGTGAGTGCATGATCGCAGGCACAACGCTTGCAACTATACAGCCATCGATACGGTCTACCGGCAATTGATTGATCCAAAGCTGTTCCCTGATCGCCGCACTAAATTCATCCGAAGTCCTTGGAAGTTTTGTTGTGATTGCAAAGAACACCTTAAACTCACCATTATCTATAACCGCAAAATTTGTATTTGTATTTCCTACATCAACTGCAAGTAACATATTTTCTACCTCATAAAAACTGCTATCTTAATCTTCTAAAGTAAATTTTACACTTAAGATTATCCTTTTTATATCATATTTTTCAAGATATCGCAATAATATTTTAAAAAGGATCCAAATCCACCAAGCTAATAGGTACCCCGTTCGATATCAACCTGTCAGACGTTCTCCATATCTTGACAGGTACTCAAGTATCTCTTCTTGTGACTGGCATTGGTTTATATCGCGGCGAAGTCCCGCAGAATATGGGAACCCTTCGGTATACCATGCGATATGTGACCTCATTTCGCGTATGGCTGTATATTCTCCCTTTAATTTAACGAGCATGTCAAGATGACGGGCTATCATAGCGTAGACTTCGGTGAAAGCGGGTTTTAATTTTGACACCTCATCCGTCGCCTGCGGCGACCCCTTCCCCTGAAGGTGAAGGCTTGAAGTAAGACACTCATTACCGTCACAGAATACAACATCTTCAATTAGCCCGCATTTTCTTAGATGTTCCTTTATATTCTTAAATATCCACGGATTTCCCTGTGCCCCACGGGCCACCATGATAGCGTCACAATGGGTATACTTTATCATCCTCTCGGCATCCTGAGGAGTAAAAATATCTCCGTTTCCTATAACAGGTATACTCACATTCTGTTTTACTGCTGCTATGATGTCCCAATCAGCTTTTCCACTATAGTACTGCTCCCTGGTCCTGCCATGCACCGCTATAGCTGCTGCCCCGGACTCCTCCATAGCCTTGGCAAACTCAGGTGCATTTGCATCTCCGGCAGCAAAGCCTTTTCGTATCTTTACTGTTACCGGTTTCTTTACTGCTTTTACCATGGCACTTACTACTTCTGCTGCCAGCTTCACATTTTTCATCATAGCGGAACCTTCACCGTTATTTACTACCTTAGGCACAGGACATCCCATATTTATGTCAAATATATCAAAATTTCTGTCCTCTATCCTCTTGGCAGTCTCGGCCATGATATCAGGCTCACTGCCGAAAAGCTGAAGGGCTACCGGCCGCTCCTTGTCATCGACAAGGAGCATGTCCTTTGTATTAGTATTATTATAGTGAATTCCTTTTGCACTCACCATCTCGGTATAAATAAGATCTGCCCCCTGCTCTTTACACAGGAGGCGGAAAGGCATATCCGTTACGCCTGCCATAGGGCCGAGTGAGAGGAATCCCACATCTATGTTTGCGATTTTCATTTGCAAATTACCTTTAATACTATGTATGCTACTGTATTTACGTATCTCTCGCTCCGTTCAGGATGACACATAGGCACTGTGATCACCAGTCACTGTCCCAGTCGGTGCTACCCGAATCCCAGCTATCGTAGCTGCTGTCATAGCTGTCATAATCATCATAATCATCACTGCTTGAACTATGTGATTCCTGATAAGACTCATACGCATCACTGTCATAAAAGCTTTCACCCCAGCTGGAATTCCAGCCATCATCATAATAGTAATCCTTGCCGCTGTCATAAATAGCATCTGTTATACTGTTGTCTACGCCGTACCAGTCATCATAGGTATCATCATAATAATACCAGCTGTTACCGATATGATAATACATCGTATCATCATATCTATAGTAACCGGACGGGTGTTTTGCACCCTTGGCAAGATAAACTGCAAGTATAATTATCGTAATGAGTATGACTATCAAAGTGAAATTGCGGCCTGACTTGGAACCTTGTACTCTGACTCTGGAATTTCTCGTGTTAGAGTAGTTGTTGCTGTTCGATTTATAAAGAGACTCATCGATACCAAGATTATTAACCGACCTTGAACTGCCTGATGATCTGTTTGACATATATGGAGTACTCGATTTGCCATCAGGATATATGCCACGGTTATGACACTCCTCTAAAAGTTTTCCGTATATCTCATTTACCGCATGACGCTCATCCTTACCCTTATATCTGATAGCTCTGGTACCGTCTGCCTTATTTTTGTATACTACTACATCTCCACGGTTATCCCTGTAAATACCGAATGCTTTTGGCTCTTTAAAGTCCTCCCCGATAAAGAAACGCATACGTGCCAAAGGCATACCGCGTTCTGCACAGTACTCCTGAAGTTCCTCTATGGTCTGGGGATCTGTAATGATCCTCTCAGTGTCTATGACATATAGCGGATTGGCTGCCCCGCAATTGGGACAGGTCTTATCTGCGGTTGATATCGTTGAACCGCAATATTCACACTTGCAGGTAGATGCCATAGCAGTCACCTCTTTTCCTCTTTTTAGTCCTTAAACTGTTGGTACCGGGAAGTTCCCTTCTCCAGCCTTCCTTGGCTATTATATCATCACTTTGGTTAAGACACAACAGGAAGTTTGGAGAAATAGAGGCTGTTTTGTGACTCTGGGAGGGATTTACAGGATAGTCTGACTTATGATATAATAATCTATATTTTAAAAGTAGTCTCAGGATGGCAAAAATGAACAAACCTATGGTTATTGTAGAAAAAGAATGTATAATACCAAGTAGTATTCATGATTGGGCACAATCTCATTCTGTGCCTGTTTTGTCATGCCACGATTCAAGTACACTCTTATATGATTATGTAATTGAATACTCCAATGAAATCACCATCGATTATCTCAATATGACATATTGCCATGCCCACAACCTGCCTGCCACTATTGCGACTACAGACAGGCTTATCATCCGTGAAATCGGGACTGATGATCTCGATATTTACCAAAGACTAATCGAAGAAAACCCAGTTGTGATATCTGATAAATCTATGATAGGTCTCAGTCCTGAAGAGTTTAAAGAAAGACACCTAGCATTTATGAAATACAGCTATCAGTTTTTAGGTTATGGGATATGGGGAATATTTTTATCCGACGACATAATGATAGGGATTGCCGGTCTGGACGGCACAGATAAAATATCTCTTTCATATGCTCTGTTAAAAAATTATCAGGGATACGGTTATGCTTACGAGGCTGTCAGCGAAATAATTAACTATGCCGTCCATGAACTTGAAATCAGACAGATTAAGCTAGATATTCAAAAGGATAATCTCTCATCCATAAAACTAGCAAAAAAAATCCAGAATATTTATCCCAATATTTTGCAGGTAAATATCCTGGGTTAAACACCTCATCAGTGGTAGTTTTTTTCTACAGCATTCCATCAGAGAACAGCTTTACACTACCACTACACTTTCAAGGTACTTAAAGCCTACAAGGCGATTACCGCACCATATGGTTTCTATATCATATTCTCCGTTTTTCATACGTTTCAAGATGTCTCTTAAATCATCCTGATTATTCCTTTTATCTTTTGTATTAATACTATTTTTATAAACAGGCATTAGTATTTCATGCAGCTTATCTACCTCAATATCTTCCGGCACCGGCAGATATCTATACAGCCATTTCTGATATTTGGTCTCGTCTTTATCCACAAAAAACGCAGCAAAAACACATGGTTCTTTAGTATCAACAAATCCCATTTTCTCGTGGAGTCTGATGGAATTATTGTTATCTTTTCTTACTGCAGATATTACATTTTCAGCTGCCTCATAACGCTCTAATTCCGAAAATACTTTTTGATACATACGGGTAGCAATGCCCTGTTTTCTGTATCCGGCTCTTACATGAACATCCCCTATGTACCACTGTTTTACATCATCCGGATTTCTGAAACAACGTAGGTATCCAGCTATTTTATTTTCGGTTATACTGACTGCAAGCACCTCAAACCACTTTACTGCATATTCACTCTCGTACCAGTCACAAAAATCAACCTGTTTTTCTGCAGCCTCTTCCGGAGTAGATTTTACTTCCGTAAAAAAATCAACCAGATCATTCCGACGTTTTTGAGACATATTTCTGTGTGAATCTATTATTTGATATCTTATCATATTTGTTTCTCACAATTATATTCATATCTTCTATTCATATCATTCTTACAATCAAAGCAATGACAACACATATTTAGTATAACATAATAACTATGATTATACAATAAAAAAAGCTCTAGATGAGCTTTGAGAGCTTATCAACAGCTTCTTTAGAACATTCCGGTATGTTGGCACATCTAAACGGTATGCCAAGACCTTCATATTTAGGTATGCAGAGTTTATGAAAAGGAAGCAGCTCTATCTTTTCCAGCGTAGGATAAGAATGTGCTATCTGAGCCATCTCGGAAACTTCTTCTTCAGAATCAGTGTATCCCGGTACCACCACATGGCGGATCCATAACGGTACTCTTTGTTTCGTCACCATATCAAGGAAAAACTGTACTTTTTTCATACTTCCACCCGTACATTCCCGATATGATTTCTCGGTGGTAAACTTAATATCGCAAATGACAAGGTCCGTTGCTTCTAAGAGTTTTTTATATTTTGAGTAAGTTACGCTTTCCTTATATAACTTAGTAATATTTTCAGAAGGATCTCCTTTGTCTGTCTGATTATCATCCAAATCTTTATAGGAATTATTCTTCACATCAATATTATTTAATTCGGTTATGTCTTCCGGGAAATTACCTGAGGTATCAAGACAGGTATGAATCCCATTCTCATGCAGCTTGGTAAACAATTCCGTCACAAACTCAGCCTGTACCAAAGGCTCACCGCCAGATACCGTCACACCGCCACCATTAGCGAAGTATGTTTTATACCGCAAAATCTTACTAACCAATTCATCCACAGTATATGGTGTACCTAGATGATGCTCAGGATCATGCGGATCCATAACAAGCCATGTATCCGGATTATGACAGTACATGCACCTCAATGGACATCCCTGCAGAAAGACGCAGAATCGGATGCCCGGTCCATCTACGGCTCCCATACTTTGCAAGGAATGTATATAGCCTATTATTGCTTCTCCATTGTTCGTCATATATTACACCTCATCCGCCCTTCGGGCACCTTCCCCTCAAGGGGAAGGCTTTTATCAATGGAAATTGTTTTATTGCGAAATATTATACAGCCTCGTGGAAGGTACGGCTGATAACTTCCTTCTTCTGCTCTAATGTCAGTTTATTGAAGATAACCGCATACCCTGAAACACGGATTGTAAGTGTAGGATATTTCTCAGGGTTATTCATAGCATCGATAAGTGTCTCACGGTTAAGCACATTTACATTTAAGTGATGTGCACCCTGTGCAAAATAGCCATCTAAAATATTTATCAGGTTGCTGTACCTTTCCTCATCAGAGTGCCCTAAAGCCTGAGGTACAATTGAGAAGGTATTGCTTATGCCGTCCTTACAGGTCTTATAGGAAAGCTTTGCAACTGAATTAAGTGATGCCAGAGCACCGTTCCTGTCCCTGCCGTGCATGGGGTTTGCACCGGGAGCAAAAGGCTCGCCTGCACGTCTGCCGTCAGGAGTATTTCCCGTTTTCTTACCGTACATAACATTTGAAGTAATGGTAAGAATAGACAATGTATGCTCAGCATTTCTGTAAGTAGGTATCTGCTGTAACTCATGCAGGAAAAGCTCTGTCTGCTCTTTTGCAATAGCGTCAACCCTGTCGTCATCATTGCCATAGCAGGGGAACTCACCAACAGTTTCAAAATCCTTAATCAGACCATTTTCATCCTTTATAGCACGAACCTTTGCATATTTAATTGCAGAAAGTGAATCCGCCAAAACAGAAAGTCCTGCCACACCAAATGCCATATAACGGTGAACATCCGTATCATGCAGCGCCATCTGGGTCTTCTCATATGCGTACTTGTCATGCATATAGTGGATCATGTTCATAGCTGTAACATAGGTCTTAGCCAGCCACTTACGGTAAAAACTCATGCGCTCCATAACCTTATCGTAATCAAGGTACTCATCCTCATAAACAGGCATTTCGGGACCAACCTGAGTATCGTATCTTTCGTCCTTGCCGCCGTTAAGACTCATGAGGAGAAGCTTAGCCAAGTTAGCGCGGGCACCGAAGAACTGCATATCCTTACCAAGTCTCATAGCAGATACACAACATGCGATACCGTAATCATCGCCGTAAACAGGACGCAT
Source organism: Lachnospiraceae bacterium (assembly GCA_017557525.1). GTDB lineage: Bacteria > Bacillota > Clostridia > Lachnospirales > Lachnospiraceae > RUG11977. The sequence continues at coordinate 34,102 of JAFYYN010000105.1, forward strand.
AACGTCATCATTCTCATACTGGATAGCGTGAGTATCGCATGAAACCTTAGCTGCAAAACGCTTGAAATTCTTAGGCAGTGCCTTGGAATAAAGTACGGTAAGGTTGGGCTCAGCTGAAGGTCCTAAGGTATAAAGAGTATTAAGGATACGGAAGGAATTCTTGGTAACAAGAGTCCTGCCATCCTCTCCCATACCGCCTATTGACTCGGTGATCCACATAGGGTCACCTGCAAAAAGCTCGTTGTATTCAGGTGTACGAAGGTGTCTTGCCATACGGAGCTTCATAACAAAATCATCAAGGATTTCCTGGAGCTCGCTCTCTGTATATACACCGTTCTGTAAATCTCTTTCAAAATATATGTCAAGGAAGGTTGATGTACGGCCTAAGCTCATTGCTGCACCGTTCTGCTCCTTGATGGCTCCAAGATATCCGAAGTACAACCACTGTACAGCCTCACGTGAATTGGTGGCAGGCTTTGAAATATCGATACCGTAAAGCAGAGCCATATCCTTTAATTTTCCTAAGAAATTAATCTGCTGGAAAAGTTCCTCCAAGCGGCGGATGCTTTCTGCATCTTGAAGTTCTGCACCAAGCCTAGCCTTATCCTTCTGCTTTTCCTCGATAAGCTTGTCAACGCCGTAAAGAGCCACACGTCTGTAATCGCCGATGATCCTGCCGCGGCCGTATGCATCAGGAAGTCCGGTGATGATACCTACATGGCGGGCTTTTCTGATTTCTTCATTATAAACACGGAATACTCCGTCATTATGAGTGGTACGATAGAGGAACTCCTCCTCTACCTTTTCTGAAAGCTCGTAGCCATAAGCCTGACATGCCTTTCTGGTCATATTAAGACCGCCGAAGGGGTTAACGCCACGGCGTAAAGGACGGTCTGTCTGGAGACCGACGATAAGCTCCTTGTCCTTGTCAAGATAACCGGGCTTATAGTTAAGAAGTGAGGTTACGTGCTGTGTGTCAATATCGAGCACGCCGCCAAAACGCTGCTCAAGCTCGAAGAGTCCTGAGAGCTTGTGCATTAATTCATTTGTTCTTTCTGTTGCTCCTGCAAGGAAACTCTCATCTCCCTCATATGGAGTATAATTCTGTTGGATAAAATCCCTTACATTGATCTCATTTTTCCAAGTTTCACCTTTAAATCCTGCCCAAGCTTCCATGTCTGCCTCCATTCTATTTTTCAAAAACTACCAACAAGTTCATCTTTAATACTCCATTCCGCTTTGCGGAACGGACCGGCATCACCTTTTTGCATTACTTTAATACCACTTCATAGCAATAAAGAGTATAACAAAAGGGCAGCGTTTTCAAAGAAAACACTGCCCAGACGGTCGGCTTAAATGATATAAGCATACTTATATCCGGAACAGACTCACCGTAGTTAAATCTACGAGTACTCATCCGTCAGAGCCCTGTTCCTATATTTAAGATAACATATTGGCATTACACTGTCAATATACAAAAAATTAAATTTCTATGATATTAAATTGGTAAAAATGTCCAATTCTCATCTGTATCTGTTTTCCGGGTACTGCTTATAGTACTCTTCCTTATCCTCATACATTTTTGCATCTGCCTCGGCCATGCATTCACGTATGTCAAATTTGCCCTCCCGGAAACTGAAGCCTACCGCAAAGCTTACCTCCTGATCGGCATCACAGATCTTACGAAGGCTTGCCAGCCTGTCCTCTACATATTCAAAAGTACAGTTTATACATATGATCATGAACTCATCTCCGCCGGCACGGTAGATATCTTCATCGACAAATACCTGCTGAAGGATAGCCGCGCTTTTTTTGAGCAGCCTGTCTCCCGTTGCGTGTCCCAGGCAGTCATTGGTCTTTTTAAGGCCATTGAGATCGGCGAATATAATACCGATACTTGTGGGTACAATATAAACAGGATTATCAAACTCCTCCACACGATTGTTCATGGCGTTTCTGTTTTTGGTACCGGTAAGGATATCCATCGTTGAAAGCAGTTCCAGACGTGTAACCATCTGGTAATTGGCTATTCTCGATGCCAGGAAGAAAGCGGTCAGCTCCATAACTCCCTTGATCATAAGAGAATGCCTTACATCAAAGTTTGAAGCCCAGATGTAACCGACTAACTTTTCATTATACTTTAGTGGGAATAAGAACAGCGTTTTTACTCCGTTGCGGCTTAATGCCTTATACCAGACAGGATTTCTCTCTTTAATAACCTCCATATCCTGCTCATTTTTGATTATCAGACTGGCATTACCGGCGAGAGTCTCCTTCCAGCTTTCCACCGTAGCATAAAAGCCTTTGTTCATGCTCTCGGTAGTACGGGCAGCTACATAGCCTGATCTCATCGAGTCAGCAAGCACCAGAGATTCCCTGGCCTCTTCATCCACGACTACTATACAGCATCTGCGGGCCTCACAAATGTTCCTGATATCAAGGATAACCTCATCAATGCACTCATTAAAATTCTTTGCTCCATGCAGCTTTATGCAGGCCGCAAGCACCCTTGAGGAAATATCCGGAGATACATCCGACATGATGCCGGCATTAGCCATCGGCTTTGCATCATATATGTACAGGCAGTACCCAATATTTTCCTTATCAGACCGTAGAGGCAGGAAATACATCTCCAGCCATACCCCATAGTCTTCCACTTCGATATATGAGTGATGAGGCTCAGATAAAACTGCACTTCTGTAACAGTAATCCTCAAAATTCAGGCTTTTGGGGAAAATCTCCTCATACGGCACATTTTCAGTATATTCCTTGCCCTCGAGCCTTTTTACCTCGTCCTGATGAACCTTGTTGCCGGCGACTATTCTGATATTCCCATACTTTCCGTCATCAAGGATATCCACCGACATTATGCAGGCTTTAGATATGTAATTTTCAAGTATGCTTTTATAATCCATAGTTTGTTTCATGTCGCAGGCATTTTACACATCGGTGACATGCCTGTATGACACCGATGGAGCTTCTAAATTTTCACCGTTACCATAATACAACTTATAACGTTTTTTGTAAATACTTTTATATAAGTATAAAATAGCCGCTCCCCTTAAAGTACAAGGAAACGGCTATTTCACATATCATGCAATTTCATTAGTCTAAAAAATTATGACCAGTAAGGCTTCTGCTCGCTGTTGGATACGCCTTTCAGTTTTTCCTTAAACTCGTCCAGTATCTCGGTGTAGTCCTCGGCCTTATAATCCTTTATCTTCTTATTTTCGACAAGACTTTTAAGCGTCTCTTCAAACTTCTGTACGTCCTGAAGAGCCGTATCCTTGTAGTTGTTAGAAATATTCATTTTTATTTTTTCAATAAGAAGATCAAGCTGATTTTCCTCTTTGCTCTTGAAAAAAAGTCCCATGACACACCTCCGGTCAACCTTTGTTTATCTCATTTAATGCGAACCGCTTTCCATGCGGTATAATTTCAAAATCCTTAAAATGTTCATCCATCCAGGCCACTGCTTCATCATAGCCCGCTGTGCTGAACTCAAACTCTTGCTTAAGCTTTTTCTCGTCCGGTGTAGCATCAAAGCCAAACGGACCCGGATAGAGATAAGCCTCGAGCTTTTCCTCCTTCTTTTTAAGGGCGAAGGAAGTCCCGTTGTAGCTCCCGTAATATGGCTGGAGCTTTATATAATTTATTGAAATCGGCTTTTCAAACATCATAATAAGACCATCCCTTTGCATTAAAGATTATAGCAAAAATTTGCATTAAAAAAACTGTACTTTTTTTACACAAAGTACAGTTATGATTATTCATATTTTTACTACATCTGTAGATTTTATCAGATATACCTCTTAGTTAAGCTTAAGATCGTTTTCTTTGATCCAGTTCATTTTGCGTAGGATCATGCAGAATACTACTGAAAGGACTGCAGGAAGTACGAAGCATACCAGTCCGAGACCTATCCAGTCAAATGCGGATACAGCAACGGTATCGATTATCTCACCGTCTGCATTCTTTATGAGCTGTGCTGCCCAGCCATTATCGGCCCAGCCTGATATAACACCTATCTGGCCTACGAAACCGCATGTACCCATACCTGAAGAAATCGGAGCTCCGTTCATCTGAAGCTTAAAGATACAGGTAGCTATGGGGCCTGTGATCGCACTTGCAAGTGTGGGCGGGATCCAGATTCTGGGATTCTTTACTATGTTGCCCATCTGGAGCATGCTTGTTCCGATACCCTGTGAAATAAGTCCGCCTACCTTATTTTCACGATAGCTCATAACCGCAAAGCCAACCATCTGAGCACAGCAGCCTGCTACTGCTGCTCCGCCGGCTAGCCCTGTCAGGGATAACGCCGCACATATTGCTGCTGAACTAATGGGTAATGTAAGTGCCATACCTACTATGACTGAAACGACGATACCCATAAGGAATGGCTGCTGATCTGTAGCCCACCTGATGATCTCACCTACCGAATTGGCTATATCACCGATGGTAGGTGCTGTACATACCGAAAGGCCTACACCTGAGCCTATAGCTACAAGAGGTGTTACCAAAATATCAACTTTTGTCTGCTTGGAAACCAGTTTTCCCAGCTCAGTAGAGATGATAGCGATAAAGAATACTGCCAGAGGTCCGCCTGCCCCACCTAATGTGTTTGCTGCATTTCCTACTGCAAGCATTGAGAAAATAACAAGGGGTGATGCTTTAAGCGCGTATGCTATGGCCACTGCCATTGCAGGGCCTGCCATTGCCTTTGCATAGTTGCCCATGTTTACAAGGAATTCGATATTGAGCTGCTGTCCTAATGTTCCGATGATCGTTCCGATCAGCAGTGAAGCAAATAGTCCCTGTGCCATGGCGCTCATTGCGTCGACGAAATACCTCTTAGCAGAAATCTCGATGTTCTGCTTCTTCAAGAATGCCTTAAGCTTGCTGTCCTGTGTCTGATCAACTGCTTTTTTCTCTTCTGTTGCCATTTTTCTGTCCTTTCTCTTTTTCCGGGTTTTAACACCAAGTGATCATCCCATTAATACACCTTGTCCTAATAGCAAATCTACACTTTTTAAGCAAATGTAAAAACAGGAGTTGCAAAATGCAACTCCTGCCTCATAATAAAATCTCTTGGTATTTTTTATTCAGCGCAAATACATTAAGTTGCATTTGCACATTATCATAACCTCTCTGACCTATAAATGTCAAGGAAATATTTATAAGTATCTACTTTTAATTCTCCACAAGCCTGCTCGTCGCATGCGATGATGGCATTGTTATGGAGCTGCAGAGCGCTTAATGTCCACATCTGTGATACTCCGCCCTCTACTACTGCTGCAAGAGCTCTTGCCTTGTTATGTCCATTGATAAGGATCATAACCTCTTTAGAATCTGTTACTGTACCAACGCCTACTGAGAGTGCCTTTGCAGGTACCTGCTCAGGATCATTGTCGAAGAATCTGGAATTTACGATACGGGTGTCTTCGGTAAGGTCACGTACACCTGTGCGTGAGTTAAGTGATGTAAAGGGCTCGTTAAATGCGATATGTCCGTCTACACCGCAGCCGCCCATGAAGAGATCGATGCCGCCATAAGACTTAATCTTCTCTTCGTATCTTGCACACTCAGCCTCAGGATCTTCTGCAAGTCCGTTTAAGATATTGATATTCTCTCTGGGGATATCAATATGGTTAAAAAGATTGTCATGCATGAAATACCAGTAGCTCTCGTGATGCTCCTTGGGAAGTCCAACATACTCATCCATGTTAAAGGTTACAACATTCTTAAAGGTAACACGACCTGCCTTGTTAGCCTCTACGAGGTTCTTGTAAACACCAATAGGTGAAGAACCTGTAGGAAGACCTAAGATGAAAGGTCTGTTCTCTTTGTGGTTGTTGATAGCCTTGATGATGTACTCAGCTGCCCACTTACTCATTTTCTCGTAGTTTTCCTGGATAATTACCTTCATTTTATCGTCCTTCTTTCATTTTATTTGATCCCCCGTACGGTAGAGGGATATTTACTTTTACAGACGGAAGGCGAATATATCGCCTCTTATGTACTGCCTTGACGTATGGAGGGGGCGTCCCTTTTTGTCATATATTACTTCGTGGAGAAACATTACTGCGGAATCAGGTTCGATCTTTAACAACCGAGCTACATTCGGTGAGGCTTTTTTTAGAGAAATGACATGTGTAGCCTGTGCGGGCTCTGTACCGCATTCCTCAAGCAGATTATAAAGCGAACCGTTTAAGTCGCTTTCAAGCAGATAGGAGTATGCCATTGAAAAATGGTTTTCCTCCAGTATGACCGGTACTCCGTCTGCATAATGAATCCTCAATGTCTCTACTACCCTGCTGCCACATGACACTCCCAGCTCTTCCTCATCTATTGAGCTGGCCGGTATAGTTTTCTGGTCGAGCACCTTGGTGGACGGCTTTTTGCCATTCATTCTACAGGTGTCGTGAAAGCTGTTTACCTCATGCAGCTTTCTCCTTATAGCCGGTACCGTAACAAAGGTGCCTTTTCCCTGCTTTTTTTCGAGTATCCCCTGCTTTTCGAGCTCGGAGATTGCCTTTCGAACCGTAATGCGGCTCACCCCGTATGTGGTACACATTTCCTGCTCGGCAGGGATCCTCGTACCCACATGAAGCTCTCCGTTGCTGATACTGTTTTTTATTTTCTGCATCAGCTGAATATAGAGCGGCTTGGAGGTGTCACTATTAAGTTTTGTATCTATTGTTTTTTCCTGCATTCGTAGAATCCTTTACTTTTGACACCTCATCAGTCAGCCTTTGGCTGACAGCTTCCCTTCAAGGTGAAGCCTATGCTGCATGGTGTGTTTGCCCAAAGAAGAAGGCTTAAAGTCTATGGATCAGCGGATCTTCTGAAGATGTCCTGAAACCTTCATTGATTCGATGATGCTGTCAACCTGCTTTTCGCACTCTTCGATGGTTCCTGCCTCTGACATAACACGAAGTACAGGCTCTGTACCTGATTTTCTTAAGAGCACACGTCCGTCATCGCCGAGATCTGCTGTAGCCTTCTCAACTGCTGCCTTAACTGCTTCGTCATTTAAGGTCTCGTCCTTGTCATCTACCTCTACATTCTTAAGAACCTGAGGGAACATCTGGCAGCCTGAAGCAAGCGCCGAAAGAGGAAGCTTGGTGTCAATAAGAACTGACATGAGCATGATTGCTGTGATAAGTCCGTCACCGGTATGAGCATACTTACGGAAGATAACGTGTCCAGACTGCTCTCCTCCGATCATGTGATCGAATTCCTTCATGTTCTCATATACATATCTGTCGCCTACTGCGGTCTTTTCGTACTCGATGCCTTCCTTGTCGAGTGCCTTGTAAAGACCAAAGTTTGACATAATTGTTGTTACAACGGTGTTTGAAGGAAGCAGTCCGTTCTTCTTCATCCACTTTGAGCAGATGTACATGATCTTGTCGCCGTTAACCTCATCGCCATTCTCATCAACTGCAAGACATCTGTCAGCATCACCGTCAAATGCAAATCCGACATCCATCTTGTTTTCCTTAACGTAAGCCTTTAAAGACTCGAGATGTGTTGAACCGCAGTTCATGTTGATATTAAGTCCGTCGGGTGCATCATTGATGACATAGGTCTTTGCCCCAAGTGCGTTAAATACTGCGGGTCCGATCATCCATGCGGCTCCGTTTGAACAGTCAAGAGCGATCTTGTAATTTTCAAATGAACGTGTAGCAAGTCCTGTAAGGTATCCGATGTAGCGGTTTCTTCCTGTATAAAAATCGATTGTACGTCCGATGGCATCTTCTACTGCGCTTTCAAGCTCTGCAGGCTCGCCGTCTATAAATTTCTCAAGCTCGTTCTGAAGGTCATCATCCATTTTCTCACCTTCATTGTTCATAAGCTTGATGCCGTTGTCAAAGTAAGGATTGTGAGAAGCAGAGATCATAACGCCACAGTCAAAGCCTTCTGTCCTTGTGATATAGCTTACACAGGGAGTTGTGGTTACATGCAGGAGATATGCGTCTGAACCTGTTGAAGTGATACCTGCTGCAAGTGCATTCTCATACATATAGGAGGATCTTCTGGTATCCTTTCCTATTACAATCTTTGCAGGCTCGCCGTTATGCTTTTTCTTGTAATACCAGCCTAAAAACTGACCGGTCTTGAATGCATGCTCTGCCTTAAGCACCTTTCCTGCTTTTCCTCTGAATCCGTCTGTTCCGAAATACTTTCCCATATGAGTCTCCTTCTTGTTATTATTCGGTCTTACCAACCGTTTATTTCATCAAATACAAGATTAATTATATGGAAAGTGAAATCTTTGTCAACATAATGTTATATAACATTATGTATATTTAATTTATTTTTCATATTCTCTCTAAAAAGCTCATCGTCAGCGGCTAATTGTACGTCGAATGCTTTAGCGGTCGACATACGATATATTCTTCAAGGCGAAGCTTATAGTAAGTAATTGAACTTATCAAAAAAAGGACCGGTCAAACACCGGTCCGCTAGAAATCATTTCAATATTTTTCTGGTTGCTCTGTTTTTATCCTTCATGGCATACATCCTGTCGTCACTCTTAGTGAGCCACTCCGTAAGCGTTATGCCCGCATTTGGCGTACAGATACAGTATCCGTAGCTTGCACACACATTATAAGGCTTTTTGGAATTTTTATTGAAATCCTCAAGATATGTTTCAAAACGCTTTACAAACTTTGCTACGGAATTTTCGGAGTAGTCAAGTGCCAATACCTGGAACTCATCTCCGCCAACTCTGAAGCCTATCTCATCGCTGAAGGAGGCCTCCCTTATGGCATCTGCCAAGACACAGAGAGCAAAATCACCCTCGGGATGTCCAAAGTTGTCGTTTATTACCTTAAGCCCATCCATATCGATGCCTATGATAACCATAGTCCTGTGTTCGGTCTGGATGATATTATACATACGGTGGGTTTCAAGCTCAAATCCATGCCTGTTTTTAAGACCCGTAAGCACATCCGTAACATACATGGAGGAAAGCTTATCAATAAGCGCCGCATTTCTCTTTAACGATCTCATATGCTCCAAGGCATTACATATGGAGATATGCATCGACTCATAAAATCCGTTTATTGTACCGCCCGGATAATAATCGATCACGGTATAGCCGAAGCTTGCGCCCTGGAAATGCAGGGGGATAACATAATAAGCCTTAGGTTCGTCACTTATAAACTCGTCCGGCAGCAGCTCACGTCTAGGGATGGTGATATCCACCTTCTTCTGCAGCTCCGTATTAAAGAATACCGTCCTAACGTGCATATTATCGGTATATCCGTGCATCTCATCATTTTCCATGGATTCCCACTTGTAATCGTTTACCACAACAAAGAAATCCTTATAATATTCATTAATAAATATATATTTGGACAATGAATGATTGAGCTCCTCAAAATCCTGAGCGACGGCAGTGTCCAGACTCATAAAGCAGCTCTCAAGGAACTCATGCCTCTGTCCGCTCCATGCCGAAAAGTAATTTCTAACCGCATCAGTCAGGGATTTTGTGGAGAACTCCTGACAGCCGCAGCTCTGTCTTGGTACTATGGTACCCGGAATATATTCGTATTTTTCAATCTTTTTTCCGTCTCTTAAAGCATAGAACATCTTGATGGCGGTTTTCGCCATTTCCTTGATATCGATTCTGACCGAAGAAATTGAAGGGATAGTATATCTAACCTCATTTATATCATCGAAACCGGTAACCACAACATCCCTGGGGATCTCAAAGCCTCTTTCCTGAAGTGAATGGCATACTGCTATAGCCATATAGTCATTAGCACAGACTATTGCTTCTGGCAGCTTGCCGTTTCTTCTTTCAAGGATGGTATCAACTATGCTGTCACCCTGATTACGCCAGAAATCACCATGGATCAGGTTTTCATCCTCTAAAACCATGCCATACTCGTTAAATACACGTCTTACGCAGGCAAGTCTTTTAACCGCATCCGGATGTCCTTCAATACCGCTGACATAAAACAGATCCTTAAAATGATGATGCTCAATAAGATGCTTTATCATGCATTCCATCGAATTTTCATCATCTATCAGAACAGTGTTATAATCGTCCGCTTCACGTCTGATGCTTATAACAGGACAGTGGCTGTTCTTTTTTACCATATTTAAAACTTCTTCGGCTGCATCATGATTTGTGAATGTATCAAGGCACAGGAAAATACCATCGTAATCAGCATACTCCGGCAGATAAGCCGCATTAAACTCACCTGCTTCGAATTCCTCGGTATTGCCGTATCCGCCGAACCAGTTAAATATGATAGAATAATATCCGCTTTTTGACATTTCATCTGTCAGATGGTTGATCATCTGAATCTGATAATCAACCATGCTGCCACAGATTATTATAGCCACTTTTTTTCTTTTAGAAAATCCCATAGTTTGCATCAAATACAGGCATGTTTGCATCAGTCCGAGGTGCCTGCTCCTCAGACCGCAGGTGAAAAATAATTGTCACCTGAAAGCTGTTAAATATGTTTATATTTCTAAATTAATGCCAGGTTGAACAGATCTTAGCTATCTCCTCGTAGCTCATACCCTTCTTGATCTTAAACTCACCTATCTGAAGCTGATATGCGTATCCGCTGTCAAGCAGATACTTATTGAAATCGTTCCAGTCATCAACAACTCCGGCTTTCTGTACTGCCTGTGCGAAAAGCTCGGATGTCATACCCTTGGTAATTGTAACTGTTACAGCCTTGTTCTTTCCTGCCTTTTCTGTAGGCGTAGGCTCGGGTGTAGCTGTAGGCTCCTTAGGTGCTTTAGTAGGCTTAGGTGTAGCCGTAGGCTCCGGAACAGGTGTTGCTGTAGGCTTTGGTGTAGGAGTGGGCTCCGGTGTAGGCGTTGCAGTAGGTTCCGGTGTAGGTGTTGCTGTAGGCTCCGGTGTAGGTGTTGCTGTAAGAGTCGAAGTCGGTTCCTCCGTAGGAGTAGCCGTAGGTGCCAAGGTTACTTCCTCGGTTGGTGTTGCTGTCGGCTTTTCGGTGGGAGTTGCCTCTGCGGTAGGAGTTGTTTCCTCCGTAGGAGTTACCTCCTCTTTTACCGTTGGTGTAGGTGTATCCGTAGGTGCATTCTCTGCAGTGGGCTTTGGAGTAGTACTGTCAATACCTACTATTTTACCCAGATTATCGTTAGGATCAGAATTCTGATTTGTATCAGTATTTGTCTCTATTTTATTTTTCAGTTCAAGATTAGGAATAATGATCACAACAAAAACGAAAAGTGTAAACAGTATTCCTATCCCGACACCTCTCATATAGTATTTCAGTTTCATTTTATGTAAGTCTCCCGATAATATTTATTTCTTATTTGCAATAAAGTTCAATAATCAGCTTAACCTCGCCCTGTCCCATATTGAGCAGTTTTGAGATTTCCAAAACAGACTTGTTTTTCTTGTAAAGATTAATGACTTCATTTGTCTTTTCGTTCTTTTCGGGAGCATTCTTTTTCAGTTCCTTTTTTACGTCGCCCGGAACATTTGTGATCCTCTGTTTTGCACGATCCTTCGATTTCATGTTTTTAACCTTGGGATCTTCCTCGTAAGGCTCATCGTCGGTATCGTCAAAGCTGAAATCCTCCATACCGATATCGAGCTTTCTGGGCACATCGGAAGCGGGCGCAGTCTCAGTGATCTTTGAGGCAATGCTGCCTGCTTCGGCAAAGTCCTGCTTTTCAAGAGCAATCCTTAAAGACTCAATACGGCTGACCGTCTCCTTAAGCTCCTTTTCCTTATCCTGAAGCATCTGATAAAGGAATACTGTTTCCTTATGATTTGTATCAATCTTGGCAAGCACCTGATCGGAATATTCATTAACTGCCATTATCTTATCGTTAGAGATTTCTTCCAGCTGGTCCTGGGTAGTCTCCAGCAGCTTATTGGCGTTCGTATTCATATCCCTGATAGCTCTTTCACTTATGACATTAAGCTGTTTCATATCAGGCACCGGAACAGTATTTTCCGGTACATCCCTGGTCTTATCAACCAGGAAAAAGCTAACAACAATCAGTATCAATCCAAAAATCAGTAATGCGATCTCTAATGCGCTCATAATCTCAAATCCTTATATCAAAGCCTGAATGCACACCGGTATCAGTACCGTTTTCCTTCTGCTCTGACTCATTTTCCTTCTTTTTCTTTTTTTTCTCCTTTTCGGAGTAACTTCCGTTTCCCTTTTCCTTTGCGTCGTACCTGTACTCCGGATTTTCGGCCGCAGTAGCCTGTACTACCTGCTGTTCATGAACTCTTGCCTCGTGTGCGATCTCCTGCATACCGCTCTGCTGCTGGGCAACCTGCTTTGCGATGTTTGTGCTGTGAACAATCGAGGCCTCCTGTGATTTGGGTACCATAGTGTACATTTCGATAGGTGTAATCATATACTACCTCCTATTCTGCTAAAGGTGCCTAAAACCTATTTGTATGCAGTAACTCTTACATCCGCTCCGTCTCTTATGAGTCTGCAGTGCTTGGTCTCTGACCTGATATATGTGGAGATGTTGGAAATGGTTACCTTGCATCCCGGATATATAACATCATCGACCAGTACATAACCCTTAGTGGAATTTTCAAGCATAAGGTCCAGCTCTTCCAAACGGGCATTGATCTCCTCAATCCTCTTTTTAAATTCCTTGTTGCTGACAGAAAGCTGCTGGAACTGGATTATCTTTTCCTTGGGCAGCTGCTCGCGGTCCTTGATCTTCTTGGAAATAAAGAAAAGTATCTTTTCAGTCTTGTCTATATTCTCCCTGATCGTTCTTTTCTCGTTAAGGAGCTCTCTTTCCTCCTCAACAAGATTCATGTTTTCTCCAACCTCTATCACTGTCTGAGTGCCCATAACCGAACCGGCGGTTTTCGCTTCGATAAACTTGCCTGCCCTGATGATGCCTCCGGTAATAAAGCCTTTCTTGCCTCTGACTATGATTTCCGCGCCCGCCGTTACCTTGCTGTGCATGATGGATTCGGTCTGGATAAATCCACCCGCCCTGACCTCGGCGCTTTCAATAAATTTGGCCACGATATTTGCACCGGCATTGAGGATACCCTTATTCATGCCCTGTATCCCTCGTTTTAAAACTATCTGTCCGCCTGCAAATATCTCTGCACCCTCAACGATGCCCTCAACAATTACGTCACCGTCCGCATGTACCTTATATCCCGAATTTACATTACCGGCAACTATAACTGTACCGTTATACTCGATATCGCCTGTCGCAACATCCACATTGCCCGGTATCTCGTATGTATCGGAAACAAATACCTGCTTATCCGCAAGCACCGCATGTCCGTTAACATTGCTTATAAGCTGAAGTCCATCGGACGTAAGCCTTGCATTCTTGGACTGCTTAAGAAATATAACGTTAACCTTTCTCGGCTGTATCGCTCTGCCTAAAACATCGACGCCCGGTTTTCCGTGTACCGCCGGAGTAAGCACTGCAAGTACCTGGTCTTTTTCTACCTTGCTTAAGTTATCCAGCTGATGGAAATCCACCGAACCGTCCTCATTCATCTTAGGTTTCTTAGTAAGATCTGTATTAAAGAAATACTCCACTACAGCATCGCTGCCTTCTACGGGTGGCTCAGCCTCAGCGATTATATAAGGCGTACAATACTGTCTCTCGGCGAGAAACTTATCTATAACATCCTCTTTTATGCCTGATTTGATGCCTCTCTTGTTTGCAAGCCAGAGAATCTCGTCCTTGGTAAGCTTTTTGCCGCCTTCAACCTCGGGATAAAATCTTGCGGTAACCACTGTGAAATTATCGGATATTTCAAGATTCATGGTTTCATCAAAAGCTGAAACCTTTATCGCAGTGATCCGGAGCTCCTTCTTCTCGGAAAAGTTCCTAAAAAGGTTATATATGGCTATCTTGTCATAGTCGACATTATAAATATCGAGATAATTCAGTATTTCATTAGGGTCGCACGGTACACCGCCCGGCTCTGGAGGATAAGCTATCAGATATGTTCCGTCATTTCTGATTTCAAGTCGGAAATAGCCGTTTGTCAAAACTGTGTCTCCTTTCGAATCATCCTAAAAACATCTTCATATTATTGCCGAGACGCTGTTTCATCTTTACCAGTGATTTGGAATGCAGCTGTGAAACTCTGGATTCCGAAACATCCATAACATTAGCGATCTCTTTTAATGTCATATCTTCATAATAATACAGAAGCACGACCTTTTTCTCTTTGTCAGTCAGCGTTTCCAAGACCTCCATAAGCAGCCTTTTAAGCTCATCCTTTTCAACCACCTTGTCAGGCTGCAGATAATCCTTTGTTTCAACGGGTTCAACCTTGGAATCACCCTGCTCCATGTATTCGTCAAGGGATATTATATTGCTGACCTTGGTCTCGTTCTGCATATCCATCAGATCATCCATGGATATACCGAGCTCCTCTGCAAGCTCCTCATCGGTAGCAAGCTTTCCGGTCCTCTCTTCGATCTTTCTGTAGGCCATATCGAGCTGCTTCTGCTTCTGTCTGACAGTCCTCGGTATCCAGTCCATACGCCTTATCTGATCGAGTATCTCACCCCTGATCCTTAAGGATGCATAAGTTTCAAATTTTATGCCTTTTCCGTAATCAAACTTGTCGATAGCGTCGATGAGCCCGAAAATACCATAGCCAACCATGTCGTCATACTCAACATTATAACCGAAATACATGCTTAGCTTACCTGCAACAATCTTTACGAGCCCTGAGTATTCTATTATAAGTTTTTCTCTGAGCTCAGGAGTTTTCTGTTTGGAATAGTCGCTCCAGAGCTTGTCCTTGTCCACTACTGCCATTTGATAATCCCCCTATAACTATCATTTGCTGTCGGATTCCTCTTTTGACTGATCTGCCTTTTCCTGCTCTTCGTTAGCCTGCTGTGCTTTTAAGGCTTCTTCTTCCAATCTCTGTTTCTCGTCTTTAAGTCTTTCTTCTGCTTCCCTGTTCTGCTTGGCAAAAATAGAATTAACTATCTGCCCTATAATAAGGAAAACTATCAGGGAAACAAGAACCGTAATGAGTGTAGCCAGCAGTCCGGCATGATTCAAAATACAGCACACACAGGCAATAAGTCCTGCTGTAAGTGTTATGATTATAACAATGGGCTTGTCTTTCACCGCATAACTCCTTTATGCTATATATATTTCTCCGGCTTTCCTATGGCCCTTATCTGCAGCCTGTAGGTCTCCGGATCAAACTCGATGGTCCGTCCGTATGTCCCCCCACAGTCCGAGGCTACAATAGGAATTCCTTTTTTCATAAGAATACCTTTGACTGCTTCCGCGTTACGCTCTCCGATATTAAGATAGTCCCCGCTGCCCTGGAAAGCAAACATCCTGGCTCCCCCGGCCATCTTGGCCATGAGAGCCCTTTGAGGCACTCCCTGTTTTCTTAATTCCTCTATTAATTTTTCCACACCTGTGTCTGCAAACTTCGCAGGATTCTCGGTCCTTTTTGATATCGAACTGTCCGGCAGCATGACATGCAGCATACCGCAAACAGAAGATTTTATATCAAAAAGTACCAGTCCTATACACGACCCGAGTCCCAAGGTTATGATCCTGTCCGGAGCCCTGCAGATGTTCATGTCGGCCATACCGACCCTTACCAAATTGCCCATCTTTTTCCCTTTTAAAGCCCCAGTTTTTCAAAAATCGTGTTAAATGCCTCAAGTGTCGGCACCAGGATGAAAAATCCCTCTGCCTTTTTATTTTTGTATTCAAATACCGACTGTATCAAAAGCACCTTATCGCTCACCTTGCCAAACTCTATAGCCGGCACGGAAAGCACTGCTCCCGCCATATCATGTGAAAGAGCGGGAACGCTTGGCGCACATACAAGTCCCGTAAGCTTTGCGATAGCTGAAAGATACGACCCTGCAACTATATTTCCGAACTCGGACAGCGCGGATCTTACCATCTCTGTACATTCCAACTGTTCTTCTTCGTCTTCATGCTGAAGGAGATGATTTATGATTATCCTTGCTGATTTAACGTCCATAACGAACATCATCATGCCATCGATATCCTGGCTTAGGGTAACCATAATACCGATAACTTCGTTTTCTGCCCCGCCGATTATCTCACTCAGCTCTGAAAACTCTAAGAATCTTATTATCGGGACTTCAATCCCTATCTGGCCGTCGAGCAGAGTGGAAATAGCGGTAGCCGCATTTCCTGTTCCGATATTCGATATCTCCTTTAAGACATCGAACTCCACCTCGGAGAGTTCTTCTATCCTTTTTATGGACATATTTACTCTCCTTTCTCCTTCTCCTGAAGGACAGCCGCAACATTTAAAACGGAGA
Organism: Lachnospiraceae bacterium; assembly: GCA_017557525.1. Classification (GTDB taxonomy): domain Bacteria; phylum Bacillota; class Clostridia; order Lachnospirales; family Lachnospiraceae; genus RUG11977. The sequence continues at coordinate 50,403 of JAFYYN010000105.1, forward strand.
TCAGACCCTTTGTATGCTTTCCGATACCCGTAATATATGTATTTTTATCTTCAGAGGTCACAACCCTGTCAATCTCTTCTTCCTTTAAGGTAATAACCTCTCTTACCTCGTCCACTATAAAACCAATGCTGGCCTGAGGCTCGGGCTTAAGGATAAGTATCCTCGTCTTCGGAGTAAAAACATCATCCTCAAATCCGAATCTGCGTCTTAAGCTCATAACAGGTATGATCTCGCCGCGCAGGTTTATAACTCCGGGGAAATACTCCTGTGCCTTGGGAACTCTGGTAATACGCTGCATTCTGATGATATTGTCTATGTAACTGATATCTATACCGTACTGTTCGTTATTGATCATAACATCTATGTACTGTTTGATCTGATCAATGCTGCCTGCTTCAGCTATGTCTGCCATATCTTACCTCCAAAAACTATGGGATTGCCTGTTGCGACAAATATGTATTAAACAAGTGCATTTGTGTCAAGGATGAGAGCTATCTCTCCATCGCCTAAGACTGTTGCGCCGCTGATGATCTTTGAGTTATTGATGTACTTGCCGATGGACTTGATAACTATTTCGAGCTGTCCTATAAGGTCATCAACGATAAGACCGGCCTTCTTTTCTCCCTTTGCCACAACTACCATGGTTACGGTATTCTTTTCCTCACGTCTTACGGGCACATCAAGTATATCTGCCATGCGTACAAGCGGTATAACACTGCCGCGAAGGTTAACGACCTCTTTTCTTTCAACCCTCTTTATCTCTTCGATCGGGATATCCTCGATGGTATCGATGCTTCCCAAAGGGATCGCATACTTCTCATCGCCTATGATTACCATAAGTGACTGGATGATCGCAAGTGTCAGCGGAAGTCTTATAGTAAAGGTAGTACCCTGTCCCAATGCAGTCCTGCACTCTACAGTACCGCTTAAGGACTCGATCTTTGACTTAACTACATCAAGACCAACGCCACGTCCGGATACGTCCGAAATCTTGTCAGCTGTGGAGAAGCTTGGCTTAAACAGAAGATCTATGAAATCCTTCTCGGTCATAGTCTCTGCCTGCTCCTCGGTAATAGTGCCTTTTTCTATAGCCTTTGCCTTTACCTTTTCGGTATTAATTCCGCCACCGTCATCACTGCACTCGATAACTACGCTGTTACCTTCCTGATATGCATTTAAGAATATGGAGCCTGTTTCAGGCTTGCCTAAGCTCTTTCTTACCTCAGCACTCTCAAGTCCGTGATCTGCAGAGTTACGAAGTATGTGCATCAGAGGATCACCGATCTCATCGATAACAGTACGATCAAGCTCTGTCTCCTCACCGGACATATACAGCTCCATAGGCTTGTCAAGCTTTTTGGAAAGATCCCTTATCATTCTGGGGAATCTGTTAACTACGCTCTCAATAGGAACCATCCTTACCTTCATAACGCTCTGGTGGATGTTTCCGGTAATTCTTTCAAGATATTCTATCTGCTCATTATATGCGGAACGCTTTTCCTTCCCGGCATAATCGTCGGGAGAAATCGATGCAAGACCGTTCTTTGCTATGATAAGCTCGCTAACCAGGTTCATCAGATCGTCAAGCTTTTCAATATCAACACGTACGGAACGGTTAACGACAGCCTTCTTTGCAGTTGTCTGACCTGCAGGCTTCTGTGTTGAAGCGGCTGCCGCAGCAGAAGCTGTAGGAGCCTGAGGAACAGGCTTTTTCTCCTCTTCCTTCTTTTCTTCGTCCTTAACCTCAGCAACCTCTACATTATCAAAGGTTACCTTCTCAATTGTTACTTCCTTTACCTCCGAGACATTAAGCACACGCTTTCTCAAGTCCTCGGGAGCTGCCTTTGAAAGTACGCATACAACAAAGCTTAAGTCAAATTTTTCGTCCTCTATCATCTGGGCATCGGGTACGGATTTGATGATCTCACCGAACTCCTCGACTGCCTTAAATACCAGATATGCTCTTGCAGCTTTGAGCAGGCAGGACTCCTGTAGATCAACATGGATCTCGTAGGTTGTAAGGCCCTGGGATGCTGCTTCCTTTATGGCCATCTTCTCATGGTCGGCATATGCAACCGAATTAGCCTTAGGAGCTTCAGCTTCTTCCTTTTTAGGTGCAGGCTCCTCCTTTTTAGCAGGCTCGGGAGCTGCTGCCTCACCCTTTAAGCCCACCTCAAGCTCATGTGCAAGCGTGTCAATAAGGGGCTGATTGTCATTCATCCCCTCATCCTGAGTGTTTATGATATTATCCACATATTCCTGAAGAGCATCAAGACCTTCGAAAAGGCAGTCCGTAAGCTCCGGTCTTACCTTCATCTTTCCGCTTCTTATCTCCTGGAAAACATTTTCCATATCATGGGTTAATTTCTGCATTCTCTTGTAACCCATGGTCCCCGCCATACCCTTTAAGGAGTGGGCGGCACGGAATATCTCATTAATGGTGTTTTCATTTTCCGGCTCTTTTTCCAAGATAAGAAGATGCTCATTTAGTGCCTGAAGATGCTCCTTAGCCTCTTCAATAAATACCTCCAGATACTGGCTAACGTCCATCAATTTCCTCCGTTTCCGTCTGTGGATAGTTTAATACCCGTGACCCTTGTAATAGCATCAGCGATCGCTTCAAGCGGCAGCACCTCATCTGCAAGCCCCGCCTTTCTTACCATGCCCGGCATCCCATCAACCGCGCTGGTCTTCTCGTCCTGAGCTATAACATATACATTTTTCTTTTCGTACAATTCCCCTATGCCCCTGGTTCCGTCGGACCCCATTCCGGTAAGCACAACACATATGATCTCATCAAGATCAAGCTTCATCAGAGATTCAAACATGATATCCGCGCAAGGTCTGAGACCGCTCCTCGGAGGCGTGTCAAGCAAGGATATATACAGTCCGCTCCTGCGCCCTGTAATGCTTAAATGTTTACCGCCCTTTGCGATATACATATGACCTTTTCTAAGCTTGAACCCGTTTTCTGCCTCTGTTACGGTTATCTCAGATTTTTCGTCAAGCCGTTTTGCCATCGAATCTGTAAATCCGCTCGGCATATGCTGTACCATGATGACCGGTGCATTAAGATCCTTGGGAAGCTTCGGAATGATCTTTGCCAATGCATTCGGTCCTCCGGTCGAAGCACAGATAGCCACAAGTTTATTAGAATTAAGCGGAACATTTTTATGCGGAAGCTTTTTAAACTCCCTTTTCAGCATATATGACATCGGACCGAAGCCCTCTGTTTCCTGCCCGCCATTCACTTCGCCTGTCTGCTTATTGTCTATTATATCAGATTCGATACTACTCATGAGTGCAGAGTCATTTTTTTCTGATATTTTTTTAATCATAGGCCGTTTTCTTTCTGCCTCTGGCGTCTTTCTTCGCTGAATATGTACCTTACTATATTTTCTCGTATCTCTTTCTTTATCTTTTTAAACTCACAGCGGTACTCCATCTTTCCCCGCTGGTTTGCGACCTCGTTGATACCGATTATCTTGGCCTCGGCCTCAACGTCTATTTCCTCGTCAAGGCTGAATCTCACAAGCAGCATGGTACCGTTTTCGTGTTTTTCCATGGAGCTGAATTTTAATCCGCCGCCGCTGACGTTTACTATGGTTCCGTCTAAGCTCAAGCCCTCAAGCTGTTCGAGTTTTTCCGTTACCAGCCTCTTTTCCCGGTCATCCTTATATGCTTTTTTCTCCATAAAGTAACGGAGTCTCATCTCAAGCTCGCTTATCACCCTGTAGCTTAAGGGGATTATTTTTTCGAGTCGGAAATACTGACGGCGCTGATCCCTCTTAAATTCGGAAATAATATCTAAAACCAGGTAAAAAACATTATTCTGCCTTAATCTGTTCTTTACCTCGCATTTGCACATATATATACCGTTGTTTGTCAGGAAGCTCAGTTCATATCTGCTTCCAATCTCAAGCGGCACAAGATGGCCGGACTCAATCGGGACAGCTATATTCATCCTGTAATCATCGATGATATCAAGGACCTGGCTCTGATAGGTCTTTGGTTCTGTCTCAGTTGTCCTGGCCTGATATATGCTTTTCAATTCTATGCGGTCTCCGACCTTTAATATGTTTTTCAGCATATCGTCATCCTTCCGGGTTACTTTCTATTGGTTTGAGGCTCCTCGTCCTGCGGTTTCTTTTTCTTTTTATATATGCTCTTCATCCATCGGCTGAACAGCTGGGCAATACCTTTTTTATCGGACTCTGCGGATCCTGATACCAGCTTTTCGGCTATGGACTGTATTGCCTTTACCGAAGCAGAACGCGGTTCCGCCAGCGTTATCGGCTGCTGCTGCATTATCGCTTTTCCGCAGTTGATATCGTCAGGTATGGCTCCCACGAGCTCTATCTTTAGATTCAGAAATTTCTCTACAACAAGACTAAGCTTTTCATAGAGAGCATCGCCCTCTTCCTTTGTCTTTATGCGGTTAGCGACCATCCTTATTACTGTATCGTCCTTGGAAAAACCGTTCCGCCTGTTTAATGTTTTAAGCAGTGCATAGGCATCCGTGATCGAGGTAGGCTCAGGAGTTGCTACCAGCAGTACCTCGTTGCTTGCGGAAACAAACTCCAGCACAGAGTCAGAAATACCGGCACCTGTATCCACAAGTATGATATCAGCCAGTTCATCGAGTTCGTATAGCTTTTGTACCAGGTATACAACCTGTTCCCTTGTAAGCCTGGAAAGCTCCTGGATGCCGGACCCACCGGATATGAAACCGATACCCTCGGGTCCCTGTATTATTATGTCCTTTAATTCTTTGCCTCTGAACATCAGATCTGCCAGATTGTAATCAGGTCTGATGCCAAGCATTACTTCAATATTTGCCAAGCCGAAATCGGCGTCAAGTATTATTACTTTTTTGCCGAGCCGGGAAAGCTGTATTGCCAGATTGACGGTCAGGGTGGATTTTCCGACTCCTCCCTTTCCGCTTGTGACCGTTATTACCCTTGAGACCTTGCGATCCTTTTTCTTCTGCTCCTGCTGCTTAGTGACTAAGAGCCTTAACTGTTCGGCCTGATCCATCAGTCACTGCCTCCCAAGAGCTGTTTTGCTATCATCTGTGCGTCAAGCCGTGATATGTCGTTGGGAACTTTCTGTCCAAAGGTTGCATAGGATAACGGAGCTCCGGTCAAAAGCTTCACGTTAAAAACATTTCCAAGGGTTTCTGTTTCGTCAAGCTTAGTAAATATAAGCCTGTACTTTGTAATTTCCGAGTAAGCCTCGGTGATCCTTATAAGATCCTTATATTTTGTGGTAATGCTGAGTACAAGGAAAATATCGCGCTGCTCTTCCGGTATAGCATTTATCAGCTTTTCGATATCCTCACGCTGCTGCTTGTCACGATGTGAACGCCCTGCGGTATCGATCATTACGATATCGTAGTTTTTCATTTCCTCGTAGGCATCTTTAAGCTCCGTATCGGAATAAACTACCTTTAACGGCACATCCAGTATCTCGGCATAGGTTTTAAGCTGATCCACCGCTGCTATCCTGTAGGTATCGGAGGTAAGCAGTGCCACATTGAGCTTTTTATCAAGCTTGAGCTTTGAAGCAAGCTTTGCAATAGTGGTGGTTTTTCCAACTCCTGTAGGGCCGATAAAGAATACAAATCTTGCCTTTCCGCTGGTAACGCCCATCACCTCGGTTTTCCCAAGCTTAAGGACTATCTTCTGATAAATGCCCGAGAGCATGTTCTCTATCGATGCATCCTTTTTAAGGGTTGGCTCTATCTCACTTATAAGCTGGGTGATGTACTTTTCATCAACCTCATTTGAAAGCAGCTGCTCCTTTACAAGTGCCAGGCACTCGTTTTTCTTTTCCTCTTCTTTGTCCTCTTCCTTTTTTTCCTCTTCCTTTACATCGGCAGTCTCAGCCTTGCTCTCCTTTGCCGCCTTTATCTGTTTTTCAAGCAGGCTTGCGATATTCGAGATCCGCTGTTCGAGCTGTTTTGTGTTTTCTGCGGAAGATTCAGGCTTATCTTTTTCCAATATACCCTTGTCATCGTCCTTGTCGTCAAGGATGATCTCAGGATTATCCTTAAACATCGCCCTTATGCTCTCGCGTCTTGAAAGCTCTGTTTTGGGCGGTGTTTCATCCAGAGCCGCCGTAATCTCATATATGGGCTTTTTAAAGAGGCGTGCGAGTCCCTTCGGCTTTATCACCTTCACGTTGGTGACAATGGCTTCCTTACCCAGCTCGTCTTTAGCGAGCAGGATAGCCTCTTTTTCTGTATTCCCTTGAAATTTTTTGATTATCAATTAACCGTCACCATCCCAACTGACTGAAGTTCTACATCCGAATCTATCTCGGAATATGATATTACTATTAGGTCAGGGAAGTAATCCCTTGACAGCCTCTTAAAGTACATCCTGACTATGGGAGAGGTAATGATTATAGGATTCTTTCCCATATCCTCCAGTGTCTTTACCTGCTCCTCTATGGAATCCATGAGTTTCCTGGTCTTTTCAGGATCATAATTTATGTAAGTTGTCTGCTCCGTGGTCTTTACGGATGCCATGATCTCCTGCTCTACCTTAGGATCAAGCGTTACTACCAGATTCTTTTCTCCCTTAGGGAAGTACTTGGTGGAGATAGCACGCTTTAAGCTCTGTCTTACATATTCTGTAAGCACATCCGTATCGTGCGTCGTTGTTGCATAATCTGCAAGCGTTTCAAAAATAGTTACAAGGTCTCTAATTGAAATACCCTCTCTAAGCAGGTTCTGGAGTACCTTCTGTATCTCGCCTACTCCTAAGAGCTTTGGTACAAGCTCTGATACAAGGGTATCGTTTGCGTCCTTGATGTTGTTGATAAGGTTCTGTACATCCTGACGGGTAAGCAGCTCGTCAAGATGACGTCTGATAACCTCGGTAAGATGTGTTGCAATGATCGAAGGAGGATCAACAACCGTGTAGCCGTAGGATTCCGCACGCTCCCTCTGGCTCTCGGTGATCCAGATCGCAGGCAGATGGAACGAAGGCTCGAAGGTAGGTATACCTGTGATCTCCTCTTCAACATAACCGGGGTTCATTGCCATATAGTGGTCAAACAGTATCTCTCCCTCGGATACTGGAACGCCTTTTATCTTAATTACATACTGGTTAGGATTAAGCTGGATGTTATCACGAAGTCTGATGGTAGGCACTACACATCCAAGCTCAAGTGCTATCTGACGCCTGATAAGTACAACTCGGTCTAACAGGTCACCGCCCTGGTTTGCATCCGCAAGAGGTATGATACCGTAACCGAATTCAAGTTCAATCTGGTCAACCTGCAATAGCTGGGTAACATTTTCCGGCCGTCGTATTTCCTCCGCTGCCGTTTCCTCGGTCGTAACCTCTTTCTCGACCTCTTTTGTCTTTACCTTCTTCTCGATGCTCCTGCCAGCTGCTAAGAACATAGCTCCAAAGGGAATAAAGATAAGTGAGGGAAGAGGCGTAAGTCCAAGCACGATCATTGCCGCTCCAACCATGTAAAGTACTCTTGGGATCGAGAAAAGCTGTGATACAAGGATATCTCCGATATCGGAATCCTTTGATACCTTCGTTACCAGCATACCGGTAGCCAGCGATATCATAAGTGAAGGCATCGAGCTTACAAGTCCGTCACCTATGGTAAGCATACCGTATTTCTGAAGTGCATCACCTGCTGAAAGTCCCTGAGAGGTAACGCCCATTGCGATACCACCGCCAAAGTTTATAAGCGTGATGATAAGACCCGCTACCGCGTCTCCCTTTACGTATTTCGTAGCACCGTCCATGGAACCGAAGAATGTGGACTCTTCCTGTATCTTCTCTCTTCTTTTCCTGGCCTCTTCATCCGTTATGGCTCCGGTATTTAAGTCCGCGTCGATAGCCATCTGCTTACCTGGCATGGCGTCGAGGGTAAATCTTGCGGTTACTTCCGACACACGCTCGGAACCTTTGTTGATTACGAGGAACTGTATCAGTATAATGATTATAAATACGATGGCGCCGAGGATTATATTGCCTCCGCCTACGAATTCACCGAATTTTGTGATAACCGTTCCGGGATCTCCCTTTGCAAGTATCAGTCTCGTTGAGGATACGTTAAGCGATATCCTGAAGATCGTGGTCATCAGCAGTATCGTAGGAAAGCTTGACATCTGTAGCACATCCGGTGCAAACAGGGAATTAAACAGCACTATCATCGCTATAGACATGTTGAAGGCTACCAGCACGTCCAGCATGATCGAAGGTATGGGTACTATAAAGAACACGATTACAGACATTACGTATACGCCGATCATGTAGTTAGATAATGTCTTGAAATTCAGCTTCATAGCACCCTCCTTTCACTATATTTTATATTTCCTCTTTCAGGGAATATACATAAGCGAGGACCTCAGCGGTCATCTGGTAGAGCTCCTCGGGTATTTCCTCATCGATCTCCACGTTATGGTAGAGCATTCTGGCAAGGGGCTTATTCTCTACTATAGGGATATCGTATTTTGCAGCCTCTTCCCTGATCTTCTGAGCTAAATAGTCAGCACCCTTTGCGAGAAGTATGGGTGCCTCAGCCTTTGATTTATCATACTGTATTGCACAGGCTAAATGCGTAGGGTTTGTGATAACTACATCGGCCTGCGGCAGCTGCTGCATCATTCTCCTCTGGGACGCTTCCCTCATCCTCTGTCTGATCTGTCCCTTTATCTTGGGATCGCCTTCAGTCTGCTTGAACTCGTCCTTTATTTCCTGCTTGGACATTCTCATGTCTTTTTTGAACTTGAATTTCTGGTAGATATAATCCGCAAGACCAATGACCAGATAGATTATTGCCACCTTAAACCCAAAATCAAGCACCTTTTCGCCGATATACATTACCGCGTCAAACAGGTTCATGTCATAAAAGGCATTTACAAGTCCTGCAGAATCACTGAGCTCCGAATAGGCAAGGTACCCGATAACTCCGATCTTGATTATGGCTTTTAAGAGCTCCACCATTTTATCAAGTGAAAATATCCTCTTAAATCCATTTATAGGATTTAATTTACTGAATTTAGGCATCAGGGGCTTTAATGTAGGCTGCCATTTTACCTGTGCCACATTTATGACTATCCCCAAAACTACGGCTATGGCAAAGCAGGGCAGACAGGTAAGTAATATAGTCCACAGTGCACTATCAATAAATGCCGCGGCGTGATTGACGGTAAAAACACCCTTTGAATAGGTTTCTATGGTGTTATAGTATTCCGGAAACGAATCCCAGAAATTTCCGCCTATGTACCCGACAAATACCTTTAAGCTCCCGAACAATGCCAAAAGCGTAACTGCGGTAGCCAGCTCCTGGCTCTTTGCAACCTGACCTTCTTTACGGGCGTCATCCAGTTTTTTGGGCGTAGCTTCCTCGGTCTTGTCTCCTCCTTCGTCATTTGCGAAGAACTGGAGGTTAAAGACTAAGAGTGAAAGATCCTTATCTAATTCCTCTCTCGTGTATCTCACGCCCATAAACATTTTCTGTGCTTTCTCTCCTATTATCAGTCCACTTTTATGGTTTGCTTTTCCATTTTTTAACTCAGACTTCCCCTCTAGGTGAAGTCATTGGGATAGTCGACAGAATAATTATCCCGGCTCAAAATATGATATAGCCGTTCTCATGAGGTCGAACATTTCGTCAAATATCAGTTCTCCTACTGTCGGTATAAGCTGCATTACTATGAGCATAACTGCCAGACCGACGAAAACCTTTAGCTGCATACCGATAACAAACATGTTCATCTGCGGTGCTACCTTTGCCATAATGGCAAGTATGGCATTTACTATCAAAAGAGCAGCAAATATCGGAAGTACTATCCTGAATGCTATCACAAAAAAGTCAACTATATATTTTAAACCCACATTATAGATCAAAGGATTTATGATAACTCCTCCGACCGGTACCACCTTAAAGCTGTCTATTAAGGCATCAATCAGATAGTGATGCATATAGGTTATCATAAGCACAAGCATCACGGCATATTCGTAAACGACACCGCTGACCGTTACCTGAGTGGAGGTTACGGGGTCAAATTCGTTTACCATCGAAAACCCGATCTGCATATCCATCATATGTCCGGCAAGACTCAGTATCTGATAGCTTACATTTGCCAGGAAACCCAGGATCACTCCCGCCAGTAAGTTTTCGGCAACTACTATGGCATACCCCACAACACCCATATATTCCAACGGCTCATACGGGGTTGCCTGAAAAAGCACCAGTGACAGTAAAAGCGTAAAACCGATCTTTGAGGTACGCGGCGAGTTTTTCAGGCTGAAAAAAGGTGCAGTATAAACAAAGCCGGAAACCCTGACCAGTATTACCACGAAAAATTCAAGCTGTTGTAATGTAAAAACCTGATCACTCATCTTATAAACGCGTTAAAATTCTCAAACAAGTACTCCATGTACTCTACTATATTGCTAAGTATCCAGTTGCCGGCAATTGTCAGCACCAGGAAAATGCTGATCAGCTTAGGCACGAAGGTAAGCGTCTGTTCCTGTATTGATGTTACCGTCTGCAGGATGCTGACTATAAGTCCCACTACCAGCGATACAAGCAGCATGGGCGCAGAAACCTTAATTATCAGATACAGGGTTTCACTCATCAGATTTACTACCATGTCAGCACTCAAGACCGGTCACCTCCATACTCGAAATTTTTTAAAACACCTACATAAGCTAATAAAACGTCCTTACCAGCTGTCCTATTATAAGATCCCAGCCGTCTGCCACCACAAACAGAAGTATCTTAAACGGCATCGATATTGTGGTGGGTGGAAGCATCATCATACCCATTGACATAAGGGTGGATGCTACAACCATATCCAGTATCAGGAACGGTATATAAATGAGGAAGCCTATGATAAAGGCAATTCTTAACTCATTCAGTATAAATGCGGGTATAAGCACGTTGGTCGGTACGTCATCCCTGGTTTTTACCTCCTCAATACCTGCTATATCAAGGAAAAGCTGCAGGTCCTTTTCGCCGCCGTCCATCTGCTCAAACATAAAATCTCTTATTGGTTCAAGCCCTAATGTGATCGCTTCCTCGGTATTGATCTCGCCCTTGTTTAAGGGTACGATCGCCGCATCGTAAATCTTTGTAAGCGTCGGTGACATTATAAAAAACGTCAAAAACAGCGCCAGTCCTATCAGCACCTGGTTAGGAGGTGTTGTCTGGGTACCAACCGCCGTACGTACAAAATGCAGCACTATGACAATCCTGGTAAATGAAGTCAGCATTACCAGGATGGACGGTGCCAGCGAAATAATCGTAAGTATTAAAAGTATCTGCAGAGTAGCAGAAAGAGAGCTCGTATTGTCCCCGTCAAACCGGAACGTGAGCCCGCCAATATCTCCCTCTACATAGTCATTGCTTACATCGGTATTTTCATTTGAAAGCGCAGAAGCCCCGTCGGTCACTTCAGTAGCTCCGACAGGTATTTCAGCACGACAAAGAGAGGTGAGTATGCATGCTATTGTAAAGATGAGCCCGAAAACCAGTGCTTTCAAAAGCCATCTCTTTTTTACAAACTCAATCATGCTACCAACCTTTTCTTTCGCAGATATTCTTTTTTGATTATATTTTCTCATCAACGAAATTATTTGCTGTTTTCAGCATACAATCAGTTAATGGATATTACTGTCTTCCTTGCCCTCATCCTCACCAATAAGCTTAGTCTCGTTAAGGATCTCTCCGGGCTTTTTATGATTTGTATTATCCTTCTTCTTCAGTATTTCCGACATCGTTTCTTTAAAGCTCTTTTCCTGTATTTCAGGCGGGAAATTCTTTATATCATCCTTGGAAAGCTCACCGACTACCGTGATCGTATCCTTTGCCACGGCAATACAGAAATATCTTTCCCCTATCTCCACTATCTGGAGATATTTGTTTGTACTTATCCTGAAAATATCGATGCTGCGGAAATTTGACTTTGCTGTCCTTCCAAGCTGCTTTTTCCCGACAAACTTAGTCGTATAATAGCTCGCAACGATTATCAGAATACAAAGGATTATAAGACCTATAAGCTTTAATACGCTTTTTATCCCGCCACCTTCGCCATTTAAGAAATCCGTAGCGGCAAATACTAATCTGTATGGCATTTATTTTATAACCTCTGTGACCTTTATACCAAAGGTCTCCTCGATAACTACCACTTCACCCTTTGCAACATACTTACCGTTTACGAGGACATCAATCGGTTCTCCGGCAAGCCTGTTAAGCTCTATAATGGTACCCGGTGAAAATTCCAGTATTTCCTTTATGGACTTGCTTGTCCTGCCAAGCTCAGCCGTAACCTCGAGCGGTACATCAAGCAGCAGATCGATATTTTCGGTCTTAAGCAACGGGTTGTTCATTTCCATAAAAGGCTGGAACTGAACAGGAGCTATGTTTACATTCTGGACAGGCGGTGCCTGGAAAGGAACTGCCTGCTGAGGCTGAGCATACATACCCGAAGGCATACCCATACTTTCTGCGAACATGCCCTGGCTCTGCATCTGGGGCTGGGGCTGCGGCTTTGGTGCCGGTGCCGGCTGAGGCGCGGGTTTGGATGCAGGAGCAGCCGGCTCACTATCCGTCATGCTCATAAACTGCTCGTAAATATTTTTTGCAAAATCAATGGAATACATCTGCATTATCTCACTGTTAATGAGAGTCCCGATCTCCATCTTAAACGCTACCTTGACAAAGGTACCGGTAAGGAAATCGGCGATATCAGTTGCATTCATGATCTCTGTAAGCTTTACGAGACTGGCTGTAGGCGGGCTGATATCAATCTTCTTGCTAAGCATCGAAGACATTGAGGTTGATGCCGAACCCATCATCTGGTTCATAGCCTCTCCTATGGCACTCAAATGAAGATCGGTAAGCTCCTCGTTGACATTGGTACCGTCTCCGCCCATCATGAGATTGGTTATTACTCTCACATCATCTTCTTTAAGTATCAGCAGATTGTTTCCCTCAAGTCCTGATGTATATAAAACCTGTATGCATACACAGGGCTCGGCATACTCTGTAAGCAGACTGTCCCAGGTTGCATAAGAAACCTTAGGAGTAGTTATATTTACCTTCTGGTTTATCAGCTGGGACAGCGTAGTAGCTGCCGTACCCATGCTTATATTGGATATTTCGCCTATAGCATCCTTCTCTGCGTCGGTAAGGCCACCGTCCGGCACTGATACCGGCGAAGACTCGGCTGAAGGCATATTCACGCTGTTCAAAAGCGCATTGATTTCTTCCTGTGAAAGCATGCCATCCATTAGCTACTCCTCCTCTGTTATTACCTGTGATATTTTTACCGCATAAGAATCCGATGATGTACCCGGGAATGCGTAAAACTTTTTTATATTTCCAACGAATACTCCCAGCTGGTCGTTTATCCTGGTATTCAGCTTTATGATATCGCCCTTCTGGATATTCACAAAATCCTTTACGGATATCGTGCTGCGGCCAAGCTCTGCCTTTATAGGGATCCTTGCCTTTGATATTGCCACTTCGACAAGCTCCCTGTTTGCGGTAGTATCAACGCCTCTTATAGTCGAATACCAGTATTTGGTATTTAGTTTATCGATTACCGGCTCTAAAACCTCGTAAGGCATACATACATTTATCATACCCTCGACATTGCCGATCCTCATATTCATGGTAATGATGGCTGACATCTCACTCGGAGAAATAATCTGGGCAAACTGTGAATTTGTCTCTATCCTCTGCAGCCTGGCCTCGATAGGCGTAACGTTTGCCCAGGGCTCAACCATGAGATTTATTAAAATGATATATATACGTTCAATAATTGAGAGCTCGATTTCTGAGAACTCCCTCGGTTTTTCAAGCGGTGTCCCTATGCCTCCCAGCATCCTGTCAACAATGGTATATCCCAGTTTTTCGGCCATCTCTATAATGATATTGCCGGTAAGCGGAGAAAAATCCACTATTCCCAGAAGTACGGGATTTGAGAGCGAGTTCGTAAACTCCTGATAAATCGTTGCCTCAGCATTTACTACCTCAACCTGAACATTTTTCCTGAGATATGCAGGAAGTGAGGTTGAAAGCAGTCTGCCATAGTGCTCAAATATGATCTCCAGAGTCCTTAAGTGTTCCTTTGAAAACTTGGAGGGCCTGTTGAAATCATAGTTTTTTACGGAGCGCTCGGTTGCTTCCTTGATGTTGCTCGCATCAAGCTCGCCGCTGCTTAGTGCCGCCAGCAGATTATCAATCTCGTTTTGGGATAATACATCACCCATTGCTGCTCCTCCTACAACTTGAAACGTTAGTCATGTTTTACGAGATCAAATAGTCAATAGTGATATCTACAATAAATTTAGAATTAAACAAAGTCTGGATGTCATTAAGTATCTTTTCTTTAACTGTCTTCTTGGTTTCAGGCTTAGCAAGCTGCTCATTATCATAGCTTGAAACATAGGTCTTGATTATGGATACGATATCACTCTTCATAGTCTCAACCTTAGGATTGAGCTTAGCATAATCATCATCGGCATTATTGATGGTAAGGCTCGCGGAGATCTTTGCGTAATGAGCCTTTCCGTCGGTACCGGTAGCAAGATTTGCAGTCATATCCTCAATCTCGTACTTCTCGATATTTTCGATATCGTAAGTATTGTTGATATCCTGCGGCAGAGGAGACTCAAGCTCCAGATCTATGATCTGAAGTATCTTGGTGATCAGCTGATCCGTCCTCTGTGCATTGGGAACCACAGTAAATACCATGTATGCGCTTAAGGTAAGATTTACGATACAAAGTATGATAACCAGTACCGTGAGCATATTTTTCTTCATAACTCGTGCCTTTCATATGATGAAAACTTTTATTTATCTGCGTTTTCTTTGATCAAGAACTTAATGAATTATATATCCTTATCTCAACACGCCTGTTACGCGCTCTTCCTTCCGCAGTAGCATTTGTATCTATGGGGTCGTACTCGCCTCTTCCTGTCCAGGAAATGTGCTCCACGCTCACTCCCTTTTCATTTATTAGATACTGCGAAACGCTGATAGCTCTTGCTGAGGAAAGAATATCATTGCTTGAATAGGTCTGGGATTTCATCGGGATATTATCCGTATGACCTATTACCTGAACATTATTGCCCGAATAAACCTTAAGTATATCTCCTACCTTTGAAAGCAGTGGCAGGCATTCCTTTTTAAGCTCTGCGCTGCCCGACTCAAACAGTACCGAGCCGCTGATGGTAAGCTCAACATACTTTCCGTTTACATCCATGCCGACTTCCATAAGTCCGCTGATGTTATATCTTTCTGTCATCTCGGAAATGGCATCCACCATCTCGGTGGTCTCCTTATAATTGGCTGCCTCTAAAGCCTCCTGGAGCTTGCCTTCGCCGATCTCTACATCGTCTTTTTTGCCCTCTCCCTGAGAATCATCGGGAGTCTTTCCTTCATTTTTCTGATCATCAGGACCTTTATCATTATCGCCTGGTTTATCTCTCATGTCTTCTCCGTTATCCTCAGATTTCTGTCCTAAGGATGCGTAGTATTCATCAAGGTTTGAGAGCTGTGTTGTACCCATACCTACCAGGGTACCCTCACCGATGGTTGTGCTTCCGTCTTCAAAGACACTGAAAGCACTGGTCATCGATGCCACAACCTCTTCCCATTTGTTTGCATCAACACTTGACATTGAGAAGAGCAATACGAAGAAACAAAGCAGAAGGTTCATCAGGTCAGAGAATGTCGCCATCCAGGCGGGTGAACCTTTAGGCGGATCTTCCTGCTTTTTTTTCAACCTTCTTCACCACCTTCATTTGAAGCGAAGTTAGCCCTGGCCTCAGGTGCAAGGAAGGACTTGAGCTTTTCCTCGATAACTCTGGGGTTCTCACCTGCCTGGATAGACAGAAGTCCCTCAACCATGACCTCCTTCATCTGAATTTCCTTGTCACTGGTAGCTTTAAGCTTGGTTGCTGTAGGAGTACAGATCCAGTTTGCGAGGACTGAACCATAGAATGTGGTAACAAGAGCTACCGCCATGGAAGGTCCTACGGTACTAACGTCCGACAGGTTACCAAGCATGTTAATAAGTCCGATAAGGGTACCGATCATACCCCATGCAGGACCCATGGAACCCAGGTTCTCCCAGAAGGATACATTACCCTTGTGACGGGTCTCGATACACGAAAGCTCGGTCTCCATAATGGAACGTACAAGCTCGGGATCGGTACCGTCCACGATAAGGAGCACACCCTTCTTCATGAACTCGTCCTCTATGCCTCCTGCGGCTTCCTCTAATGCAAGTAAGCCCTCTTTACGGGCTATATTAGAAAGATTTATTATCGACTTTATGGTCTCCTCTTCGTTCATGGAGACGGTTTTTAAGTTAAGTGTGAAGGTCTTCAGACTCTTTACGAACTCTCCGGGGCTGCCCTGCATAGCCATGGTAGCCATGAAAGCTCCACCGAATGTGATAAGGAGTGAAGGTACATCCACAAAGGCCTTTACTGCTGCAAAATTGACACTGAAGGTATTGGCATCAAATACCATACCGAATATCATGAGCAAAAACGCTGCGACCAGTCCGATAATCGTCGC
This sequence comes from Lachnospiraceae bacterium, assembly GCA_017557525.1. Lineage (GTDB taxonomy): Bacteria > Bacillota > Clostridia > Lachnospirales > Lachnospiraceae > RUG11977. Next base: position 66,978 of record JAFYYN010000105.1, read on the forward strand.
CAGATCCAAAAAAATCACCACCCTATGTGAAATTTTATCTTTTAATCGATTTGTTCATCAAGAATATATTTTTCGAAAAAATCCCTCTTATATGATTTTACTAAACTTTTGACCTTTTGTCTACTTTCTTTGACAATTATTTTTTTGCCGGTTGTCAAAGTTATCACAGTCTCCGGAATTTCTTCAATATACTCTATCAGCTCGGCATTTACAGTTATTTCCTTGCCATCAAGCTTAGTTACATCTATCATAACATTTTTCTCCTGAATTGTCTATAAAAATATGATAACATTAAACAAATAAAATGTAAATATAAAAACAGAAGCCGGCAACGTTTTTATCGCTGCCGGCCATAGGTTTTAAGCCGAAATCATAAAGTCATTAACGCTTAAGGTTGATAAGTTCTTCAAGCATGGTATCCGAAGTGGTGATAACCCTTGAATTTGCCTGGAATCCACGCTGTGTGGTGATGATGTTTGTAAACTCGGTTGAAAGGTCAACGTTTGACATTTCGAGTACGCCGGAAGTCATCTTTCCGCCGTGCATAGCTATATCCTCGCCTCTGCCGTCAAACTTTTCAGAGTTCATGGTGTCAAGGAAGAGGCTGTTTCCTACTGCTTCAAGACCTGCAGGGTTAGCAAAACGAGCTACTGCGATCTGACAGAGGAGCTTTTTGTCGCCGTTATCGTATGAACCATAGATACGTCCTGAAGTATCAACGGAAATACCGGTCATATTTCCCTTAGGCTTACCTGCACCGGTACCCTTGTCTAACGACCCTCTCTGGCATGAGAATGAAGATGATCCGCTTGAAGCATACATGGTCATGCTTGAGAAATCACAGTCAATTGTAGAGAAAGGTGAGCTTGCATCATCATCTGTAGTGATTTTGAGCTGAACGGATTTATTGTTTCCACCGCCTACGCCTACAAACTTACCGCTTGATTTGTCAAACTGAAGTTTTACGCCGGTAGCCATATTAAGCTTAACCTTACCGGTCTTAGCAAACTCAGTAGCATCAACAGGAGTAGCTGTACCTGCGATACCGCCTGATACATTACCCTGATCATCCTTCTGACCGCCGAAATCAATACCCCAGCCGGTCTTTAAGGTATAATCATTTCCGTTTCCTGTACCTACAGGCTTGCTGGGATCTGCAGGCTCATTGACAAATATTGAAGTACCGTTGGCATCAAGTATGTCTGAAATCACAAGATCATAGACATCCTCTGACTTTGCGCCGCCTGCATCTGTTGCAGGATGCATCTCAAGGATTGCCATATAGCTCTGTCCAAGCTTATCATAGAAAGATATTGTTGAAGTCTTTCCTGTCTCTGACTGAAGCTGGGTATCCTTATAGTCGATATTACCTGAAAAATATACATTTTCCGTAGCCTCAGGAGCTACAAAGCTGGTTTCAGGCGATCTAACCTTTAACTCGCTTACTGTATCGGGAACGCATCTTGTAGGGTCGTTAGGGTCAACCTGCCAGCCCATAACCTTACATCCGCTGTTGTTACAGAGAACGCCTGCAGCATCGACTGTAAAAGCACCGGCCTTTGTAAAGTAATTCTGAACACCGTTATTAACGATAAAGAGCTGATCGCCTTCGATCATGAGGTCGAGAGCATTATCCGTTCTCTGGGTACCGCCTGATACGGTAACGGTATTTGAAATAGATGCAACGGATGCACCAAGACCTATCTGCCTTGCGTTTGTACCGGCTGTATTAGCCTCGGCATTGGGACCCGAAGCATTTGCCGTTGTCTGATAAAGAATATCCGAGAAATTTACCTGGCCACTCTTAAAACCGATGGTATTAACGTTAGAAATATTGTGACCTATAACATCCATCTTAGTCTGATGAACCTTTAATCCGGAAACACCGGAATATAATGAACGCATCATAATAAACTCCAATCTGCAGCCATTCTTCGCTGACTGCTAAAAAACTATACCTGATAGGATCTGACAGTCTCTGGCGTTCGACTGTCTGCGCTCTCCTTTATAAGGTCCAGCGCGTTTCGGTATTAAACTATAACTGCTCCGTCAATATTGGTGAAAACCCTGTCTTCGTTTTCATCCACCGCCGTAATGACCGTATTTTTGTTTACATTCACAATAAATGCGAAATCATCAACCATTACAAGCGATTCCTTTATTCCTTTCATCTCCGCTTTCTTAACTCCCGTATTCAGCCTCTCCCACTGTTCATCCGAGAGATTTATGTTTCTGCTGATAATACGTTCGCCGGCATGCTTTGATATCTTTAAGCCTTCATTTTCCTTTTGCTTTTCCTTAAAAACACTTTCAAAGGAACGTAGATTGTTTTCAGAAGCTTCTTTCCTTGAAACATTTTTTTTTCTGTCTGCTCCTGAAACCAGCGGGACGGAAGGAAACCTGTTTAAAACATCAATTGCCATCTCGTCTCCTCCTGCGGTCTGTTATTCTTCAGCCTGCTCTCCGCTCTCAGAAGATGTTTCAGCGCTTTCTCCGCCGGTAGGTGCTGTCTGCATTACGGTATAGAGCTCATCGTACTTAAATACCTGATCTCCAACTGATAAGGTAACCTTTCCACCGGAAATGTTAACCGAATCAACTATTCCCTCAGGATATGTTACGTTACCGTTTGCATCCTTAAACTGGAATACACAGTAGCGGCCTACAAGTGAAAATGCCTGTGACTTTTCTGATTCTGTACCCAGATTCTGAAGCTGTTCAAGCTGTGAGAACTGAGCCAGCTGAGCTACATATTCTGTATCGTTGCTGGGATTCATGGGATCCTGATTCTGCATCTGGCAAACCAGAAGCTGAAGGAATGCATCCTTTCCCAACTCTGTGGAACCACGTCTCGCCGTCTTGTCAACTTCGGTATTTGTAGCTGTATAACTGCCGTCAACCTTGGCTAAGCCGAGTCCGGAAATATTATCTGCCATATTGCCTCCTTACCTTTTGTTGTATCCCTTAAGCTCTGAAACTGACTGTACTCTCGGGATTCAAAATTGTTTCCTCTGCTTGGATCTCATCCGTCGCATCAGTGCCGTTTGCAAATAAACTGTTGTTTCTTCTTGAATTTCTGTTTCCTTCAGATCTGCCGTTACTTGCTTCACTTTCGGAATTTCTGCTGTCAGCCATGTTAAAGTCTGAAATCCTGACCTCTACAGCCTCAACCCTGATACCCTTTGCCTCGATGTTTTCCTTCAGTATCTGGAGTGAACTCTCGATAGCCTCTTTAGCCTGTCTGTTTTCGGTATTGATCTGTGCTGTCATAACACCGGCTTTTGAAATGATGTTGATCGAAACTCTTCCGAGATTTTCCGGATTAAGCCTCATCTCCAGCGATGTGCTGTCAGCGTTAAGCTCAACCTTTACCTTTTCAACGACCTGGAAAACTATTTCCCTGAAATTGGTCGTGCTTTCAGTTTCGGTAACTTCCTGTGTCATTTCAAGATGGTTTATGAAATTTTCTGCTGCCGTTGCTACCTGACCTTCCATAAAGTCCGTCTTTAATGTCTCTTTAGGCTCATCCGATTCGAAAAGCATACCGCCTTCGGAGCTGTCACGATTGTCCGTAACAGTGATCTCGGGACCGTTTGCCTTTAAGCCGTCAACCGCTTCTTCCATTATTTCGGACCCGTCAGTTAAAGCCTGCTCATCACTCTCAGCCTCGTCATTTACCTTCTGACTAAAGTCCTTCATAAAGTTCTGTACAAAAGCCTTAAACGAATCAGCGTCCATACCGTTTGCCTCAAGAGTTTCCTCTACGAAAGCATTCAGTTCATTAAAGGCTTCCAACATACCATTGTCGACAAGCATGCTCGAAATGTCGTTTTCACCATTCAGGTTCAGTATCAGCTGTGCGACATTGTTTCTGTCAGCAAGATCACCGACGTTTAAGTCCATCGACTGTAAAACTGCCTCTAACTCTTCCGGAGTGATGTTCAGTATCTGTGCTGCACCTGCAAGTATCTCGTCAGGCGTCCTGGGCTCTGAAGTATTTTTCTTCATTTCCTTTATTGCACGATCTGAAAGAGAATCCCTTTTGGCTACTCCGTCGTTTTTGTACTCGGTACGCTTTGCCGGTGGTTTGACAAATTTTTCTACCTTTAATCCGTCAGATCCGTTGTGATTTGCCACCTTGGTTTTCATGACCCTTTCAAACTCATCCTTGGTCGAAGCAGTTTTTGTACCCTTTAGCTGTACCGGCTGCTTAACCTGGTTTAAATCTCCCAACGCATTAATGTTTACTGCCGTCATATCTTTCCTCCTTTCCTTCGTATTCATGAGTTAAAAACCCTCTATTTTATTTTCGGCATTTTACCCGATTTTCATAACCTTTTTTGGATCAATTTAAGAAATTTTTTGAAACCTTTGCATAATATTCCTCATCCATATCATGCATTGTCTGAAGGATACGCGCTACAAACAGAGGATCCATCTTGTCCATTATAGGTGTGGCCTCGGTAGGTTTCATGGAAAGCAGTATCTTGCAGGTGTACTCAAGATCGGCCGTCATTTCCTCTAAAGCCGAAGCAGCCTGAGCGGGCTTCATGTTCTTTATGAGATTAGCCTTTTCCTTGATCATGTCATCGTATGCAAGCTGCTCAAGAACCTGACGGTAGATTTCCTCGGCTGTTTCAGGATTGATCTCTTCGTAGTATTTTTTGTACTCCTCGATGCTTGGTGCCTGAGAATTATAAACCACATTTACATCAAAACGCTTTACCCTTTCCTCAAATGCCTCCTGAGCTGCTTCAAAGCCCTTTAGCCTTGCCACCTCGTTCTGAAGCTCTAAGATCTTTTTCCTGTTAGCCTCATCCGTCTCATTTAAGGTATCTATCTGATCCTCTAATTTCTTTATAACCTCTACAGCCTCATCTATGTTTTTATAGGGATAATTCTTTTCCTCGATGATCACTTCATCGGAAGCCTCAGGCAATATGAGATTTAAGACCGGAATATCCTTTATAAGCGGCCTCAGCTTACTGCCCATGCCCCCGACATCCATCTTTATGAGTAACGCAAAAATAGCAAGCCATACAAGAATGATAAAGATGATCAGTATGACCGTACCTATTTTAGCGCCTATTCCCTCGCCTTTTTCGTTGTTTCCATCCGGATTTCTGTCTTTTTTAGCCATAATATTTATTCCTCAACTCTGCCATACTGATAGCTGATAAGCTCATCCGTCTGCTTGCTTTCTTCTTCGTTATATTCGCGCATGTACTCCGCAAATTTATTCTCTTTGAGCTTTTCCATGCTTTTTCTTTCCTGCATCACGGTATTAAGCTTTTCTGTCGCAGCAGCGACCTTCTTTTCAGCTCTTTTTACCGCAAATGTCTGGGTATTTATCTGTGTCTCCGTAACCTCTATCGCAGCACTGGTGCTGTTTATCCTTCTGACATCAAGATTACCCGTATACAGCCTTTTAAGCTCCTGTTCGTAAGCTTCCTTACGGTCCTTTAAAGCCTGCAGCTTATCCTCTTCTTCATTAAGACGCATCTTGGCAGCGCCAAATTCCATTTTTGCCTGCTCTTCAAGCTTAAGTTTGATCGCAAGTATGCTCTCAAGACGAAATGTAAATTTTGTCATACTTTATAACATGCCTTAGCATGCATTCTCCTTAATCAAAAATAGCCTTAAGATCCTCTAATGTCTGGTCAAAGGTAAATTTTTCATCCGTGCCCTGACACAGAAAGTCGTTAACCGCATCTATCTTTTCAATCGCATAATCGATATTTTTATTTGCTCCCGCCTTATAAGCTCCGATATTGATAAGGTCTTCCGACTCCGTATAGGTAGCCAGTACCATCTTCAGCTGTGAAGCGAGCTTTTTCTGCTCTTTAGTTACTATCGAGCTCATAACACGGGAAATGCTCGACAGGATATCTATAGCGGGATAATGCCCCTTTGCGGCGATCTTTCTTGAAAGCACGATATGCCCGTCAAGGATACCACGGGCTGTATCAGTTATGGGCTCGTTAAAATCATCACCGTCTACAAGTACGGTATAAAGACCGGTGATAGAGCCTACCGCGCCCTTGCCCGCGCGCTCCAGGAGCTTGGGCATTTCCGAATAAACGCTCGGAGGATACCCACGGGAAACAGGTGGCTCACCGGCTGCTAATCCTATCTCACGCTGAGCCATCGAAAAACGGGTAAGCGAGTCCATCATCAAAAGCACATCCTTACCCTGATCCCTGAAATACTCAGCTATTGCAGTTGCGGTCTTTGCGGCTTTTTTACGGGCAAGTGCCGGCTTATCCGAGGTAGCAATAACAACAACGGAACGCTTCATGCCTTCCTCACCTAAGTCACGCTCTATAAACTCCCTTACCTCTCTGCCTCGCTCTCCGATAAGGGCAATAACATTTATATCTGCCTTTGTATTTCTCGCAAACATTCCTAGTAGCGTACTTTTTCCTACACCGGAGCCGGCAAATATTCCGATACGCTGTCCCTTGCCTATGGTAAGTAACCCGTCCACGGCCTTTACACCTAAGGTCAGGGTTTCTTTTATCATCTCTCTCTTTAAAGGGTCGGGCGGAGCCGCCTCTGCAGGATATGTATCCATTGTTTTTATTGGCTCGCCGTCCATGGGCTCCCCGAGTCCGTTAAGCTTTTTTCCTAACAGCTCATCGCCCACTCTGACAGAAAATTTTACTCCAAGGTTTTCAACATAACTGCCTACACCGATACCGCCTATTTCCTCATATGGCATAAGCAGGACATAATCATCCTTAAAGCCGATTACCTCAGCTCTTGTCTCAACCGAATAGTCGGTAGAGGTAACCTTGCAGACATCATCAAGCACTACGTCGGGTCCGAAGGATTCCATAGTAAGACCTACTACCTTCTTAACCCTGCCCAGTTCCTTGACATAATTTTTCTCTAAAAAAGCCCCGTATTTCTTTGCATCTATATCCATAGCATCATATGCAGGCATACTTACACTTCGGCGACGCGCCTGTTACGACACCGATGGGAGACAAAAACTGTCTGCCCGTATTAATGTTTTATATGTTACCGCTCTGCTTCTTTGCTTCTACATCACCCGAAAGCAGTCTTAAATCCTCAATAAGACTTCTAAGCTGGGTATCCACGCTACAGTCAAAAATCCTTGCATCCGTCTCTATCAGACATCCACCCTCAGAAAGCATCTTATCCTCGACAACCTCGATCTGGGAACCGTCAGGCAGCCATAAAAGTATCTCGGGCTTTGAGTTAAGCACGGTACCATAATCATGCGGCGACACCCTTATTATAAAGTTTCTGCAGGGTGTCTGCTTTGTCATTGCCTGGTGTATCACATGCATGATAACCTCGGTATGGTCACTCGTGTAAATACCTGTCAGCTTTTCAATATATTTTATCAGAACTTCAACAAAAGCAGGTTCAAGTTCACTCACCTGCTTCTCATAATCATCTTCATTTTGTTTTATCTGGCGCTCCAGGGAAGCCTTGAGCTCATTGCACTCATTTTCAGCAGTCTGCCTGCCCTCTTCGTAGCCCTGATTCATATATGACTGGATCAGGCTTTCATACTGGGTTTCCGCTTCCTCTTTTGCCTTATTTATTATCTCTTCAGCCTGTTCCTCAGCTTCGTCAAGGATCCTTCCTGCTTCGACTCTTAAGTCCTCCAGCTTTTTCTGGAGTTTTTCTATCTCGCGCTGGTTTGCAAGGATCTTTTTCTCCTGCTCGGAAAGTGTCTCCTCCTCGCTCCCCTTTATGATGACCCTGTCTCCTGTAATACCCTCGACAAAGCCGTCATCCGGTGCGTATTCGCCTTCTGCCGTATCGTCCGAAGCCTGTTTTTCAAGCCTTTCGACATAGAGCCTGCGAAAATTTTCCGCTCTCTCATTCATGTCAAGCTTTTTCGTAGGCTCATCATAGTTTACGCTGTATGCTTTTATTAAATTAGACAACTATATCGTCACCTCCGCCTCTGGAAATGATGATCTCGCCTGAATCCTCAAGCTTTCTGATAATATTAACGATCTTCTGCTGAGCCTCTTCAACATCCTTCATACGAACAGGACCCATATATTCCATATCTTCCTTGATCATAACGGCAAGACGCTTTGAAAGGTTGTTGAAAATAGCCTCCTGAACCTGCTCGTTTGCAGCCTTCATAGCTATAGCCAGCTCAGAATTATCAACCTCACGGAGTACTCTCTGGATGGACTTGTCATCAAGCAACAGAATATCCTCGAATACGAACATCTTCTTTCTGATCTCGTCCGCAAGCTCGGGCTCTTCGATTTCCAGTGTTTCCAGGATATGCTTTTCTGTAGCACGGTCCACGGAATTCAATATCTCTACGATAGAATCTACGCCGCCGGCGATTGTGAAATCCTGGTTTGCAAGAGCTGCAACCTTCTTTTCAAGCACTGCCTCAACCTCCTGGATAACATCGGGTGAGGTACGGTCCATCATAGCTATACGCTTTGCAACATCGGCCTGCTTTTCGGGAGGCAGGGCACTGATGATCTGCGAGGACTGCTGCGAAGGCAGGTAGCTTAATATAAGGGCAATGGTCTGAGGATGCTCGTCCTGTATAAAGTTTAGCAGGGTTGCGGGATCTGTTTTTCTGATAAACTCGAAAGGACGTACCTGCAGGGACGCAGTAAGCCTTCCGATAACATCCGTAGCTCTTTCGGCACCCAGAGCATTTTCCAAAAGCTCCTTGGCGTAACCGATACCACCCTCGGCAATGTACTGCTGTGCAAGACAGAGCTCGTAAAACTCGTCCATCACATCGTCCTTTACCTGCTGTGATACGCTTTTTGTATTTGCTATTTCAAGAGTAAGTGCTTCTATCTCTTCTTCTTTTAAGTGTTTAAACAGCTTAGAGGCTTTTTCCGGCCCCAGCGCGATCATAAGGATCGCTGCCTTTTGGAGCCCGTTATATTCCACAAGGCTTGCTTTTGCAGGCATCGCTCTAAATTCCTCCTAAAAGTTAATCCTCTCAGCCTTCCCCTTGAGGGGAAGGTGCCCGAAGTACGTCACAAGGAGGGACCCACGAAGTGGGAAGATGCCTTGCGACATAAAGCGGATGAGGTGTTCTCTCCGGTACAACCCCTCATCAGTCAGCTACGCTGACAGCTTATGACGTATTATTCCCAACCGTCATCGTTAAGCCAGTTGCGCAGCAGCGCTGCTACAGACTCAGCGTTTTCATCAATGTATTTCTCTATCATCTTTCTGGTTTCGGACTTCTCGCCAAACTCAATATCCTCTAAGGACTGGTTCTCTCTTGTGGTAGCGAGCAGTCTCTCAACAGAAAGCTCAGGTTCTGTCTCAATAGTCTCCACAGGCTTCATAGCCCTGAATACTACGAATAATAAAAGACCTACAATAAGAGCAGCAAGCAGTATCTCAAGTATGAGTGAGAAATTCATGCTCTCTTCAACAGGCTTAGGAATGTAAAGGGTTTCCTCATATACTCTTAAGGAAATGTTATTTACAGGGATTCCGCTCGCGTCAGAGAAAAGCTGCTTTAACGCGTTTATTTCATCCTGGTCCGAAACCTCAACGATATTATTCTGATGGGTCTCAACATATCTGTCAAAGGTTGTATTTTCAAGCTCGCCCGCCTCTTCAAGACTTTCCTCGGAAACCTGGACAGCCTTTCTGAAGGTTAATGCCATACGTGATTTTTCATGATCTATAAAAGGTGAATTCCTTACGGTCTGGGTTACACGCTCACTGGGCTTAAACTTGTAGTGCTCCTCATTATATGCACTGTTGCCCGAACCCGAAGTCTGCACATAATAATCAGTCTCGTCATTGGAATCGGTACCGGGGATATCTCCTGATACTCCGGTGTTTTCAGAGCTTATCTTGGTATACTCGTCATAAACGCCCTGCTCCAAGCCCTCTGCTGCCAGGTACTCAGTAAACATGACAGAGGTCTTTTCCATATTTACTTCAATCTCGGGAACTATTTCAGCGTTATAATATCCGTTGATCGTAGCAAGCTCAAGCATCTTATCGGAATACCATTTTTCAACGGTCTGCTTGTAAGACAAAGTAGTTTCTGCCGTATAAGCCTCCGGATCCTGAGCCTCGCCTCCGAAAAGGAGACGGCCGTGCTGGTCTATGATCTTTATTTTATCAGTAGTGCTGTTTCCTATCGCATAGGCTACATAGGTTGCAATGGAAACAGGGGTATTTTTCTTATCAAACTTGTCGTTAACGGTCAGCATTACGCTTGCGCCAATGTCCTGCTGCTCCTTTAAGATTGACCTTGAATTATCCGAAGGATAATAGATCACGCTGGCCTTATCAACTCCGTCTATGGTTGAAAGCTTTGCCTCGAGCTTGCTCTGGATAAGGAAATGGTTATTTCTCATCTTATCGGATGCCGTAGTCCCCACACCCTCTCTTTCCAGTAGGTCATTAAGAGTGAAAGCGCTCTCTGCCACCAGCTCACTGTCGGCTAATGCCAATATTGCGTCCTGTTTCTGGTTCGCATTTACCTCTACTGTCAAATTGTCGGCATTAAGCCTGTTTTCTATGGAATTTTCCGTAAGGAGAGCCATAGCTGCCTTGGCATTTGCGGTGCTGTCAAATGTGGTCAGTTTCTCGAATGTTGTCTGGTTAAGTATAACTATAAGAATAATTAAGGCCAACACAACTACAGCCACCGTACTGACTATGATGGCTCGCTGTTTGGCCGAATATTTTTTCCATATTTCCTGTAATTTTTTTGGTATCTGCTTCAAACGTTCAAGCATTTTTTTGATAGTCCTCCCATCGTAACTATCCGCGGCCGCTGCCCTTTATCAACTCATAAACCCGCCGGCATCCGCCGTCGGACGCCACTAACGTGGCTTATGTTTACTCGTTGATTAAGACCAGCTTCCACCGATATCCTTACAAACACAAATCTGCAAGCAAGCTTGCGCTTTGTGTTTTGTGCGGATATCCGCGAATAGTTACTATTTATCAAAACTGCATCTGCATAATCTCTCTATATGCGTCCATTACCGCATTTCGCACAGCGACAGTATACTGCAGGGAAATGTTTGCCTTCATCTGGGCTACCTGCAGCTCGTGCGTATTATTTGTCAGCCCCATTGCATACTTTAATTCTGCCTCGGATGCCTCATTGGAATACTGGTTGGTTTCCTTAAGCATTGTCATGGCAGAGTTAAGCAGAGAATCAAATGATCCGGCCTTTGCCTTTTCGCCTAACTCACTCGGAGCAAATAATTGAAAATCATCGGTTTTAAGGGTTTTATGCGTCTTTGTGGAGGTATCAAAACCAATCGCCTCAAGTCCGTTTAACCCCAGTATTTTATAGCTGTCCATTTAACTTTCTCCTAAGTTTTAAACTATACCAACTAGCGTAATTGCATGCCGTTTCCATTTAATTAACACCTCATCAGTCAGCTCCGCTGACAGCTTCCCCCTCAAGGTAAAGCCTTTATATAACGACAGCTGATATGGTTAACGAGTATAATGATATAGTCCGGAATGATAATCAAAAGTCATCAGCTCCCTACATCGAGACCCTTTAAGAGCATATTCTTTGTAGCGTTAAACGCAGTTACATTTGCCTCGTATGAACGGGTAGCGTCGATCAGGTTTGTCATTTCTGTTACAGTATCGACATTTGGATATGTAACGTATCCTTCCTCATCTGCGTCAGGATGGGCAGGATCATAAACCTTCTTTAAAGCAGTTACATGATCCTCAGCGATAGCAGTAACCTTTACACCCTGTCCGTTTATGGTGGTTGCGCGTCTCGCCTGCTGCATTGCAAGTGCTGCCCCGAATGCATCCTTATTTTTCTCAGCAAAAACTACAGTTTTCCTGCGGTATACCTTTCCGTTTTCATCGCGCGTGGTATCAATATTGGCAAGGTTCTGCGCTATTGTATCCATACGCATGGTCTGGGCTGTCATACCGCTGGCACTAATGTTCATTCCGTTAAATATTGCCATACCCTGTACCTTCTTTCCTAATGTAAGAAACCCGGTCTTATGCTCGATGTCATCAGCTTAATGACATTGGTCTTTACCTTGTTTTAGTTCTTTGACAATACTGACTTGATCCTACTGAATTCCTGCGTCATAGAATTAAGTAATGCATAATACCTGATCTGGTTTTCAGCAAGATTTGCGTTCTCCGTATTTATATCAACATTGTTGCCGTCAAGCCTGTAAGAAAGCTCCGACTGATCCGTATATACACGGGTACCGAGCTTATCCAGCTGCACGTTTGCCACGCGGCGGTTTAAGTCATCATCGCTTGAATAATCCCTCATAAGCTCACGCCTTAAGTAGCTTTCAAACTGGATGTCCTTTCTCTTGTAGCCGGGCGTGCTTACATTTGCGATATTATTGGATATTACTTCATTTCTCTTCCAGCTCGCATCCGCAGCCTTCTTTAATACATTTACATAGTTGAATGCATTTGAACCTATCATTTAACATACCTTCTTTATTAAAATAATCCAAACTCCATCACTTCATGATGGAACGGCATCATATTGTTCCGTCACTTTCGTCGGCAGTTTATAACATAAGACAAAAAGGGATTTCGCTAAAAATCCCTTTTCAAATGCCAATCCATTACTCTATTTAGTTTTCTCCAGCTCCTCAAATACCACATCATTGAGTACTTTAATATAGGTACCCTTCATACCCGAGGACCTTGACTCTATTACGCCTGCGCTCTCGAACTTACGCAGGGCATTTACTATTACTGACCTTGTGATACCCACGCTGTCAGCTATGCGGCTGGCTACTAAGATCCCTTCGTTGCCGCCCAGCTCCTTAAATATATGCTTGATCGCATCAAGCTCTGAGAAGGAAAGTGTACCTATGGCCGAACGAACTATAGCGACCTTTCTGCTTTCCTCTGCATTTTCCTCGTTTACGGAACGCATCATCTCCAAGCCCACTACCGTGGTACCGTACTCTGAAAGGATGATGTCGTCTATGTTAAACTGAGCCTGTTTCCTGTACTGAAAGAGTGTCCCGAGTCTCTCGCCTGCTATATCTATAGGTGTGATAAGCGCTACATATGACTCTATATCGGGGAGCTCAAAACCTAAGGTCTCAAGGTTAACATTCTCTTTAGTGGAAAGGATATTAAGGAGACGCTCGTTAAGCTCGCCATCGATATGATCACCTATCTTGTTCATTATAAGCTCACTCAGTGGCTCCACATTATCCTTGTTTGTAACCCCTAAAACTTTGCCTTTTTTACTGATGACAAGTATGTTAGCATCCAGAATATCGCTTAAAACCTGGCAGATATCATTGAATACAACCTTATGTGAATTGTTATTGTGCAAAAGCTTGTTTATTTTACGCGTTTTATCAAGTAATTGAACACTCATACACTACCCCCATCAGAAAGCTATAACTCTATTTTGTAGATTAACACATATTTTACAAAAAATCAATAGAATTTTCTAAAAATTTATGCATTTTTCCGATAAGGGTTGAAATATTATAAAAAATTATGCATTTTCCGGCTTCTGCCACGACATATAGTCACAATCGGGGTATTTTTCACATGAATAGTATCTTCTGCCCTTTCTGCTCTTCATAAGCAATATATCACTGCCGCACTTAGGGCACTTATATTCCGTCTTTTCATTATAGGACTTGGTATTCCTGCACTCCGGAAAGCCGGGGCACGCAAGGAATTTACCGTGAGGTCCGTACTTGATGACCATATTTCTTCCACACTGGTCACATATTATATCGGTTACCTCGTCCTGAACCTTAACCTTTTCAAGATTTTTCTGAGCCTCTTCAACAGCAACCTCTAGGTCAGGGTAAAAGTTTCTGACAATTGTCTTCCACTCCACATCACCTGTTTCAACGCTGTCAAGAGTATCCTCCATAAGAGCAGTAAACTCGGTATTTACTATCTCGGGGAAATACTTGATCATTATGGCATTTACCGCCTCACCAAGCTCGGTGGTATAAAGATTTCTCTTGTCCTTTACGATATAATGCCTTGCAAGTATTGTTGTAATTGTAGGAGCATATGTACTCGGACGCCCTATACGCAGCTCCTCAAGGGTCTTTACAAGTGATGCCTCTGTGAAATGAGCCGGGGCTAAAGTAAAGTGCTGCTCCTTTTTCATTTCCTTTAACTTAAAAGTATCGCCCTGCTTAATTCCACTTAAATTTCCATCATTTTCAGACTCTTTATCTTCCTCTGTGGAATATACTGACATGAAGCCTGAGAATGCGAGTTTTGATGATGCACAGCTGTAGGTTACTCCGTTTGCGTCAAATACTGCCTTAACTGTTTGGTATACTGCTGCCTCCATACGGCTGGCAACGAAACGCTTCCATATTAACTGGTAGAGCCTGTACAGATCTCTCGAGAGTGATGACTTTATATCGTCAAGAGGTATATCTATATAGGAAGGTCTTATTGCTTCATGGGCATCCTGTATTTTCTTTCCGGTGCCCTTGTTTACATCGGCGGTAGTTACATACTCCTTGCCGTAGGTTTCCTCAATATACTTGCGTACATTCTTATCTGCCTCATCCGATACTCTTACCGAATCTGTACGCAGATATGTGATAAGACCTATCGTGCCATGTCCCTTTACCTCTACTCCTTCGTAAAGCGTCTGAGCCAGCTGCATAGTCTTTTTTGTAGAGAAATTAAGCACCTTGGATGCTTCCTGCTGCAGTGTACTGGTCGTAAAGGGGAACGGAGCCTTCCTGCTTCTTTCTCCTTCCTTAAGCTCTGTACACTTAAAGCTCTTTCCTGATTTCTTTATATAGGAATCTGTCTGACTCTCCGAGTTAAGTGCTACTCTTTTGTCTTTCTCTCCTACAAAATGCACGGGTATAACATTATTCCCCTTAACTAAGAGCTCTGCATCAAGGCTCCAATACTCCTCGGGCTTAAAATCTGCTATTTCCTTTTCTCTGTCACAGATGAGTTTGAGTGCTACTGACTGCACTCTGCCTGCTGACAGACCGCTCTTGATCTTTGCCCAAAGAAGCGGACTAATCTTATATCCAACCATTCTGTCAAGTACTCGTCTTGCCTGCTGTGCATCTACCAAACCCATATCTATACGCCTGGGTGCCTTTATCGAGTTCTTGATGGCATTTTTGGTTATTTCGTTGAATGTTATCCTGTCTGCTTCGTTTTCATCGAGCTTAAGCATTTTCTGCAAATGCCAGGATATTGCTTCTCCTTCACGGTCCGGGTCGGTTGCGAGATAGATCTTATCCGCTTTCTTTGCTGCCTTACGGAGCTCCGCTAATATATCGCCCTTTCCTCTAATGGTTATATACTTGGGCTCAAAGTCATCCTCTACGGATACTCCGAGCTGGCTCTTGGGCAGGTCGCGGACATGACCCTGGGAAGCTATTACTTCATAGCCTGAGCCAAGGAATTTCTTGATTGTTTTCGCTTTAGCCGGGGACTCTACTATTACTAAGTTCTTTGCCATTTCTGATACCTTTCTTCCTAAACGTAGAAAAACTTCCGCGTTGCTACAGTTTTTCTTTTGATCTTACCGCGCCAAGCGTCGCGCGGACCTTTTTAGTCACCCTTTGCTGCGCAAAGCATGACGTTGCATGCATTACTTCGTAAGGTATGCAACAAACGAAAAATAGAGTACACCTTTTTATTCAGAAAATCAAGTACTTTTTTCAACGAGTTTTTTCGATGCGCCGGATGGTTGGACAGATACTCCCGGATGAAACCCGTTTTCGCTACCGCAGGGATATGCAATACAGTCACAATCACATCATACCTTCGGACGCTTGCAACCGTGGGCCCGCTTGATACCGGGCCCACTAGTGCTACGCTCAAAAATCGGTTTGGTTAACCGATTTTTGCCTCGGTATGATATGTCTGTGACCGTTGCATATCCTCTGCCGCTTTATGGTTTCATCCAGGAGCATCTGCCTCAACCATCCTAGTTCCACCTAAACATAAAAATTTTAGAAAGGCAATTTGATTTTTGCTATACCTTGTCACATTAATGTTTTCAAATTAATATAGAATTTATTATATTCTTCAATATTAGATCTAAAATCAGAATACAATACTTGCTCAATATATTTAAATACCGGAAGGTTTTCAGAAAATGTTTTATTATACATCTCCTTTGAATCTTGATTTTCGTTCAAGGTTTGACTTTTCTCCAGTACCTTGTTTGTCAAATAAGCTGATAATGTATTGCACACCTCCATCGGAAGCGGGTTAGCTGCGGTTACGATCTTCTTACGTTTCAGTTTCTTCACAAGCTCGTTATACCTTGCATAAACCACGGGGGCAAAATTCCCCTGCTTGATATATTTTGAATAACGTATCTCAAGGACTGCCTTTCTAATAAGAAGAAACAGCATCCAGAAAATGATCACAGCTCCTACTATGAACAATAACGGGTAAACAAAGATGGCTAGATCTTTATTTGTTTCATCTTCCTCTATGGCAATAGGCGTATTCTCATCGGCTATTGATACCGAGCTGTCAGAATCACCTGCACCAAAGCCAAGATCCACATTTAAGAGCTGTGAGAAGAAACGACCTATGCCTGACATTTCAGCGCCCACGGGTGCTGCCTCAAAGCTTGGAGGTGTAAGCTCGTAAGGTACCCATCCCTGGCCCTCAAGATAGATTTCTACCCATGCATGCGCATAGTAGTCGCTTACAGGTACAGAGTACACCGTTTTATCGGCGTTAAACTCATTTTCTCCGCTAAACCAGTCACTGCCGTCAATGTCAGTTTTATCAGCCTCTTCCGAGACAAGTGAATAAGGCACGCAGTAACCCTCTATATATCTGGCAGGTATACCCATATGGCGCAGTATCATAACTCCCGCAGACGCAAAGTGTGAACAAAGGCCTCTCTTCTGGCTCTCGAGGAAATACCTTACATAGTCCTCGCCTCTAGGTGTCTTTCCGGGTGAAAGCGTATAAGGGTACTCTGCAAGAAACATCTCTTTGATTGCATCGCAGGCTGCAAGCCTGTATTCGTTTATGGAATCCTTTAACGCATATACCTTGTCATATGCGTCTTCAATATCATAATAAACAACCTGTCTGTCTTCTATTTCGGTTGTCCTGAGCTCTATGGCTATTCCGTTTTCTCTAATCTCGTTAAGCTCATTTGTCAGCATCCTGTGATTAAAAAACCCAGTAAGCCCGAAATCCGAGTGCTCCCTGACGAAGGTATCAAGATACCTGTCAAGCTCATCGGGCACCTGCAGACACGCGTCATATATATAATCCTGATAGCTTATTTTTTCGTAAGGGCTTCCGTCAGCGGTTGAACCCATTACGATGCCGTCAGTCATCTCATCAATATACAGTCTGTTAACAGTTTTCCGATATGTCCCGTCCGATAATGTCGAAATCCGGTCCGAAGATTTAGGAAGGGTTACAACTGTGGAGTTTGTATTTGAATAATCATCTGCACCTAGATACTGCGCATACTGGATAGGATAATAGACTGCCTTTCCGGTTCCGACAACTCTTTCCTTTGCCGGATCATCAGGCTCATATATCGGATCAGCTCCAGACTCAATTCCTGATGGATATGTGATATACGGATAAACATCCATGCCAAAGCTCTTATCGACATAGTCTATCTGCATAGCGCCGGTAACAGAGTCTTTTACCTTCAGCATATTCGAAGTAATATCATGATCGATACTATCTATCTCCTGAGAACTGATATAATCCCTTCCATTTATGTTCAGCCCCAGTTCTGAATAGTCCTTAAGGTCTATCCTGTTGTTCCAGTTCGTACCGAAATAGCTCACTCCCTTAAATCCTGAAAGGTAAATTGTTTCCTTACCGTAAGGTACATAACTTACTACTATATCTGTCCTAAAATCAGGGCTTACAGCCGAGACTCCTCCGAGCGCTCCGCGGTTTAATCCGTTAATCGAGTCATAGCTGTTAAACAGGCCGTAAATTCCATTCTGTACAAGTATCTTAATGGTATCATCAAGCGAAGCCTTAGCGCTGTCCTCAGGCGTTTCGCCTATATCCCTGCTGTATGCAGGCAATGAAAAGATACAGATAAAGAATGAAAATACTGCCGATATCGCAAGCACCATAAGTATACCCCGATGGTCACCCCTCGTGGTATAATAGGTCTTTTTGAATAATTTATCCTTGATATAGTCCGGCGCGTTTTTTCCCGGAATTGTTACCCTGTTAAACGAGCCCTTCTGGAGCAGCCCCGTACAGATACAACCGGTCATGATAAGTATGACCGAAAAAAGAGGCGGCTTGTGCCCGATATAAAGCGGGATCTGCATAAGGATAAAGGAGATGCCGAAGGTCTCCGCGAAATTCATGTACCTTGATACTGTGATATTGTACATGATCACCAGAAACGCAATGATGAATATCAGGGCTATAGTAATAGTCAGCTTTCTGTTCGTGATGGACTCCTCCGCGCTTCTCACAACAGACATATTGAAGAATTCGCCGTATTCCTCACGTATATGGTTTGTTATGGCCTGGAAACCGCTGTTTGCGTAAAGATAATACCTCAGCAGCTCCACTGTAAACAGGATAAGGAAAGCGATATATCCTATATAGAATACCTTTTTGTGAAAATACAAAAGCGAAATAAGTACACTGGCAGCAAGTGTAAAAAAGACTATTGTAGTTTTGTCATAGTTTAACGAAAAGGCATCACAGAAGCCTGTAACAGTACCGACACATACAAGAAAGATTATCATGGCTTTAGAAAGGCACAAAAAGAGAGGGCTTGCCTTCCGGCTGCCATAAACATCCTCTATGGCTATGCCTGTCGAGTCAAGCTCCAGAATCTGCTTTTTCTCCTGTCGTGACAATCTTTTTCTCATGTATATCTATATTATATCCTCACATATGTCCTAATGCTTACACCTCATCCAAAGGCGACAGATGAGGTGTTCACATCAATTTAGACTCACTTCAATCCCATCCTCCAGCAGCTTCACTTCATCCCCGTAAATGGACAGCAGCAGCGTAGACTTCTGATTAGAAGCGTAATATGCCTCCTTAGCCATATCCGCGCTCTCATATAGCGGCAGAAAATACATATCCCTGTAACAGGCAGTCAGTGACTCCTCGTTATCTATCACATAATAATCAAAAGAACATGAAACGCTGTTAAATAGGCAGATTTCAAACCTCTCACCGCGCTTTGCTAGTTCATGCGTTACCGCGTCAAGAGTATCAACAGTCGCCGAAATATTGCTTTTCTCAAGCTCAGGCACCACCACAAGGGACATAACCGAGGTACGTTCCATCTCCTTTACGGCAAGCTCATCCAGCTTTGAGCTAAGCTTCCAGTGTATCCTTGCCAGGCGGTCACCCGGGCGGTACTCCCTTATCTCCTTAATATCCGATGAAAGATTTCCCTTAAGGTCAGGTTCTGTATACTCATCATACCCTTCCGAGTATGGTATCTCAGCCACATCCACATTTTCCTTCTTTTCAGGAAAAACTGCAACCTGTACCGAAAAGCTGACTGGCAGATTGACGCTCACCATGCCCATAAAGCCCGTAACCTTCATGCCCTTGCCTTCAAACACGACCATACCGATTTTTGAGGTTTTGACACTTATATTGATCCTGTCCTTCTTTTTAGGCATGATATTGATATTCAGCAAGTTTATCTTGTCAGTACTGAAAAACATATTGTTCATTGAAAAAGTAAGGGAACATTTTAAGAACGGATAATAAGTCGGGTTGTCATATTCCGCGAAGAACAGGATATTATTCCCCACCTCGGTATCAGCGACAACCGAACCCCCGGTGAGGCTTATCTTCTTCACGTTTATCAGGAAAACAGGTATGAGCACTGCCGGCAGCAGGACATAAGGAAAAAGCAGAAATACCAGGTAATTCTGCTTAAAAACCACTACAAAGAAAAATATTAAGATAAATATAAATAAATATTTGATTATTGACCAAACATGAATTTTCATATAAATCATTTTCCCTTAAGTGAACTACTCGGTAATTGAATTACCTGAGCATCTGATCATGGAGCTTGCGCTCCATAGGTTCAGGGCTTACCCGGGCATCTTAACAGATTCAAAGGACTTCGCGAGCGCCATCTCCAACGAATAACCAGTGGCCTTAGCCTTAGTTGAAAGAACCACGCGGTGGTTTGCTATGCTGAAGTATACCGCCTTTACATCCTCGGGCACCACATAATTCCTGTCATCAATATAAGCCTTGGCTCTTGCCATCTTCATAAGTGCGATACTCGCTCTGGGGCTTAAGCCCAGTGAATACATATCATTATTCCTGGTGATCTCTGTCAGCTGTACTATATAATCCATTATAGATTCAGCAACACTGACCGAAGCAACCTGCTCCTGTATCGCCAGCATATCATCCTTGCCTATAACAGGCTTAAGCTCACCCACTATCTCATGAGAGTCACCGCGGAGTATATCTATGGCGCTGTTGTGATCAGGGTAACCCATGGTAAGCCTGATCATAAAGCGGTCAAGCTGGGACTCAGGGAGCTTCTGCGTACCGGAAGCACCTACCGGGTTCTGTGTTGCAATAACAAAGAAAGGATTGGGCAGCCTGTAGGTAACGCCGTCCACAGTCACATTCTGCTCTTCCATAACTTCCAAAAGCGCCGACTGGGTCTTGGGTGAGGTACGGTTTATCTCATCCGCAAGGAACAGGTTTGTAAAGACCGCTCCCTCCTTAAAAGTAAATGCACCGGTATTTTTATCATACATGGTAAAGCCGTTAAGATCGGAAGGCAGAACATCAGGCGTAAACTGTATTCTCTTGTAATCAAGGGACATGGTCTTCGCAAGCGCAGTAACAAGCGTAGTCTTTCCAACACCCGGTATATCCTCTAAGAGAATGTGCCCCTTCGCGAGTATGGCGCAGAGCACCATGTCTATAACTTCATCCTTACCATGTATAACAAGCTTTATAGAGTTCTTTATTTTTTCTGTAACCGCTGACATTTCGTCCTCCTAATACATTTTGCTATTATTTTCCTTCTCGCTTTGCAATACAATAAATACGATACTATAGACATGCCAAAGATGGTACGTCAAACATTATAAGTATAATAAAAACCACTTGATTTTTCAAGTGGTTTATTATCATTTCAACGAATTTAATGAAGTTTTAAGATTATATAGTATCCAGTGATTTTATTTTTTCATACAATATCGGCTTGTTTTCTTAAATCAAACGCATGAATAACAGAAAAAGCTACGGTCAATATGATTACTACACCCAGTGTTACAAACATAGCTATGCCCATTTCTTTTAATGTAATATTATAAAAAGAATATACATTTCTCATAAAAGACAACGAAGCAATAATATGCATAACTATTCCTACTATCAATGCATCCACTATGCATTGCGAATTTTCTAACAAACTTAGTTTTAATAATGTTTTTTTATCTATTCCTATGTTCCGGTAAGTTTTTATCGAAGGTAACCAAATAATACGATCCAATTTATTTACCACATAAAGCAAAATCACAGCTACTATTATGACAACTGTTACACAGATCAGTACTGAAACGACTCTAATATCAAATGTTTCCTGAGCCTCCTTGTTATATTCATGTATATCACTTATATACATACCATTAAGAAAGGCAAAATCATTTAATTTTCTATAAAGAATTTCATAAGTTCCTTTTTTTTCTATAATTTTATAAAGCGTTTCATGGTGAAAGTCTTCACTATTGAAGTATTTATAATATAGCTCAATAGGAGCTATTATTACAATTGTCAATCCAGTATCAAAACTACTCTTCTCTGTAGCTATATTAACCCATGAATAACCAACTTCAAGCTCAAAGCTGTTCTCCAGATTTGTAAAAGAACTTCCACACATCACACCGGTATTTTTAATAATAGTCTTTCCTACATCAAAGTATTTTTTAGAATCAAAAGAATGGTAATACCCTTGGACTATGCTTTTCTTTTCTGAAGAAAACGTCTCATAATCTGGTAAATAGCTTCCTCCATTTTCTTGCATATACCGGTAATAATTTTCTTCCGGGAACACAATAGGAACCGACCATATCAAGTTCCCAGAGCCATCTATGTAAGAATCATACCAACCTTTGGCCTTAATGTCATCAAACACTTCTTTTCCAAGCATTTCTTCAGAAAGTATCATTCTGGTTGCACTGACACCTGCTTTCTTTTGTATGCTTTCGATTTCAGGAATGGACTCCAATTCATATTCTGACTCTATATAAATGTCACCATCTTTTGATAGCATAAAATCATAACCGGGTTTAATAATATCCCTCTCAGCAATTTGATATGATGATATCCCTATAATACAGCAGCAAGGAATAACAGTCAGAGCAAGAATCACTACAAATGTTTTTATCACTCTCCGTCCTGAAAACCTATGGTTGTTACACTCCGCAAGGTTGTATAGTGAACTAAGTGTTTTTTGATTATATCTGTATGTATTCCTCTTTCCCATTGATTCATGCTTAGGCAATTTGTGTTTTATCACTAAAAACAATACTATAAGTGAACTTAACGTCATGATAAAGAAAGATATTAAAAACAATGTCACATTTATATTTTGTAATCCAGTATCAAAATAAGTCGAGTCTGAAACGTAAGTTACCATCTTCCCCCAGAAATGGGAAAAGACTATCAGGATACAAAAAGCGATACCATATCCCAATACCAATACTATAAAATTGATCGTTAAATATATTTGATAGATCTGTTCTCTTTTGGCACCCACGCAAAACATGAGTTTCATTTGTTTTTGTTCTTCATGAAGGTTTTGATACTGACATATAACTATAACGCAAACACCTGAAACAATCAAAACAAATTCTAATACAAATATCCCATTTTTTAAAGTACGCAGATAGTCCGTTAATTCAATACTCTTTAGTGCATTCTCAACATACTGGTTTATTTTAACTTCTTTATATTCCCCACTATCTTCAAGTATACCATATATATTCACTAAATCCTCATAGTTTTCATCACACAAACAATAATATGATTTCTGACAATAATACTCACTTTCTTTCTGTTCTTTGTCATAGATACAATAACCATATGAAACATGCTGCGTACTCATTTTCTTCTCATAGTCAAAGATCCCACATATAGTGTATTCTTTCGCACCTGACAGTATAAAAGATTCCTTCCCGGCGATTTCATCCTGAGAACATTTTCCATTCTCGTCTTTTCTTATGCCATAAGGTATTGTAATCTTGTCTCCGATTTTGATACTTTCTTTAGCAACAGACCTACCGTCATCTAAAATAAAATCCTTCGGAACCACTATCTCATTATCTGATTCAGGCCACCTTCCTTTCCATAAACCAGAAACCAAAACAACATCATTCTCATCATGTATCCCCACAAGACTCATATAATAGTATTCGAACGTATCTTTCATCGAATCAGGAACATAATCTTCCGGTATTTTCCCTTGTCTTACAGAATACGTTACATCACACGAAGCAACCTTAAGCAGCCTCTCATTAGTGAGTTCTTCGGGATCAGAAGTAACATTGTCAACCATAACTGAAATATCCCATTTTCCGACATTCAGATAAGCGTTTTCTATTATTGACGATATATGTCCTGAATAAACCAATTCCATTACTGATATAAATAATGCGCATGTTATGATACCCGAAAGGACAATAATATATTTTCTTTTTTTCCTTCTCATCAGCATGAATATCAGTTTAAGCATACCATTTCACCTCACTCCATCAATCCCGCCATCGCTCATTCTTAATATCTGATCTGCGTATGAAGCCATATCAATGTCATGTGTAACCATAATCACAGTACTCCCATATATATTTACACAATTTCTTAGAAGTTCCATAACCTTTCCTGCATTTTCGTGATCAAGATTTCCTGTTGGTTCATCTGCAAGTATAACTTTAGGAGTTATCAATAGTGCCCTTGCTATAGCAACTCGTTGTTTTTCTCCACCGGACAGCTCGGCAGGAAATTTCTTCAAAACATCTTCAATTCCCAAATCAGATACAATCCGTTCCAAATATGACTGATCAAATTGTTTTTTATCAAAAACAAGCGGAAGAATGATATTATTTTTTACATTTAGTTCATCTATAAGGTTATATTGCTGAAATATTACGCTAAGCTGTCTTCGTTTTAGTTCTGCTTTCTTATTCTCATCACAGCTATTGATTAAAACACCATCAAAATAATACTCCCCTGAATCAGGAGAAATGAGCGTAGCCAGAACATTTATCAGTGTAGTTTTTCCACATCCGCTCTTACCCATTATTGCTAAAAAACTTTTTTCACCCACATATAAATCAATCCCCCGAAGCGCATCAACCTTTGATTTGCCCACTCCAAATGATTTAAATATTTTTTTTGCTTCGATTAGCATAGGATTATTTCCTTTCGCACTACCGCATTATAATATAGATCCTTTTTTCAAAAGCGATTATAATATTGACTATTCAAAGACCGGAGTTGCATTTGGCAACTCCGGCAATAAATCTCTACAGATTATTGATAATCCCAATTGTTGATTTCGACTGTATAGTCGTTAAACGCATCATTTCCCTTTTGGATTACTATTCCCACAGGCTGACCCACATATCCATCCCCATACGAATTGTACCATCCTAAATATGTAGTATCATATTCATAGCATACTGTCACTGGGTTTGCTTGAGTCCAGCTTGTCTCTCCCATTTTCTTCGCAATTGTATCAACCTTTATATAATTATACAGTGAAACATCTCCCAATGTATCGGGAATACTCCCCTGTCATTTTGCTGGCTATCAGGCATTATACCGTTCAACTATGCAGCTCTTTTTGCAGAAGCATACCCCAAAGGATATTACACCGGCATATCCAGTATACCTCTTCAACCTTATCACGCAGATTATAATCATTTAATAACTGGCAGTATTACCATTCACATCAAATGATTCGCTTCCATTACCATCCGAGGCAGTTACCGACATCCAGACTTTGTAAGTTCCGTGAGATACTGTAGTAGAATCTGTATTGTCCTGATCTTTCCCGCCGCTATGACTCCATGAAGTAACTCTATGCCATGTCCCGTTTATTAACTGATCAAGATAAACGGTTATACTTGTTGATGTAGTACCGGACTTACCATAAACCTCTGATTTAACTGTTGCTGTTCCAGCAGATATAGAAAGTACACATTTAGAACTATTTACATATGCATATGGATCCTCTCCTTCATCATCTACCGGATACTCTAATTCATCAGCCTTTGTATTAACATTTGGCTTCATCTCAAAAGAAAACAGAGAAAACGCCAATAATGCAACAACAGGTAATAATATTACTTTCTTCATTGTTTTTCCTTCCTTCATCCAAATTATTGTTTAGTCCTATTTTTCGATTGATTCAATCATTTTAATCATTTCCTGCCTGCCAACATTTCCTGGCTGTGCAATCAAGCTATAAACATATGTACCATCTGTAACAATTAAGTAGTTACTATCATCTGTCTCTATATACTCCCCTGAGTACTCTCTAAAAGAAACCTGTTCCGACCTTCCATTTTCTGTACTGTAATAAGTCTTAACTGTAGATGTATCTTGCGAATAATATATTTCTCCATCAAATTCTTTAGACTGATAGATAGTATTATAACTCATGACATGCATGTGCTCAGTTTCCTTATAGTACCCCTCCGGAATCCATACCGGCTCATAATAGTCTAAAATCTCCAGAGCCGGATTTTTCTCCTGTTTCTCAACAGTAACAGATACATCATTATAATCAATTTCAAGCTCACCGTGATTACCCTTATCCTTAACCTGTATACCCCGGATATGGTTGAGCACAGCAGCATATACAATACCCCCAGTCAGAGCAGTTGACAGACAAACAATAAAAACTATACAGGCGACCTTGCTGATGCACAGACGGCCTATCCTTATCCTCTTCTTTTCGCTCTGTCGCGCCACCTCCTTGCATTTATCTAAGAAACCGCTCTCCTCAATTTTCTTCAGCCTCTCATCGATCTGCTTTTCTTCCTCTTCGGTAAGACGCGGTTCCCCAAAATAAAGATCTATAGCCTCTTTAAGGCTGTATTTTTCTTCATCCATCTCTACCCTCCCCGAACGTCTGTTCTTATTATCGCATTTTTTCATTGTTCAGCCTCCTTCTGATTTCTTTTTTAAGTTTTTTCCTGGCTCTATGGAGCCATTGTTTTACGGTATCTTCTTTAGCTCCGTGTATTTCCGCGATCTCAGGTATTTTATAGCCTTCAATATAAAATTCCTTTATTATCTGCTTATATCTGTCCTTCAATGCATCCACTGCCAGCAGGATCTCATTTCTTTCTATCCAGCCTAACACTTTCGTTTCAAAGTATTCATCTACAAGTTTATCAGCCGATACTCCTATAAAAGTATTTACGCTTTTAAGTTCTTCATCGGTGAGTATAGGCAGTTCATGTCTCATAATAAGCTGCTGTTTTCGGAATATGTCTAAAGCGGCTGTTTTAGCGGCATTAACCAATTTCCCTTTTAACATTTCAGGGTTTTCCCTGAAATAATCGATATTTTGGGTGACCTTAAGAAAGGTTGACTGAAAGGCATCATCCGCATAATCCTGATTTTTCAGAATATCCGTGCATATCCTCATAACCAACCTGCTATGTTCTCTGAATATTGTCTCCGGGCTGATATCTTCACTATCCGTTACCGCCAGTTTAACAGATAACTGTAATCCATCTTCCATAGCTTATCACCCTATCTTTTTCTACTCTCTATTATATATAACGAAGCAAGTATGCAAAAGGTGACACTTTTTCAAAAAAATTTAAAAAAAATTGTATTTGTGATAATTATGTCATTTTTTCGCTCTAAAAGTAAGTTTATTAAACCTTTTCTGAGCTAAATAGAAAAACACTATTGAAAATACAAGGGTACTCACCAGCTTGATCCAAATATCCTTTAATTCTAAGCTTTTACCTATTTCTACCGTTATTACAAGGTATCTGCTGATCTCTGTTAAGCCACCCCAGATATTTATATATAATACCATCATCACTATAGCAAATGTCCAAAGCATATTTCTGATCATCATTAAAACTAAAAACCCTATTCCACCATAATACCATGACTGTGTTAACAGAACAAGATAGAATTTCATTACATCTGCCATCGGATATTTGTTTACGAACAGCAGCGCAGTACAGGTTATTAATGTAAGAACACTAAAAGCTCCCATCACAGTTGCTGCTCTTCCCGTCCCGAGCACTTTTCTTGAAAAACCGTATGAAAAAAATGCTTCTGCACCCTCGTCCTCTACAAATGAATAGAAAAGCATTATTACCCACCAGGATGCAAGCGGAGGAATAAGCTGTTGATACATATTAAGAACCAAAAACGGCTGCCATGGGTCGAACATTACAGAGCCATATAATGTCAGCAATGCTATAAACACAACAGGAACAAATGACGTTACTGACATTCCTTTAAAATCAAGAATAATTAGTCTGATGAATCTTTTCATTTTTCTCCTCTTAAAACAATCTACAATAAACACACCTCCGTAACCCTATTCCATATGAAGAAGATAAATATACGATTCCTCAAGGGTAGGTTCTACCTGTACGGCAGCCTCACATGGTTTTTTACAGCACACCATTCTTGTTCTGAATATTCCATCGAT
This sequence comes from Lachnospiraceae bacterium, assembly GCA_017557525.1. Classification (GTDB taxonomy): domain Bacteria; phylum Bacillota; class Clostridia; order Lachnospirales; family Lachnospiraceae; genus RUG11977. Next base: position 94,633 of record JAFYYN010000105.1, read on the forward strand.
ATTTCTGCAGTCTGTTATGATACCGTCATATTCTTCCCCTGTTCTTTCTTCAGTTAAATAGATTTCCCATAAGTTTCCTCTTGCTTTATCTATCATCTCGTCAGCTGTGCCGGTCAGCACCACTTTCCCTTTATGCATTACTGTTACCCTGTCGCACACATCCGTTATATCATCTATAATATGAGTTGAAAACAAAACTGTCATTCTATCCCCTAGCTTTTTGAGCAGCAGCTTGAAACGCATCCTCTCCTCCGGATCCAGTCCTGATGTTGGCTCATCTACTATAAGAATTTCAGGATTACCCAATATAGCCTGAGCTATCCCAAGCCTTCTAACCATACCTCCGGATAGAGTCCCCACTTTTGCATCCGCCTTATCACTCAGATTAACCAGATTTATCACTTTTCTGCACTCATCCTCTGGATTTCCCTTTATCTTTTTTAGTATAGCAACATGTTCCAAAGCATCCTTTACTGTCAGTTGATGATACATTCCAAATTTTTGTGGAAGATATCCGATGATATTTCTGACTTTTCCAACCTCTTCCCATGTAAGTCCGTTATATACTATGCTTCCGCTATCCTTTTCAAGTATTGTGGCGACTATCCTCATTAATGTAGTCTTTCCGGCTCCGTTTTCTCCGACCAGTCCGTGTACGCCCTTAATACCATTGATAGTTACATTATCCAAAGCTTTTAATTTTCCATACTTCTTGTTTAACCCGATTATATCCATGATACCCCACCGTTTTCGCGTTATTCTGTTTCGCCGTCGATAATTTCATTGATAACTCTTGTGATTTTCCCAACATTTGAACCATTGTTTATCAGTTCAAGAAATTCTCCGAAAAAACTTATCTGTTTTTCATCATCCGCGGTTAAAATATGATCTTTTATCTTCTGTGCCATATCAGCCAGGTCCAGTCTTTTTTCATCATCACGTATAGTTTGTATCAGGCTGTCAAATGATGGGATAAATATTTTCTCTCCATTAATAACATTTCTGATACTCAGGCTTTCTAAATATGAATATTCAAATATCCATATAACTTCCCTGTCCACTCTGTTCCAAGCACTTGTACGGGTTACTGAATCAACAACATTCCTGCCATCCATAGATTCTATCAAAGATCCTCCCTGATCAAAAAATATGCACATGATTATATGATCTTTAAAAAAGTACAGCCCTGAACTTGTATATGAATTTAAAAGACTCGGAAAAACAAATATTTTATCTGCATTAAAGCTTTGCGCTCCATCTTTAAGTTCTCCTGAGGCGGCATTTGTAACAGCAATAAGCCCTTTCATCGCACTAGCCGCCTGTTCCGCATTTTCCGGATAAATTCTCGGATAAACCACTGATATACCGCCCACTATTTCCTCATCAAACCAGCCGCATGCCAAAGTAATACCTGAACTTATTCCTTCCCAATTATCCGTTTTTCTATCCAGACTGCAGAAAACTTCATTATTCCCAAGGTATTTAACCGTTATTGGTACATCCTTCTTTCTGTCAGGATAGTTAAACATTGCCAAAGTATCCCATTCATTTGCCATAGCTTTTCCAACATACTCAACAGGAATCCATGCAAACATACCGGGCAGTATCCACTTATCGGAAGCCATATATAGGTTTATCGGCGGTATCCCTTCATATTCCAAACTCAAAATATGATTTCCGGTTTTATACCTGATATTTTCTACGATTAACGCGTCTCCCTCTACCCTGAACATTTCTTTTCTACCATCTATTGTACATTTAGAAATCTCAAATCCATGGAAGAGCGTAAAAACCAGTGGATGTTTATCATCTGTTATATTTAGCATAACTTCAGTACATATTTTTAGTTTTAGTCCATCATCAATGCTTACGTCATATCCTGTAATATCATACACTGACGATATAGCTGTTAGCTCTTCACCAAAATCCGGTTCCGGACTTTTACTATAATAATCAATCAACTCTGTCTGTCTCATATAACGATTTTGCAACTTTACTACGCGGTTTGCTCCCCGGATTCCTGCTATTATGAGCGTTATCGCAATGATTACGAGCACGACTTTATATATTGTTTTTCTTCTCCCTTTAATTGTATTTACCGCAAGTATAATCAGTAATACTCCCATTATTTCACATATTCTTGCTATCCAAAGTTCTTTATTCAGGCAGTAACCCAACGACTCCGATATTGCAGCATGCAGGTTTAAATCTCCCAAATTGAAAAGCATATATATCTGATACTGAGAGCCTGATTCCGTCAGCAGAAATGGACTCACAAGCTTTGGAACTAATGGTCCTAGCAAAACTGATATAAATATAACAAGAGGATAGACCATTTTAAATCTGACCGACTGCCCCAATATACATCCTATCAACCCGGATATAAAAAATGGAATAACCCAGTATAACAGTATATATGCACCGCTAGGGATATAATATGGCTCCGCTGCTTTAAGTATACTAAATACCACAAATACAGCTAATGATCCTGTAGCAAAAATAAACATCCCGACAGTCATTAGAAGAAATATCTTTGCAATGATTTTATAAAAATGCGTATAAGGGATAACAGAAAATGCTTCGTCACATTCTTCTTTTCTCTCTTTAGATGATAATATAGTCCCGAGTATTATACCCCCGGTCAACAAAGACTGCGTAACGATACCCTGAGATATAAAAGCATCACCTAAAACAAATTTTGAATAGAGGAATAGTCTTGAACAGAAATAAACCAGTATAGCAAACCATAGTATAATAAAAGCCCATATATTTATACTATTTACAAAGAGCATAAACTCCATTTTTATTACTTCTATAAAAGTTTTTCCTACATGATTTCTACTCATTTTCCACTACCCCTTAATACGCGTTATCTGATCTTTTTATCAGTATATACTGTTAATTAGTAAGCCTTCCAGCCCCATAACAGTCTGACGAAGCTCCACCTGCTGGCTCAAGATGCACATACAGTTCCGCTCCAGACGAAACCGGATAATTACTCAAAATTGAATACCATGTTCCACCTATCCAACCTGTTCCCGGTTGAAGAGTGGTAGAGCTAAGGATTGTGTAACTTGAAGAGGATGTTTTCTGTCTCAACTGAACAACAAGGTTTCTTGTTGAGTAAATTGAATTGCATCCATCCAAATCGACAGTTCCATAACATACCATAGTATTGCTATCTTTAGATGGATCGGTTGTATAAATTGTAACCGAAACCGTCTGCGCCATTACACTTACCGAAGTACAAAAAGCAAGAATAAGGCATAACGTAAGAGCAAATCTTTTTAGAAATTTACGCATATTTTTCCCTTTCCGTGACTTATAAAAAATATCACTATAAACTTTGACTATCTATCATTTCTGATAAAGCAGCAAAAAACTCTTATTATGTCAAATCTTTCAATGGTATCACCTCCACTAATCCATCAGCCAATGTAAGTAACCTGCAGTATTACAAACCACATTTGGCTGATGCATTTTATTATTTCAACAGTCTGTTGATATATCCATTCTTTTTCTTTACTAAAGACTCTCTTCTATCCATTGATCTATATTTTATGCTTCTATTATTTATAACGAAACAGATACGTAAAAGGTGACACATTTTTGGAATTTTTTTAGAATTTTTTAGATAAAAGTATAACTATTCATATTTCAGCCCAAATTTAAAAGAAGCGAACAACCTTATCAGTCATCCGCTTCTCATCTGTCTTTATTATTCTTTTATCGGG
>JAFYYN010000106.1 GCA_017557525.1 Lachnospiraceae bacterium
ATTAGCCATGAAGTTACCTCCTGTCCCCGGGACACTACATGACTAATATTAACATACAATTGTTAATCATAGTAAATTCCAGAGAAAGTTTTTCTTAAACTAAATTCAAGTCCAACTGGAATTTAAAATGAAAATTAATTATATGAAAAGATTTTGGTAAGATTTGCAACCGACAAGTGAAAAAAACGTACTTATAATATGAAAGGCTTTTTAGAATACTTGGAAGGGGGTGAACAGCTTGGATGATAAGCAGATTGTCGATCTTTTCTTTACTCGGGACGAACGGGCAATAAAAGAAACGGATAAGAAATATGGGAAATTGTGTATACGGATAGCAGATAACATCCTTTCGAACAGGGAAGATGCTGAGGAGTGTGTAAACGATGCTTATCTGGCATCGTGGAACAAAATACCGCCGGAATGCCCCGGTAATTTATCAGCCTTTATCTGCAAAATAGTAAGAAATCTTTCTCTGAAGAGGCTTGAGTTTTTAAACGCGAAGAAACGCTCAGCTGAATCTGTTATTTCTTTATCCGAGATAGATGAAGCAATCCCTGATGACAGTTTTATGATGAGTATTGAAGATGATGAAATTGCTAAGCTGATCAGCGTATTCTTAAGAAAAGAGAAGGAACTGGACCGTAACGTGTTTTTGAGAAAATACTGGTTTTTTGACACAGTAAGTGATATTGCGGGTATGTATTCCTTGAGCGAAACCAGCGTAAAGTCAAAGTTGTTCAGAACCCGTAACAGGTTACGTGATTACTTGAAGAAAGAAGGTTATAAGGTATGATAACGCATATTCCAAAAATTATCACAGCTATGGGTAATATAGATGATGACCTGATATCAGGTGCAGCAGAGTATAGAAGGACTAAAAAACGCATCTATACCAGATGGGGTATAATTGCAGCCTGCTTATGCTTAGTAATAGCAGGCTCAGTAATATGGTTTACCAGTACAAAGCCATTAGCAAACGATGGGGCATCTGCTGTTTTGGAAGACGGAGCTAACGGTCAGCAGTTAGAAATAACAATGTCAAGCAGTACCCAAGCCAGCATGATCGGGTTTATTATATATCAGGGCAGAACATATAAACATTATGAACGTATGGAAAAAGCGGATATATTAGGAGATTATCTAGGAACGATCACGGGAAATATCGATGAATTGACCTCGCCGGATGAATATACGGAACTTTCCGGAAGCGTAAAAGGAGATTTTTTTTCTGTGAAAGGTTATGATCCTCAATTTATGCTTTGTATGAAGGAGACTACAGGTTCTGTTTCAACATTTATTTGTGATAATGGAAATACGATGAAATATGGAAGGGAATTGTTTGAAGACAGTATACATCTTATGGGTAATTTCAATGATGTACAGTACGAGACAAGAGCATCATGGTTTTTTGATAAGAATGAGTTGTACCGGATAAATGCCAGTGAAGAAGTTCTCCAAAGATTCATAGAACAGCTGGATGAGGCTGAGATTATACCATGGGAAGAAGTACCGGCTAAAGAAGGCTTGACTGCATCTTCAATTTATGACACTGAAATCTACCATATTTATTTTAAAATGACAGATGGAATGACTGTACATCTGAGGTTATATGAGAACGGATATGTCCGTTTTCAGGGTTTACTGGATATATGTGTTAAAATATCAGGGGACAGTTTTGATAACCTGATCAACATAATGAAAAACAATACTGATGCCGGAGCGGTTTCTATAAACGATAAGCTTGCGGCAAAGTTTGAAAGGTGTAAGAATGATCCGTTGCTTGGGAAGTATATTCCGGCCTATGTAGTACCCGATGTCAGATTAACAATAGCGGAAGTAAAATATTACATTGCCCCGCAGACAGGCAGCGAGACAGGAACAAAAGAGATTTATATAGAATATGCCGGTGAATATGACTCCAACATCTCATATTCCGTCACTATAACGTGGAGGGATGAATATGGGAAAAATGGATGGGCTGGCCCAATGCTCGATAAATCTGAGCTAAGCGCAGGATCTTTATCGGAATATGTCACTGCCAAAACTTACACAGGGACACAGATTCAGGCCGGTGTATGGTATGATGATGTTTCAGTCGTCCTTTCCACAAGAGGCATAAGTGTTGAAGAAGCGCTTGAAATATTTAACTCAGTGCGTTAAAATACCGAAAAATGTTTGTCCTTACAGCGGACAAAAGCCTGGGAATGTATATCAGCGGGAGGGTTCTCTGATTGTATAAATGAAACGATTTTGGCAGGATCTGCAACCGGCAAGTAAAAAAAACGTACTGAAGTTGTACTTGACGAGCGACAAATATTGTGATACAATCATCGTATCATATATTTGACGCTCGTCAAATTTTTAGGGAGAAATACAATGGCTTCGGAAGTTATTATGCAAAAAAAAGATCTCAGATTTCTTAAGTG
>JAFYYN010000107.1 GCA_017557525.1 Lachnospiraceae bacterium
GAACGGGATTTTCGAATGGTCAAAACAAAAACCAAGGTATCCGGTTGTTTCAGGACGGACGAAGGGGCAAGTGCCTACCTTACGATCATGTCATATATCGGTACTGCTAAAAAACACGGAATCAACGCATTTAAGGCAATTATAAATGCGTTTACTGGTGACCCCATGGCAATTTTAGCTTAGGGTTGCTGAATAGTTACCAAAATTTAATATCAAAATTCAATATCAAAATAGGAGTTAAGCTATACCTTCAAAATGAGGTATAGCTTATTCTGCGTTTCAGGTATATTTTAATGGCGAGTTAAAAATGGATTCATTATTATTTGTGGCTTGCCTTGAACCAGAGGATATGGTAAAATTCTAAATGTGAAAAAATATAACAGGAGAAGAACGGAATATGAAAAAATGGTATGACGAAGAATATGAATTTACAGTAGAGGTCACTGGTTTTCTGCATGGAGACCGAACTGAAAGATACTGTCGTAACGGCGAAGAAATAGGAGATAAGTACATATGTACTTATGGCTGTCCGGTCAACAAGGATGGATACGGAATCTGTTCGAAGACTATGATGATGCTGTATCCCCTTATGGAAGCGATAAGAAGCGGCGGTGACATGGAATATCTTGGTGGCGATAGTAAATATACGAAGACCATAGTATGCCCTGATGGTTGCGTAATGTTCAAGCTGACGGCGACCCCATTAGGAAATGAGAACTTCCATAAGGGCGGATTCTGGGAATACCCCGACCAAACTGTTTAAATATGTAAATGAGGAGAAAATGACTATGAATAACGATACAGAAAAATATCTGAATTATATAAAAAGAGTAGCGAAGATCATTAGCGAAAAAGGCATAGCAGCAAGAGTCATAAAAATAGAGAAAGCATCTTCAGATGAATTTGGACTAAGGGTTACGGAAGATCCAAACAGCATATACAAAGCTACAGTTAAACTTGAGACCAAAGAGGAATTATCTCAAAAGAATATTAGCGAGGAAGAGTACGCGGAAAACATACTGCAGCAAATATTAAACCGGGAGAGCCCCGTAAGGGCAGCTGAAGAGGAACTGAAGAAGAAAACCTATGATGAAATAAAAAAATATATTTTCCCTCGTTTCATGGACAGAGAAACATATAAAAGCTATCTGATGCAAATCCCAAACCGTGATTATCTTGATTATACAGTGGCTTATTGTTACATATGTGATGGAAAGATCCTGACTATTACAAATGACATTACAGACAAACTGGGGATTTCGGAGTCCCAGATATATGAGGATTCTATCAGCAATATTGAACCGAGAGGCCCAATCAGCATAACCAAACTAATGGCAATAGAGGCTTTGAATGCAATTGGTTCTGAGATTCACGGGTATGACAGAAATCAGAATAATCCTCTGTATGTGATCTCTAATAAGGATATGTCCGGCGGAATAAATGCGATTCTTCTTTCGGATTTTCTGAAAAAGATATCAGAAGACTTGGACGGGGATTATTATGCTATGACCTGCTCGGCTGATTTTGCTATAGTCATTGCTGCAAAAGAGAAGTGGCTCGAAACTGAGGAAATGATGGAATTTGCTGAAAAGGTTGCAAATGTCATTTCAGGTATAGATAATGTTTTGCCTAACAAATTATACCGTTACAGCTCACAGACAGGAACATTAGAAAGGATATTGTAGTATATATGACTTACGTAATTTCAGATATCCATGGTGAATATGGGATGTTTGAAGAGATACTTGAAAAGATTCGATTTAGTGACAGCGACACATTATTCGTGCTCGGGGATATGATAGACAGGGGACCGGACCCTATAAAAGTTGTGATGAAGCTTATGTCTATGCCAAATGCGGTATGCCTGGTCGGGAACCATGAGCTTATGGCAATAGACTGTCTGGAATTTCTTATGCAGGAAATAACGGATAAGGCTTTAAAGGAACTTGACCAGAACATGCTGGATAATATCATGACCTGGCAGTACAATGGCAGTAGGACGACTATAGAGGCATTTAGGAGGCTTGCTCCGCGATACAGGGAAGCTGTGCTTGAGTTTATGAAGGATCTTTCGGTATATGAAGAGGTAAACGTTGGTTCAAAAGAGTATCTTCTTGTACATGCAGGCCTTGGTAATTTTTCTCCGGACAGGGATATGGATGATTATGCATTGGATGAACTTGTCTGGGAGCGGCCTGATTACCGGATGCAGTATTTTAAGGATAAGCTGGTTGTTACAGGGCACACCCCGACTCAGACTATATCTGAAAATCCCAGACCCGGATATATTTACAGGGTAAACAACCATATAGCGATAGACTGCGGTGCATGTTTTGAGGGCGGAAGACTTGCTGCATTATGTCTGGATACCGGCGAGGAGTTTTATTCAAAAGAAAATATAGGAAAAAAATAGATGGGGAAATCATATTTGTAAAGGAGGTATTTTATGCGAGATTTTACGAGAATGGATGATCTTCTTAAAAGATTTGTGGATCAAGGAACAAATCCGGGGTGTGCGGTTGCAGTTATGCAGGGTGATGAACTGATTTACCATGGAGAGGCAGGCTATGCAGATATCGAGTCACAGAAAAAGGTTGATATCCACAGTATGTTCAGCCAGGCATCAACTACAAAGCTTTTTACGTATGCGATTCTTGGGATGATCTACGAAGAAGGGAAATTCCTCTTTAGTGATCCGCTGTATTATTATCTTCCTGAGTGGAAGGATACGAGAAAATATATCATGCGCCCTAACGGCGAGATAGATACGGCACCACTGGAAAAACCGATAACCATAAGGGATGCGGTTGCAATGATGTGCGGTCTGCCGTATTGCATGGTGCCTGCAATCAATCCGGTAACTCCTACTCTGGCTGCGATGAGCAGGGAAATGGCAGAGCTTTTAAAGAAGGGACCGAGCACAATTGCTGAGGAAGTCCGGGTTATGGCAAATGTTCCGGTAATGTTTGAACCGGGTTCACACTGGCTGTATGGGTTTGGATCCGAGATCACCGGTGTTCTGGTAGAAACATTTGAAGGAAAGCCTTTAAGGGAAGTTTTCAAGGATCGTCTCATTGATCCTCTGGAACTTAAGGATGCCGATACTTTTGCACGTCCATGGAACAAAAGTAGAATTGTTACGAATTATGCAAAGAAGGGACCCGGACAGTTTGAGAGGGCGACTGATTTTTCTGCACTTGATCCTGAAAGCGTGCCTGCCGGAGCACGTCCAAACCTGCTGATCAGTGCCCGCGATTTTGCAGTGTTTATGCAGATGCTTGCTAACGGAGGCACATATAAGGGAATAAAATTCCTAGGCAGCGGAACTGTAGCAATGCTCCATGAAAACCAGCTTGGTCCGGAACAGCTTAAGGATTTTGAAAATGACTATCTTGCAGGCTACGGCTATGGTCTTGGATTCCGTACGCTCCTGACACAGAAATACGGTCATAACGGACATCTTGGCAATTTTGGATGGACCGGGGGAACAGGTATATGGGTAGAAGCGGATCCTGTTGAAAAATTTGCTGTGGCGTACATGCATAATATGCGTCCTAATGAGGAACTCTATCATCATCACAGAGTTCGGGCTGTAATAAACGGGATAATGTTGTAAGCAGGACTTATAGAAGTAATGCTTAGGGATTGGTTGAGGAGTGAACGTTGTTAAAGAGAGAATTCTTTTCATCTGAAATAAATACGCTCGTCAAAAGGGTTAATATTGCCGAGCGGACTGCTAACGAAGCCTATGCGCTTGAAAGGACTATGCAGGATAATATCATAGGTTCGGTAAGGCAGCTGTCAGAAAAGGAAAGCCTGGAAATATTAAAGACGATCCCCATAGAAGAGATCAATGCTGACAAATCTGGCATAAGAACCGGCGTATTAAAAGAGAATGGTATAGGTACGGTTTTTGACGTTGTCCGGACTGATATATACAGGATTGCGTCAATATACGGTATTGGCGAAAACATGGCAGCTAAGGCAAAAGTCATAGCCCAGCGTATCGCAGGCGACATCCAGAGGAATGCCAAGATACGGTTAAGTGCTGATAACAGGACTCCGGAGCATACCAGTCTGGTGAAGAATGTCTCCGGGTATATAAGAGCCGCAGGATGTATTAACAGGTGCAAGGAAATCGCCGCAAGGCTCCCTGCTGATTCAGCAGTGGAGATTAAGAAGATTCGGAGGGCTTCAAACGGCATAAAGTGGTTCTTTACTTCCGAGAAAAAGAAGGAAGAATCCATCGACTCATATAACAGGCTTTTAGGACAGATGGCCGGTATAGATGCCGGACCGCTTTATGATGAACTTAAGAGAATCCGTCCCGTAACGGATGGTGAGGCATGGGATGATTTCTCCGTAAATTCGGTTTCATTCTTTAATGTGCTTGAAGAACTTGTACCGGAACATTTTGCTTCGAATAATGACGGCTATGGCTTAAGTGATGAGATTAAGGATGAGGTACAAAATACAGAGCTTGATCTTACCGGCCTTAAATGCCAGCTGAGAGGATATCAGGTATGGGGAGTTAAATACGTCCTAAGACAGGGCAGGGTACTCCTTGGCTATGAGATGGGACTTGGAAAGACCGTCCAAGCCATCTGCTGTGCCGAGATTTTCCTTCGCGAAAGGCTTGCAGAGAGTGTGCTCATCGTGTGCCCAAACTCGCTTAAATACCAATGGAAGAGCGAGATAGAAAGGTTTACAGGGACAAGGGGCAAGGAGCAAGGGGCAAGGGAAGTGCTTATTGTGGAAGGCTATGCCTCCAAACGGCTTGAACTCTACAAGGCTCATGCTTCTTATAAGATTGTCTCCTAC
>JAFYYN010000010.1 GCA_017557525.1 Lachnospiraceae bacterium
GCCGCTACATTAACAATAAACCGTGAACTATCAACATTGAGTTGATAACTATAACAACGAAGCAAAGGGAAAATCAGCACTTTGCACAATAACTTTTTACGAAAAATCAGTATGGTGCTGAATAGTTACAAATATTTTTAAAAAAGGGGTTAAGTTTTCCATCCCACTCTCCGATAAAAAGAATAGAAAAGAATCCCATTAGTGTATCTATGCTTGGGAAAGGATTCAAAAAACGTTCAAATGACGGAATAGTCAAATGAACGGATTTGCAGTCACATGGAGGTGTAACAGGTAATAACCTGTGAGTTTATATCGGTTAAGCCGAACGAAAGGAGAGCATATGGGAATAGAAGCTATAGGAAGTAACCAATCGTCCTATCAGCCGACAACACCTGTTGATTCTTCATCGGTATCAAAAACCGGAGCAGATACTGTTACCGTGGATGCCATAAAGCCTGCCGGTCAGGTAGCAGAAGGCAATATAAAAGCGGAAAATGGGGATCAGCCGTCCGATGAGGAAGTAAAGTCGGCTATAAAGGAAGCAAACAAAAGGGCTGTTTTCGGGCATGCAAGCGCACAGTTCTCGTATCACGAGGCCACCAAGAGAATATCCGTAAAGATAGTGGACAACGATACAAAAGAAATCATAAGGGAAATTCCTCCGGAGAAAACCCTTGATATGATCAGTAAGATGTGGGAGCTTGCAGGGCTTGTAGTAGACGAGAAACGCTAATATAGGACAAAGCACGAAAGGCTTTCCTTTGAGGGGAAGCTGTCAGCGAAGCTGACTGATGAGGTGTTTTAAACTGCAGGGATGCGTAAAAGACAAGGAGGTTAATTATGCCAATAAGAATGACAGGAATGGCTTCGGGAATCGATGTTGATGCTGTTGTAAAAGAATTGATGTCAGCCCAGAAGCTTAAGAAAACAAATTTAGAGGGTAAGAAAGAGAAACTCTCCTGGAAGCAGGATGCATGGAAGGAAATGAACACAAAATTATATTCCTTCTATACAAGTTCGCTTTCAAAGATGAAAACCCAGGGTAACTATCAGGCCAGAAAAGCAACGGCATCTGATGCTTCAAAGGTAAGTGTATCAGCTACAACTGCCACAGCTGGTTCGTACTCTTTGAAGGTAGATCAGCTTGCGTCGGCAGAATATATTACCGGTGGTGATATAAAGAGTAAGAATCTGACATCGGATTCAAAACTTACTGATGCTGGTATGGAGTTAGGGCAAACCATCACCATTAAGACCGGAAAAAATCTTGACAAAGAATTTACTTTCACAGTAGGTGAGGATTCGAAAATATCTGACTTCACCAACAAATTGAAAGAAGCAGGTCTTAGTGCTAACTTTGATAAAAATAGCGGTCGTTTCTTCATATCAGCTAAAGACAGCGGTACGGATGGATTATTTACGATTGAATCTGATGTAACAGGAGATACCGGACTTGCAGCACTTGGCCTTACAAACATCACCGAAGAGTTGGCAAAAGGTGGACATGACGCATCGTCAAGCAGTGATTTTGCTATTGTAAAGGCTCAGGATGCAAAGATTAGGCTTAACGGAGCTATAATTGAGTCGGGTTCTAATACCATCAATGCAAATGGTATGAAACTTGACCTGCTTGGAACTACCGGTGATGAAGAAGTAAAGATATCTGTTACTAAAGATTCTCAAGCAGTCTATGACAGAGTAAAAGATTTCGTCAAAGGCTATAATGAGTTGATGGAAGAAATGTATACCAAATACAATGCCGCATCAGCTCGTAGCTATTCAATGCTTACCAGTGACCAGAAAGAAGCAATGACTGATGATGAAGTAGAGAAATGGGAAACAAAAATTAAAGACTCACTTCTTCGTCGTGATGATACCTTGAATGACCTGATGAATACTTTTAGATCAGCTATGCAGGAAACCTTTGAAATAAATGGCGAGAAATTCTCGTTATCAAGTTTCGGCATAGTTACTGGAGATTACAGAGAGCATGGTAAACTGCATATTGAGGGTGATGCAGATGATGCTGAATATGCTACCAAAACTAATAAGCTTATGCAGATGCTCGAAGAAGATCCTGATGCGGTAAGTCAGGCTATGTCAGGCATTATGTCGAAGTTCTATGACAAGATGTTTGATAAGATGGGAACGACAAAGCTTTCTAGTGCTCTAACATTCTACAATGACAAGCAGATGAAGACAGAGAGTGATGAGTACGAAAAGCAGATCAAGAATTGGGAGACGAAACTTACAGATATTGAGAATAAATATTATAAGCAGTTCTCAGCAATGGAGAAAGCGATGTCCGAACTTCAGAACAAGCAGAGCCAGTTAGCAGGTTTCTTTGGCTGATAAGATAACAGTTAACAGTATTTGGAGAATTGGTTCTTCAATAATATAGTGTGATTAAGGGGCTCCTAATTGGGAGTCCCTTTTTTGCAAAAAAATCAAAAATGGTGTTAAGTAAATCAAAAACCTCTCCGATATATCTAGTGTAGGGCAGAAGAAAGAGTACAAAAGCTTGTATAAAAGAGAGGTATTGATTATGACAGCAGCTATGGCAAACGTATATAAGAGCAACTCAATCGCAACAGCATCACCCGCAGAACTTACACTTATGCTTTATGACGGAGCTATAAAGTTCTGTAATATAGCACTTGGAGCTATAGAGAGTAACGATGTATCAAAGGCGCATACAAATATAGTAAAAGCTGAAAACATTATCACAGAGTTCAGGTCAACACTTGATTTCAAGTACCCTGTAGCACAGGACTTTGAAAGAGTGTATGACTATATATACAGAAGGCTTGTAGAGGCTAACCTTCATAAAGACGCAGAAGTATTAGAAGATGCATTAAAGTACATCCGTGAGATGAGAGATACATGGAAGGAAGTAATGAAGCTCAATCGTACCCAGGCTTCCGGTGGCTCACAGATCAGATATGTCAATGTTGGCTCACAGCAGACAGCAGCATCAATGAGATAAAAATATACGATTAAATGGTAGCAAATGCAGCTCTATTTTGGGGCTGCATTTACTTGTTTTTGGACTAAAAATGGTTTGACAACATACTTGAAACGGTGATAAAATATTAATGAGGTAGTAGAATCAAACAGTTGAAAGGAAACGATAGATTTATGAGAGACAGCGAAAAACTGACATATATAAACATAATGATAGATACTTTAAAGAAAAAAGAAGTCATACTTAAAGAATTAAAGACTACCACTATAAAGCAGGCTACTATCCTTGAACAGGAAGACTTTGATGCAGACGGCTTTGATGCAACCATAGACGAAAAACAGAAAAGAATAGATGAACTCATAAGACTTGATGAGGGGTTTATGGATCTGTACGAAAAAATAAAAGACACCCTGATCAATGAAGGAAAAGACTATGCCCCGGAAATAGACCAGGCAAAAAACCTTATCAAAACACAAACTGATATGTCTGTTGAAATTCAAGCTTTAGAAGAGAAAAACAGGGTAAAACTTTCAATACATCTCTCAAAGGGTAGACAGAAGGGCAAGGACTTCCGTACCAGTTCCCGCACGGCAGCCGCTTACTACAAAAATATGAGCAACCGTCACCAGGAAGGTGACTCCTATTTCCTTGATAGTAAAAAATAATCTGATAAAAGTGAGGCGAAAAATATGCAAAACAATAGGAAGAATGAGAAACGAATAAATAATCATATATATTTAATGGATACAATTGCAGATCTTTATAGAGCTAAGCATAAAATGGGAATAGAAAAATTTATGAAACTATGCAGAAAAACAAAACTCCTGGAATATATATGCGAGAACTCATTTGTATTTGATGGTTTGCCTGATGAAGAAATATTATCAGAAGCGGAAGGGTATATAAATGAAAGAGTTTAAGATTAAAAGCACGATATATCATGGAACTATTACGAGGATAGAAAACATAAATTTACAGGAAGGTAAAGGGTATAAAGATTTTGGAAAAGGTTTCTACTTGGCTTATGATAAAAAACAATCTGCAAAGATGATGGTAAAGAGATATAATCAGGCAAAACAAAGAAAGCAGCAGGTTGATGGAAAGTATTTATATGCGTTTGATACAGTACAGGAAGTATTAGAACAATGCAAAACCAAGATTTTTAACGAAGCAGATATTGAGTGGCTTGATTTTGTACTCGATTGTAGAAAAAGCGCCGGAACTCCGCATGAATATGATATTGTTATTGGACCAACAGCTGATGATGATACAAACCTTTGCTTAAATATGTATTGGGAAGGCGTATATGGTCCAGTTGGCTCAATAGAAGCGAAAAGGACACTTTTAGAACAGCTAGAAGTTGAAAATCTTGGCATGCAGGTATTTATTGGAACTGAAAAAGGCTTAGCTCTTCTGAATAATAAAAGAGAGGAAAAAGAGTAATATGACAACTGGACGAAAAAAGATGGGAGTTTTATCCAAAATCATATATCTGGTAAAAGTGGAGATGGAGTCTAATAGGGTAAGTGAAAGTGAAGCATATGACAAGATATCACAGACGCAGATATATAGTTTGTTGAAAAATACAAAGACTGGGTTGTATTTAGAGCCTGCAGAGTATATAAAGGAAGCATACGAAATAGAAACGAATGATTCCAAGGAAAAGATGATGGAATTTATAAAATTATGAGGGTTTTCAAAAAACTGGTCAAAAAGTTTTAAAACAGGGGTTAAGTAAACAGAAAATCTGTCCGATATAATAAGTGTCAGGCAGAAAGAGAGCAACCTCAAAGCCAAAGAGACTGATCTCAAAAAAATAAAAAAATTTTTAAAA
>JAFYYN010000108.1 GCA_017557525.1 Lachnospiraceae bacterium
TGATGTATGACGACTGCTCAATAGCTGAACTTCCACCGTGGGTATTCACGCTCCGCCCAACGATGTTTGCTCTGGTACTCAGTTGTTTGGTTGCCAAGTTTAGTTCTCCTTTCTGTCGTTGCGATAGCACACGAACTTTGTGAAAAACGGATGGTTATGTCGTTGCGTCAGCACACGAACTTTCGGTGAAACCGACGGATATGATGTAGACAAAAGAGAAGTGCCAAAAAGCTCCGCAGGACGCACATACCACCTCTGGTGGTATATCTGTGCGCACCGAGTAAAACTCGGTGAGAGAATTTTGGCACTTCCGCAGTTTCTTACTGTCCGTTTTCTGATACTGTTCCGTTATGTTTTTCATTTTTGCCGGGTCCGGCATTTTCCGATATTGTTTTTTCGGATTTACTTTCTTCTTCGGAACGCTCACTGATTACCCTTTCTATGAAAGACTGAACGCTCGGATTACTAAAGGCATAGCTTATAATCCTGTACATCTCAAGCTTATTAAAACTGTAGCATCTTGGAAAGAACCTTGCCACAGTACCGCCCATCATAAACTTGTGTGCATCCTGCACCTTTCTCATTCTTTTCTTTTCTTCTTTCTTGACTTTTTCAAGCTCATCATTTGCCAACTTTACTTTTTCTTCTGCCCTGATCAGACGTGCTGATTTTTCTTGTTCATCCATTTTTAAATTCTCCTTTCGATTTTGTAAAATAATAAAAGCATAGGGATAAGATTTTAATCAGTCTTAAACCTATGCTTCAAGTTTTATCATCTATTCAGTTTTATCATTTACTATCAAGCTTCTAAAGCAAGCACCTCTTCTGCAACTTCTTCATCATCCCAGTCAGGATGTTCCTTTATAACTTTGCGGACATTAATGAGTATTCTGTCAGGAATACGTAAAACCCTGATTAAAACATCATCTGCAACAAATCCATCATCATTGCCACGGATTTGTTCTACATATGTTCTATATTCGCCCATTTCTCTTTCATCAGCTGCAAATGTGTTAATGCTCATATATTCGCTCCTCCTTTCTTCGTTCTGCTTGACTTCCTTGACAGCTTCATCAAGCATCTTAGTGTAATCGGATTTTGGACTGTTACCATCCATATAAGATAGAAGTTCTTTTATCTCTTCACTTACTTCGTGGCCTTCCTTATCCTTGTACCCTTTTACATTCATAACTATACGTTCCGCTTCATCATCCATTACTATATCACTATCCCACTCACAGATAGTCTTAAATGGATACATATACCAGCCTTTACCATATGGATCATAACAAGTAAAGAAGATTATATAACTCTTACGGAGTTTTCCAAAGGAATCTCCCTTATTAACAACATCTACATCCATCGCACTCTGATAGTATCTAAATCTTTTTCCAAAGTGCGGCTTTTGGAATCCCTGCATCTCAATGTCATAGACAATTTTTTCATCATCTTCTATATACACATCCATACGGATACCTCGGGTACGGTATCCTGTTTCCTTTGTTTTTTCAACTTCTACATAAATTATATCTTTTATCTTCTTGCGAAGTACCATTTCAAGAAGTGGCTTAGCCTTTTTCTTGTCTCGCATAATCGATTGAAACATATAGTTATCAGCTATAGTCAATGCTTCGAATGGTTTCTTTACACTCCTCTTTTTACTTTCCCCCATTGCATTCTTCCCTCGTAATCCTTTTTCTGACTGTATAATATCATATTTAATGCGTATTGTAAACATCTTTTATATACTAAAGTTACAGAACTTTTTACATATATTGTTCTAATTGTTTATCTTCATCATATTTCTTTTTTGCTTCCCTCTGCTCCTCGGATAACATTCTCGGCTTACGATAACTAACGGCTGTTTTAGGCATTTCATAGGTCTTGTCGATGTCTGACATAGCTACGCACTTGAAAACATCCGGATATCCGATAACTAACGAGTCAACTTCTCTCATAACCGTCGGATCACGGGTATATATGGTTGCGTTCTTATACTTGGCATTGAAGGTGATGATGGTTTCCTGCTCCTCTCTGTTAAGTTTCATAAGGCTATATCACCTTTCTTCTGTACCTTCTGCCCCTTGTTCAAGGATTTTGCCCGCTCTCTTGCCCTGTCTATCTTAGTGCGGATGGATTGTTTATTCTGCATTTCATAGCGTCTTTGGGTAGTTGAGAACAGTTCCTTGTAGGAATGTTCCGGGAGAAGGTCTATCTTATCGGCTGTCCTAAGTGCAA
>JAFYYN010000011.1 GCA_017557525.1 Lachnospiraceae bacterium
AGCTACTAGCATCTATTTTACATCAATTCATCAGAAAAAGCGACCTTTTTACATCAATTTTTATGTTATGATATCGATATACGGTGTTGACCTGGAATTTAATCTGACAAACTAGAATTCACCTTGACATTTGACCTTTTTCGGAAATTTTTTCCCTGATTTTTTCCTGATATTTTCTTTGATTTTTTTCTAATAATTTCCCTGATTTAAAATTGCCTTTTAGATATAAAATCTATTTCTTACCAGTAAGATAATATACCGCCAGAGCGGTCCTGTGGGATAAGTCTTCTTTTGACAAAATATTGGTAATATAATTTTTTACCGTACCCTCGGAAATAAATAGTTTTTCTGCTATCTGCTTATTAGAAAGACCGTCAGCCACCGCTTTTATAATATCAAGCTCGCGCTCGGTATAATTAGCAGAGTTAAATCCATCTCCCACTCTTTCAGCCGGAGAACCTTCCGTATGATTGTCAACAGGAGAATCACCCCTCTGATTGATAAAAGACTCAAGGATGTTTTCGTCAACCACTCCGGTACCATGATATACGGATTTAATCATCTGTTTCAGGTGATCCGGAGTATGATTCTTTATTAGATAGCCTTTAGCTCCGTTCTTTAGAGCCTGCTTTACCAGATCATCGTCATCAAATGTGGTAAGTATCAAAACCTTACCCAGACCATGCTCCACTATATATTTCGTGGCCTCTATACCATCCATAACCGGCATCTGGATATCCATCAGGAAAACATCCGGTGCATTTTTCTCTGCCAGCTCTATTGCTTCTTTCCCGTTAGAAGCGCACCCAATTACATCAAACTCATCATCCACATCGAGTATTATCTTCATGCCGTCCCTGACGAAATCGCTGTCGTCGGCAATTATGACCTTAATCTTTTCCATTTTCTCCAACTTTCTATTTATATTCTAAGTAAAATATTATATTCCATTTTTTATCAATAGCTTTCCCTCAAGGGGAAGCCTTTTCACATAGGCAGTAACATATTGACGGTGAATCCGCTCTCCGTCTCAAAACTGATGGTCCCGCCGGCGCCACGCACACGGCTGCGCATACCGGAAATACCCATGCCGTCGACGAGCTTCCTGCACCCTATACCGTTATCGGAAATACTGCACCTTACCATTTTGTTCATAACAACAATACTGACATTGATCCTGGTACATTTAGAATATTTCATCGCGTTAGTCACAGCCTCGAATGCGTTATCCAGGATTATTTCCCAATAGTTCTCAGAAATAAGGGAAATATCACCCGAAGTCGACAGCTCCATCGCAACACCCTTTTCGTTACAGTCCTCGCAGAGCTTATACAGCTGCAGCATGGACTGCTCCTTTTTCTCGGGTTTCTCTTTTCTAAGAATAGCCCTTATCTCATCCATCCCACCACGCATCTGGTCGATAACGCCCTGCAGCATAACCTTTGACTTCTCAGGATCCTTTTCCATGATAACCTTGATTGCCTCTAACTGGTATATTGACCCGTTTATATTGTGCCCCAACTTATCATGCAATGTCTGCGCCAGCTTTGACCGCCCCTCAAGCAGCTTGTTTTCAGCCAACAGCATATTTTTCCGTATCTCTGCCTTACTTTCTGCATCCTTTAGGTAAATGTCCTTTTTCAGGTCCTGCTCGATGATGGTTTCCTTCATCATCTGTTCCTCATACTTGGATACTATAAAATAGTGCTGGATATAACAGATGGCAAGCATACCGACCACCATTACCTGCATTCCCATACCATAGGGGTTAGGTGCAAATGCCGCAAGAACAATCAGCCCATACCACTTGGCAGAAGCCTTAATCTCTGAAAGGCCCTCAAAAGCCAAGAAAAACGCCGGCATTAAAAATCCCCTGCCCCCAAGATACAAAAGGAGTCCGATCAGAATAATCCCAACTACATACGCAGGAATTTTCCATAATCCTTTTAAAAGTTCCTTTACCAGCATGCAGCTTATGAAAAACAGACTGAGCAGGAGTATCCCAAACGATACCCCTGCCTCACTGCTGCTTATTATGCTTAAGATGCTGAGTGCAAATAGAAAACCCATCCGCACCGCAAGGAAATAATTATTTTGCAATGTATTTATCATTTTAAGCTTCAGCCTTTTTCATTTTAAGCCCAAGCCCTCCGAGGCTTACAACCAGAACCAGATATGCTGCTACTATACATAATAACATAATATATGCCGAGTTGTCACCTACAAAAATCATTTCCGTGCCTTCCATGAACCATTTTTGCGGCATAATGCCCGAAATAACCTTGATCAGCTTTGTAGTTGCGTTAAGCGGGAAGTATAATCCCGAAAGGAGGGATGAAAGCGACCATATGGTAAATGCAACAACATTTGCGGTCATAACATCCTCGAAAAGGATTCCGAGCAGGAGGCTGATTGAACAGAAGATAAGCCCTAAGAGGAACGTAAGAAAAAGAATTTTTCCGTGTGCCATCCCCAACTGCTCCTCATCGACAAAGCTGATCCCGATACCAAGAACCACTGTAAGTATCCCTGATACTACCACGCCCGATAAAAACTTTGACATAAAATATGTGATATTCCCGGCATTTGTAAGCTTTATCCTTGTAAGCACCTGTTCCTTCTGTTCCTGGATAACTGTGTGTGCAACAAATACTCCGCAGAACATAAAACCTAAGGTAAGGAATGCAAATACGTAGCCCATACGGGTCTTGTTATTGCTCTGCTCCTTGGTAAGCGATCTTTCGTCAGGGTTCTGGAGTTCAATCACTTCCTTTTTCATCACCTGATCACTGCTTGCCTTTAACATTTCAACAATTCTTTCAGGTTTGCTGCCTAATAAAGTGGCAGTATTTATTATACGACCTGAGATATTCTTTGCTTCTGTCTCAAGCATCCTGTATCTTTCATCATCTGAAAGAATGGCTATCTCAAAGGCTTCCGCACTGTCTCCTGCAAGCATTTTCTGATCAAAAACAGGTTTTAAATAGATGGCAGCCGTCATACGGTCTTCTACACCGTCAATCCTGAGCCTCTCTTCGAAGGCTTCCTCTGTCATATCATTGCATTTTGCCCTTAAAAGCTTAAACATACCATTATCTGCAAGGCTTTCTAAGAAATATTCCGAAAGGTCACTGCCGGATGCGTCATAAACCTTTATGATCAGCATACCGCTTCCTGTATTGTGATATGCTACCTTTTCGTCAGTGCTTTCAATCTCCAAAAGATTATCATCACCAAGTCCTGCTGCATAATATGTAGAGTCCGCTACCTTTATGTTTAACATGAGTATTGACAGCGCAGGCGTAACTATTAAGAAAAACCAGAAGCCCTTATTCCTGAAAAGCAGCTTTAATGTTGTTTTTAGTAATATCCTCATTTTCTTCCCTCTCTCTTTATGTTGCTTACAAATATTGATGCTGCAGAACATCCAATAACTATTGCTGCAGAAAAGATCAGTGCACTTAACAGATAATCACTCTTACCCTGTACCAGAAGCTCGATCAATGCCCTGTTCTCGTGATAAATGGGTGAAATCTTTTTTAAGGATTCAGGCAGTGATGAAAACATATATGTTTCAAAGCTGCCTCCGAAGAAGCCCCATATCCATACTATACTGAATGTAAGGATTATGGTAAGTACCATACTGTCCGTTATGGTATACAGCATAATGCCAAATGCTGTGGCTGCCATTATTGAAAATGCGACAACTAATGCTGAAAGAAAAATATTTCCCCAGTGTACATCAAGCATCAGTGAAGAAATGACTGCTGAAACACCAATACCTGCCAGTACCACTGCTGCAACAGATGCAAATCTAGCAATATAAAGCTTAAACTCGCTTACTCCCGAAACTGTATATTTATTTCTTATCCTGTATTTCTTTTCATTTGTAAAAAGTGCTGCCGCACATACTATTGCGCACCATCCGAAATAAATGATCTCGATGATTCCGTAGTAATCAACCGAATCAACCGGCGGTATAAAGTCCGCTTTCCTTACGGTGATATCAGCGGCTTCTGCAGCATTTTGTCCTAAGGATATCGAGTTATAAAACATAGAAATGATACCTTCGGTTATCTTTCCCTGGATCTTAAACTCTTCTTTTTCATAAATCCTGTATTTCTCATCACCAAAATCTATAAAGCATGCTACATCCTTCTTTGTAATATTGTCATCTATATCTCCCGCAGGATACTCTACAAAGGTAATGTCGTTATTCTCTGAAATTTTCTCTAAGGCTTCCTTAATATATGTTCCTGTTTTCTCTCCGGATATGCTGTATCCGACCGTAAATCTCCCGGCATCCTCATATTTTTCCATAAGTGTCGAAAAAGCACTCATAAGGACCGCCGAAACAAGCAGCGGAGCCAGTACAAAGGCAAGGATATTGATGCTGCTCCTTGACATCAGCTTTATATTATTTTTTACCAAATATCTGATCATTTCCGTTTCCTTCCCTACTCTTAATAGTCCCTCAGTTTCTTTCCTGTAAGTGTCAGGAAAACTTCCTCCAATGTGATGCTTTCCGTATCATCCACCACCAGCTTCTTTAATTCCTCACTTGTGCCGCTCGCTATGATCTTGCCGTTATCCATAATGGCTATTTTAGAGCAGATGGCCTCAACCTCTTCCATGTAATGGCTGGTGTAAATGACTGTTGCACCATTTTTATTTGACTCCTTTATCTTGTCAAGGATAAAGTTTCTTGACTGGGGATCGATACCTACTGTCGGCTCATCAAATATCAGAAGATCAGGATGATGTCCTATAGCACAGGCTATATTAAGCCTCCTCTTCATACCGCCCGAAAAATTCTTTGCGTAGTCATTCTTTCTTTCGAGAAGTCCTACATACTCTAATGATTCCTCTATAGCCTTCTTTAATGCCTCACCCTTTATACCGTAGAGGGAAGTAAACAGTTCGACATTCTCCCAGGCCTTGAGGTTTCCATGTATTGCAAGCTCCTGTGGGATATAACCGACTTTCCCAATGAGCTCTTTTCTGTTCTTTCTGAAATCCTTTCCCATAAACTCAATGCTCCCTAATGTGGGACGGACTATGTTGCATATCATGTTCATAGTCGTGCTTTTGCCCGCACCGTTGGGGCCTAAAAGTCCAAATATCTCGCCTTTCTCTATCTCGATGTTAAGATTGTCAACTACAACCTTGTTGCCGTATTTCTTTGTCAGATCCTTTGTTTTAAGTATTGTGCTCATTTTGTTCCCTTTCCTGTATTTTAGAATTTTATTTTGTATTTTATCTGTCCGGAGGGCTGCTCCTCACTTGCAAACACATTATAGCCTGTACTTTTTTGTTTTGAAAGTGAAAAAAGGCACTTATTAGCATGACTTTAGTCATATTGTGCAAGATAATACTTTCCTAGATTATGGATAATACAAAGCACCGGATGATATAATCATTTATACAGGGTTGCAAAAATTCTTTATGAATAAAGCAATCAAGATTCTTTATGCATAATTTTGGAGGGGTTTTATCATGGTGGATTTAAAAGAAAAATGGGTTTTGATCACAGGTGCAAGCCGCGGAATAGGCAGGCTTTCCGCACTGTTTTTGGCTGAGCAGGGATGTAATCTGATACTGCATTCACGTACTAAGGAAGGTACAAAAAGTCTTGTAGACGAGATACAGGCAAAGGGTGTAAATGCCTTTAGCGTATCTGCCGAGCTGTCAAATCTTGACGAGGTAGAGGCCATGCTTAAGGCTATTGATGAAAGCGGAGCACAGGTAGATGTTATACTTAATAATGCAGGCTTACAGATAGCCTACAGGACTGACTATCTTGCTACTCCCGATGAGGATTACAGCAAGAGCTTTCTTATCAATACTATAGCGCCGATGAAAATATGTTATCATTTTCTGCCAAAAATGATCGCTAATGGATTTGGAAGAATAGTTAATACAACGAGCGGTATTGCATTAGAGGCTGAGCAGGCCGGATATTCCGCAAGCAAAGCGGCGTTAAATAAGGTAACCATAGACTTAGGCTTTAAGCTTAAAGGCACTGATGTTATCATGTCGCTTGCCGATCCCGGCTGGTGCAGGACTGATCTCGGCGGCCCCAATGCTCCCAACGCTCCCGAGTCAACAATCCCCGGTATAGTGGTCGGTGCGTTTATTAATGATGGAAAATCAGGCAGGATCTTCGGTGCACAGGCATTTACCGGTATGACACTTGAAGATGCGGTTAAAAAGGCTGAATCAATGGACGCCCCTTATTAAATTAAAAAGCTTCCCGCAATTGGGAAGCTTTTTATTTTGCCTTTATCTTACAGTTCTTTCGGATAATCTCTTGTCCTTTGGCCATGCGAGACTGTAGGAAAGCTCTAACTCTATGACATTCTTAGGCTCTGCCATAAGCTCCCAGCTTACCTCACCCTTTTCTTCATTTAATACACCCTCTGAAAGCTTTATCACATCCACTGTGACTGCTTTATCGGTGGATACAGGTATCTGGTCTTTCAAAAGAACTTTAACGGTTTCCTTTGAATTATTGATGAGCTTAATCCTCGAAGTGCGTACCTGCTTTCTCTGATTCTTAAGTAGTGCTTCCTGAGTCTTTCTGGGAAGTTCTTCCCTGACTACCGTGATCCTTTCATCCTGACCTAAGGATAAGGAGAATTTATCTATATCGGTATCAGGATCCACATATATATCGCCTGCAAAAAGGTCCTTGATATATACTGATGCATAGGCTGCGGGCAGCGGCCAGTCCGACTCGTTGATCTCTGCGGTAAGAAAGCTCTTTGTATCCACTCTTGGGATACTCAAAAGCTGATAATTTGCAGGCACCTTAAAGCTCTGAAGGACAACTATATTTCCGTCTGTGCCATTTAAGATATCCTTAAGATCGGGAAGTATAAATGCCGACATAGTTTCTTCTTCCTGGACCTCTGCCTCCTGCATCTTTACAGGAGCCATATTGAGCACAGGAGCTTCTTCTTCGCATATATCCTCAGGACATACATCCTCATCCATAATCATGGATGATTCGCACATCCTGGCATTACCCTTTGCACGTCCTCTGTATACGGGCTGGTCCACAAATATTGAAACATGTACCGGATCAAGCTCAGGAAGTCCATGGAAAACTGCAGGGTTTCCCGAATACAATGTTACCTTTACCTGTTTCCAGTCCTCATCAGAGTTTTGTGTTATCTGAGCCTTCATGCTTACTTCAAGAGGCTCTTCGTTACTTTTGTAACGAACCTCATATTTGGGCTTCCACTTTCCTGTGGTTTCCTGATATCTTAATGTAAAAGGTATTTTCCCGTCTGTTTCAGAGAAAATCTCTGCCATGATCAGGGGTTTATTTTCTTCCTTTACGGCATCCTCCTGATCCTCTACGAGCTTTTCTCTTTCTTCCTCCAGATCACCAATCTGTTTATGGAGCTCCAACAATCTTGCAGGGAGTGCCACCATATACTGTTCCTGAGCCTCTACGGATACATCGGTCCTTTTTGAGAAGTCACCGTTGGTTTTTCTTAGATCTATCAGTAGCTTGCTGGTTTCTATCTGGTAGTCGATTTCGTCTATTTTCTTCTGGATCTTCTCTGATTCTCTTTCACCGAAATCATCAATATCATCGATCTTAATTATCTGGATATTGGTAGCCTTAACATTTTCCGGAAATGAAAGAACAAAGTCCTCCTGCTTTGAGGTAAGAGTCATACCACCAACATAGATAATGTTCCTACCTGCTTTCAATTCCACCTCACCGGTCCTTATGACCGATGCGCTGTTTCTGTAAACCTGTACTTCCTTAACTGTGCTTTTTGCTATCATTTTGCCCCTCCGTATGATTTATTATTGTAAATACTAATTTATTCTCCTTGACTATATCCGGTGCCATTTCTTAGTTTATCATTTAATGTACAAGCTCCAGCTCGATAACCTTACATTCTTTGCCGTCTATAATCGACGTATGTCCGTCCTGTACTTCTGCCTCAGTAAAGCCCAGCGACTTATAACACTTATATGCCGGTGTGTTATTCTCAAAAACTCCTATCGTCAGCTTCTTTGCTTTCATTATCTCAAAGGCCATCTTTATGCCAAGCTCTAACATCCTCTTGCCGTAGCCTTTTCCACGTTTGCTGTCATCGACAATTACACAGCCAAGTCGCAGTACATCGTGTGAATTATTAATATATCTTATGATAAAATGTCCTACTACCGCATCATCTGTATATGCTGTCACGGGATAGAAATTATCATATTGTTCGCAGTCTCCGTTTAGCTCACTGTACTTTCGGTCAATATCTTCTGCACTTACAGGAAATGAACCAAATCTTTCTCCACCCCATCTTATGAATACAGTCTCATCCTGCAGCCACTCTGCAATTTTGACACTATCTTCCTTTTTATATGGACGAAGCCTCAGCCTTTCTGCATTTCCGCTTTCTTGACCGGCAAAAAGACTGGTTTTAAGAGCCTTGATATCAACTCCTGTATCCATACCGTAATACATATGATTGAAATATGTAACAATACGCTCCATATCCTCCTGGATTACGGCATGCCCTTCCTTATGGAATGAAGCAACAAGATGGTCTGATAGATTCGCTTTTGAAAACTCTTCATCTGCTTTCTTAAAGCATTCCCACATAGCAGGAGCATTAACCCAGTCCTCACCCATATATGAGGCTATTACAAAATAGTAGCGGTTTTTGTCAAGGGCAAGGTTAATGAGATTTTCCTGATCATATGGTATATCAGAAGTTTTTTCGTACTCAAGAAACTTGTCATTAAACCACCCTCTTTCGGCCTCAGACTGCAGACAGGATAACGGCTCGTTTTTCCCATAGGTATACTCTGCAGGGCCTCCGCATTTGCGGAAATCATAAACCTTTCCCTCGGATACGAAATTATATAAGGCAAGTCCGCCTGCACCGGAGCAGGCAGGTATTACCATCCTGAAACGTTCGTCAAATGCTCCACATACCGCAGTAGCCTTTCCATAACGGGAAACTCCCGTTACCATGGATGCCTCGGGATCAAGATCAAGCTCTTTCCCGAGCCCGTTATATACCGCATCCAGTACCTTAGAAGCTCCCCAAGCCCATGCCATAAGGACTCCGGTCTGGCTTTCGGGCTTTTCCCCATATGGATAGATGTCGTAAAAGGCACCTTCATGTTTCATATCATCAGAAGCAATTTTGGTACTTTCGAGGAAGAATAAAGCATAGCCCTGTGACAAGGCATAATCCTTAGGAGTTATTGGGTGCATGCATATGATAAAGGGTGAGCTGTTATCTGCAGAATCAGGAACATATGCATGTACAATAAACTCTGTGTTTCTACTGTCCTGTTCAACCTTTATCTTTATAAGTTCACCTCCAACCACCTCAAATGGATTAAAAGGATTTCTTTTCCAGTCCTTTGCTTTAGGGTCCTCTCCAAGGCGCTCATAGGTTACTTTCTCCCCTTTGCGCCAGGTACCATACATATTCTCCTGATAGAATTTCTTTAAAAGTTCCTTCTCCATCAAAATACTCCCTGTTATAAAAATTATTAAAAATCCGAATTTAAAGCATAAACGAAATATCCGTATAGATATCCGCAAAATCCACAACACATTTTCCACCCCAGATACTTATTGGAATCTTATCCGTAAAGGTGTATTCGGTTGGTTCATCAGACTTTTCGAAACAGTATACCTGTATTCTTAATTTATCAGGCATCACGATCCAATATTCCCTAACGCCTGCATTTTTATATTTTTGCCTTTTGATAAAAATATCTGTGTACCAGTTAGACTCTGAGAGAATCTCAATAACCAAGTCCGGTGCACCAACTATCCTCTTTTTTGTAATCTTATTCCTGTCACACACAACAAAAAGATCTGGCTGAACAACAGTCTTATTATCACAATCAAGCTGAACATCAGATGGTGCTATGAAAGGGACACATGAGCCTTTGTTTGTTTTTACAAAGTTTTCAAAAACTGTATTAATCAAGGAGGCTATTTTCTGATGAATAGGGATTGGAGCGGCCATATCATAAAATACTCCGTCTATCAGCTCTACCCTCTCACCCTCCGGAAGATTCAAATAGTCATCTATAGTCATCATTTTCAACCCATCCTTATGCTGTCAGTATACTATCAATCAGAACGAAGGTCAATATCAAAATCTTGGTTCTAGTATGAAATGAAGATAGGGGTCGTCACCGACAACCCCTTTTTCATCAACACATGCAGCCTTATACACTTTCAAAAGATACAAAAATTCTGCAAAGCCTGCCACAAACTTTTAATACCAAGAAACCATCAGGGTTTCATACCTGTAACTTTAATAAACTCCTTTTCGGTCAAACCCGACTTCTCAACAGCTTTTGAAAAAGAAATGGTCTTTTCTTTTAAAAGATCGACAAGCAACTCAAGCTTGCCTCTTTTCTCTCCTCTTTTCTCTCCCTTTCTCTCTGCTCTATCCAAAACTTCACACATATTTTTCACCTTCCTTACAACCTTACGACCCTCGATACTTGCTTATCTATCAAAAAATCTCCATACAAAAAGTATACCCTAATACTCATATTTATATAGGATATACTTTTTTAAAATAATTGATATTTTTTTAGCCTTACTTAACAACAATTAGCAATTTCTTAATA
Source organism: Lachnospiraceae bacterium (assembly GCA_017557525.1). Lineage (GTDB taxonomy): Bacteria > Bacillota > Clostridia > Lachnospirales > Lachnospiraceae > RUG11977. Next base: position 10,630 of record JAFYYN010000011.1, read on the forward strand.
AGTAAAATAATGACATACTTTACTGTATTAATACTTGTTTACCACCTTAAAAGTCATCTTTTCAGAATCCTTATTATCAACAGTCTGCCAGATGATCACTTTCTTACTCTTCTTGAGCTTTGCTGTCTTTACACGATAAATGCCATTTGAATCAGCAGTTGCTGTATAGGTTTTCTTTCCGTACTTAACGCTAACCTTTGCACCGGCATCCGCCTTACCAACTACAACATTGGTACCGACGAGGATTGAAAACGGTGTATTTATTCCTTGTGTATCATTATCACTCTTATTATCTTTGCTATCTTTAGTGTTATTTTCGTTTTTAACATTATCGATAGCTTTGATAGTATAAAATTCATTGGGAGTATTTCCGTTATAATCCGAATAATAAACCTTCAGATATATTTTTGTTCCCTTTTTAAAACTAAACTCATCCGAAGTATAGTTTGTTACTTCCCTTGATGAATATAATGTCTCAAGATTCTCATCAGCCTTCTCCTCGTAAATGTCATAACTCCATTTTCCGGTATCGCCTACTGCCTGACCGAACTTAAATTTAAACTTGTCCTGACTCTGTACCGTATATACAAACCAGTCACTATCACTTTTATAATTCAGAATTCCAGTCATAGGAGTTGCACTTGTCAGTTTAACAGCCGCATTATCTTTAGATTCTCCTGCAAGTTTGTAACCCTCTATCGGCTCATCTTTACATGACACAGATACTTTATAAGGTACATTTTTGGTGTTGCCATTATACTCTGCAAAATAAAGTTTTATATATAATGTAGTTCCGCTTATGAATGAACGATGAAGTGATATCCATGATGAAGCATCTCGCTTTTCTTCTATGACTACCAGATTGTCATCAACCATTTCATATAATGCTACTGCCCAACAACCCTTATCCGCATCAGTTCTATCTATTTTTATTCTAACATCATTTGTCCCTTTTGTTGTATATACATACCAATCTGTGTCGTCTTTAGTATTGAGCAGTCCAGATAATACAGTTTCATTATTCAGCTTATTAGCTTTTTCATAACTATTATCCTTTTCCTTTGCCCAAGTACACCCATCAGGCGGATTATCATTTAAAACAACACTTACATTATATTTATCTGATATAGTATTGCTTCTGTAATCAGCATAAAACACTTCAAGATATAATTCCGTCCCAGGTGCATAACTATATAACTCAGACAAATAACTAGTTCCATTTGTATCCTCAAGGTTAATAAGCTTGTCATCTTCAAGCACATATAATTTATAACTCCAACAGCCGGAATCTGCTGCATCCCTTTCAACCTTAAAGCGAACAGTCCCTACAGCATTTTTCGCAACAGTATACTTGAACCAATCGTGATCTGCCTTATCCTCAAGATAATCCTTTGCCTTTGAACCGTTACTTAATTGTATGGCTTTTTCATAAAAATCATTACCATCATCTGCAGATACCTTTATATCCGGTATTAAAAATACTAACATCGACAAAAATACTCCCAGTAAAGCCACCGTAAATCTTCTCATAACATAAGCCCTCCCAAACATGAATATTTTTCAAGTGAATCATTAAAAAACAATCACTATACGATAGTATCTTATCACAAACTTTCATATTGTTCAAGTGAAATATTGTAAATTGTTACATGAAGAAAGTGAGGATAAAACCATGTATGATTTTGGAGAATTATTACGAAAACACAGGTTAAGGAAACATTGGACTCAAAAGCATCTTGGGAACCTGATAGGTGTTTCCGAAGGAACTATAAGTAAATATGAGTCTAACCAAGTTCCACCACCCTTTGAAAAAATGAGATCATTAGCTGTCGAGCTAAATATCTCGACCGATGAACTGTACGGACTGGAATCTAATGATAAAATAGCTACTTATGGACTTACAAAAGAACAAACTGATATTTTGCGAGATTTAGCCGACTTATTCCGAAACTCCACTTCAAATATTAAAAGGCCAAATGATAATCAACTAAATATCTTAGGCAAAATTGTAATCGAATTTTCAAGATAAACTATCCTTTCGGTTGTTCAACATATTTTCATTCGAAGATTTGACTTAAAAAACATCCAGATTACTTGGATGTTTTTTGCTGAATTATTTTATAAACCGATTGATACTGATTACTTGCTTCTTCCAGCAGTTTAAAATTACAACAAAATTTATATATTACTCCGGAATTCATTTGACCGTCATATAAAGCCTTCGCTTTTGCAAGTATATCCTTTTTTATTGCAACACAGAACAAATACTCTTTAATAAGAAGACTCCTATAATTTATATCCACTTCATCTGTAAAAATAATCTTATGATACTTTCCTTCAATTACAGGGAACATCTTTTTCAAATCCAAAACTGCTAGTATTTCTGTACCTATACCCGTTTTCTCATCATATGATCTGATGACTGCAGTCGGACGAATATCCTTTTTGTGAACTATCCCTGTAATAAGATAATGTTCTTTACTAGACAAATCCCATGTTTTGTGTTTTGGCTTTGCAGATGTAAGTGGAACAAAGTATTTCTTTTCTTCCATAGGGAATAAAATTCCCAAGAAAGGTTTTTTGGTATAGTTACGGCTTTCATCGTACCGAACTTCAGGTTCGATAGAATTCAAATACTTTATGTAGTCTATATCAATATTATATAGACCAAAATCTTTAAAAAAGGGAATCATTTGGATACTCTCCTAGAAATCAGAAAATACAAGAGGGAGCAAGCTCCCTCTTACCTTAAAGTTCCGCCCTTGGGATGTAGGTGGCGGGACACCTTCCTTAAAGTTCCACCCTTGGGATATAGGTGGTGGGACACCTTCCTTAAAGTTCCGCCCTTGAGATATAGGTGGCGGGACACCTTCTAAAGTAATAATACTATGATTTTCCTAAAAAATCAAGTCAAATTTCACAACATTTCTGGTAGAAAAATAAGATAGGGGCCGCCGCACTGTTTACTGTACAATACGACGACCCCTCTTTTCATTAACGCATTATAATTATCTTTCTCGGGCACTTCTCGGCACACTTGCCACAGCCTACACACTTCTCGTAGTCAATATGTGCCAGATTGTTTTCTACAGTGATGGCTCCTGCCTCACACTGCTTTGCACAGATACCGCAGCCGATACAGCCTGCAGTACAGAATACTCTGGTGTCCTTTCCCTTATCTTTTGAGTTACAGCCTACCGCATACTTTGATGTAACAGGTCTGAGCTCGATTAGGTGGTTAGGACATGTTCTGGTACATACGCCACAACCGGTACATTTATCAGTATCAACCACTGCTACACCGTTTACGATATGGATGGCATCAAACTTACATACACTTACACAGCTACCATATCCCATACATCCGTATACACATTCCTTCTCTCCGTGACCGGGGATAAGAGCAAGCTTACGGCAATCCGCAATACCCTGATATCTGTATTTTACTGTGGTCTTGTCACAGGTACCGCTACACTTTACATATGCTGCAAGCTTAACCGATTCGGTAGCCTCAGTTCCCATGATCGCTGCAATGTCAGCATGGCGCCCGCCGGGGCACTGGTTAACTGCTGCCTCACCCTTTACTATTGCTTCCGCACATGCATCGCAGCCTGCAAATCCACAACCGCCGCAGTTACTTCCGGGCAGGCACTCTCTGACAAGTCCGACTCTTTCATCTGTTTCTACGGCAAATTTCTTTGCGGCTATACCAAGCAGAAGTCCGATGATAAGGCCTACGGCTCCGACTACACCGCCGGCTATTAAGACGCCGTTTATATTAAATGCTAAAAATATCATTTCTTTGTCCTTTCTTAGATCAGGCCTGCAAATCCACAGAATGCGATAGCCATAAGGCCTGCAGTGATAAGCAGGATGGGTGATCCTTTAAGTACATGAGGGATATCGTTATTTTCTGTCCTCTCACGGATACCTGACATCAGCACGATGGAGATGCAGAAACCTACCGAGGTACCAAGTCCGTTTATAACGCTCTCTAAGAAATTGTAATTGTTCTGTACGTTAAGGAGTGCTACACCGAGTACACAGCAGTTGGTGGTGATCAAAGGAAGATACACACCCAGTGCCTTATACAATGAAGGTATGAACTTCTTTAAGATCATTTCTACCAACTGTACAAGTGCTGCGATAACAGCGATAAACACGATGGTCTTCATGTATTCGAGCTCGCAGGGTACAAGTATGAAATTGTAGATCAGGCTTGCTACCGCTGAAGCTACAGTTACGACAAATATTACCGCACTGCCCATACCTACGGCAGTTTTTGTTTTCTTTGATACTCCGAGGAAAGGACATATTCCAAGGAACTGGCTAAGTACTACGTTGTTAACAAGAGCAGTGCTTACTAAAAGGAGTAACATTTCTTTCATTACTTATTACCTCCTTTTTCTACCTTATCTCCGGCAGTCTCAGGAAAAGCATTTTTAGTATCAGCCTTTACATCAGCCTTTACTGCCTTTGCTTCGTCGAGTTTCTGCTCTATACGGATACGGTTCTGTGTACAAACCTCACCCACACACTCTGCACAGTTTCCGCCGCATGCAAGTGTTGACTGGGTCGAAGGAGCATCGCCGTTTGTTGCGCTCTTGAGCTTTAACTTATTCTGTACTGCTGTAAGGATAGCAAGTACAAAGAATGCTCCGGGAGCCATTACGAAAATGGAGAAGGGCTCATATGCATCAGGAAGCACCTGTGCTCCAAAAGCTGTACCTGCACCGATAAGCTCACGGATAAGACCGATAATTGTCAGTGAGCAGGTAAAGCCAAGACCCATTCCTATACCGTCAAAGATTGAAGGAAGCACGGGATTTTTGCTGGCATATGCCTCTGCACGTCCTAAGATGATACAGTTTACAACGATAAGAGGGATGTATATACCGAGTGAATCATTAAGTGAAGGAAGGAATCCCTTTACCAATAACTCAACTATAGTTACGAATGAAGCTACTATTACGATAAATGCAGGCATTCTGACCTTGTCGGGAATGATCTTCCTGAGTGCAGATATCATAAGGTTTGACATAACAAGAACCGCTGTAGTCGAAAGACCCATACCTAGTCCGTTAAATGCAGAAGTAGTAACTGCCAGTGTAGGACACATACCAAGCATTAAGACAAGGGTGGGATTTTCTTTTACTAGTCCGTTATACAGACGTTCTGTACATTTATTCACGTTGAAAATCCTCCTTCCTTAATCTATCGATGCTGCAACCAAGAGACCCGCGTTCAGCATGTTTGTTACCGCGCTGGTTGTGATGGTTGCACTGGATATAGCATCTATTTCAGTAGTTCCGCTCATATTAATGTTTCTCTTTGTGAGCTTGTAGCTGCCGGGCTGAACACCTTTAAACTGATCTTTGAAGTCACCGTCTTTTTCAGGGTCATCATCCTTAGCCTTCATACCAAGTCCGGGAGTCTCGCTGATGCTTAAGAACTCGATACCCTTTAAGGTTTCGTCATCAGCCACACCCATGATGATGGTTATCTGTCCACCGTAACCCTTTTTAGATGTTACAGTGATGATATCGCCGATCTTATTGCCATTCTCATCAAGTGCCTGAAGCACTTCATCAATAGTGATCGTATCAAACTCTTTGTTTTTGTTACTTGATTCTACAAGAGCCTGTGCCTTGTTAACTTCCTCTTCGGAAGCCTCGGCCGTCTCTTTCATTTCAGCAAATACCGCCTTTGCTGCTTCGGTCTTTGTCTTAGCCTCTGCCTCAGCAATGGGGTCTTTTGTTATCTCATAAACCGCTCCTAAAGCAAAAGCTGCTATGATAGTTATTGCGAAAAGGATCAGTGCATCCTTTATCAAGGTGCTTTTCTGTTTATTCTCACTCATTTTGCAGCACCTCCCTTTTTCTTCTTAACCACACCGAAAGCTCTTGGCATTGTAAACTTCTCAATGAAGGGTACAAGAAGGTTGCAGAAGATAATTGCATAGCTTACGCCCTCTGCAGAATTTCCGCAGACTCTGATGATACCGGTAAGAAGTCCCAAAAGAATACCGAATACGATCTGACCGCCCTTTGTAATGGGGCTGGTTACATAATCGGTTGCCATAAACCATGCACCAAGCATAAGTCCGCCGCCGCATAACTCGCATGCAAGATAGCAGAAACCGTCACTTTCAAATGCATGTCCGCCAAAGATATATACAAATACTGCAAATGTTGCAATATAAGCTACGGGGATCCTTAAGGAAATGATCTTCTTTGCAAGCAGATATACTGCTCCGAGCAGGATTGCCAGGGTACTTGTCTCACCGATAACACCGCCGGTAAATCCAAAGAACATGTCTGCAAGAGATACATTTGCACTGATGCTCTGACCTGCTTCAAGATTCTTGATAACTGCAAGGGGTGTTGCAGATGACAGACCGTCTATTGAAGCTGCACCGTTCATGAAATGTGAACCTGACTGTTCTACGGCGAATGCTGTCATCCTGCCTGCAAAACAGATAAGCAGGAAGCATCTTGCACCAAGAGCAGGGTTCATGAAATTCTGTCCGAGACCTCCGAACATTTCCTTTACAACAAGGATTGCAAAAGCACTGCCCACTATCGGTATCCAGAGCGGTACCGATGCAGGAAGGTTCATGCCGAGAAGAAGACCTGTAACTAAAGCACTGCACTCATAGGGTGTGCTCTTTTTAACCACAAATCTCTTCCATAAGAATTCACAAAGGCATGCTGAAGCTATACTGGTAAGAAGTACCAGAAATGCCTTAAATCCAAACTGATATACGCCGAATGCGCTTGCAGGTATAAGGGCTATCGCCACATCCCGCATTATCGAGCGTGTCGTGACTCCGCTTCTCACATGGGGTGAAGCGGACACGTTATATAAATCTTTCATTTATTCCTCCTGAGGTATTTACCTTTATGGCTTCCCTTAAAGGGGAAGGATTATTTTCAATCAGAGAACCGTCCCTCTGGTTGACTTTTATTTCTTTTTACGATTATCCAGGATACTTCTACGTGTCTGCTTCAAGCTCTGAGTCAGCTTTCTGCCGGCAGGACATACGAAGGTACATGAACCGCACTCCATACATTCCATACCGCTAATTGCCTCAAACGAAGCATCATCAAAACGCTCTGCCGCTTCCATCATCATCTGGGGTATCAGGTTTTCGGGGCATGCCTCAACGCATCTGCCGCATCTGATACAGGGACCTTCGGGAACAAGCAGCATCGGGTCCTTTATAAATGCAAGGAGAGCCGATGAGGTCTTGGTCACAGGTATGTTTACATCAAAAAGTCCCATACCCATCATGGTACCGCCGGATATCAGCTTTTCAGGCTTAACCTTAAAACCGCCTGCCGCCTCTAATACCTCTGAATACTTGGTACCTGTCTTTACATTAAAATTCTGGGGATTAACTATTGCATCGCCCGATACGGTTACAACCCTACGCATAAGAGGAGTACTCTCTGCTACCGCCATATGGATTGAAATTACTGTATCCACGTTGTTTACGATACAGCCCGCATCCGCCGGAAGCATTGAAGAATTGATCTTTCTGCCTGTTACAGCCTTTATCAGCTGACGTTCGCTGCCCTCAGGGTACTTTGTCCTTACAACCTGAACCCTGATACGCTCCTCGTTTTTAACAAGCTCTGAGATATGCTCGATTGCCTTGGGCTTATTGTCTTCTATGGCGATAACACCCTGTGCCTTATCAAAAAGCCTAAGGATTATGCGTACGCCGTCAACAAGCTTATCGCCCTCTTCAAGCATCATACGGTAATCGGATGTAAGATAGGGCTCGCACTCCGAACCGTTTACTATGATATAATCTATAGCATTTTCATCCTTGGGAGTAAGCTTTATAAATGTAGGGAATCCGGCTCCGCCCATTCCGACTATACCGGCTTCTTTAACGATATCCCTTATCTCCTGCTTGCTAAGCTTTGTATAATCTCTTTTCTCACCCAGGCCCTCAACAGGAGTGTACTGCTCGTCATTTTCAATATAGATTGCATCAACAATGCTTCCGGAAACTGTAAGCGTAGGCTTTATGTCTTTTACGGTACCTGATACCGATGCGGAGATAGGAACTGAAACAAAGCCTGATGCCTCAGCAATTTTCTGACCCATAAGCACATGATCGCCTACCGCAACTATGGGCTTGGAGGGAGCTCCGATATGCTGTGACATCGGATATACAAGTTCTTTTCCTGGGAGCAGTTTAACCGTGGGCTTATCCATGGACAGTTCCTTGCCCTCATACGGATGGACTCCGCCCTTAAATGTTCCTTTGTTCATTTTATCATACCTTAACGCAGGCAAGGCAAACATCGGTAACGTGCCTGCGCGCCACCGATGAAACCCTAAACAAAAACGGGTTTCTTCCTATTATATAGTTAATGATTACGGTTCAATCTTTTCTTTGCCGCCCATGTAAGGTCTGAGAACCTCAGGGATATTAACCGAACCGTCAGCATTGAGATTATTCTCAAGGAATGCGATAAGCATACGGGGAGGAGCAACAACGGTGTTGTTAAGTGTATGAGCAAAGTACTTGCCACCCTCTCCAACGATCCTGATCCTAAGACGTCTTGCCTGTGCATCTCCTAAGTTAGAGCATGAGCCAACCTCAAAGTATTTCTTCTGTCTGGGTGACCATGCCTCAACGTCACATGACTTAACCTTAAGATCTGCAAGATCGCCTGAACAGCACTCGAGCTGACGAACCGGGATATCCAGACTCCTGAACAGATCGACGGTATTCTTCCAGAGCTTGTCATACCATACCATGCTGTCCTCGGGCTTACAGATGACGATCATCTCCTGCTTTTCAAACTGATGGATACGGTAAACGCCTCTTTCCTCTATGCCGTGAGCACCTTTTTCCTTACGGAAGCAGGGTGAATAGCTGGTAAGAGTATGAGGAAGTGTCTCCTCAGGTACTATCTGATCTATATATTTTCCTATCATTGAATGTTCGCTTGTACCGATAAGATAAAGGTCCTCGCCTTCGATCTTGTACATCATGGCATCCATCTCGGCAAAGCTCATAACGCCTGTAACAACTTCGCTCCTGATCATGAAAGGAGGTACACAGTATGTGAAGCCCCTGTTGATCATGAAATCTCTTGCATAAGAGATAACTGCCGAATGAAGTCTTGCGATATCACCCATTAAGTAGTAGAAACCGTTACCTGCAACGCGGCGTGCCGCATCAAGATCTATGCCATGGAGCTTCTCCATAATCTCTGTATGATAAGGAATCTCAAAATCAGGAACCTTAGGCTCGCCGAAACGCTGTACCTCGACATTTTCGCTGTCATCCTTACCGATGGGAACCGAGGGATCGATTATGTTCGGGATGATCATCATTCTCTTCTTTACTTCTTCTTCAAGCTCTGCCTGCTTCTTATCAAGCGCGGCAAGCTCATCTCCGAACTCGGCAACTTCCTTTTTAGCCTCTTCAGCCTCTGCCTTTTTGCCCTGTGCCATAAGCGCACCGATCTGCTTGGAAATGCTGTTTCTCTTCTGCTTCAGATCATCTGCCTGCTGCTGGGTAGCACGTCTTTCGGCATCAAGTGCGATAACCTCATCAACTAACGGAAGCTTCTGATCCTGAAACTTATTTCTTATGTTCTGCTTAACAACTTCAGGATTTTCACGTAAGAATTTTAAATCGATCATATGGTTTCTCCTTATCTGTATTTTTTTCCGGCACTTCCGGATATCTTTCTTTTTTGGGGATTGTACCGTCTTATGTTTATTGCATAAAAACGCCCCATATCTTATAAAAGACATGGGGCGAAATAATCCGCGGTACCACCCAATTTACCGTGATCACAGTACTTTTATAACTGTAACCTTTACGGTATCTCATTAGACGATATAAAGGTCGTCTCCCTCTGGCTCATCGTCAGCGGCTCCGAAAGCGGAAAGATCCATGTGTCTTACGGTTCGCACCAACCACCGTATCTCTGAAAGACCCTAAAGAATCGTATTTTTCATCATAGCCGGAAATTTTTAAACTATGGATGGTAGTATACAACTATTTAAAATTTTTTGCAAGTACTTTTTTATATTTTTTTAATAAACTGATTTTAATTCTGCTCTTTGTATTTCTCGGCACTGATACAGCTGTTATAGGTCTTTCCGTTCTCCATTTTTACTCCACGTGCAGCAAACATTTCGCTGACAGAGCAGATCTGGTAGCCCTGTTCCTTAAGCCATGGAACTACAAGCTTTGTTGCCTCGGCTGTAGTAGCATAAAGGTCATGCATGAGTATTATTGCTCCGTCCTTTGTGCTCTTCTTTACTTCCTCCAAAACTGCCTGAGGATCCTTTGACTTCCAGTCAAGTGTATCAACCCACCATAGTATCATCGGATGCTCAACTGTTGCCTTTACGGTGTCATTAGCGTTTCCATAAGGAGGACGGACAATATATTTCTTTTCCACACCCAGAGTTTTATTCAGCTTATCCTGGTTATTCTCAACCTCTTTACGGATATCCTCCGCAGAAAGAGTATTCAGATTCTTATGGTTAACGGTATGGTTCGCAACTTCATTTCCCGACTCGTATACCATCTTTACCCAGTCCGGATGAAGATCGATATTTTCACCCACCATAAAGAAAGTAGCATGTGCGCCGTAGCTCTCGAGTGTATCAAGGATGCTCTTTGTATTGGTGCTTGGTCCGTCATCGTACGAAAGCGCAACTATCGGCTTATTGGGGTCGATATTCCCGACACTTACCGGTTCGGGAGTGGGTGACGGATTAGGCGTAGGTGAAGGCGAAGGAGTAGGCGTAGCGGCATTCGTCGGTGTCGGTTTTAATATCTCGACAAGGTCCTTTCCCTCATTATCGCCCGTAGAAGTATTAACTACCTTTACAGTACCGTCATCACCGGTTTTCTCAGTACCCGCTTTACTGTCCTGTGTTTTCCCGTCTTTTGATATATTTTCCAGTTTGACAAAAAAGAAAACCAGTGCGATCACTGCGAGACAGGCTGTAACGATCAGTGCAATATTTAAAAAATTCTTTTTCATTCTCAAAAATACAGCCCCTCCAACTAAGAAGAGGCTGTAACCTTTCCATACAATTCATCTTTGAGATAAATACCTACAGCATATACCTGTCGCTCTTTTCAATTACGATCCTGGGCTTGCCGGGTTCGCCCGCATAGTTGCTGTTAGGCTTGATCGTATCACGGCTTTCAACTATACAATTCTCAAGGTAGGTATTATCTCCGACATGTACGCCGTTAAGTATTATAGAATTTCTTATCGTACAGTTATTACCTATATATACCTGCTTGAAGATGATTGAATTCTCAACACGGCCGTTAACTATGGTACCACTGGCAACAAGGCTGTTTTTAACAGAAGCACCTGCATTATACTTAGCCGGAGGAAGATCATCAACCTTTGTATAGATATCCGGATACTGCCTGAAGAAATAATCCCTGATCTCGGGCTTTAAGAAATCCATGTTTGCATCATAGTAATCACTTACAGATGCGATATTTCTCCAGTATGCAGTATGCTCAAACGCATAAACACGCTTTACATCCTTAAATCTGATAATGATATCGCGTACGAGATCATATCTTTCCTCTTCATCCGCACGCTCAAGCATCTCGATCAGCTGGCGGCGTCTGAATACATAAATACCGGCTGAAACAAGGGGCTCATCCTCGGAACCGTTGGGCTTTTCATCAAAGGAAACGATCCTGCCGTCTTCGTTGGTACCGATAATACCGTAACGGCTCGTATCCTCACACTTGCCCAGTCTCTTGCAGACTACGGTGATATCTGCCTTTTTCTCGATATGCTGCTCAAGGACCTTATTAAAGTCAAGCTTGTAAATAATATCGCCTGAGGTAAGGACTACATAGGGCTCATGACTGTCTCTTAAAAACTCTATGTTCTGATATATGGAATCAGCGGTACCTCTGTACCAGAATCCGTTATCTGCGGTAATAGTAGGTGTGAAAACAAACAGACCGCCCTGCTTACGTCCGAAATCCCACCATTTTGAAGAGCTCATATGCTCATTTAAGGATCTCGAATTATACTGTGTAAGCACTGCTACCTTCTGTACCTTGGAATTTGCAAGGCTTGAAAGTGCAAAGTCAACAGCCCTGTAGCTGCCTGCGAGCGGCATGGCTGCAACAGCTCTTTTATTGGTAAGCTCTCTCATCCTCGGAGCATTACCGCCTGCAAGTACTATACCTATCGCTCTCATGCGCTCTCACCTACCTTCCTGAGACTTTCTCCGCCGGCAAGCCAGCCTCCGTTATAATCCTCGGGAGTGGTAACTCCTGAAATAACGGTATTCTTTCCGATGCGGACACCGTCAGGGATGACGGTCTTCTCACCTAAGGTAACGAGCCCGTTGCAATAGATATTGGGATGCTCTTTGTTTTCAACTTCCTCGCCTACGCCAAGCTCGCAGTCATTTCCTACTACGGCACGCTCGGCAATGATAGCCTTGTTTACCTTGGTATTCTTTCCTATATGAGTGCCCTGCATAATGATGGAATCGGAAACAACCGCTCCCTCTTCTATGATTACTTCAGGTCCGATGACTGAATTATAAACGCTGCCGTAAATCTCCGTACCCTCACCGACTATACTGCGTGACAGTACTGCGTTCTCTCCAAGATACTGTGCAGTACTAACATCGCTCTTTGTATAAATCTTCCAGAACTCCTCATAAAGGTTAAAGTCGGGCACAAGATCGATAAGCTCCATATTGGACTCCCAGTATGCTGCCAGGGTCCCGACATCCTTCCAGTATCCGTTATACTCAAAGGCATATACGTTCGCCCCGTTATTGTGACAGTAAGGTATTACGTGCATACCAAAGTCACAGCCGGGCTGATCCTTTAACTTGATGAGGGCCTCTTTTAATACCTTCCAGGTAAATATGTAAATACCCATTGAAGCCAGGTTACTTCTGGGCTTTGCGGGTTTTTCCTCGAAATCAAGCACCTTCTTGTTTTCATCTGTGATAACAAGACCAAATCTGGACGCATCTTCCCAGGCTACAGGGTATGTAGCCAAAGTAATATCAGCTTTGTTCTGTTTATGGAAATCAAGAAGGATCTCATAATCCATTTTATAAATGTGGTCACCGCCAAGGATAAGCACATACTCCGGATTATACAGTTCAATGAACTTAAGATTCTGATATATGGCATTTGCGGTACCTGTATACCACTCGGCATCATCACTCTTCTCGTAAGGAGGAAGAATGCTTACGCCACCGATATTTCTGTCAAGGTCCCACGGAATACCTATACCGATATGAGTATTCAGCCTCAAAGGCTGGTACTGTGTAAGAACACCTACAGTGTCTACACCTGAATTGATGCAATTGCTTAAAGGAAAGTCTATTATCCTGTATTTTCCGCCATAGCTTACAGCGGGCTTTGCCATATCTGCAGTGAGAATACCAAGCCTTGAGCCCTGTCCACCGGCAAGAAGCATGGCGATCATTTCTTTCCGAATCAAGCAGGTCACCTCCAAATTCTTATAGATTTTTGCTACTCTTAAAAGAGTATATTTCCCCACTTGTAATATTACCACACTCTAAAGCTTTTTTCAAGTAAGAAAGCCATAAAAAAACAATTAAAAATCTTACTTAAAAACTTAGTTTACAATAAGGAATAAAATGATTATAATAAAGGAAGTTTAAGACAGAAAGGAAAGAAATATGCAATACATAGACTTTAACAATCCCTGCCATGTGCATTTCATCGGTATCGGCGGCATCAGCATGAGCGGTTTCGCAAAGCTGCTTCACAACAAAGGCTTTATAGTTACAGGCTCCGATATGAACAAGAGTGCCCTCACCGAAGAGTTAGAGAGTCTTGGCATTACCTGCCTTTATTCCGCAAAAGCAGAAAATGTGCCCGAGGACTGTAATGTTGTGGTTTACACAGCTGCGATCAAAGAGGATAACCCCGAGCTTTTAGAGGCAAAGCGCAGAGGCATCCCTGCAATAGACCGCGCCGGGATGGTCGGGGATATAATGCTTCATTATAAGAGAAACATTTCCATAGCCGGAACTCACGGTAAAACCACCACCACATCAATGATGAGCCTGATACTGCTCGAAGCAGGTCTTGACCCTACCGTTTCCGTAGGCGGAGTGCTCAGTGTGATCGGCGGTCAGTTCCGCGACGGTTCCTTAGGAAATATGGTTATAGAGTCCTGTGAATACACCGATTCATTCCTTAAGTTCCACCCTACACATGCTATCATCACTAATATAGAGGCAGAGCATCTGGATTACTTTAAGACTCTTGAAAATGAGAGAAATTCCTATAAAAAATTTACCGACCTGCTGCCTAAAGACGGAGTTCTTACTGTAGAAAAAGGCATTCCGGACTATGATACTCTGTTTAAGGACGTAAAATGCCCGATAATCACTTATTCTGCAACGGACAGCTCGGCTGATTACAGTGCCGCAGACATAACCTATGACGATTATGATATGGGAAGCTTTACTCTTATGAAGGGCGGCACCCCCATAGGTCCCATAACCCTTTCGGTAGTAGGGGCACACAATGTAAGTAACGCAACCGGTACCGCTGCTCTCGCCTTAGAGCTCGGCATCCCGTTTGAGGCAATACAGAAGGGCTTAAAGAAATACACCGGTACTGCCCGCAGGTTTGAGAAAAAGGGAGAAGTAAACGGCGCCCTGATCATAGATGACTATGCTCATCACCCTACGGAGATGACAGCAACCCTAGAAGCAGCCTTAAAGTATCCTCACAAAAAGCTGTGGTGCGTATTCCAGCCCCATACCTATTCCAGGACCATCTCCTTTAAGGACGAGATCTGTAAGGCTTTATCCCTTTCAGATGCCGTCATCATGGTAGATATCTATGCCGCACGTGAAAAAGACCCTGGAACAATTTCGTCAAAAATGATAGCAGATGAAATAAAGGAAAAATTCGGTACCGAAGTTTACTATTTTTCATCCTTTGAAGAGACCGAAAAATTTTTATTATCGAAAATTTCAAAGGGTGACCTGTTAATAACAATGGGTGCCGGAAACGTGGTTAAAATAGGTGAGGACCTCCTAAAATAAGTTTTTTATCCACCTTATCAACAAAAAAGGATGCACATCAGTACATGCTTATTTTTTCGAAAAGGCCTGACTTATCCACCTTATCCACATTTCCATTCGACAGAATGTTGACCGGTTTAAAGCGATTGCATATTCTATACTTTGTGCTATAATGTCTTTCGTCGTCATCACGAAGTGATGATGACAGTCGGTATGCGTGACGTTTGACGCATTCATTCAAAGAAAACCCGTAGTGAAGCGTAGGGTTTTCATCATTTGAAAACCAGTGAGGCAGTCGTTATGGACCAGAGTATAACCTTATCCTATGGCTCGAGGGCAACTTCGACCACAGTTTCAAATATATTTATCGACAACTACATGACCGATGCAAGAGGCAGCGACGTAAAGGTTTATCTCTATTTACTCCGATGCCTTCAGGACCCCTCGATGCCGGTTTCAATAGAATCAATTGCAGAGGCACTTGACGAAACCGAAAAGGATATCCGCACATCGCTTAAATACTGGGATAAGCAGCATGTACTCTCTGTTCGCTGCTCCAGAGGCGGTAAGATCCAGAACATTATAGTTCATGATCTGGACGAAGCTGCAGACGATGAGGATTCTAATGAATTTGAATCAGCGGATGATGTTTCGGATATTACCCTTTTCTCCGGTACAAACCAGAGAGCATCCCGTCCGGTTCCTGCTCCGGCAATACTTAACGGAAGGCCCTACGGCAGAAGGTCGGATGACAATATAAGCAATATTGAAGAAGTTTCGGGCAGAAAATCAAAAAACGCAGCAGGCAAAAAGAACGAAGAGGCTCCTAAAGAGATTGAAGAGCCCATAATAAAACCGAATTATTCAATGGATATGATACAGTCCTTTATGGACGAGTATCCGGAATTCCGCGACATTATTGATTATGTGGAAAAAGCTCTTGGAAAAACCCTCACCAAAGGAAATCTGCAGACCATTTCCTTTATTTTTGAAGAACTGGGATTTCCTACCGACCTGATCCGTTTCCTTTACGATTACTGTATCGAAAAGGGAAAACGGACCGATAATTATATTGAAACGGTTGCCCGCGAATGGCATAAAAAAGGCATAAATACAATAGACGGCGCATTAAAGGAAAGTTCAGAGTTTTCAAACCGCTTTGCAGGAGTAAAAACCGCTTTCGGGCTCAACCGTCCGCTGCTTGATGCGGAGCTTCCCTATGTTAAACGCTGGTATTTTGAATTTGGTTTCTCTGATGAAATGGTAAAAGAGGCATGTGACAGAACTGTACTCAGTACCTCAAAAACCGATTTCAGATATGCAAATAAAATTTTAAAAAGCTGGCACGATCAGGGTATAAAGACCTTGGAAGATGCCAAAAACCTGGATAACGCTCCTGTTACAGCATCGGTTAAAGCTGCAAACACCCGCGTTTCCAAGTCTAAAACCCAGGATTTTACGCAGAGGGTATATACCGATGCAGATTATCTGGCTTTTGAAAAGAAAAAGCTCGGAATAAAGTAATATAAAGTGGGTGAAAAATGAGATTAAGTAACTACCAGTACGATGTGCTGATGCAGAGATTTGACAAAAAGCGGATGAACGCCCGTTATGAGCTTGACAGACGCATTGCCGAGGTTTACGAAAAGCTCCCGGAGATCAAGGAAATAGATGACTCCATTGCTTCCGTTTCCGTAAGTGCAGGCAGGTCAGCCCTAATGGGTGACGACAGCGAATTACTTAAGCTTGACGATACCATAAAAAAATTATCAGATGAAAAAAGAATGCTCCTTACAGAAAACGGGTACGCTCCCGATTATCTCGAGGAGCACTTCGAATGCCCAAAATGCAATGATACGGGCTTTATCGGCAATGAGCCCTGTGAGTGCTTTAAGGCTGACGAAACCGAGCTTATCCTTGAGGCTTCAAATATAAAAGATATTATCTCAAAGGAAAATTTTTCAACCTTTAATGCAGAGCTCTATTCCGATGACCCCGAGGATTACGACAGGGAACTGCAATGTACTCCCTATAAGAATATACTCTCTGTTTATGAAAGAGCCAAATCCTTTACGGATAATTTTGATACCGAGCATAAAAATCTTCTGATCTACGGAAGCACAGGACTTGGGAAAACATTTTTAACCAACTGTATCGCAAACGAAATCTTAAGATCAAAGCATACCGTTATGTACTACACAACCTTCAGTCTTTTCGATATGCTTTCAAAATACATAAGATCCGACAGCGATTACAAGGAACAAAGCTCCTATCGTGACAGTGTCATAACCTGCGAGCTTTTGATAATCGACGATCTGGGTTCCGAAATGTCCAATACCTTTACCGAAACCCAGTTGTACTCAATCATCAACGAAAGACTTCTTAAAGGTCTTTCCACTGTTATTTCCTCCAATCTTTCACCCAAAAACCTGCATGACAGGTACGGTGACAGGATTTTTTCAAGATTTATGAAGGATTATGATTTCATAAAGCTTATCGGAAGTGACATACGCACAAAGTTATAACGCAAAAATTTTTAACACCATTATATACTTGTAATTCAAATATGTATGTCACAGGCAAAATAAGTACTTGGCGAAGGATTTCCCTTCGTTTAGATAAATACAAAGATCATAAGGAGCGATTTATGTCAATTCAAAGTGAATTTCTTGAGACCATCCCGGTGGGAAAACTGGGGATCATTGCTTTGAGGAGCTCTCAGGAGCTGGGCAAAAAGGTTAATGATTATCTGGTATCATGGCGTGGCGGCAGAGACAATGAGCACACCTCCACTCTTGCTTTTTCAGGCTACCAGAGGGACACATTTCTTATCGATTCCGTCTGTCCTAGATTTGGTACAGGCGAAGGTAAGGGTGTTATCAACGAATCAGTCAGAGGCTACGATCTTTATATCTTAGTTGATGTAACCAATTACAGTCTTGAATATACTGTACGCGGTCACAGGAACCATATGTCACCCGATGATCATTTTCAGGATTTAAAGCGTATCATCGGTGCAGCAGGTGGCAAAGCAAGACGTATCACCGTCATTATGCCCTACCTTTATGAAAGCCGCCAGGACAAGCGTACTGCCAGGGAATCCCTTGACTGCGCTATGGCTCTTGAAGAGCTTTACAGCATGGGCGTCGACAGCGTCATCACCTTTGATGCTCACGAGCCCAAGGTACAGAATGCTATCCCTCTAAAAACCTTTGAAACCATCAAGCCCACCTATCAGTTCATTAAGGCTCTGTTAAATAATGTACCTGACATAAAGATGACTCCCGAAAATATGATGATCATAAGCCCCGATGAAGGTGCCATGGGCCGCTCGATCTACTTCGGTAATGTCTTAGGTCTTGATATAGGTATGTTCTACAAGCGCAGGGATTACACCAAGGTCGTTAACGGACGTAACCCCATCGTTGCCCATGAATATCTGGGTGCTGACATAAAGGGCAAGGATGTTATCATTCTTGATGACATGATCTCTTCAGGCGACAGTATGCTTGAGGTAGGCAGTGAGTTAAGGAAACGCGGTGCAGGCAGGATCTTCTTCTGTGCTACTTTCGGACTTTTCACCGATGGTCTTGACAGATTTGACAAGGCATATAAGGAAGGTCTGTTTGACAGAGTTGTTACCACTAACTTAATCTACCAGACTCCCGAGCTTTTAGAGAGGGAGTACTACATCACCGCTGATATGAGCAAGTATATCGCTCTTATCATCGATACCTTAAACCATGACTTCTCTATCAGTGAGTTCCTTGATCCTACCGATCGTATTCATAAGATTATTGAGAAATTTAATGGTACTGCGAAGTAATCAGGTCTAACGGCACAGGCGAGAGTGACAATCCGGTCTAAAACCCGCAACCGCTCGCAAGGATATGCTATACAGTCCTATCCACATTTATCATACGAACGTTTGTAAATCGCGTGTCCGCCTGATGCCGGACACGCTAATACTGCACTAAAAAACCGGCTTGGTTAGCCGGTTTTTTTCGTATATAAATGTGTCTATGACTGAAGCATATCTTCTTGCTCGCTAAAGGGTTTTATCCCGGATCGCCGCTCCCGCCTGTGCCTCGCCTCTGACAAACATTGACTTCTATTTCCTAAATTACGCAAAATAATAAACTTTTCTATACCCGGCTTGAAATTAATGATTCAATCCGGGTCATAATAATTTTAGTTTTAATACCCCTTGCTCAGGTTATCAAAGTAGCCCTGGATAAGGATGATAGGAGTTCCCTTGTCACCGCTGCCTGATGTAAGGTCGCAGAGCGAACCGATAAGGTCGGTAAGTCTTCTGGGTGTAGTACCCTGAGATACCATATCTCCAACGAGGGACTTGTCCTTGTTCTTTGCAAGGTCTGCGTCTTTTTCACGGATACGTGCCTCGATAGCCTTCTTTAACTCGTCTCCCTTAAGATCTGCAAAGTCGTTGTCTGCAAGATACTTTAATTTCAGCTCGTTAGGCTGTCCAACAAGTCCTGCTGTATGGAAAGGAGAAACTACCGGGTCTGCAAGCTCCCAGATCTTTCCTACAGGGTCCTTGAAAGCACCATCGCCGTAGATCATTACTTCGATATCTTTTCCTGTCTTTTCCTTTAATTCTGCTGCTATCCTGTCCACGATAGGCTGTGCTCCGTCAGGGAAAAGCTTTACTGTTTCCTCGGTTGCCTTATTTGATCCTAAAAGACCGTACTTTGAGTTACAGCCACTGCCGTCAACGGGTGCGTTAAGGATTTCATCAAGACCTAAAATGATCTCGCCGCCTGCTGCCTTTAAGAGTCTCTTGGTACGTGCTCTTGTGTGGATATCACAGCAGAGTACATCCTTTGTATACTTTAAGATTGTCCTGCAGTCATTTGCAAGGATTACCTCACACTCACAATCCTGACTCTCGATAAGCTCTTTATAATACTGTATATAGTCAACTCCTGTGAAAGGATGCTTTACTATGCCGAAATAATCACGGAACTGCTGCTCGGTAAGAACGTCTGTCCAGGGATTGATGCCCTTCTCATCGAGCGAATCAAGGTCGATCAGGTGGTTTCCTACCTCGTCAGAAGGGTAGCTGAGCATAAGTACGATTTTCTTTGCTCCTCTTGCGATACCCTTAAGGCAGATTGCAAAACGGTTACGGCTTAATATAGGGAATATTACACCGATTGTTTTCTCTCTGTATTTGTTTTTGATATCCTTAGCTATCTGATCAACAGAAGCATAGTTACCCATAGCACGCGCAACAACAGCCTCGGTAACTGCCACTACATCACGGTCTCTTAACTCAAAGCCCTCTCCCTTTGATGCAGCAAGCACGCTGTCAATAACGATCTGTGCTATGTCGTCACCCTGCTTGATGATGGGTGCACGTACGCCTCTTGATACTGTTCCTACAAATCTCTCCATATTTTGTACCTTGCCGCAGGCATGGTGCGCATCTGAATCGTGCCTGCATCGACGCAGATGAGAATTTAAATTCTACCTTCATTTTATCTCAAGATTCAATAATTCTTATGGCGGAGAATCACAAATCTTTTTACCAATTTACGTGTTTATTTATGATATAATTTCTTGCTCTGGTATACCGGCTCGCAAGTCAGGTTTACACCCAACTTTCTAAATGTATTGGTATCTACCTGAGCAAGTATTACGCTTGAATGTACCTCGCAGCCTTTAAGCTTTTCTATCTGCTGCATTGCTGTCTCTGCAAGAGGGTCCGTAACTGCACAGATTGAAAGTGCTATAAGCACTTCATCGGTATGCAGACGCGGATTGTGGTTGCCGAGGTGATTTACCTTTAAATCCTGTATGGGCTCGATTATGCTGGGTGAGATAAGCTCGATCCTGTCATCAATACCACCTAAGGTTTTAAGTGCGTTAAGCAGCATTGCCGAGGATGCTCCGAGCAGTGAACTGGTTTTTCCGGTCACCACTGTACCGTCCGGCAGTTCGATTGCTGCTGCGGGCTCTCCTGTTGCCTCTGCCTTTTCAACTGCTGCCTTTACAACAGGTCTGTCTTCGATGGTAATGCCTGCCTGTTTCATAAGCAGATCGATCTTTAATGCCTGGTCCTCACCGCAGTTACCCTGACGCTGCTGGCATAATGTATTGTAATAACGTCTTATTATTTCCTGCTTTGCAGCCTCTGAAACCACGTCATCATCTATGATGCAGTTTCCTACCATATTTACACCCATGTCCGTAGGTGACTTATACGGTGACTCCCCGAGAATGGTCTCGAACATTGCATTAAGCACGGGGAATACTTCTACGTCACGGTTATAGTTTACGGTCATCTGACCATAAGCCTCTAACTGGAACGGATCGATCATATTTACATCGTTTAAGTCAGCGGTAGCAGCTTCATAGGCAAGGTTTACCGGGTGCTTAAGAGGCAGGTTCCATACAGGGAAGGTCTCAAACTTTGCATATCCGGCCTTAATGCCGCGCTTGTTATCATGGTATAACTGTGAAAGACAGGTTGCCATCTTTCCGCTGCCGGGTCCGGGAGCTGTAACAACTATCAGTGACTTTTCAGTTTCAATATATTCATTTTTGCCGTATCCGTCATCGCTAACTATCAACGGAATATTAGCGGGATATCCGGGTATCGAGTAATGCCTGTATACCTTAAGTCCAAGAGACTCAAGTTTCTTAATAAAGGCATCTGCACTGGGCTGTGAAGCATAACGGGTAAGCACAACGCTGCCGACATAAAGACCGTAGCCCCTGAATGCATCGATAAGACGGAGTACGTCAGCGTCATAGGTTATGCCAAGATCCCCTCTTACCTTGTTTTTTGCAATATCATCGGCATTGATCGCGATCACAATCTCAGCATCATCCTTGAGCTGAGTAAGCATCCTGATCTTACTGTCGGGAGCAAACCCGGGAAGGACACGTGATGCATGAAAATCATCAAAAAGCTTTCCTCCGAATTCTAAGTATAGCTTTCCTCCAAAGCTCTTTATACGTTCCTTAATATGTTCTGACTGCATCTTAAGGTATTTGTCATTATCAAAGCCTATTTTCTGCACTTTTTCCCGCCCCCTTGTCTTTACTCTGCCGGCTCTTTATCATATAATGTTATATAACAGCATTAATTATCTCTCAAAACAAGATAAAATTATACCAAATAACAACTTAAATTTCAACAAAAATACTAATTTTTTTCATAGAAAATACATCAAATTTTGCAAAAATGACTTTAAAATATCTTGCCAAATACTCGGAAATCTTCTATTATTATATAGAGGAAATTTCCTTTTGCATTTAAATATTTATGGATATCGAGGTATATCATGGATTTAAGTCATATATTACAGCTTATCGGCGGAGTAGGACTATTCTTATACGGAATGAAATATCTGGGTGCATCTCTTGAAAGACTTGCAGGAGCCAAGCTTGAAAAGACATTGGAAAAACTTACCGGCAACCGCTTTAAGGGGCTTGCATTCGGTGTACTGGTTACCGGCGTGATCCAGAGTTCATCTGCTACTACCATCATGCTGGTCGGTTTTGTTAATGCCGGGATCATGAAGCTGGTACAGACCATTCCCGTTCTGCTTGGCGCAAATATCGGTACCACCGTTACCGGTCAGATACTCCGATTGGGAGATGTTTCCGGAGACGGCAGCACCTTATTAAATATGCTAAAGCCCTCCTCATTTGCTCCACTTTTAATAGGTGTCGGAGCTTTCATAATGCTTATCAGCAAAAAGAAAAAGGCAAATGATACTGCATCCATCCTTTTGGGCTTTGGTATTCTTTTCTTTGGTATGACCACAATGGAGGTTGCTCTTGATCCGTTAAAAACCTCCGAGTCCTTCCATGAAGCATTTACAACCTTCACCAATCCGCTTATAGGCCTGGCTCTCGGTATACTGCTTGCCATGATACTCCAGAGCTCATCCGCTGCTGTAGGTATCGTACAGGCAGTGGCAGCCGCTACAGGAAATATCACCATGGCAGTAGTCGCTCCCATGGTAATCGGTATCAGCATCGGCAAGCTTTTCCCCGTATTCCTGGCCAGCATAGGTACAAAGAAAGAGGCTCAGCAGGTTGCACTTTCACAGTTTTTCATAAGTACCGCAGGCGGAATACTCGGTATGATAGTCTTCTACTTTGCTGTTGTACCTCTCGGTCTCGTAAATATGGATGCGGTCATGAACCGTGGTAATATAGCTGACTTTAATACTGTTTACAACGTACTTGTGAGTCTTTTCTTCCTGCCCTGGTGTTCGGTAGTATCCAAGGTTGTAAAGACCATCCGTAAGGACAACAAGCCCAGCAAGATTGATCAGGAGCTGGCCATGCTCGATGTCATTTTCTTAAAAACCCCTTCAGTTGCACTGGAGCAGTGCCGTAAGGTCATCAACGGAATGGGTACAACAGTTATCGAAAATTACGGCATAGCAATGGATATGCACGAGGAATATAATGAAAAGGAAGTTGAACTGCTAAACGAAAATGAACGGTTCCTCGATAAATCAGAGACGGTGCTTAATGACTACATGGTTAAGGTAAATGCCTGCCAGCTCCGTCCCGCTGAGCAGAAGCTCGCAACCGAAATCCTCCATTCCGTTATGGATTTTGAAAGAATGGGTGACCACTGCATCAAGCTTTATGACGTGGCTGAATATAACAGGAATGCAAAGATAACCTTCTCTCCTGTAGCTAAAAAGGAGCTTGGAATTTTAAGCGATGCGGTTTACGAAGTAATAAAGACCACCGTCGGTTCGCTTACAATGGATGAACCCAATCTGGCACATAAGGTTGAGCCTCTAAGAGACGTCATTTCCTCAATGAGTGAAAAGATCAGGGAACGTCATGTACACCGTCTGCAAAATGGGCAGTGTACAGTGCAGAGCGGTATTTCCCTTGTGGAATGCTTAACGAGTTTTGAGCGTATATCCGCTTACTGTTCAAACGTTGCGTTGCACGTTATTGAGCGTCACAGTGCAGGAGAGATTTTTGATATGCACGCCTACACAAAGGATATCAAGGCAAACAGCGCTGAATATAAGAAATTCCATGAGGATTTCGAGAATAAATATGATAAGGTGTTAGATGAAATAAGTGCATAAGGTATACAAAAATCCCGGCTTGGACGAAGAAATCCAGACCGGGATTTTTTGTGGTTTGATTATATTGTATAAGCTATGATTAATTTACATATGTAAACATATTTCCGCCAATATCTATAAGTCCTGCTGCCTTAGCAGTTTTTACGGTAGTTACCGCAGGGCTTAAAGATACATCCGAGGAAATCCAAAGCTCGCTCTTTGTATTGGGGTTATAGAAGGTGTTGTTGCTGATCTCTCCGGATATACCTGAAAGCACGGTAACAGCCTTGCCATCAACTTCATTCAGGCAGTTGTATGCAAAAGTATTTTCTGAAACATAGATAGTGCCTTCCTTTAGCTGCAGTGCATTACCATAATTATTTCTGATGATACAACCGGTAATGTTAAGCTTTGAATCCTTCTGTATCGAAATCGCATGCTGTGCGACACCGCTTATAGTACTGTCTTTTATCGTAACCTCCGAACTCATAACTGTGATACCGTTTAATCCGGAATTTAAGATCGTATTATTGCTGCCGCCTGTTACTGAGCTTGAATCATAAATACCAAAGCCGGATTTTGTTGTGGCATTAACGGTGTTTAAACTGATGGTTACATTCTTGCAGCCTTCCCTTAACGCTATACCGTTTTCAAAGGTTGTCGATGTTCTTCCCGAAATGGTGTTCCCATTGATCGTCGCATTGCTTGAATCAAGCAGTTTGATCGCATCCTCTGCAAACTTTGTATCCTCACTTGAGAAAGCCTTTGCAAATCTGTCAAGACTGTTTCCTGATATGGTAGCGGAGCCAACGTAACGGAGATATATACCCGATGAACCACAGATGATGATATTATCGCTGATCGTGGCTGTTTTCATAGGATAGGTTTCCGAACCATAAATAAATATTCCGATAGAGCTGCCCGAATTCTGATCGCTCGTGGTAAGGTTTTCCGACAGATTGATTACATTTCCGGTAATGTTGAGCTTAAAATCCCCGCCCGATACCGACATGGCTTTTACACCCTTATTTCTTGAAACCTTTGTATTCTTTTCAGTAGAGTCGGATTTAAGCTGGATGCCGCACCCAACATTTTTCATTGTATTATCCTTGATAGTGAGGTCTACATAATTATATCCGTAGATACCTGCCTTTGGGATATCCGTAAAAGTATTTCCTGTAATCTTTATATTTTTGTGATAAATCCCCTCAACCATGATATGCGAACCGATACCGCGGGAGTAGTCATGGATCTTGCAGCCGGTGATCGTAATCTTCTGGCATGGGGTATCGTCGTAAGGCTCGCCGTAAGTAAGCAGTGTGGAATCGTGGCAGACATCAAGCTGGATAGCTTCTTTCTGAGTTTTGTCATCCGGGGCCTTGAAACCGTAAAACTCACAGTTTTTAACAGTACAGTCCTTTACTCCGCCAAGCTCTAAAAGATGAGTACCATAACTGTTGCAAAGTGTAACGTTAAGGATTTTCAGCTTGGTTGTATGGGCAAACATAAAAACAGATCCGCTGGTCTTGCTGTTATACTGGATGAATTCTGCGTCCCAAATGCCGCCCTCAACCGTTATACGTGCATTGTCAGAGTATTTTCCTTTTTTACCCTGCTTTGCATGGAGCATATGAAGGATGGGATCCTTTGCTTTTTGATTTTTCTTGATATATGTATTTTTATCCAGCTTGAGGTAAGTATTGGAGCCTATAACCAGAGTCCTGCTGATATAGTAGGTTCCGGCAGGTACCTTTACAAGAGCCTGCTTTTTCTTTGTGCCTGCTTTTGCAGCGGCATCAAGAGCATTCTGTATCTCGGTGGTAGCATCCTGTCCGTCCGTCAGTTTTACTTCTATGACTTTAGCATAGGAAGCAGCAGATACTTTGCTGAATTTCGCTGAAATGATTATACTGATCGCAATAATAAATGAGAGAACTGAAATTTTTAAAACACGTAAAAAACCGTTATGGCGATGTTTATCAGACTTTTTCATTTTGACCTCCTTTAGTTTTGATATTTCTATTCTACCATATTTTTGCGCATAATCAAGATGTGAAGTGCAGTTTAAAAACTAAAATAATACATTGTATTTTATTCTTATTTCATATACAATGTTAACAAGTTAGACACGCGATTGAAGTAAAAACGGTTAACAGGAAAAGGTGTTTTGATGGATAATGAAGATAACATAAATGAAATAACGCAGGATGGGTTTGAGATAATTGCGGCTGCCGAGGAGATTTCACAGGAGGAGACCGTGCAGGAAGAAACTGCACAGGAGGAGACTCCCCAGGAAGAAACTGCACAGGAGACGACTTCCCAGGAAGAAGCCGACACCTCCGACGGTACAATAATATACACATATCAACGTCAGCGTAATATTGCCGAAAGGATTGCCGCTGCTCAGGAGGCTGTTAAAAGCGATCAGTTTGCTTCTGCTCCCGAAAGGAAAAAGGAGGAAGCTCCCGAACAGACGCGTACCAATGAGGAAATCTTTAACGAGAGCTATGCAATACTCGGTGAGATCGGGTCCGGTGAAGGCACTGCATATAAGGCTTTGGAGCGAAGGACAGCCAGACAGGTAGTTATAAAAAAGGTCCACCTGCAGGTACAAAACCTTAAAGAAATAAAGCCTTTGGTTGAAAAATTAAAAAAACTCGATCACCCATCACTGCCCAAGATAATCGATTATGTAATGTATAACGGTTATGTATATTCCGTTATGGAATATATTGAAGGGCGATCCCTTTTCCGCTCTATGGCAGATGGTACAAGGTATCCAGAAAAGCTGGTAAAAAACTGGGCAATACAGATAGCAAGCGCATTAAAATATCTGCATCAGGCTTCACCCAGAGTAATACACGGCGACATCAAGCCCTCAAATATTATCCTTGCATCAAATAATAAGGTATATCTTGTAGATTACAATATCGGTATTCAGGAAGAAAGCGGAGCTCATTCCATAGGCTATTCCGACGGTTATGCTCCACCTGAGCAATACGATTTTATATCCGCAAATCAGTATTCGGCATCAGGCAGATATGATGACAGATATGCAAAAACTATAACTACCAACCCTGACGGAGTCTATACCTGCCAGGACGGATTTACCTATGATGCTTCTTCAAGAGCATATGCGGTAATAGATGAAAGATCCGATATTTACTCCTTTGGAGCGACCTTTTATTTTATCATGACCGGCAAAACACCCGGTTCATCAATGGATCAGGTTACTTCGATTTCGGATATCGGTGCCCACCATATCAGCCGGAAATTTAAAAAGATCATTTCACGCTGTATGGAACGTTCCTCCAAAAAACGTTACCAGTCGGCGGATACACTTTTAGATGCATTAAAGAAAAAAATGATCACGTTGCCGATGATAGGTGCAGCAGTACTTTTTGTGGCGCTTGTAATCTGCGGAGTTACATTTGGGTCAAAGCTGTTTGACAAAAAGAAAACTAAACCCAAAATGCCATCTCCCGGAGATGGTACATCTGTAAGTGCATTAATGCCAACACCGGTTGGTTTTACACAGGAAGCAACAGAGGTTGTTACAGATACACCTGTACCTACCGAAGAGGTTACGGCAACCCCTGAGCCTACAGCAACTCCTAAGCCCACGGCCACTCCCAGACCTACGGCGACACCAAAACCTACTCCGGAGCCTACGCCTACCGAAAATGTTACAGCTACGCCCGAGCTTACTCCCGAACCTACTGAAGAGATAACTGCTACACCTGAGGTAACCGAGGAGATAACTGCTACTCAGGAACCTACTCCCGAAGTAACAGTAACCCCTGAACCTACACCTGAAGTAACGGTAACTCCGGAGCCTACACCAGAGATAACGGAAATACCTGCTCCTGCTCCTACTCTTACCGATCCATACATTTACGTAGAAGATGAAATAGGTTTTATCTTGAAGGACGGGACATATGATTTAAAGAAAATATCCGAACTTTCAGATGTAGATATTTCAAATATTGATTATGTATACTTTGGCGGATATCCTACCGATCTAGTAACAGATGAGGATACGATCAATGCATTATCAAAAATATCCTTTAGATCAAACGGTACAGGAAAACTAAACGGAGTAAGATACAACAGAGTTAAGTATACAAATCCCGACGGAAGTACCGAAACCATTTATTACTTAAATGAAACCGTTAAATGGAAAGTAATCGATGCGGAAGACGGAGTGTTAACTCTTATCACCGAAGACATAATTGATTACGAGCCGATAAAGAAGGATGCTGAAACCAGTAAATGGTCTGACAGCAAGCTTAACGAATGGCTCAGGAAAAACCTTATAATGACTCTCCTTTCGGATAAGGAAAAGAGACTGCTCATCGGAGATCCGGATGTACTTAAGGAATCAGAGCTGGCATCTTTGGGAATTGAGCTAAAAGCAAAATCAACCGATTATGCAAAGATGGGATATAATTTCGGAAATCTCTCATATACAGCATCGGCACCTAATACATGGTGGCTCAGAACAGATTCCGATGATGAATTAGATGAGTATCCTTATATATCCTCTGACGGAAGCCTGTCCACATCCAAGGTAAAATATACCCAGAGAAAGGGAGTAAGACCTGCGATCAGGATAAAGATAAAATAGCAATCGA
Source organism: Lachnospiraceae bacterium (assembly GCA_017557525.1). GTDB lineage: Bacteria > Bacillota > Clostridia > Lachnospirales > Lachnospiraceae > RUG11977. The sequence continues at coordinate 39,407 of JAFYYN010000011.1, forward strand.
TTAAAAAGGGATGGATCTCAAAAAAGATCCATCCCTTTAATTTTATTCAAACTGCTTTGCCCATTCAACGGCATCTTCGATACGGGGTCTGAAATTATCCTTGCCAACCTTTTTCACAAAGCCGCTCTTTTCCATGGTTTTGTAAGGCTGTTCGTTTACGTGTGAGAAAACAAGCGTTATATTATTTGCTTTGCATCTCTCGTACAGCTGCTCGAGTGAATGCATTGCGGTAGCGTCTATTGCGGGAACACCTCTCATTCTCATGATGATGACCTTGGTAAAGTCCTTATAATTTATACCTGAAAGCTGATCGGCATCACCAAAGAACATCGGTCCTGAAATCTCGAAAACTCTTACGTGTCTGGGGACTTCCATATAATCGATACCGTCCGGGTATTCCTCAGGGTCAAAGTATTTCCAGCCGCTGATCTTGGTCTCGTCACTCATTTTCTTCATGAAGAGTACGCATGCACAGATCATACCTGCTTCGATAGCTACTACAAGATCAAATACTACGGTAAGCACAAAGGTGAGTACAAGTACCAGAATATCTCCGACAGGAGCGGTCTTGCACAAATGTACAAAGGTTCTCCACTGGCACATATTGTAGGCAACCATAAACAGGATTGCTGCTATGGCAGGCATGGGGATCATGGCTGCGTAGGGCATCAGTAAAACGAGCACGAGTACAAGTACTATGGCATGTACCATACCGGCGATGGGAGTACGTCCACCGTTTTTGATGTTGGCAGCAGTTCTTGCTATGGCACCGGTTGCAGGTATACCGCCAAACAGAGCTGAACCTATATTTCCGGCACCCTGAGCAATGAGCTCCATGTTTGACCTGTGATGTGAATTTATCATACTGTCTGCAACAACACAGGAGAGTAATGATTCGATAGCTGCCAGTATTGCAATGGTAAGACCGTCAGGTGCAACATTCTTTATAGCATTCCATGAGATTTCGGGGAAGTGGAATGAAGGCAGCTCATTACTGATGGAGTAAAGGTTTCCGATTGTATTTACTTTCATATCAAGGAGCTCTACCATAAGGATCCCGACTACTACCGCGATCAGTGAGCCCGGAATTTTCTCGGAAATGCGCGGCCATACAATAAGGATTGCAAGGCATACGGCACCGACTAAAAGTGCCTGCCAGTTGATGGTTTCGATATTTGCGCCTATAGCTTTAATTTTGTCTATGGTCTCGATATTTTCGGTGCCTGCGGGATAAGTGAGCCCCAGAAAGTCTTTGATCTGACCTATAAGGATGGTGACTGCAATACCTGCGGTAAAACCGGTTGTAATGGTATATGGTATAAATTTGATCAGGGTTCCCAGTCTGAGTAATCCCATAACTATCAGTATGATACCGGCTATTATGGTTGCGAGTATCAGACCGTCCATACCATTTTTAGCAACTATTCCGGCAACTATCGTCGCAAACGCTGCAGTAGGTCCTGCAATCTGTACACGGCTGCCGCCTAAAAATGAAATAATAAAACCTGCAACTATGGCGGTGTATATACCCTGTTCGGGTCCAACTCCGGATGCCAGAGCAAGTGCTATTGAAAGCGGCAGTGCAATAACTGCAACGATGAGACCTGCTACCAGATCTGTAACAAACTGTTTTCCGCTGTACTTTTTAAGTACGCTGAACAACATCGGTTTTAACTTATCCTTTTCCAACTGTAATCTCCTTGTAAATAGTCTAAAAACTCGTGAAAACTCATAGATTATACATCTATTAAAATAAAAGTCAAGATGAAAAAGTACCAAAAAAATATAGAATTTTTTACATAAGAGTGATATAATTACTATTAAGATTTATATATGGAAAGGATGGTACGGATATGCATATAACATTGACAGGAAATTTAGGCAGCGGGAAATCCACTATAGCAAAGATTATGGCCGAAAAATACGGCTACACCATATATTCAACCGGAAAGATCCAGCGCGAGCTGGCAGAGGAGCGAGGTCTTACCGTTTTAGAGATGAACAAACTGATGCAGCAGGACCACTCCTTTGACAATATCATCGACGAAAAGGTAACACAGCTTTCTAAGGAAAGCGACAAGGATCTTTTCTTTGACTCAAGACTTGCATGGCATTTTGCGGAGAACGCATTTAAGGTGTTCCTGACTGTCAGCATTGATGAGGCAGCAAGACGCGTATTTAACGATGACAAGCGCGGTGATGTTGAAACCTATGATTCACAGGAAGAGGCGAAGGTAAATCTTATCGAAAGAGCTCACACTGAGGATGTTAGATATAAGGAAATCTACGGACTTGATTACTTTAACTTAAATAATTATGATCTGGTGCTTGACTCCACATTTACTAAGCCTGAGCTGTTAGCCGAAATGCTCGTAAGCGAAAAGAGGAGATTTGAGGAAAACCCTGCAGGAAAGGGCACTCCAAGGATTCTCTTGGCTCCGGCAAGACTTCTTGGGGCTTCGTCAGGAAATACCAGGGATAATGACGAGATCTTTGATTCAACTGCAGTTATAAGACGTGGCGCAGATGATATCGAGGTAGTTTCAGGCTTTGACCAGATAGAAAAGGCAGCACGTGAAGGATACGAATTTATTTCGGTAAAGTATGAAGGGTAAGATAATTTGAGATTACAAAAACCCGGCTTGGATAAAAATATTCAAGCCGGGTTTCATTCTTGGCAAGATTATAGGTAATTGTCCCAGCAAACTGTCCTCTAAGCGTTCCGTCAGCATCTTTGCTATAGATGATAACAACAGGTTGTCCGTCTAATACGCCGGGGTTAAATTTCCAAAGTTTTATCTGATGGTCTTAGAAAGTTCTATAATAAAGGCTTCGCCATCCATACTGCCACTCATCAGTTTCTCCAGGCATCTAAGATAAGGCTCAACGTTTTCTCCTGTCATGGCAGTGTCACCAAACAATACATATGCCTTAGCATTTGCACAGAGTTTTGCTACCTGCTTTGTAAGCGCATCTACTTCGCTGTCATCATAGTTTATCTTCCATGAAGGAAGTCCGTTGCCTGAAAGATAATCATACTTACAAACGAGTTTTCCGAGTGCTACGGCATACTCGGCCGCTACAGTTGTATTCTTTGATGAACCAGATACTGCAAGTGTGCTGGAAGGTCCGCCAATAAGTTCTCCTATCTTTGAGTTTTGGGAATTAATAACCGGGAACTCGGCTACAACTACCTTACTGCTAAACTCGGGATCCATTGAAAACATGCCACAGTTCCAGGAACCGTTCATATAGAATGCATAATCACCGGCCATAAAGTTTTCTGCAACTTCTCCACTATATAAACCCATGTCCGAAGCCTTAATATACCCTTTGATTATCATAGTCCTCAGCATATCCACCGATTCAGCTATGCCCTCATTATTAAACGAAGCTTTCCCGGCAAATATATTACTCAACGCTTCTGCCCCGATTGTCTTTTCTACAATAGGCTCTAAATACTCTGAAATACACCATGGTTCACCGGCACATCCAAAAGGAGTGATACCTTTTTCTACCAGCTTATCACAGCATGCGATAAGATCATTGATGGTCTTGGGTACCTCTGTATAACCTGCCTCTTTAAGCAGATCCATATTTGCATAAAGTACAACAACATTCATGGTAAGAGGTATTCCGTATCTCTTTTTGTTATAAGTTGTGTTATCGAGCATGACCTTGGGTATATCGCCGCTCTTGATATATTTATTCATTACATCATCAAGACAATATACTTCATTTGCATTTACAAGGTCTCCCAAGAATGAACCCGACCATGTATAGAAGATATCGGGAAGCTCATTTGCTGCTGCAGCCACCTTGATCTTTACTTTATAATCCTCATTGGAAAATGCCTCAGCATTTACTGTTACATTGGGATAAGAAGCCTTGAGCTCCTCAATTGCCTGCATATATGAATCAGGCACACTGCCGTCATCTCCCGACAGAGTCCATAACGTAAACTCGATAGGTTCATCTGATACCGCTGCATCCTCAGTTACGGTTACTTTACATGTATATTTCTTTGAACCGACTTTGGCTGTGATGGTTGCTTTACCCTTTTTGAGGGCTGTAACAGTTCCGTTATTTACGGTTGCTATGCTTTCATCGGATGATATCCACTCAGCTATAGTGTTTCCTTTAAGTGTGAGTCCGTATGACTCTCCGCCTTTAAGACTTAAGGCCTTGTTTGATATCGCGTTTTTCTTAACCGTTATCTTACACTTATAAGACTTGTTTGTTGAAAGATCTTTTGCGGTTATAGTGGCCTTTCCGTTTTTAACAGCTGTAACCACACCATTTTCAACTGTGGCAACCTTCTTTTTAGATGTTGACCATTTTACTTCTCCTTGAGCACCCTCAAGCTCGAGCTGGAATTTTTCACCTATATAGATGGTCTTTTTCTTTGCATTTAGCTTGACTTTTGAAGCGGCACTTATAGGTGATACATTAACAAGACCGATAACCAGCGCACATACCAGCAGTGCTCCCAATAACATTGACAGTTTTTTACGCATACTAACATCCTTTCCGCAAACTTTTAAACTTCCGATATCAATGTTTGCCTTGATACCGGCATATAGGACGGATTAAACCGTCCAAACCCCATTTATCAACATCACTTATACTATACCATAAAAAATATGAAAATGCTATATATTTCTCAAATTAAAAACACCCGGGATCTGTCATTTAGCAGTTCCCGGGTATTCTTATAGAAATGAGTATTTTATTATTCAAAAATACCAACAGTCATTCCGTTGCCTAACATCTTTTCGGTCTCTGACTGGTAGTAGCCCCAATTATCGGGATTCTCGTCTTTTCCTAAAGGAGCATAAATAAATACTGATCCGTTTCCTTTTACCTTGCCGTCATTTATAAACCAGATGTGTTTTTCCATCTCCTGCTTTTCGTTTGCATACTCGATGCACCCGATATAGCAGTTGCCGTTCATAGTAATGATACCTGGCTTTGCATTCCAGATACTTCCGCCCATCTGGCTCTTTAGCTCAGCACCTTTTTCAATGGTAATTTCACCATTGTTGTAGATGTCTCCGCCCTGGGTGGTCTGGAGTTTTCCTCCATCCTTAACGATTATCTGACTTCCCTCGCCAACATATACATCTGCCTCAAGAACTCCGCCTTTTTCAATAACAAGAGTAGCGTTGTTGGCAAGTGTTACATTTCCCATAGTACTGATCTCAAAATCAAGGATCATGTCACTCTGTATGCATGCAATATTTGTCTTGAATTCACCGGTGGGAAGCATTTCCATTTCACAGACCTTTGCAAGACCTGCGAGTGAAGTTACGGTATAAAAGTTTCCGGACATACACATATAGTCAACGCCTTCTACTGCATTTTCACTACCCGGAATATAGAAACCCTTCTGATCATCCTGATCATTATTGCCCTGTTCTCCACCATTGTCAATGCTTGCAGACAAAGACTCTATATCAGTGATCTCTCCGGTCTGTGTCATAGGGTTAACATAGGCGTAAACAAGTACCAGCTGAGGTGTTGCACCGGGATAAACTACAGTTGCTTCACAGAGAATACAGAGATTAACTCCGTTAACTACCTGTGTTGCAAGAATAGCTATGGGCTTATAATCAACTCCGTCAAGCTGATTTGTAGCACTTGCAAACATTTCCGTGTATTCTGCCGGGAATGCTACACTGTCAGGCTGACTCCATCCACCGGGAAGTCCGTTTATATTAGTCTCGATACCTGATTTGATTTCGCTTGAAATATCGTTTATTTCTCCGTTAAGGTCAACATATATCTCTATTATACCATAAACTTCACTGACGTTCTGTGAAGGATTTGATATCCTGCAGAGAAGCTTGTAATTCATGCCTGCTACTACCTGCTCCTGTAAAACAAGAACCGGGACGATCTGCTCATCATCTTTGTAGATTTCGTTCTGTTTTGCAAAGAATGCTGCAACAGTCTCAGGTACTTCGATGCTCTCGGGAGTACCCCATCCGCCTGTAACAGGGAAGCCGCCTTCAGGCATAACCACGATATCGGCTGTCTTTGCCTTGGTATCAAGTGTATACTCAAGATAGTTGCCTGTTAATGCCGCAAACTGTGTGAATACACCTATAGGAATATAGATCTGCTTGCTCTTTTTGATTGATTTTCCATACTTAAATGTATATTTCTGTTTACTGCCGGCTGCATCTGTGAAAGTAATCACATAGGAATTTTTGCCCTGAGTAAAGGAAAGGGTAACATTATCTGCCTTTACAGTTACTTTCTTTCCCTTCTGGGCGTAATCTCCGTTAGCTGCCTGCACAAAAGTCTTAGACGGCACATAGAGTACGGTCTCTTTGTTGCCATCAGCCTTACCTGTAACAGTGAAAGCTTTTTTATTTAGCTTTGCACCGTTAAGATACATCGTAATGTTTGCTTTTGCTTTCTTTAACGCACTGCTTGTTACTGTTACCGTGCTGTCAATCTGCTTAGCGTTTACAGCTTTGAAAGGCAGCAGGAGAACCTCTGCGCACATTGCAAAAACCAGAGCCATTACTAAAACAACCCTAAATACTTTTTGCTTCCTCATACATTAACCTCCCAATCGTTTTAATTGATTTATATTACCGAAAAGAATTATATTCTCTTTGGAAATATTACCTTATTTTACCACAAACGGTAAATTTTTTCCATAGTTTTTTTCTTGACGCTTTATATCTTATATAATAAAATATCATATATAAAATACGAAATTCGAGGGGAAATTACTATGGCAGATAACGCTTTTGAACTTATAAACAGGATAAAAACAAATATAAAGACTACATTTGCAGGCAACGAAACCATTATAGACAGGCTGATCTGCTGTATGCTGTCAGGAGGGCATCTGCTTTTGGAGGATGTGCCCGGAGTGGGCAAGACCACTCTTGCACTTTCCCTTGCGCATTCCATAAACTGCAGCTTCGGACGTGTATCATTTTCGCCGGATACACTTCCTTCGGATATCACCGGACTGACTATTTATAATTCTGCAACAAAGACCTTTGATTACAGACCCGGTCCTATAATGTGCAATATTTTCCTTGCAGATGAAATAAACCGTACACCTCCTAAGACACAGTCAGCATTACTCGAGGCCATGCAGGAAAAAAAGGTGACTGTTGACGGAGCTACGCATGATATCGAGGGGTTATTTATGGTAATAGCTACCCAAAACCCCATAGAGTTTGCCGGTACCTATCCCCTGCCCGAGGCTCAGCTTGACAGATTTATGATGAAGCTGTCACTTGGCTATCCTTCAAAGGACGACGAGCTTGGGCTTGCACATATGTTTTTAGAGGATAAAAAAGTTGAAACGCTTACAAGTGTCTGCAATGAGAAAGATGTGCTTAATCTTCAGGACATGGTAAGAAACGTAACAGTAAAAGATAATGTTATTGAGTATGTACATAATATTATAACTGCAACCCGAAACGAAAAGCGTTTTATGACAGGTGCGAGCCCTAGAGCAATGCTTGCTCTGATAAGAGCCTCACAGGCCAATGCTCTGATGGACGGCAGGGATTTTGTTAAGCCGGATGACATAAAGCAGCTTTACGTACCAGTGCTGTTACACAGACTGCCTCTTTCCGTCGAAGCAAGAATGTCACATGATAATCCGGAGACCATACTGAAATCACTGATCGCTACGGTTGAAGTACCGGTGGATTCAGGAAACTGATAAACTTATGAAAAAAAACAGGATCATATATTTACTGCTATGTATAGCAGTGATAGTGCTCGCAAGTTTCCGCGGCGGACCCATAACCTACTCCATCCTTTTCGGAGTGCTGCTGGTTACGCCTGTTTCGCTTATCTATTTGTTTACGGTATATGTTTTCTTTAAACTGTATCAGGTACTAGGGACAAAGCACATCACTGCATATGAGCCAATACCGTATTATTTCGTTTTGCAGAATGAATATCTGCTTAATTTCTGCCATATAAGCGTCAGCACATATTCAACATTTTCTTATATAGATGAGCTGCAAAGAAATACAGAGGGCGAGAATACTGTCGAGGAATCTCCTAAAAAAGGCAGCTCCGAATCGGGTGTAACTAAAACCTACGAGCTGCTGCCGGGTGAAAGCGTGCGATATGACACCACGCTCATATGCAGATACAGGGGAGATTACCATGTTGGGATCAAGGAGATCACCATAATTGATTTCTTTAGACTCTTTAAAATAACATACAAGGTTCCTGAGCCGCTAAATGCTGTCGTACTGCCAAGAGTTCTTGAGATTGAGAGTCTGAAAAGCGTCCCCGATATGGTAATTGCGACATATAAGGAAAACCCCAGATTAAACTCGGATTTTGATGCACAGACCAGAGATTACGTACCCGGGGATCCTCTAAAAGGAATCCACTGGAAATCCACCGCCAAGACAGGGAAGCTTAAAAGCCGTATCACATACGGTGAACAGCGTCAGGGCATATCTGTTTTTCTTGATACGAAAAGAATATCCGACGATGAATATGTATATATTCCCGTTGAAAATAAATGTCTGGAGATAGTACTTGCACTTACAAATTATTTCTCAGGCTTTGCGGTACCGACTTCGATGTTTTACAGCCAGTCAGAACCAAAGACCATTAAATGCAGCGCCGCACATGAAATGGAGAATTTCTTAGGGATCGTTTCAATGGTTAAATTCCGTGCTGACGAGGATGCTTCGGTGACTCTTAATATGCTGCTTGCAGGCTCGGCATTTAAGGACTGCATGATTGCATTCTTAGTTATTACAGGGGCTGATGCAGAGCTAAACAAGAGGCTGTACGAGCTTTCAACCTTTGGGATAAATACCGTAATATACTATGTCGGATATAATCCCAATCCTGCAGATATAATGGAACTCACAAATGTAAGAGTTATCCCGGTACACCCCGAGGATGACCTTCATAATGTTTTATAAAACGTCATTTATGACACGGTAGATGATCATGTATATAAGGGAAGAACTGACAGACTTTTGCTATCGGCTTATCCTTACCATAACAATAGCACTGTTTCTGTTTTTAGAAATTTATAATTTCTACGACCCTGAGCTTATTACAAGGAAGAATATAATATCCGTCCTTTTGATAAGCCTTTCTTTCAATGTCCTTTTACTTATATATCATAAGATTCATCTCTATATAATACCGGCCATTTTCTTAGCTACAGCTATATTTGCTTTCTTTATCAATGAAGATGATGTAACTCTCATTTTAAAAAGTGTTTTGTTCAAGCTGGTGATCATAGGGTTTGCAGCTTTTATCATATTCCTTACCTCGGATACCTCCGTGGCGGTAAATCTGATACTTTCAGCAGGGCTTATTCTTTATATGGCTATTTTGCTGATAAGGGATATGGATATTTATCCTGCTTCACCGGCATTTGCGATGTTTTATATTGCATTCTCGATTACACGATTTATCCGCAGGAAGCCGGTAAATTCTGGGAATATAGTTTCTGAGGATATGCCCGGTACAGTTGCGTTATCTCCCGCAGCAAGGCTTCGCCGATATGTTACATTTATAATACCTTTTCTCCTGGTTATCCCCCTTGCTATATTCCTGCTCCCAAAGCCTGAAACTCCCATCAGCTGGGATTGGGCTAAAAGGCTTTATGAAAATGCGGTTGATGGTATCAACAAGCTGTCGCACAAGCTTTCGTTGTATCTTTTCTCTTCTGAAGACGAAGACGGCATCACGGTTTCTTTCGGATATGAGGATTCCATGACCTACGATAACGATGATAATAATGCAACAGTTATGGAACTATATACCGACAGCCGCATATATGGCGGAAGTTATCTTAAAGGTGAGATCTTCAACGTCTTTGAGAATGGGGGATGGAGAAATACCTTGGAAAGCAGCAGGGATTATTCTGCTATTGATGCCTTTGAAACGTACTATGGAGTTGTAAATTTTGACAAGGAATGTGTAAATGATATTCTGAAAAGAAGCGATATAAAAATAAGGTATCTTGATCTGGCTACCAGAATGCTGTTCGTTCCCTCGAAAATACTTCCCATCAATCAGATAATATCCGGTAAAAGTAATATTAATATGGGCGGGTATTATACATATAAGCCTGAGGATAAGGATGATCTTATCTGTAACGACAACGAGCACCTGTTGTTTAGCGAACGTAAAACCTATGGCACCGAATACAATCTTCAGTATTATCAGTTAAATTATGGCAGCAGACCATTCTATGATTTTATGGTTTCAGATTTGCCTGAAAACGAAGATGCCTTCAGAGTTACCAAAACCAGTTATTTGAATTTCGCCTATGGTGATATAACTTTGGAAGAAATTAGTGAATACCGTGATTACATAAACCGCTATTATATTTCAAAGCCTCAGGTCAGGGATTCTGTAAAGGAATGGGTTGAAACCGTAACAAAGGATGCCACATCTGATTATGATAAGCTAAAAGCCATAGAATATGCTCTTTCGAACTATGAATATACCTTAGAGGGCGGAGAGCTTCCTGATTATGTAAAAAGCGAAGGCGATTTTTTAAATTACTTTTTAATAGAGAAAAGAAGCGGTTACTGTGTACACTATGCGACAGCCTTCTGTCTGCTGGCACGCTATATGGGTTTCCCTGCCAGAGTTATCCAGGGATATAAAACATATGTAAAATCAGGGGAAACAGCATACGTAATAAGCGGTGATGGTCATACCTGGCCCGAAGTATATTTCCCCGGCAAGGGCTGGATAGCATTTGAACCCACTCCCGGTTTAGAAACATGGAGATATGGCAGCTGGAAAATCTACTCCGGCAAATACAGTGAGTATCAGGAAAAGACAGATGCCTATACACCGTTTTACCCTGATGTCCCCGAGGTTGCGGAAGATGAAGAATATGTGAAATCACACTCCGAAAGCCGTGTATCCGGTATGCTGATACTGATCATTGTAAGCATAATAATAATCAGCCTGATATTACTGGTTGTCACAAGTCTCATATTAAACTATGTTAAGAGACGCAAGCTTACATCTCAAAAGCTTTACAGTGTTGAGTTTAAAAACATACTTGCCATATTAAAGGAATTAAAGATCACAAGATTAAAGGAGGAAACCCTTGAGGAGTTTTCCGGTAAATGTAGAGAGAAGCTCTCTGAACTGATAAGAGAAACTGATAAAGATAAATCTGCCAAGGCCAAATCTGACGATAAACCGGTGGAAGACCGTAAAGGCATAAATACCATAATTCCAAGATATACATCTGTAGTAAAAACTTATGAGCATTACATTTATGGGAACAAAGATATCAGCGATGAGGAACTGAACGAAATCTCCGGATTAAAGGATAAACTCCTCATCCTGATGAAAAGATTTTATGGAGCAACATATCTTATCCATAAGATGAGTCTGTATATTGCAAGCTCGATAAGGACATAAAACAGACCCGGGAACTGCTAACGGCAGTTCCCGGGTTATCTTTACTTAACTTTTATCTTAATTTTCTGTACTGTCTTTTTATATGATCCAGAGGCATCTGCAGTCTCACATGCTTTTCTAAAAGATAATCATTGATTTTCTTCCAAGAGCTTTAAGACCACCTTTATGTTGTCCCTGTCCATCTGCTTATAGTCCGTATCCTTTCCGGTCACGGCACTTTCCTTTGCAGACAAGGCATCGAGCTCATCCCACGAAACAAGACATGCATGCCGTTTATCTGCAGTATCCTTTGAAATACGGGTACGGCCTTTTCCTCCAAGCGCAATCTCTTTTCGATATTCTTCGGCACGTTTTTCCCATACTTCGTCACTCATTTTTGTATATCCCATACTGTAATGGAATCCGCACCAGCGAAGATGCTCGGTTATTGACATATTCTCCATCTTTTTATCGGATATCTCTATAGATTGGTTGCCGCAAAGTCTGAAAAGATAAGCCGACAGGAAGTCTGCACTGGCTCTGCAGCTCATACGGCTGAAATAATCACTTGAGAACCACTGTTCCTTCTCGGACCCGTCAGGCCCGCAGTAATAATGGTTTATCTTCATGGCGAACTCATCCATGGTACCGCCGTAAAGTATATCCGCATCATGCAGGCAAGAGTATTCACTCTCCACATGGTTTCTGTGGCATACAACACTGTCATCGCAGCACTGATATACAGGCATCTTTCTTCCGTATACGTTTAGCAGTTCCATGATGGAATATGCAAGTTCGCTGCCCTTTTTAAGGCTGCCTACAGCTATCACTATATAGGTTAATGTCTTTGCATGTTCCTCCAGAAAATCACAGAACTTGACGCTCTGTCCGCTGTATGGGTAAAAATTCACATCATAGTTTTCCAAAAGCCCGGCATAGGATCTCCTGAAAAAACCGTCTATCATACCGCATGCAGGATCAAATACATGTGCATGAAAACTGCTACCCGCAAACTGTCCGTTAGCCACCAGTTTCTTTAACACATCCTGGCCCATATGTCCAAAACCGATTACCAGCACTTCCACATCAGCCTTTGCCAGACCATTATCATCAAATTCCACCGCTTTGCATATCGGATATTTCTGTACCAGGAGTCTCGCTGTAAGCTCGGCATGATCAAACGCCTTTACCTCTCCGTACCCATAGTGATCCTTTCCTACCTGAAGGTCGCCGCCGTGGCTTTCCTCCTGTCCGAGCAGGACCAGATCGGTCCTTGCGGGGTCAAAATTCTCTTCCTTTAATACCTTTAACAGATTGACCGCATACTTGATATTGGCATCCTCGTTGGTATCCAAAGCATACAGATGCAGCTTCTGCTTATCATCGCGCATGGCAAGTCTCTTAAAAAAAGCTTTTTGAGGCTGGAGAGAAACATCATCGTTGTAGAGAAGTGCTCCCATCTGACGGATGACCGATTCCTGAGATGAATCTGCACGTCCCACAAATACCAAAGAATTATGTTTGTCGGAAGACATATGCCTTCCGAATGCAAGCGAGCTGTCATTTACACCATATATGACCACAACATTCTTTACGCGGAGCAAAAATTGGCGCAGCCTTCTTATAGCACCTTTTCCGAGTGCCATAATGGCAGCACTTGCCATCGAATAGTATGCCAGAAAATGAACGGTCCAGAAAAGTACGACCAGTACCGATCCGTTAAGTCCTGCGTTCTCCAGAGCTTCCCTAAATACTGCCTCATTATTCATGCCCACAAACATACGTCCGACATCTATTAGTGTCCGAAGCACCGCCGACATATGCACAAACAAGCCTTCATGTCCGTGAGAATAGGCAAATCCGTACAGGACTATACCCCCAAGAGCAGCTATAAAGAATGCTATCCCCGTGATCCTTTCCCTTTTCTCCTGTTCAAGAGCAATATAAAATATCACTACGACGAAAAATGCCGCCGACAACAGTATTACTGTCATATCAACTGCCATATCAAGTGATCTCCCCTAATAATTCCCAAGCCATATCGTCAATCATCTGTTCCTCTTTACTTAAATCCTCATACGGTACTATCATGGTATGCTGCCTCATATCATTGTCCCTTACCGCCCCATAACTCCAGTTATTAAGCACATGGAAACGCATCCATCTTTTATGCTCAAGCCATCTGCAGGCATCCTTTTGGCTTTCATTAAAGCTTTTATATACTTCATAAGCCATACTGCAGGTCTCGGGAGTGACTTCCCTTATGTCGTCCATGGGCTTTAATAATCTGATCTTGGTCAGCATATGATCCGCTGCCGCTATATTGGACTGTCTCTTAAACTCGGTAAGTTCATTCCAGGAAGGTCCGCTTCCGGTCTTTGTGCGGTATATCTCGTTAAGCATCCTCGCCACATAGTTAAGCTTTTCATGCATAACGATCTCCCTGGTAAAAATACCTGTATCTCCGCCGAAACAGTTGAAAGACTCATCATTCCCGTCAGAGTACACATCAATACGTGCCTTTGTCAGGAAAAACGCCTTAAGCTCTTCCACTACCGATCTGTTTTTATCCTCATCGTCCGCACATATGATTATACGTGAAGCTGCCCTTAAAAGCCCGGCCGAAGCATTCCATGGTTTATTTTCAAAGAAAATCCCGTCATCATCAAAAAGAAGTCCGTTTATCCCTACTATGTTTTCCAGCTCATAGTGGTCGAATCTAAAGTTTTCCCAATCGCCGAATACATGGTATTCTATTGTCTGTTCAGGCGGGAATACGTTTATGAGCAGGCCTCGTTCAAGAAGCTTTTGTGCTATCTTACCGTCACCTATGAGGATTATACCGGATTCTCCGGCATTTAAAGGGTTGTCGTTCCAGTATTTTCTAGCAATACAGTCAGGCTTGTTAAACACGGAAAATGCATGTGACATATGATCCGGAGCATGATCCGCTTCGCAGTATACCTCAAGGTTATCCCTGTTCATCTTGTTAAGGATATTACTTCCGATATTATAATTATCCCACTTTTTTTCGGTCACCAGGAAAAGAAAACACTTCCCGGCGTGATCCTGTTTTTTCATCACCACTTCTATAGGAGCATCCGTAATAACATGATATTTCATAACCGGATAATGTTTCTGAGAAAGATTATCCTCGCTGCCGCAGAAAATGTATGCAGCATTAGGATCATCCTTTGACAGTCCCTCCGCTAAAAGCTGGCTTCTTTCATCCACCGATGAAAAAACATACCAGTCCTTTTTCCGATATTTCCAGAGAGTAAAGGTCGGGAGCAGCCTTCCGAAAAGTACGGTAAATACCAGACCAAGCAGGAATGTAAGTAATCCCGCACTGGATATCATCATGATTGCACCGATCACCTTACCGGTAAAGGATACAGGTGTAACATCTCCGTAGCCGACAGTCGTAAGCGTTGCAAGTACATACCATGCTGCGTCCCCAAGACTGTCTATACTGCTGGGACTGTCCTTCGGTATCGCCTCCACAGCAAAAAGCAGTAGCATAAGTATAAAATAAAATACCACTATCGATAAAATGATCCGTATCACACGTTTTTTATTCATAATCTCCCACTTCCCGATCAATACCAATAATCAAGTCTCACCCATCAGCTTAGAAAAATATAACCCGGCACCATCTGATACCGGGTTATGATCAAGTGTGCAATTAAACAAGCTCAATGAGAACTTCCATAGCAGCATCACCCTTACGGGGACCAATCTTGATGATACGTGTGTATCCACCGTTGCGGTTAGCATACTTAGGTGCGATCTCTGTGAAAAGCTTATCAGCAAGATTGATCTTCTTGGTGTTCTTCTTCTTTCCTGCAGCATCTGTAGGAACCTCAGTAACATCATAAAGATAAGAATTCATCTTTCTTCTTGCAGCAAGTCTTGAAGGCTTATCCTTCTGGATCTCCTTCTGAACCTCATCAAATACTGTAACCTTCTTGCCGTCAACTTCTTCCTTAACTCTGCCGCCGTTCATATCCTTGCGGGCAACCTTAGAAGTTACGGTAATAGTCTCATAATTATCTCTTTCTTTAACAGCTAAAGCGATGAAGCTCTCAGCTATCTTACGGATCTCCTTAGCCTTGGTATCAGTAGTCCTGATCTTACCATGGTAAAGAAGATTTGTAACCTGATTTCTTAAAAGAGCTTTTCTCTGGCTAGCAGTTCTTCCAAGTTTTCTATAACCGGCCATTTCTTTTTCCTCCTAATGTAATGAAACATTTATTCCTACCGCACCAGTTTAATTCTCTTACTTAGTGCGGACCGACTGTCAATCATCAAAGATGCCTGACTTTCAATCGTCACTTTCTCTAAGTGACAGACCAAGTTCTTTAAGCTTAGCAAGAACTTCATCCAAAGACTTACGTCCTAAGTTACGAACCTTCATCATATCATCAGCTGTCTTGTTAACAAGCTCGCCAACTGTATTGATGCCTGCACGCTTTAAGCAGTTGTAAGAACGAACTGAAAGCTCAAGCTCGTCAATATTAATCTCACGTACTGCCTCTGTGCTGCCGATCTCGGGCTTCTGCTCAATGATAACTGCTTCCCTGCCCTTGTCGGAAATATCTATAAATGTCTTTAAATGTTCACTTAAAACCTTGGCTGCGAGGCTTACTGCCTCTTCGGGAGTGATGGTACCCTTAGTCCATACATCCAGAGTGAGCTTATCATAGTCAGTAACCTGACCTACACGGGTGTTCTGAACACTCATATTGACACGCTCAACAGGAGTATATATAGAATCGACTGCTATAACACCGATAGGAAGCTCAGGACTCTTGTTCTTATCAGAACTTACATATCCTCTGCCCTTGGTGATAGTCATCTCGATCTCAAGTCTTGAATCAGCTCCGCCGTTTAATGTAGCAATTACTAATTCAGGATTCAATATCTCAATATCTGAATCCGCATGAATATCGCCTGCTGTAACAACTCCTTCACCTTCAAAATCTATATAAGCTTTCTTGGGTTCATCTGAGTCACTGTTATTCTTGATAGCAAGGCTCTTGATATTCATAATGATCTCAGTAACATCCTCCTTAACTCCGGGGATACCACAGAATTCATGAACTACTCCGGGAATCTTGATACTGCTTACAGCAGCACCGGGGAGTGAAGAAAGCATAATCCTTCTCAAAGAATTGCCGAGGGTGATACCGTAACCTCTCTCCAGCGGTTCAACAACAAAGCGACCATATTTCTTGTCCTCAGAGATCTCTGCAATTTCAAGTGATGGCGTTTCAAAACCGAACATTTACTTGAACCCTCCTTATTCTTTATTTGATTATTTGGAGTACAACTCGACGATAAGCACCTCATTAACAGGAACATCGATCTGATCCCTTGTAGGAAGCTCTTTTACTGTACCTGTAAGGTTCTCATGGTCAGCCTCAAGCCAAGCGGGAACTATTCTGCCGCCGGTAACCTCAAGGATATCCTTGTATCTCTGAGCTGACTTAAATTTCTCCTTGATAGAGATAACATCGCCTGCTTTTACTGTATATGAAGGAATGTTTACACACTTACCGTTAACAAGAACATGTCTGTGATCAACGATCTGTCTAGCTTCCTTCCTTGTTCTTCCGATACCTAAACGGAAAAGAACATTATCAAGTCTGAGTTCAAGAAGGATCATCAGGTTCTCACCAGCTGTGCCGGTTCTCATCTTCTCAGCCTTAGCAAACATATTTCTGAAAGGCTTCTCAAGTACGCCGTAGATGAATTTAGCCTTCTGCTTTTCTTTTAACTGTAATCCGTATTCACTGACCTTCTTGCCAGCCCTTGCAAAAGTCCTGTTTGACTTCTTGTCAATTCCGAGGAAGCCGGGCTCAATGCCTAAAGATCTGCACTTCTTTAATACGGGACCCATATCTCTTGCCATATCTTTATATACCTCCTATTATACTCTTCTGCGCTTGGGTGGTCTGCAACCATTGTGGGGAACCGGAGTAACATCCTTGATGCTTGTAACATCGATTCCGCATGCCTGCAGTGCACGGATTGCTGCTTCACGTCCCGATCCGGGACCCTTTACCATAACGTCTACTGACTTTAAGCCATGTACAACTGCTGCCTTTGCTGCAGTCTCTGCTGCCATCTGTGCTGCATAGGGAGTAGACTTCTTTGAGCCTCTGAATCCTAATCCGCCGGCACTTGCCCATGAAATAGCATTGCCCTGAGCGTCGGTAAGAGTAACTATTGTATTGTTAAAAGATGACTGGATATGTGCCTGTCCGCGGTCAATGTTCTTCTTAACACGCTTCTTTGTGACTTTTTTAGCTGTTGCTTTTGCTGCCATTTTAAGCCTTCCTCCTAATTATTTCTTCTTGTTCGCAACGGTACGTCTAGGTCCCTTGCGAGTTCTAGCATTATTCTTGGTATTCTGTCCACGAACAGGGAGACCCTTTCTATGACGGATTCCTCTGTAGCAGCCGATTTCCTGAAGTCTCTTAATGTTAAGAGCGGTCTCACGGCGAAGGTCACCCTCTACCATGTACTCTGCATCTACGATCTTTGCGATCCTGGCAACTTCGTCATCGGTCAAATCACGAACTCTTGTGTCCGGATTTACATTTGCTTTGGTCAAAATGTTGTTTGAGCTAACTCTACCTATACCATATACATAGGTAAGTCCGATTTCTACACGCTTATCTCTAGGTAAATCAACACCACTGATACGAGCCATACGCGCTTTTGCACCTCCGTTTAAAATAATAATAGCCGGTCTTAAACCGGCATGAACAATTAGCATCCTTAACCTCTTTTGGGCGGGATGCCTCCGTTTAAGCATAGTATTGCTTAAACATTTCAGCCGCTTTAAATTGTGTACCTTACGGTAAAGAACGAGTGATGATGACACTCTTTCTTTTTAGCAACAGATTCTCACGAATCATTGCCCACAATATCATTACATCCTCGGATGTAATAACGCAGAAAGCATGTGCTATCTATATTTAGTTTTCAGTCAATATATCAGCCCTGTCTCTGCTTGTGCTTGGGATTCTCACAGATAATTCTGATGGCTCCCTTTCTCCTGATTACTTTGCACTTTTCGCAAATTGGTTTAACGGAAGATCTAACCTTCATTACTTTTGCCTCCCTTCAAAAAAGTCCAACACGCTAATACTATCACAGCTTTAAATAAATGTCAAACTATTTTTGTAAAATGATGAAAAAAATTTTATTTATCTCTCCAGATGATCCTGCCCTTGGTAAGATCATAAGGTGAAAGTTCAAGTGTTACCTTATCACCGGGTACTATCTTGATGAAGTTCATCCTAAGCTTTCCGCTTATATGAGCAAGTACTCTGTGTCCGTTTTCAAGCTCAACCTGGAACATAGTGTTGGGAAGTTTTTCAACTACTGTGCCTTCAATTTCTACTACGTCTGCTTTTGACATCCATTATCTCCTTAATTATAATTGACTCGGAGGTACCAGCGAGAGGATCTCGGGTTCTCCTTCTGTTATAAGTATCGTATTCTCATAATGTGCCGATAACGAACCATCCTCGGTAACTATGGTCCAGTCATCATCCATCCACGCCACTTCCGGCCTGCCGATATTTACCATTGGCTCAATGGCAAGGGTCATACCGGGATATAACTTGGGTCCGCGCCGTTTCTGATGGAAATTCGGTATCTGAGGCTCCTCATGCATCTCACGTCCTATACCATGTCCGACAAACTCGGTTACACATGTAAAACCATGTGCAGTAACGCAGTCCTCTATAGCTGCGGAAATCTCGTGCAGGTGTCTTCCTGCAGTTGCAAATTTGATCCCTTCAAAAAAGCTCTGCCTTGTGGTCTCGATCAGTTCCTTTGCTCTTGCACTTATCTCACCGCATGCATGCGTACGTGCCGCATCCGACTGATAACCCTTGTATATTACTCCTGCGTCAAGACTTACAATATCGCCCTCTTTGAGTATCCTGAACTTGCTCGGGATACCATGGATGACCTCATCATTTACTGATACACATATGGATGCGGGATATCCGTCATACCCTAAAAAGGACGGTTTGCATCCGAAATCATATATTGCCTCTTTGCCTATTTTATCGATATGATATGTCGATACTCCGGGCTTAACTTCTTTTGCAAGTATGTCATGTACCTTTGAGAGAATTTTTCCTGCCTCACGCATGAGCTCTATCTCTCGCTCAGATTTAATTGTAATTCCCATTTCTGTGTGGCCTTTCTATTCTTTTTCAAGGTATACCCGCCAAATATACCGTTTGCCTTATAACGGCATAATCTTATTCAATGATACTTACGATGGATGAAAATACAACATCAACGTCTACGGTACCATCAACATTCTTTAATACGCCCTCTTTCTCATAATAATCGATAAGGGGCTGTGTCTGATCATGGTAAGCAACAAGTCTCTTCTTAACGATCTCGGGCTTATCGTCATCACGTATAACAAGCTCTGCTCCGCAAAGATCACAAATACCCTCTGTCTTAGGAGGATTGTATTTTACATGGAAGGTTCCGCCACACTTTAAGCAGCAACGTCTGCCTGACATCCTGTTAATAATATTCTCATCGGGAACATCAACGTTGATCGCGAAATCAATCTTATCGCCCTTTGAGGTTAAAGCCTTTGTAAGAGCTTCAGCCTGGGGGATTGTCCTGGGAAATCCGTCAAGTACATAACCGTTTGCACAGTCTGCTTTTGAGAATCTGTCCATGATAAGATCAAGTGTAAGCGAATCGGGAACTAACTGACCCTGATCCATATATTCCTTTGCTTTTCTTCCAAGCTCTGTACCTTCCTTGATGTTAGCCCTGAAAATATCTCCTGTTGAGATATGAGGGATACCATACTTTGCGGCGATCATTTTGGCCTGGGTTCCTTTTCCCGCTCCGGGAGCACCTAACATAACTATTTTCATCTCTGAAGTACCTTCTATAGTTTTTATTTTACTCCATCGCTATGTTACCAATCTCATCTCTTTCAGAGATGGATGTATGACGGAGCTGTGTCGTAGGAGTTCTTCCTGCGACGTATAACCACAAACACCGGCGAGGAAATATTTCCGCGCCGGTAAAAGTCATTAGCTATCTAAGAATCCCTTATAATGACGAACTGCCATCATTGATTCAACCTGCTTCATGGTCTCAAGGACAACGCCTACAACGATGATGATGGAGGTTGCAGCGAATGAAACGCTGACATCAAAGATTCCAGTAAAGAATATAGGAAGTATAGCTACGATTGCAAGAGCTATAGCTCCGATAAAGATTACCTTGTTAAGTATTGAAGTAAGGTAATCCGAAGTGGGCTTTCCGGGTCTGATACCGGGAACAAAACCGCCCTGCTTCTTTAAGTTATTCGATATCTCTATAGGGTTGAATGAAACAGCTGTATAGAAATATGCGAAGAACAGGATAAGTGCTATATAAATGATAGCGCCTAATGTATACTTAAACTCACCTTCGGGGCTTGTATGGAACCAGTGATTCTGATCGATGAGATACAGGAGCTTTGTTCCAAAATTGCTTCCCTCAAGTCTGTTTCCCTGTACACCAAAGAATGAAGCAATGATGATAGGGAACTGCAGGATTGACATAGCGAAGATTACAGGAAGTACACCTGAAGTATTAACCTTCAGAGGAATACTTGAACCCTGGCCTCCAACCTGCTTCCTGCCTACAATCTTTCTTGTATACTGTACAGGTATTCTTCTTTCAGCATCCTGAAGAAGAACGATAAGAGCTACCATGCCGATAATGATAACAGCAATGATAATTGCACTGATAATGCCCCAAACTACTGTGCTTGCGCCTGTAACAAAGGTGGTAACCAGTGTATTAAGATCCTGAGGAAGACGAGCTACGATATTGATCAACAGGATTACTGAAATACCGTTACCAACACCCTTCTCGGTGATCTTGTCGCCAAGCCACATAAGGAATACTGTACCTGCTGTGAAAGCAAGTGCAACTGTTGCAGCCTCAGTAAATGATGAACTGTGGCTTACAAAATATCCCTGTCTTCCAAAACTGATAGCCATTGCAGATGACTCGATAAGTGCGAGTACAACTGTAAGGTATCTTGAGATCTTCTGTATCTTCTGTCTGCCGTCCTCGCCGTCCTTCTGCATCTCTTCGAGTCTCGGGATAGCGATCGTGAGCAGCTGCATGATAATCTCTGCATTAATGTAAGGTGAAATGCTGAGTGCAAAGATGGAAAGACTTGAAAGAGCTCCACCAGTAAGAGTTCCTAAAAGTCCGCTTGCTAACTGGGAATCAGCCCAGTTCTTAAGCATATCAGAGTCAATTGAAGGAACGGTGATGTTTGAACCTATTCTGACTATAACCAGGCAGAATAAGGTGAACAGCAGACGCATCCTTATTTCCTTGACCTTGAAAGCATTGATGACTGTTTTAAACATATCAGATCACCTCTGCTTTTCCACCAAGTGCCTCAATCTTCTCCTTAGCAACAGCGCTGAATGCGTTTACCTTTACATTGAGTTTCTTGGTTAATTCTCCATTCCCAAGTATTTTAACTCCATCCTTAGGATTGGTGATAAGACCTACATCCATAAGACTTTCGATAGTAACATCAGCTCCGTCTTCATAACGCTTCTCAAGCATGCTGATATTAATAGTGATAATTTCTTTTGTATTTCTGCAGTTAAAGCCTCTCTTGGGCAGTCTTCTGAAGAAAGGATTCTGTCCACCTTCAAATCCTGCTCTCGGACGGCCTGAACGAGCCTTCTGACCCTTATGTCCATAACCTGCTGTCTTTCCGTTTCCTGAAGCATGTCCACGACCTTTACGGAAGTTGTTGCTCTTAACCGAACCCTCGGCAGGTCTTAAATCTGATAAATTCATTTTGTTCTCCTTTCCGATAAGAACCTTATCGTTTCCTACCGATTAGATTTCCTCTACCTTAACCAGATGTTTAACCTGGAAAATCATTCCCTTAACAGCCTCGTTGTTCGGAAGCTCATTTGAAGAATTAAGCTTACCAAGGCCTAAAGCTTCAACAGTCTTCTTATGCTTAGGAAGGGCACTGATAGTAGATTTTACTAATGTAACCTTTATCTTATCTGCCATGATATCCTCCTTCAAATTAAGCCATAAGCTCATCAACGCTGATGCCACGAGCTGCTGCAACCTGCTCAGGAGTCTTTAACTCATTTAAGCCTGCGATTGTAGCAAGAACTACGTTCTGCTTGTTGTTTGAACCAAGTGACTTTGTACGGATGTTCTTGAAGCCTGCAAGCTCCAATACGTTACGAACAGGGCCGCCTGCGATGATACCGGTACCTTCGGGGCTTCTCTTCATAAGAACTGTAGCTGAGCCGAATTTTCCGATGTAATCGTGAGGAACGCTTCCGTTCTCATCAAGAGGAAGCTCGATCATATGCTTCATAGCAGCTTCCTTGCCCTTGCGGATAGCCTCAGGTATTTCTGCTGCCTTGCCAAGTCCTGCACCAACATGACCCTTCTTGTCACCAACAACTACAAGTGCAGAGAATCTCATGTTACGTCCGCCCTTAACAACCTTGGTAACACGTTTAATGGCAACTACTTTATCTTCTAATTCCATGTTAGCTGTATCAATAATTGAACGTTTCATCTGTCCCCTCCTCTTAGAATTCAAGACCAGCTTCTCTGGCTGCCTCAGCCAAAGCCTGTACCTTGCCCTGATATATGAAACCGCCACGGTCAAATACGACTGCCTTGATTCCCTTATCAAGTGCTCTCTTCGCAATTACTGTTCCAAGATAGGAAGCAGCTTCAACAGTATTTGTATGTTCGAGCTCTGCCTTAACATCCTTCTCTACAGTTGATGCAGCAACCAGGGTGTTACCTACGGTATCATCAATGATCTGAGCATACATATGCTCATTGCTTCTGAATACTGCAAGACGAGGTCTTTCAGCGGTACCGGAGAAACGATTGCGAACCTTCATATGCTTCTTTTCACGAATTTTTGTTCTACTTTCTTTCTTAAACATTCTAAAGTCCCTCCTTACTTCTTACCTGTCTTGCCGGCCTTACGTCTGATCACTTCTTCAACGTACTTGATTCCCTTGCCCTTATAAGGCTCAGGTCTTCTCTTGTCTCTGATCTCAGCTGCGTACTGACCAACTTTCTCTTTGTCGATACCCTTAACAACTATTCTGTTGTTATCAACTGTTGACTCGATTCCTTCAGGATCGATCATATTAACAGGATGTGAGTAACCAAGGTTTAAAACGAGCTTCTTTCCTTCTTTAGCAGCCCTGTAACCAACACCGTTGATTTCAAGAGCCTTCTCGTAACCCTGTGTAACACCTACTACCATATTGTTAATAAGTGTTCTTGTAAGTCCGTGAAGTGACTTACTTCTCTTAAGGTCGTTAGGTCTGTTAACTATAACCTCAGCGCCCTCTACCTTAATTTCCAATTCAGGTGCAAGAACTCTAGTAAGAGTTCCCTTAGGTCCCTTAACGGTAACCGTATTATTTTCTGCTACATCTACTGTAACGCCAGCAGGTATAGCGATTGGCATCTTACCTATACGTGACATGCCCGTACCTCCTATTATTTTACCATACGAAGCAGAGTACTTCTCCGCCTACGTTAGCCTTACGTGCTTCTTTATCGGTGATAACACCCTTGTTTGTAGAAATGATGGCTGTGCCGAGTCCGCCAAGTACCTTAGGAAGGTCTTCTACGTTAGCGTAAACTCTAAGACCGGGCTTAGAAATTCTCTTTAAGCCTGAAAGAACCTTATCGTTCTTGTCCTTGCCATACTTTAATGTAATGTGGATGTTCTTGAATGCTCCGGCATCAACGAGCTCAAAGCTCTTGATATAGCCCTCAGAAAGAAGGATGTTAGCGATTGAAACCTTCATCTTTGAAGCGGGAACATCAACTGTATCATGCTTTGCAGTATTTGCATTACGGATTCTTGTAAGCATATCTGCAATAGGATCGCTGTTCATCATTGTACTTTTCCTCCTTCTTACCAGCTTGCTTTCTTAACGCCGGGTATCTGTCCATTGTATGCTAATTCACGGAAGCAGATTCTGCAAATGCCGTACTTGCGTAATACTGCATGGGGACGTCCGCAGATCCTGCAGCGTGTGTATGCTCTGGTAGAGAATTTAGCAGGACGCTGCTGCTTTAATTTCATTGATAATTTAGCCATAAAATCCTCCTTACTTAGCGAACGGCATACTGAAAAGTCTGAGTAACTCGCGAGCCTCTTCATCAGTCTTAGCCGTTGTTACGAAACAAACGTCCATACCACGAACCTTGTCAACCTTATCATACTCGATCTCAGGGAACACTAACTGCTCCTTGATACCTAATGAGTAATTTCCTCTTCCGTCAAATGCGTTGGGGTTTACACCTCTGAAGTCACGCACACGGGGAAGTGAAAGATTGATAAGTCTGTCCATGAACTCATACATCTTTTCGCCGCGGAGGGTTGTCTTGCATCCGATAGATACGCCTTCACGAATCTTAAAGTTTGCTATAGACTTCTTAGCCTTGGTAATAACTGCCTTCTGTCCGGTAATGATCTCCATATCCTTAACAGCTGACTCTAACGCCTTGATGTTTTCCTTAGCCTCACCAACGCCCATATTTACAACGATCTTCTCGATCTTCGGGATTTCCATGGGGTTCTTGTAACCGAACTTCTTAACCATAGCGTCCCTAACTGTGTCAAAATAAAAATCTTTTAAACGAGCCAAAGTCTTTTCCTCCTATTCTCTATTAGTCGATAACATCGCCCGTAGACTTTGCAAAACGGACCTTCTTGCCATCAACAAACTTGAAGCCAACTCTGGTGGGCTTTCCCTTATGAACGTACATTACGTTTGACATATCAATAGGTGCTTCCTTGTGGATGATACCACCCTTAGGATTGTCCTGGCTGGGCTTTGAATGCTTTACAACCTGGTTCTTGCCTTCGATGATAACGCGCTTTCCGTCAATTACCCTAAGAACCTTGCCCTCTTCACCTTTTTCCTTGCCGGCGATGATCTTAACTGTATCGCCCTTCTTAATCTTTAACATATGCGGTTCCTCCTCCTTATAATACTTCAGGAGCAAGAGAAACGATCTTCATAAACTGCTTCTCTCTCAGCTCTCTAGCTACGGGTCCGAAAATACGTGTTCCCTTAGGTGTAAGATCATCCTTGATGATAACTGCTGCATTCTCATCAAATCTTATATAGGAACCGTCCTTACGATGAGCACCCTTTACTGAACGAACAACAACCGCCTTAACAACTTCACCCTTCTTAACAACTCCGCCGGGTGTTGCATCTTTAACAGTAGCAATTATAGTATCACCGATGTTGGCATATCTTCTGGTAGATCCGCCCATTACGCGGATGCAAAGGAGTTCCTTTGCTCCGGTATTATCGGCAACACGTAATCTAGATTCGGATTGAATCATGTTAACTCCTTCCTAAAGCTTATTTAGCCTTCTCAATAATCTCAACAAGTCTCCATCTCTTATCCTTTGAAAGAGGTCTGGTCTCCATAACCTTTACTCTGTCGCCGATCTTGCACTCATTGTTCTCGTCATGTGCCTTTAACTTGTATGTTCTCTTAACGATCTTGTTGTAAAGAGGATGTCTTACGTTATCTACTACTGCTACAACGATCGTCTTGTCCATTTTATCGCTTACTACCTTACCGGTACGAACTTTTCTTAAGTTTCTTTCCACAGCTTTTCTCCTTTCCGCACCTTGCTATTACTGATTCCTTGCAGCTGCAAGGCAGGTGTTGATTCTGGCAATGTTTCTCTTTACCTCAGTGATTCTGCTGGTATTCTCTAACTGATTAGTTGCGTTCTGGAATCTTAAATTGAAAAGTTCCTTCTTAGCAGCTACTAATTCCTCGTTTAACTCTGTCTCGGACTTCTTCTTAAGATCTTCTAAATACTTCTTACTCTTCACTGCCGGCACCTCCTTCTAAATCTGCCTTGGATGCGATCTTGCACTTAACAGGAAGTTTATGCATAGCAAGACGTAAAGCCTCCTTTGCGATCTCTTCACTAACACCGGCAATCTCGAACATTACACGTCCGGGCTTAACTACTGCTACCCAGTACTCACAAGTTCCTTTACCGGAACCCATACGTGTTTCAGCAGGCTTTGTGGTAACAGGCTTATCAGGGAAAATCTTGATCCAAACCTGACCACCACGCTTGATGTAACGTGTCATGGCAACACGGGCTGCCTCTATCTGATTTGACTTGATCCATGCGGGCTCTGTAGCAACAAGACCATACTCACCGTATGAAATAACGTTACCTCTCTGAGCCTTTCCTCTCATGGTTCCGCGGAACTGCTTTCTGCGCTTAACTCTCTTGGGCATTAACATATTACTTCACGCTCCCTTCCTTGCCTTCCTTGCCTTCCTTCTGTTTCTTGTCGGAATTCTTCTTGGAAGGAAGTACCTCACCATGGTAGATCCATACCTTAACACCAACTTTACCGTATGTGGTATCTGCCTCAGCAAAACCATAGTCGATGTCAGCACGGAGTGTCTGAAGCGGGATTGTGCCCTCGCTGTAGAACTCTGTACGAGCCATGTCGGCACCGCCTAAACGGCCTGAGCAAGAGGTCTTGATTCCCTTTGCGCCTGACTTCATGGTTCTTGACATGGTGCTCTTCATAGCACGTCTGAAAGAAACACGGTTCTCAAGCTGCTGAGCGATTGACTCTGCAACAAGCTGTGCGTTTCCATCAGGTCTCTTGATTTCCTTGATCTCAAGGTTAAGCTTGCCCTTGGTAAGCTTGGCAACTTCTGCCTTAAGCTTCTCAATGCCTTCGCCACCCTTTCCGATAACCATACCGGGCTTAGCGGTGTGTACTGTAACCTTAACCTTATCTGCAGCACGCTCAATCTCAATCCTTGAAACGCTTGAGCTGTATAACTTCTTCTTTAAAAACTTTCTGATGTTGTAATCTTCCACAAGATTATCAGCGAAATCGCCTTCTGCATACCAATTGGAATCCCAATCAGCGATAACACCGACTCTTAAACCATGCGGATTTACTTTCTGTCCCATATTCTATAAGCTCCTTTCTCTGGATTATTTTTCGTTGAGCACTACTGTGATGTGACTGCATCTCTTTAAGATATGATAAGCTCTGCCCTGTGCTCTGGGATGAAATCTCTTTATTGTAGGAGCACAGTTTGCATAGCACTCTTCAACATAGAGCTTTGATGTATCCATACCGTTATTGTTCTCTGCATTAGCAACCGCACTCTTAAGTAACTTCTCAATTACTGATGAAGCATATCTGGGGTTGTAAGCTAAAATTCCGAGCGCCTCTGTTACGCTCTTGCCTCTGATGGCATCAAGTACGAAGCAGGCCTTCTGTACTGATACTCTTGCGAAAGAGAGCTTTGCTGAAGGACGTGTATCCTTCTGTTCGTTTCTCTCACGCTTGATCTGGGATCTATGACCTTTTGCCATTTCCTAATCCTCCTAATATTAAGCGGCACTCCGCTTGTAATCTTCCTGCAGCCTTACGCTGCAACTCTATAGTATCTGTTAATTATTTCTTGCCTGACTTCTTCTCGTCCTTGCCATGTCCCTTGTAGGTTCTGGTTGCAACGAACTCACCAAGCTTGTGTCCAACCATATCTTCGGTAACGTATACCGGGATATGCTTTCTTCCGTCATAAACAGCGATTGTTAATCCAACGAAGTTAGGGAAGATTGTTGAACGTCTGGACCAAGTCTTAATAACTGTCTTGTCGCCTGACTTAACAACTGCATCAACCTTATTTAACAGATGTGCATCTGCAAAAGGTCCCTTCTTTAATGAACGTGCCATGTGTCAACCTTCCTTTCTTACTTTGCTATAGCCTGACCATTCTTACGACGAATGATGAGCTTGTTAGACTTGTTATTCTTCTTACGTGTCTTAAGACCAAGAGCGGGCTTGCCCCAAGGAGTTGAAGGACCGGGACGACCGATTCCGTTCTTACCTTCACCACCACCATGAGGGTGATCGCAAGGGTTCATAACTGCACCACGTACGGTAGGTCTGATACCCATATGTCTCTTACGTCCTGCTTTACCGATATTAACGAGGTTGTGCTCGCCGTTTCCGATAACACCGATTGTTGCACGGCAGATGATCGGAACCATTCTCATTTCGCCTGAAGGAAGACGAAGGATTGCGTACTTTCCTTCCTTAGCCATAAGCTGTGCTGCATTTCCTGCTGCACGAACCAGCTGGCCGCCGCGTCCGGGATAAAGCTCGATGTTGTGGATCTCTGCACCAACGGGGATGTTGCTTAAAGGAAGGCAGTTGCCTACGAATGCTTCTGCTTTCTCACCGTTCATAACCTTATCGCCAACCTTAAGTCCTGAAGGAGCAAGGATGTATGACTTGGTTCCGTCTGCATAGCAGATAAGTGCGATATTGGCTGTTCTGTTGGGATCGTACTCGATAGCCTTAACTACTGCGGGGATCCCATCTTTGTTTCTCTTGAAATCTATAATTCTGTACTTTGTTCTGTATCCGCCACCCTGATGTCTTACAGTG
>JAFYYN010000109.1 GCA_017557525.1 Lachnospiraceae bacterium
CTTCCAAGGGCTGTCCGTTCTTTTCATATAAAGCCATAAAGAAAAACGGCATCATGATTGCTATCATGCAAAACGCCGCTACGCTTAATGAAGCTACCGACTTTATCAAAAAGAATGACGGCACTCCGATAAGTGCCGCCACGCTGAAGCATATAAGCTGTCTTTTTGTCAGATTAAACATCACCTTACTCTTTACCTTCGTAAGATCACGAGGCACTGAAATATATGATGCTGCCATATTTGTTCCTTTCCTTAATGTGCATGTAAAATTGATTTGGCTACAGATCCCGTCTTAAAAAGCGTAAACGCCAAAAGGATTGTATAGCCCATGACTCCCCATAGAGAGCCGATGATGTCCGTATCTACCGCTACGTTATGAATAAGTACAGCATATATAGCTACGCACACCATGATTAAAAATCCCTGAAATCCCAAAGCAAACAGCGACCTTAAATAGTTTTGTCCGATCATACTCTGCTCCTTGTTTCCAAACGTTGCAAACGGAATCGGAGCAAGCGATACCATCAGGTAAATCTCAATCATTCTCGCATATACGATTACAAAGATTAACGCTGACAAGATGTATATGATGAACTGCACTATAAATGACTGTAAGAAGATTGAGAAAAGTTCTCCTGTTTCCGAATCATTCAAAACAGTCTGTATTTCTTCGTACGTGTATACGTCAACGTCTGTACTCTCTTGGATAAGACCGCCGGCGTTTGCCACGACATTTCCTGTTACGTCAAATACAGCCATTGTTATATTCATCGTATTTGAAATTAAAAGAACCGCTATAAAGGTTTTAAATATCCACTTAAAGAATATCCAGGTTTCAAAGTTAGCTAGATTGTTGTGGCTGATTACGAGCTGAATTAGTTCATAACACGCAATAAATGTCAGGATAATTCCGGCTATCGGCATGATTATATTCTCTGATAATGTCTTTATCATATTGAATATCGCAGGCGAGAATGCTGACGGAGTCTTACCGACCTCCGTCGCAATCTGTCCCACCTGGTAATTAACCGAATCAAACGTACCTGCCAGATTATTCATTATTCCTGAGATAAGGATCCCTCGAAACCAGTCCTCAATCGAAATGAATAAACTTTCCACTTGTTACTCCCTCCTCGGAGTCGGCTTTCTTCCCGACTCCGCTTCATAATTGCCGATTAGGCAAAGATAGTTTTAAGCAAAGGAATAAGAGTAATGCCGATGAGTGCTACACCGCCACCTGCAATGAGCTGTTTCATACCCTGGGATTTCGCACCGGGGTTATCATTACCGTAACCTTCCATAAGGTTTATACCGCCCCAAACACCAAGACCTGCACCAAGTCCGGTTACAAGAATCTGAAGAACATCAACTGCACTGTTAAAAAAATCCATATAAAATTTCCTCCAATTAAATCTAATATTTTCGTTACCGGCAAAGCTTTTGCATGCGATTATCTTTGCCCTCTATATTCAATTGTTCCCGAAGGTCGTCGACT
The DNA here is from genome assembly GCA_017557525.1 of Lachnospiraceae bacterium. Lineage (GTDB taxonomy): Bacteria > Bacillota > Clostridia > Lachnospirales > Lachnospiraceae > RUG11977. Next base: position 1,496 of record JAFYYN010000109.1, read on the forward strand.
ACCTTTCGGATTTGCGCGCATTAAAAAAGCCAGGCGTTTAACCTGGCAAATCGGGATTATTCCCATATAAAAAACTCCTCAGTAAACCAAGGAGTTATTTACCCTAAAGATGAGTACTATATTTTTTGAGTTATCTTTTCTTTCTCTTCATCACTCATGCTATAATACTTCGATAATGCAATAAACCCATCATAAAAACCTTTTGCAGAACCCTCTATGTTGTCCTGATCTAAGATAATCTTATTAATCTTCGAAATCGGTGATAATTGATTTTTTTCTTCTGTTTCTACAACAGGGATATTATTTATAGCCCAATGAAAACCATTCTCTTTAATGATTATTTCACCTAAAAGCGTTCCTAATACTACCGAAACATTCCATGCTACAGTATCATCTATCAACTTTTTACTATAAAGATTATGGACTTCATCAATTACCTTGTCCAAATCCTCAAGCGCATCAATATCAGTTCTAAGTATAATGGAACCTTTTGTTGTTTGCTTGCCTAATTCTATTGCATTTTGAATAAATTCATCTTTTTTGCTGAGAAACTCTTGAATTTCCATTTTAGTAACCCCTAATCCATATAATACCCTAATTTTATCACTCAATTATGGTATCGTCTATGAATTAACTCTATCCCACATCTATAACCTCATATTCCTCGTCTGGCTTAAGTACTAGCTTATGACTGAGAAACTTCTCAATATTGAATCTGTTCCTCTCGTCTGCATCCGAAGTTAAATAATACTTTGGATGTTTTGTCAGATCATATTTATCTGACATAAAAGGTCGAACACCTCTTACCTGAACTATGCACTTGCTGCCATCCATGACAGAGAGTTCATCAATACTCATAAGATCATGACCTGTCTTTGAGTAATTTAGGTTATAGCTTTGAGAAGTACCCCTTTGTTCGCTTGTATTAAACATATCAATGGTCTCTTTACCAAGAGTAGCATTCAAATCTTTAAGGGTTGTCTGCTCAGAGCCGCCAAGGAATATTTGTGAATCACAGTTACCGATTATGGTATCTGCATTATCCTTATATATCGCCTTAAGCTGTGACTTTGCCTGCAAAACCAAAGCAGCCGAAATCTCTCTGCTTCGAATTGTCGCCATTAGTTTCTCCAGGTTTGGAATCTGCCCGATATTCGCCGCCTCATCGATAAGACACTGAACATGTACCGGCAGTCTTCCGTGATAATAATCATCCGCTCTCTCGCATAAAAGATTGAAAAGTTGAGTGTAAATCATGCTTATAAGGAAGTTAAATGTTGCATCGGTATCAGACATGATTAAGAAGAGTACTGTCTTTTTATCTCCTAAAGTATCAAGCTCCAATTCATCATAAGAAGTAATCTCCCTAAGTTCTTTTATATCGAACGGAGCAAGTCTCGCACCACAACTGACTAGAATGGATTTTGCTGTCTTTCCGGCAGCAAGTTTGTATTTTGCATACTGTCTTACAGCGAAATGCTCGGGAGCCCTTTCTTCAAGATCGGCAAACATCATATCAACTGCATTTTTAAACTCTTCATCCTCTTCTCTTATCTCCATGGCATTAATCATTTCAAGAAGCGTAATGAAGTTTCTCTCCTCATCCGGTGCTTCATAATGAATATATCCGATAAGAGCAATATAAAGAAGTTTCTCTGCTTTCTCCCAGAAAGGATCCGAACTGTTTCCTTCTCCCTTGGTATTCGCCATCAGAGTTGTCACGAGTTTCAGAATGTCTTTTTCACTGTGAATATACTCGAACGGATTATAATGCATGCTCTTTTTGAAATTGATGGTGTTAAAGATCTTTATTCTGTAGCCCTTTTCATACAAAGCTTTTCCCGTCTCGCATACCAGCCCACCCTTAGGGTCTGTGATGACCATACTGGAGTTCATCTGTAAGATATTCGGCTTTATAAAGAATCTTGTCTTTCCTGAACCGGAACCTCCGACTATAAGTACGTTTTTATTCCTGGCGTATTTGGGGTTCGCAGGTCTTGATTCCATCGTGATTCTCTCGGTTTGTGAAAGAATAATATTCTCTTCAAACTTAGGATTTATGTATGGTTCGATATCCTCCGGTGTTCCCCATCTGGCAGATCCGTATTCCATGTTATGACGATACTTCTTCGCATTTTTCTTCTTAAAATACATAAAGAGCCAAAGACCTCCGCCTGCCAGAGCACCTATCAGGATGTCGGTAAGATAGAGACTCGGAAGCGGATTTGTAAATGCCTTAATGAATGCCCCATCAACAAAGAGGCTCGATATTTTTTCTGATGCATTGTTTCCGCTTGCGATTCTCCATGCTTCACCGATATTGGTGCCGAGTGCACCGACAATGAAAAAAGGAGCATTCGTTATAAGAAACTTCTTTGTTTTCTTATTCATCGAACCTGCTCCTTCCATTTTTCCTTAACCTTCTTGGGTGCGTTCTTTGCGATTTCTTTGTACTTATCAAGTTTCTTGATAATGCTCTCCTTCGCCTCCTCCTTTTTCTTAAGAACCTTCGTACAGTCCTTTACAACCGAGTTAATTGCATCGATATCTCTCGCTTTAAAGAAGACATTATAAACGGGAGGATTAGTGCCTTTATCTTTTACGATTGCAAAATCAACACCATATTTATTAGCGATTCTTTTAAAATCACGAAGGCTCTTTTCACCGATATCCATGACCTCAGCACCCTGGCCTTGTCTTAAAAGCTGTCTTACCGTCTGCTTACCATGAACCGGTTCATATTTCTTTGCTATCTTTGCTTTTGTCTTGGCTGCTTTTATCTGCTCTTTGGTAAGCTTCTTTGATCTGTGATTATTAACTCTGGCTTTATGATCCTGTACATAAGAACGAAGTGCATTATACATAACCCTCGTGGTTAAACTCGTGGTTTTTACCGCAAGATTAATGCTTTTGCTTTCAACTTCTTCCTGCATTTAATCTCCTCCTTCCTTACTTAATCGCCACATTCGAGCACACCTTCAAGAGTTGTGGGAATAACCTTCGAAAGCTTGGCAAGAGATATATCGGCCTGAACATCCTTGTTGATTTTCTTACCGCATACAACCAGGAATCTTGCCCTTCTTAAAAGATCCTCCGACATCTCTCTTCGCTTCTTCTCACCATCAGGATCATCTTCTGAAATGATTCCGCTAAACGCAAGTACTGGACACAAAGGAAGATATCCTGCATTAACAAGTTCTACACAGTATTTTCTTGCCTGATCTTCGGCATCCACTCTGTTCTTACTCCAAGCTGCCGTAACATATGCTCTGGGTATTGTTCTGCTCATCTTAAACCTCCTTAAACCAATTCATAGGCGGAAAACTCCTGCCCGTCACCAACCAATGTAATTAATCTTCCTGCAAACTCTTTTGCAGCAATTTCAAAGTCATCTCCTGAAAGCATTCCGATTCCGTCTTTCGTATTCTTTACAATAAGAGCGGATCCGATAAAGTATTCTCTTCCTCCGACCTTTATAACCTTCTTTCCGTTAAATACGGTAAGAAAATGGGTTCTACCCATGTATTCGCCCTGGATATTTTCAGACAAAGCATCCATGATATCCACTGCTTCATCTTCGCTGATGATTCTGCTCTCACCGTTTGTGGCAATAACCAAAGCACCTTCTTCTTTCTTTGTAATCTTTGTGGGATTAATCTCTGCACCGTCATTAACGGGATCAAGTTTGATTGTTACTTCTATTGTTTTCATTGTTTTCCTCCATTAAATTTTCACTATTTTTCACTAAATAATGCCCTGATACATATCGTGATTTACCTTCTGCTGGTAGTAACTGTTAATGGTAATCGGAGCATTATAAATCGTTGCAAGCATGTACTGCTTTATGTTCTTAATATCTGCCGGATTTTCTCTAAGGCTCTCAAGAATATATTCCATATGCATGGAATTAAGCTTACAAAACTGAGACTTAACAACCTGGGAAGGCTTATCATCTCCGGCAATACGAATATACTTCCTCTTGGTACAAATCGTATCAAGCATTAGATCAATAACCGTATCTATCATTTCACTCTCCAGAGGATGCCTTTCATAAAGCTTTTCTATTTCCATCTGATCAAAAAGAATCTGACGATAGATTTCTCTGTCCTCCACATCCTTATCCGCCGATAAGATAGGATTAGTATCATTAATCTTAGTCTCATTATTCTTAGTATTATTAGATTCCCGTTTTGGGAAGTCTTGAATTCTCACTTTGGGAATCTTAGAATTCTCATTTTGGGAAAGCTTGAGTTCCCAATTTGGGAAGCGTGAAAAGTCTTTTACGTATATGATGCTTGGCTTACCCTGACCCCTGAATTTACGTTCTATAAGTCCGAAAGATTCAAGTTCGTTAAAGAGCTTACAGGCTTTCGTATTGCCACATCGAAGACCATTCTTTAAAGTTTCGATTTTAAAGAACACGTATACTCTTTTGTTCTCATCAATCCATCCGTTTTCTCTGGATAAACTTATTCGATCAAGTAAAAGCCCATATAAAACCTTCGCTTCAACGGAAAGGTCTTCAAACATCTCCTCGGTAAAAAGTCTTTTCGGAATTCTGTAAAATGAGTAATCTTCCGACTGCTCAATATAA
>JAFYYN010000110.1 GCA_017557525.1 Lachnospiraceae bacterium
GGCGGCTCATTCACAGGCGGCAGTTCAAGTGGTGGTGCGTCCTCAGGTGGCAGTTCAAGTGGTGGCGCGTCCTCAGGTGGCAGTTCAAGTGGCGGCTCATTCACAGGTAGCAGCTCAAGTGGTGGCGCGTCCTCAAGTGGCGGCTCATTCACAGGTGGCAGCTCAAGTGGTGGCGCGTCCTCAAGTGGTGGCTCAACCACAGGTGGCAGCTCAAGTGGCGGTTCGTCTTCAGGCGGCAACTCAAGTGGTTCATCCTCGGGTGGCTCAAGTAACAATAACGAGAAAACGAATAATGAATCAGAAACTAATGATAAGATTAATGAGACCATTTATGATTTCTTAAAGGAAAATGGTGAAGATTATGAAACATATAAAGATTTAGAGAACCTGAATACAGAGGAAATACTGAAAAAGGTATTAAATGAAGATGTTGAAGCTAATACTAATGAAAACATTTCTGTAGATAGACTTACACTTTTGGATGGTTTAAGTAAAAACGTAGAAATAAAAGAAGTTTCGTCATCATCAAAAAATAATAAGAATGGTTCAACAACAGATACATTAAATCTGACTCTTTCAGATGATACTAAGATTAGTCATTCAGTAACTGAAAACATTGATGGTTCAGTTATAACAAAGGACATCATAAATATTTCAGGTGGTTCGAAGATTACAAAAACTATAACTGAATTAGGAAATGGCGATACTTCGACTGAATATGTTTTTGTTGGATCCGATGGTAATAAAACAAAAGTAAATGAAACAAAGACAACCGATGAAAAGACTGGTATAGTTACCGAATCAATAAAACAGACTAATTCTGACGGTTCAACAGAAAAAATCACTATCAAAACAGAAGTTAATAATGATTATACAGCAACCAAAATCGTTAAGGATGCAAAGGGCAATACAATTGAGAGGCAAGCGATTACAAGAGAGACTGCTGATGATAATGATTTGATAACAGAAACAGAGACAATAAAAAATATAGAAGGTACTTCGAGTAAAGAAACGACATCTATACTAAATGAAAATGGAACGACTAATATTATTATTTTGAGGGAAAAGCATACTGATGGTACTGAAACTGTTATGACAGTTGAAGTGAAGGAAGATGAGACTGGAAGAGTTATAAGTCTTGAAAGCACCTCAGATACATTAGCTGTTCCTAAGAATTTAACTGATGGAAATGGAAATTATATTTTTGTTACAGTTTTGGAAGCAGGTGTTTTATCTAATCCTAATTCAATAGAGTCGTTTTATGCTACAAATGTTACACTCATTAGGGAAAATACATTTAGTGGAGCTAAAAAACTTAAATATCTTTATATTGGAAGGAAGACTAGTTTTGAAAAGAATTCTTTAAAGAACACATCAAAGAAATTGGTAATTTATGTTCCTGCGGATACTACAAAGAAAGAGGTAAAAGCAATTAAGAAGCAACTTAAAAAATCAGGAAATAAAAAGGCAAAAATTATAAAGATGACAGAGTAGAAAATTGATTTGTTGAAAAGATTTTTCTAAAGTAGATGTAGAAATATCAGTAGAATTTGATTTTTATACTTTTATATGAAGGACAATTCCTCATGGTTTTACCATGAGGAATTGTTTTCCGCCTGAGAGGATATAATATAAATCTTAATGAATGTACATTAGATCGTTGGCTTTATCCCAATTTTGTTTGGGGTGATGGTTTTAATGATTTAAGTGCACAAATTAGAAATGAAACAATTATTTGAGTGAAAAACTTCTTGCCAACAAAGCTTTTCCGTGCTACAATATTTCCATAAGCACGAAGAAAACTGTCAGCAGTTTACTGCTCTTCCCGTATGATACGGATTATTCGGATATTTCTTTGATTTTTTGTTGAATTCTGGTTGATATATAATGTGTGTGCTTCCGTTTCCGTATCAGTTATTACTCGGATGATCTGTTTTTATTCCCTGCTTTAAAAAATTTTTATAGAAAAGAGCAGGGATGGGCAGAGTTAAGTTTATGCCTTTATTTCTGCTTGCTTTTCGGGAAGGAGAATTAATGGGCAAAACGGATATCTCTCAGATGAAATTCATGAGAGATGCCCGGCATTTTGCGGATTTTTGGAATGGCCTTGTTTTTGACGGTAAACAAGTAATTAATCATGAGGATTTAACCGAGATAAATCCTGTTGGATTAGCTGTTACAAAAGGAAGAAAATCCAAAAAAACTGCAGATATGGTTATGGGCAAGATGAAGAATGGCGAGGTTTTCTCTATATTGATAAGTGAAAACCAATTGGAGATGGATTACGGGATGATTATAAGGGTACATCTCCGAGAAATGATGGAATATGACAAGCAAATGGAAAGGATAGCCAAGAAAAATAAAAGGGCTATCAAAGAACAATCTAACCAATCGGAGAACAGCGGTGAGTTCTTGTATGGAATGAGAAAGCAAGATAGGCTAAAGCCTGTTTCGACGCTTGTCTTGTATTGGAATAAGAATCCTTGGGATGGAGCAAAATCACTTCATGAACTGTTGGATTTTTCTGAAGCTGAGGAAATGAGAAATTTGATATCCGATGTTAGAATGAATCTGGTTGATATCGATCAAATTGACGACGAGCAGAATTTGTTTAATGATTATGAGGTCCGTGATCTTGTAGCACTTTTCAAACGTAGAAATGATAAGCAAAGTTTTAAAAAATATGTAGATGATCACGGCGATAATGTACATGAAGATACCATAGATGTTTTATCATCGCTTGTATCCTCGCCTAAACTTAAAAAGTTAATTGAGGACAGCAAGAAAGGGAAAGGAGATGTTGGTAATATGTGTCTGGCAATAGATCAATTGATAGAAGATGGAGAGAAGAAAGGTTCAACGGAGGCAACGACTGTAATAAATAACCTTAATGCTCAGTTAATAAGTGAAAAACGTTATGATGATTTAGAGCGTTCGACAAAGGATAAAGCATATCAATATAAACTGGTAAAGAAATATTTTCCTGAAAAAGCAAAGTTATTTGCCTAAATGCATTTTGAGCTATTCTATGAAGAATGGGTTAAGTATATAATTTTCGGAGAATAAAGAAATGGATCAGTCAAATAATCAATATAATGATCAGCAACCGTATAACCAGCAGCCATATAACCAGCAACAATACGGTCAGCAGCAATATCAGAACAATCAGCAGCAAGGGTATCAATACCAGTATCAATACCAACAGCAGCAATATAACCCTCAGTATCAGCCACAGTATGTACCGCAATATCAGACTCCGCCCCCTACAAGCGGAATGTGTATAGCAGGGTTTGTTTGTTCTTTGGTTTTGTTCGGGGTTCTTGGCATTATTTTTTCAATTGTCGGTATTAACGAATGCAATAAGGAAGGCCTTGGTGGTAAAGGCCTTGGAATAGCAGGAATGGTAATTTCTATTATAAAACTTTGTCTTATTGTACTTTATTTTTCTGCACTTGGATGTGCCTGTTCACAAATGGGGTGCTGGTCCGGGATGTGGTAAATCTTGTTCTTGTAAAGAAGAGGCTATGATGCGGGTTTTTAAAAGATTTGTATTTTTTTGGGGGATATGTATTCTGCTATTGCCTGTGGTAAATGTATCGGCAGGAAAAACAAAAAAAGCATATATCACTTCTACAATAAAGAATTGCGAAATAGGCGATAAATTCTATGTAAAGCTAAAAGGTACGAAAGCCGTATCATATGAAATAAAGGATGAAACTGTTGCCACGGTTAATGAAAAGGGTAAGGTAAAGACAAAAAGAGCCGGCAAAACTAAGCTTGTGATTACAGGCGAAAATGGTAAGAAATATACCTGCAAGATCAATGTATATGATACCAAGCGTGCTGAAGATCAGATAACGGTTGAGACAGAGAGCAGTAAGGTAACCGCAAATATAAAGGATACTGAAGTCCCAAGAGAATCATACAAAGTAAAGCCGGGAATGCTTGTGAACTTTACTCATATCATAAAGAAATCAGGAAACCCTGAAGGGCTTGTTTATTTAAGCAAATCAAATATAACTGATAAACTTACCTGGCGCGACACGGATACCTGCAAGCTTCAAAAGGAAGTGATCAAACCGCTTTCAGAGATGATAGATGCAGCGTATAAGGAAGGAAAGTTTAAGTACAGTATTATTTCAGGTGGTGGATACAGAGCCTTCGAGACGCAGTACAGGTACTGGCAGCGCCGTATGGGTATGAATCCCGCATATGGTGATGATCCGTATCATAACGGTGTTATATGTGTTCCTGCAGTAAGCAGCGAGCACCGTACGGGTTATGCCATAGACTTTGATGCTACCGATGCCGGTTTTGCCTGGCTGGAGAAAAATTCCTATAAATACGGATTTATCAAGAGATATTACGGTACAAAGACGATATTTACCGGAGTTATGGATGAGCCATATCATTTCACATATGTTGGAAAATCAGTTGCGGCAACCTGTTATCTTGAAGGGATATGTCTGGAAGAGTACTACGAGAAATATGTAAATGTGGAGTATAATTGATTTTTAATCTTCAAAGTATAGTGGGGTTTCCAAAAGTTAAGTTTTAAGTCGCTCCTTGCTGAGCGGCTTATTTATTTTATGAACACTCTTTGAAAATAAAACACTTATAATTTGCTTTTTATTACCTTTTATTTAAAACTATTTTCTGCTATAATTTGAGATAACTAAAGGTGAAAGGAAGACTATCATATGCGTAGAATGAATAAACTTTTGGCAATTATATTGATAGGTGTTATGCTGACGGTCGGCTGTACAAATACCGGAGATGGGAAAACTCCTGCGGAAAAACCTACCGACATAACCGGTGAGACTTCTAACACCGATGAGACATCTACCATAGATGAAACTCCTGCTTTCAGCAGTGTAACTCACACAACTTCCTGGATAGATGGTGCCATAAAGGAAAATCTTCCTGAAAATATGGATATATCGTTAAAGGATGATTTCCATCTTTATGTAAACTATGACTGGTTGAAAAATACTGAGCTCCCGGAAGGATATTCTTCTTGGACAAGTTTTAGTGAAGCTGCAAAAATGACAAGAGAAAGGGAATTGTCCGTTATCATGGATGAAAGTTTAGCAGGACATGATGCCGAACTTGTAAGAGCCTTATATAATGCATATTTAGACTGGGATGAGAGAAATGAAACAGGCATAGAGCCCTTGGCTGCAAAAATAAAACAGATTGATGAAATTGAAACTCTTAGCGATCTGACAGAACTTATCACCGATAAAGAAAATGGCAGATATATACCTAAATTTGTGAAAGCTAAAGTAGAGCCCTGCGTGGATGATTCATCAAAATATATAGTTACGCTTAGATTGATGGGTCATTATGGGGCAATGGGCAGTATGACAGGTTATACTGATCGCCAATATACAGCAGAAAAGACATTTTTTGCAGACATGATGGAGAGATTAGGCTATTCAAGAATAGATGCAGCTCAAGTTTTCGAAACAGCAATTATGAGGGTGAATACAAATATTTACAGTTATCTTGTTGGGAAGAACAATATTACCAATGCATTTTTTGCAGAAAATACAGTAATCGTGTCAAAGGATGAGCTTGGGAAAATAGTTAAAAATTTCCCTTTGGTGTCCATACTTGAGTCTCAGGGCCTTGGAGATGTTGATGAATATCAGGTGGTTTGTCCGGAATCATTTAGTGTCCTGGATACTATTTATACAGATAGCAATTTAAGTAATCTCAAAAAATATATGACTACCGAGTGTGTGCTTAATATGTCTCAGTTTCTTGACCGGCAAGCATCTGATTATATTTTGGATTTTAAGAAATCACTATATGGAATTGAAGGTGGTGTTTCTGACGAAGAACACGCATTATCAACTGTGGAAGCATATCTTGACATTCCTTTAACTCGCATGTATCTTCAAAAATATGGATCATCTGAAATGAAAAAGAAAATATACAAGTTAATCGAACAGATTATTTCTGAATACAGAGAAATGCTTGCAGAAGAAGACTGGCTTTCAGAGGAAACCAGGAAAAAGGCTATAGAAAAGTTAAATGCAATGAAAATCAATGTAATGTATCCTGATAAATGGGACGATGGATTTATCATGACCGGAGAAATTACAGATAATGATGAAGCAGATTTCATCGAATGGGATGATTATACAAATCTTGATCTGAGTGGGCTTACCTATTTAGAAATAATGAAAGCAATTGAAGATTACAATAAAGAAAAAGATCTCTCAAGAGTTGGTAGGGCGGTAGATACCAGCGAATGGAAAACCAGTACTCTGAGTGCGAATGCATGTTATGTGCCACAGGATAACAGCATTAATATTTTTCTTGGAATTATGGGAGGTGTTTTCTATCATAAGGACATATCAGACGAGGAACTGTATGCATGTCTGGGTACGATTATAGGTCATGAAATCTCTCATGCATTTGATACCATAGGTGCTTCTTATGATAAAAACGGTGATTATAAGGATTGGTGGGATCACGAAGATTATGTCACATTTCAGAACAAGGCCAATAAACTGATAGGATACATGGAAAGCCTTACGAAGAACCTAAATTGGAGTATTAACGGACAGAGAATCTGTGGAGAGGCAATCGCAGATATGGCAGGGATGAAGGTTATACTGCGACTGACCGAGAAAAAAGAAGGCTTTGATTATAAAAAGTTTTTTGTTTCTTATGCTGAATTATGGCGTGAAGTTAGCACATATGAAACAGAGCTTTATCAAAACCAAGTTGATACTCATCCATTAAATTATATCAGGGCAAATGCTGTGCTTCAGCAGTTCGATGAATTTCTGGAGACCTTTGATATAAAAGAAGGGGATACAATGTATCTTGACACCAAGGATAGAGTATGTATATGGTAGATTTTAAACTTTTGCATAAAGGATACCATAAAGAGCATACAAGAAAAATTAGTAGCGGAAAATAGAGGAATGTGTTACTATAATTAACAGAGTATAAATGCAGTGAGCACTCCAATTGCCGGTACTGCCCGGAAAACTATGATATATTATGTATAAACGAAAGTAACATGTTAGGAGAAAGCTAATGAATCTATTGGTTATAGATGCCCAGGGCGGCGGTCTTGGAAAACAGATAATTACAAAAATAAAAAATGATTACCCTGAGATACATATTCTTGCGGTGGGTACAAATACCATCGCTACGTCTGCAATGCTAAAAGCGGGTGCTGACGAGGCTGCAACAGGTGAAAACTCAGTGGTTGTAGCATCCAGGCAGGCGGATATCATTATAGGACCGATAGGTATAGTCGTAGCAGACTCCATGCTAGGAGAGATAACACCTGTCATGGCAAAGGCGGTTGCGCAGTCTAGTGCCAAAAGAATACTCATACCATTTAACAGCTGCCAGAATTATATAGCAGGAGTAGGCGACCTCAACACAAGCAAGCTTGTAGACGATGCAATATCTTATCTAAAAAAAATACTTGACAATTAGTATATTATCTGTGATAATTTACTCTTGTCAGATCTGAAAAATTGTCTGCAGAAGCAGATATAAAAGATACAGAAGTATCGTGTAGGGTCCGGACTTTTTGATTTGTGCCTGCTGGTGCTTTATTAAACAAGCAGCAGGGTTACTTGGCATTGGTTTATTTAGTAGTGTTTTACTTAGTAATGAAATATTTATAGGTTAAAAAACAAAATATATACCATGAAGGTATATCTTCCAAAAATCGGAGGGTATACCTTTTTTATGTGAAACTATGAGCATAAAAGAAGTACTACACAAAAACAGAAAAAAGAATACTCTGATTATAACAGTGCTTATAATGGCGGTTATAGTCTTAAGTTTCGTCTGCCTTTTTGTAGGCTCCTCACATATGTCGATTAAGGAATGTTTTGATGCACTGCTTGGTAACGGCAGTGCTGCTCAGGTGCGCATAATCCGAAATATCCGTATCCCACGTGTGCTTGCGGCTCTGATTGCAGGAGCAGGTTTATCTGTATCCGGTCTTATAATGCAGACCAACCTTAATAACCCCATGGCGTCCCCTGCAACTCTTGGTGTATCAAATGCAGCAGTATTTGGAGCAAACCTTTCAATCATAGCATTTGCCGGAGGCTTTCTCTCAACAGGAAATAACCTTTCAAGTTACACAACAGGTGCCAATCCATACTCGACCTCACTTATGGCATTTATCTTTTCGACAATCTCCATAGTAGTGATTTTGGGTTTGTGCCGGTTAAGGTCCTTTAGACCCGGAGTGGTCGTGCTAGCAGGTGTTGCTATAGGTTCGGTCTGGACTGCTGCAACAACCATACTCCAGTTTTACGCAACAGATGTCGGGCTTTCAGCAGCGGTCATCTGGACCTTTGGTGATCTGGGACGTGCAACATATAAGACAGATATCATAATGGCGATAGTAGTGGTTGTCGGTATTACAGTGTTTATCATTACAAGCTGGCGACTAAATGCGCTTTTAAGCGGTGATGCCGCCGCAAAAAGTATCGGTGTAAATGTAAATACTCTTCGTTTTATTTCCATGCTTATAGCCTCTATGATAACGGCAGTCTGCGTATCATTCCTCGGGATGATAGGTTTTGTTGGTATTATCTGCCCACATGTCATAAAGAAAATACTTGGGCAGGATCATCGAGTATCAATTCCCGGAGCTGCGCTTTCCGGCAGCATACTTTTGCTGCTTGCAGATACGCTCTCAAGGAGTATGGGAAACGGTTCAGCCCTGCCTGTCGGTGCGATCACATCAATGCTGGGAGCTCCTTTCTTCCTTATTATCATACTGTTTAGGAAGGAGGGACGCAGCTGATGCTTGAAATAAAAGACCTTACCTTCAGATATTCCAAAAGAGCCCCTTTAGTACTTGATAAAATCTCCTTAACACTAAATAATGGTGAGATAGGAGTAGTACTTGGAAAAAACGGCTCGGGCAAAACCACACTTTTTAAAAACATCCTTGGCATAGAAAAGCCTGACAGCGGCAGTATTACATATGACGGCAAAGACTTGCTAAAGTTAAGCCGCGGGGCAAGAGCAGCTTATATAGCATATGTGCCACAGGACATACAGTTTGGCGACCTTACAGTATTTGATACCGTCCTTATGGGGAGGATGCCCTATTTTGGCCTTAAAGCCGGAAAAGAGGATGAGACAATAACCCTAAATATATTAGAAGATATGGGGCTGTCAGAGCTCGTCTCACGAAACGCAAATGAGCTTTCAGGTGGTGAAAGGCAGAAAATAGCTATCGCCAGAGCACTTGTGCAGGAGCCAAAACTCCTGGTATTTGACGAGCCCACCGGTAACCTTGATATAGCAAATGAACAGCTGATATTAAAGGAAGCTAAAAGAGTGGCAAAGGAAAAAGGCATAGGCATACTTACCTCGCTTCATGACTTAAATCAGGCACTTGACCTCGGCACAAAGTTTTTCTTTATAAAAAATGGAAAGATAGAATATCAGGGTGGCCCTGAAACCGTTACAGAAACAGTAATAAAAGAAATATTCAACGCAGATGTTGAGATTATTGAGCATGATAACAGAAGGATTATCATAACTCGGTAATTTGGCATAAAAAGCTTAACATTGTCTATATGGGAGGTAATATAAAGAAATCATAATAATATGAAAAAGTAAGAAAAAATTAAATTAGAAAAAGGAGACATCATGAAAGCATTGTTCAAAAAACTCACAGCATTAAGCTTAGTCCTTATCTTATGCATGGGACTTTGCGCATGCAGTTCTGAAAAGGACGACAAAAACAAAGACACAGAGGTTACAACAGCAGTAACCAGTGAGCCTGCAAAGGAAGAAACAACACCCGTAGTAACCGAAGAGGTTAAGCCCACCGAGGAAGCTCAGCCAACAGCTGAAACAACACCTGAGGCAACACCCGAGATCACTGATGAGCCTGCACAGCCTGCAGAAATCGAAATTACCGACATGATCGGCAGGACCGTTAAAGTTACTCCCGGCAGCTACACAAAGGTTGTCTGCATCGGAGCAGGAGCTCTTCGTATGTACTGCTATATAGGAGATGTAAATAATCTCTGCGGTGTTGAGGATATCGACAATGAGACTCTTGCAGAAAGACCCAAGATGTTTGACGCAACACCCCGTCCCTACGTAATAGCATACGGTGATGTATTCGCTACACTTCCTTCATGCGGTGTCGGCGGACCTAACGCACAGGCAGCAGAAGCAGAAAAGATACTGTCATGTAACCCTGATATTGTTATTTCAGAATATGAGGATGTTGAAAAGGAAGATGCTCTTCAGGAGCAGCTCGGAGTACCTGTAATCACTATGAAAGTTGGCCCCGGCGGAGTATTTGACAACAACTTCAAAGGCTCAATGAGACTTTTAGGTACAATTTTCGGAAATGAAGAAAAAGCAGAGGCACTTGTAAGCTTTGTAGAGTCAGAACAGGCAGAGATTACCTCAAGGACAGCAGGCATCGCAGAAGAGGATAAGCCTTCAGTATATATCTGCGGTTTAGGAAACTGGGGTACAACAAACCACTTAATGACAGCTCAGAATTACAACGTATTTAATATCGCAAATGTAAAGAATGCAGTAAACGATCTTGAAAAAGACGGTATCCAGGCAATAGAGGAAGAGAAGTTTGTTTCCCTTGGAGACGCAATGGATATCATCATCATCGACGCTGCAGCTTTAAAGAATATCAAACCTCTCTTCGCTGAAAATCCTCAGATGTTTGATACCTGCAAGGCTTGGACTAATGGAGAGGTATATCTTGAGATGCCTTACAATGCATATTACACAAACTTTGAGGCAGCTCTTGCAAATACCTGGTTTATCGCAAAAACAGTATATCCTGAGGCATTTGCCGATATCGATATGACTGCAAAGACAAACGAGATAACTAAACAATTCCTCGGAAAAGAGATTGCAGATCTGATATTCTCAAAGCCTACCAGCATGGGCGGATACCAGAAAATTGATACTTCTGCATTTGCAAACTGATTTGATCCGGTAGGACACTATGTGACAGGGGGACGGTTCTCCTGTCACTTTTTTTGTGACACAAGAACCGTCCCCCTGTCACACACGACTAAATACCTTGACAAAAATAGTGACAAATAAATCAGTATATGCTATACTATTAGAGAATTGTAAAAGGATTTAGTACCAGTAAATAATAGAAAAGCGATATTTTATGGAAGAAAAGAAAAAACAGGGCGTATATAAGCTTGTTGTCGAGCAGATATCAGGCATATTTGTCCCTATAATAAATTATCTGACGGCAGCCAGCATCATAAAGAGTGTGCTGATACTGCTGGCGGGGGCGGGAGTATTATCAAAGGAAGACGGACTGTACATGGTATTTTATGCAGTATCCGACGGTTTCTTCTATTTCCTGCCTGCCTTTTTGGCAATAACAGCATCAAAGCAATGGAAAACAGATCTGTATATATCACTCCTGATACCTGTTGCGATGCTGTATCCTGATCTGATGCAGATACTGGAAAACGGGAAATCACTTCCATTTCTTGCATTTGATATCCAGCCGGCCATATATCACTCAAGCGTGATACCGGTCATACTTGGAGTCGGGATGCTGCATTTTGTTGAAAAGCCCTTTGACAAGATATTGCCGGAGGCCGTGAGAGGCTTTTTAAAGCCCATATTCTGCTGCATCATAGTACTTCCGTTTACTTTCCTGATATTTGGACCTCTAGGCACATGGATAGGAAACGGACTCACATATTTATTTGAACTTCTATATGAGTGGAATCATATCGTAGCAGGTATATTCATGGGCTTTGTCATCCAGCCGATGGTTTTTGTCGGGGCACACTGGAGCATAGTACCGATAAGTATCGCAAGTATTGCAACAAACGGATACGATCTGCTTTTGCCCCTGCTTGGCGGAGCGGTATACGGTCAGTGCGGAGCAGCACTTGCCATGGGTATCATCTACAAAGATAAAAGCAAAAAGAACATCTCATTCCAGGCAGCTTTTTCATCGGCACTCGGAGTTACGGAGCCTGCTCTTTTCGGCGTAACAATGAGAAATCCGAGAGCAATGCTTTCAGCCTGTATAGCCGGAGCTGTAGGAGGAGCAATAGCTGGATATGCCGGCGCACAGTGTCTTGCATTTGCATTCCCGAGCTTTGTTACCTGTATAGCATATGCCGGTAACGGTTTTGTACTGTTTCTGATATCAATGGCGGTAGCATTTCCAATAGGACTGGGGCTTACACTTCTGCAACGCAGATGGATATCAAAATCAATTGAGAAATAATAGAAAATAGAAGCGCGTTTCTTACATATACAATGGGAAGAAGGAGGTAAACAGCTTGAATAACAAGAGTTTGTTTGATAAAGCATTTCATTTTCTTGTACATAACAGCTTTATGGTTACTGTAGCGATCATGGGCATAGTACATGCAACCTTACTTGTGATCATGCTATGTGCAGGCGTGATGCCTTTGGTCAATTTCAATATCCTGAGTGTTGTTGTTTACCTTTTCTGCGTGGCTCTGTGTAAAGTAGGGAATATCGTGCCGGTATATATAAGCATCCTGTTAGAAGTTTCGACATATGCTACGCTGGCAACATTTTATATCGGATGGGACAGCGGATCCTACTGCTTTATCTGTTCGATTATACCAATCATCATCTATATCGGATGCTTTATATTTAAGCAGGGACAAAGATGGATCATAGCCCTGAGTCTGCTTTTAGATTTTGCTTTGTTTGCTGCCCTGTATATTATATTTGTTGATGCAACTCCGGTTTTTGAACTGGATCCGGCTGTCAGGACAGTCTTGTTCATCTTTGCAGCCTTTATGGCTGGATTTGCTATTGTTTTCTATTATGCTGTATATATTTATGCGAGCGAGTCTGACCGTACAAGTCTTGAAAATGAAAACAGACAGTTATCCGCTGATGCACATGAAGACGCATTGACCAATGCTCTTAACCGCCGTGGTTTTCTGCCGATATTGGAAGAGATGATGAAAGATAAAAAGGCCAAGGATTTCTGCATTGCCTTCTGTGATCTTGATAATTTCAAGCGTATAAACGATTCCTACGGCCATGATTGCGGGGATGAGGTATTAAGGCATATAACAAAACTTATAAAGAGTGAAATTACGGATTGCCCGATCTGCAGATGGGGTGGTGAAGAAATAGTAATACTTATGAAGGATTATGACCTTGCATCCGCAAAAGAAAAGATGGAATCTGTCCGGAAAAACATCGAATCAAATCCCACTGTTTTCTTTAATAAGAGAATATATGTAACTGTTACGATAGGTCTTGCAGAATATAAGGCAGAATATAATAATTCCGAGGAATTTATAAAGGTAGCCGATGAGCGTATGTATTACGGCAAGGCACATGGCAAAAACATAGTTATTTTTGAAAATGTAAGTTAAATAAGGTCTGTCATTGAGTCTGTTGTTTTGGCTTGGATCTAGTCAGATCAAGTATAAATCCTGTAGGGAACTTAAATACCTTTAAGGACAATATACAGGTTACTGCAACAGCAACAATCATCCAAAGAGTTTTATGTACTCCGTTTTCATAAAACCACTTGTCTAGATCTGTATATTTGAAAACATACAGTACTAACTTATGCCAGAAATAAACCTGGATGGTTCTCGAGCCCCATGTGGTTATAACCTTTATATCCTTAGTAGGGGTAGCTAAAATGAGGCTTAAACCTATAACACATGAGCACAGATAGCATTGGAGCTTCCAGATAAATGCAAGGTTTGCAGTCTCGGGGAAGCCTTCTCTTGCTACAAAATAGGGCCTAGTCTGATAAACTTTTTCCATAAAGATAAGGCAGATCAGAAACCAGACAAGTACTACGGCAAGCCCCGATACCTTAAGCTTAACATTGGATGAAAGTGATTCCAGCTTCTTTCTGTCAATTGCCATACCCAGGAAATAGAACGGTACAAAGGATGTTGCTTTTGACAGCGACAGAAAACCGCCGATATCCGTAATATACCCTGAAAAACATCCTAAACAAAAGAAAATCCCGACTATAACCCATTTCCAGAGCTTGTGCTCCATCAGTTTATGTAACGCAAACCCAAGTATTATGCAGTAAACCATGACCAGCATAAACCAGGGCGCAGAGTTTTCGTGTAACATATCGATCTTGGCTTTCACGCCAAAAGCACGCTTGATACCGAAAATGCTTAACTCATATAGTATATAAATTGCAAGAAATGCAACCGCTTTTTTCCATATACCCTCGTTTTTGTGAAAAAGACCGGCGAGGAATATAAACAGCGGCATATGTACCGAATAAATAAAAATGAATATGCTGTGATACGTAACCGAATTACGTATATTTATAAAATGCCCTACTACAACCATTATAATGAGTATAAATTTCAGGTTATCCCACAGGGCGATCCTTTTATTTCCCATAAAGAGTTAATCTCCTAAAATCAATCTGTTATAAATTCCATACGGAACAGAGATACAATATTTCCTAACCATATAATTATACAACACTTGATTTCCCTGTTCAATAAAAATATTTCAAAGTAGTTTTTTGTTGAATTTCTCGGAAAATTGAAGTATAATCATATAAATGGGGTTTGAAACTACAAGGAGGCTCGGTATTTATGGCACACGGAGTTAAAAACATAAATAAAGAGGAAATACAGACTGCTTTAAGAGAAGTACTGGAAGAAAGCGGTGTTTCGGAAGAGAGCATCGATTTCCAGGCTTTTGTTAAATCAATCATGTCTGTAGTAAACCATATGAGCCTTGGAGTACGTATAAACGCAAACACGAGTGTATTTGCCGCTACCCTAAAGGCAGCAAATATGTATGGCGAGATAATTGCCAAAACCATAGAGAAATGGTACCCCGACTGCTGCGCCTTAACCCGTGAAAGCAGCATCTATAACTGGCAAAACTGGAGCGAAAAACAAAAAGCTTTTAAAATACTGCTTGTAAAGGACTGTGAGGGCTTAAACCTCGAAAAGCTGTATAACACCTTGTCACAGTTTGAGCAGGAGGGCTGGAACCCGACAGTCATACTCTGTACCACAGAAAAAGTATTTGAGCGTATGCGCAGATTTGAAAAGAATGAGTACCGCCTGTTCTATTCACTGTGCGGATATAAGATCGTTATTCAGGAAAAAGCAACCGTCTCGTAAGTAGAGAGGTTGCTTTTCGTTTTATTTGTATATCAGAGGCATCTGGTACTCTTTTTCATAGATGTCCTTCCACAGATTATAATTCTTTTCCATAAGATTTTTCACATTGACCTTATAGGGAAGTGACGGGTCGGGATATATCGGCTCAGAGATATGTACGGTATACTCCTGTACAAAATAGCCGTCTTCACCCAAAATATCCGAATCACGCATCGTAATAAAGCAGGGCAGTACCGGTACGTTATTCTTGGCTGCAAAGGAGAAGGCTCCCTCCTTTAGCGGCTTGGGTTTTCTGTAATTCCACCACATGCTCTGCTCAGGGTAAACAAGCACAAAATGTCCCTTCTGCAACAGCTTGTTTGTGGAATTCATAAATTTCTTCATGGTCGTAAAATTTGATGACAGCGGGAGAGTATTGCAGTGCCTCATCATAAAGCCATAGAAACCGGGAAATGAAGTATAATTGCCTTCACGGATTACCCTGTAAAAAGTACGTTTTGGCTTGTTTGCCGCGTCATATACAAGCTGTATGGCGAAGCTGTCAAAAGCGTTAAAGTGGTTACAGGTGATGACTGCACCGCTGTTTAAGTTCTGAAAATTTTCGATGCCCCTCATTTCCTTTATAATGAGCATCTTTTCCTTTATAAGCTTGTTGACGAGCTTTCTTGCAAGATGGAAAGCAATCTTTGTCATGAGCTTTTTGCGGGGGCTGTGCCTGAAATAATCGATATCCTCAGGGTTCAGCACCTTTGAAGGCGGATCGTCCTCCACATCCTCGGCAAATCTGCCTGCAAGCTCATATTCCCTGATCTTTTTGACAATAGCAACCCTGTCGGCTGCTCTTTTTTTCTTGTTCAGGAAATTCTGGTAATTATTTTCGTTGTCAGCTTCCTTTACTGCTAAAGCAACAAGGTTTTCATAACCTTTTTTATCCTTGATGATATTATCGGAGCTGTAATTATCAAGCTCTTTTTGTATTTCATCATATACAGGAGTTTCTTTTGCATATTTAAAATATATATCGGCATAAGGACAATCCCTGTAATGCCAGGGTTTTTCAAACATTATATAGTGGAAAATACCTACCTCACCGGCAGGGCAGGGAAAATCAAATATCGTCTCATAATTCCATTTCTGATCTACGAAAAGCACATGATCCTTGCAGATCAGGTTAAGGTAATCCTCATCCTGGGTAACTAAGAAATCATACTGATGGAGGAGTCCCATAAACCGGTTAAGTACCTTGTGAGCGCGCCATTCCTTAGAGTTTATGAGCAGTACTCCGCAGTTAAAGAAATTGTATCTTGAAACGCCCACACAGTTTTCAACATAGGTACCGAACTCATCAACCTGTACCATGGCCTGCTCATGACATGCAGCAAGGTAACGGTCTGTAATATCGGTGTTGTACAGCTCTGAGACATCACCCTGGACAATCGTGTCAGAATCAATATAGAGAGCTTTATCGAGCTCGGGGTGCATATCAGCTATGAAAAGCCTGAAATATGTGGTTTTTGAATAGTAGTCCCTTAGTGGCAGATCATGGGAAAGAGTACTTAAATAATCCGAGACATCTTCAAATAAAAATGTGAATCCCGGCTTTGAAAGACTCTTTATAGTATCACATGACTCATCATGAAGTCCGCTGTGCAGGAGATGTATGCGGTAATCATACTTTAGCGAAGCGTTCTTAATTAACGAGTATAATGAGACTGTAACATATTTAACAAAAGTTTCATCAAAAGCATAAAAAATATCAATTACTGGTTTGATCATTGTTTTGACCTTATCTTTATTTTTGAATATTCTCTGTATATATCATCAAACTGGTGATACTTGAATACATTATGCACTCTTTCTATATCCCACTGCTTTATATTGTCCGTATGCGGAAAGGGAAGATAGAAGAGCCTTTTTGAAAAATGCCTTACAACTGTCCATTTATGCAGGAATTTCTGATCGTTGAAACGCTGCTTTAGCATTTTCTTTCTGGTGGTTGAGCGGATAAGCGCACTCTGGTCGGCAAAAACCAGCTTTTTTCTCCTTATCCAGCAACGCGCCTTCTTGAAAAGCTCTGTTTTTTTAGCCTCGGCAATATTGAAAAGCAGTACTCCCGCATTGATATAATTGGGGTATAACAGGTACTTGCCGTAATGGTCCCTGGCCGCGGCATATTCATAACCTGTTATATCAGTATCATAAAGGAGATGGATGTCACGGTTAAAGAAGATGTCTGCATCTAAATACAGCAGTTTATCAGGTATCTCTGGCACCAGATCAGCAAAAAGCCTGATGAGAGTGTACGGAGAGCAGTAGGCGCTCTCATTGGGGCACCCCGCAAAAAGCTTTTTATAATATTTATCAACCCTTACCGGAGTCACCCTGTTTTCCGGATTATATGACTTGATTATCTCATCATAATCACTTATCTGCTTTTCGGTAATAGCCGTATATTTCGCGTCAATATCGGTCAGCTCCATCGTAAAGATGTAGAAACTGAACGGCTCTTTAGACGCTGTACGCATTAGTATCGAAAGAGTGCAGGTGAGGATCCCGTCAAAAACTCCTTCGTTTCCGCAAAATAAAACATTAACCATTGCTTTCCTCTTTTTTTATGTACTTTATAACCTCTATATCAGATCTTTGTGCCAGTTCACACATCTTTGAATAAACCCTGTCCCGCAAAAGCTTGCGGTTAAGCTTGGGGCTGCCCTCTTTTTCAGGATAAAACGGACCCTCGATGTAGGTCACAAGCTTTGGGCGTTTCCTGAATTTAGTCTTTTTATAGGTATTAACAAAGCAGAACACCGGTACCTGCAAATTAACCGGATACAGGAATGAGGTATCCACAAATGGTCTGATACCGGTATAGTAGGGCCAGATATGTGCCTCAGGGTAAATCACGAGGGGGTTGCCCTCAGAAAGCCTGTTGTTTATCGCCGTAAGGAAGTTTTTGTAGGCAGCCTTGTCATCGGGTATTGGTAGACCTCCAAGTGCCGGTACCATCCTGCCTAAAACAGGCACTTTCAGGTTGTTGGGATGGACTATGATGTAAGTACGTCTCGGAAATGTAAGCCTGGTCTGTAAGAGTGCATCCCCTAAGGGCTGTGTATGGTTACCGTACAGGACTATACCCTTACCCTTAAAGGGTTTAAGTTTTTCTTTGCCGACAATTTTCTGCCTAAAAACAATGAGACCATACAGGACTACTATCGGGTACATGATGACACGGTAGCAGAGGAAGTTCATAAATTTCTTAAAAACAGACTTCCTTTCATAGTCATAGGAGCCGTCGATATAGGGCGGAGTGGTGGTAAAGGTGGAAAACTCATCGTGGAGCTCGTCAGTATAGTAGATTACTTTCCTATTATCCATACCTCTTACCCTGTCCTTATCATCATATCAAATCCATAACATTCCATATTATACTCAAATCTTTAAAAATTACAACAACAGATTTGTCGATATGCCAAAAAAATTAAAGAAATATTTACAATGAGCCGCGAATGGTGTAGAATAGGGGATAAATGTGATTTTTTTGGTAAATGATGGGATAGATTTTTAAATGAATGCAATAACTTATATAAAGGATGAGTATAACAGGATAAGAAAAATAGCAGCCAGACATTTTATACTGGCGGTATCTGCAGCAATGATACTGACCTGTCTGGCAGTACTGAGACTCCCGTTAGACCCGGCCAGATTAAATATATTCAAGTGGATATTGCTTTTCCTACCGGCCCTGCTTATACTTTTTGTTTTTTACGCTGCGGTGAATAACCAGAGGCGTTCGGTACTGTGGTTTACTAAGTGGGTGTACTATTTATGTGCCCCTGTTCTGCTTTTGGTCATAGATGACCTGGTTTTTGACCCAGAGAAGAAAGTAGTATACTCGGAAAACTTTTTTAGCAGTTTCCTGCCTATGTGGATAGCGGTATGGCTCATTGGGGCTATACTTATAAAGACATTGGCGCGGACTATAGAGTTTCTTTTAGGAAAACTGCTTGAAAAATCGGATTTTGCAAAAAGGATAAGCTACGCACTTGCCACAATGTATACCCCTCAGAAGGTGATCTCCAGAGAGAAAAGAGAAGGAAAAGCCAAGTGGATAGCGGTATCGATATGTACGTTATTTGCAGCTGTCGCAGTATTTATCTTTACGGTTACGATGTTTTTGCATGCGGTTTACTCAAATATGGAGTTTGAGGCCATACTTTTTACCGTAACCTTTGCAGCGGGGGGACTCGCTTTAGAAGATATGATATCAGGTACTGCGCTTTTTATTTTCTTTGCGATAGTAACGGGATATATATGTTACTATATGCTTAAAATTTTTAAAAATAACAGGCTGGTCGTAACAGATATCGGCAGGGACGGTAGATACACACTTGAGCTTAATACAAGGAAAAGGGTATTTCATTGTATACTTTCATTTGCCCTTTTGTGTGGCAGCGTAGCCCTTTTTTCATCACAGACAAACTTTACACATTACGTAAAGATGAAGACCAAGGTTTCAACCATATATGACGACTATTATGTTGAGCCCGTGGAAAGCATAATGACATTCCCTGAAAAGAAGAGAAACCTGATATATATCTACGTAGAGTCGATGGAAAATACCTATGCCTCTAAGGAAGCGGGCGGAGCTATGGATAAAAACTATATCTCTGAGCTAACAAACCTCACATTAGATAATGATTCTGTCAGCTTTTCAAATACGGAGCTGCTCGGAGGTGCTTCTGTATTTGTGCCTGCGATAACATATACCATGGGCTCAACCGTGGCGCAGACCTCGGGCATAGTGACAAATACGGAGATTTTTCCGCTTAACAGCCCCAAGGAGTTTCCGGCTGTAACGAGACTCGAGGATATTTTACACGATAACGGGTACAAGCAGATATATATAGAGGGCTCAAAAGGCGAGTTTTCAATGTATGATAAGTATGTCGGAAGATATGAGGACAGCATTATATATGACAGGGTAGCACTGGCAGAGCAGGGATACTCCGATGAGGGTGCGGATTATATCTGGAAATGGGGTATAGAGGACAGAAAGCTTTTTGAGATAACAAAGGAGCTCATCATAGAGGTTTCTCAAGAGGACAAACCATTTTTTGTCACGATGTATACAATGGATACACATACCTTTGAGACAGGTCACAGATGCCCTGACTGCGACGACAGCATCGTCAATGACTATCTGGCAACAGTTGACTGTACTTCAAGGCAGACTGCCGAATTTGTGGAATGGGTAAAACAGCAGCCTTTCTTTGAGGATACAACCATAATCCTTGTCGGTGACCATCTGGGAAACAAGAAAACGATAAAGGTAGATTTTGATGATGAGTATATAAGGACAACCTATAACTGCTTTATAAACCCCGCAAAAGAGGCTGTCAACACAAACAACAGGACATTTTCTTCACTTGACATGTTTCCGTCCACACTTTCTGCTTTAGGTGTGAAGATAAAAGGCGACAGACTGGGCTTAGGTACCGATCTCTTTTCTGCTACTCAGACATTATGCGAGGAATTAGGGGAGGAAGAATATAAGGTGCAGTTGGAGAGGGCATATGATCGGTAATGCTAATTCTGAAGTTTGGAGACTTCAAGTTCTTTTAGCCCGAAATCTGAAAGTATCAAGTTTACTTCATTTACATCGAAAATCCTTTGATTAAAGCATACAATTATAACAGCATCACGTTTGTCCTTAGCATAAAGGAAAGTTTTGCATAGTTTTAAAGCCTGCTGGGCCTCGTCCAGATTCATGCGCATTGCGAGGCATAAAGCGATAATACGATCCCTAGCGGGATTTTTTCTGTTACCATTTAGAATGGCATAGGCATAGTCTGGTGAAAGACCGCTTACTTTTATAACCTGCGCTGCCACAAGATTATGTTTTTGTATATAGTCACTGAAAAACTCGGAAATAGAAGGGAGTCTTTCAGTGATTTCTTTTTGAAGGAAATCAGATATTTCTTTAGTTCTTACCGTTTTGATGATCTCATTTATTTCCTCTGTATTTTTTGAATCCATAAAAATACCTTCCTTAAAAAGTAGTAATAAAATAATACTACCATATATACAGGAAGGTTTGGTGTGCTGTCAGAACAAATTTGAAACATTATGACATTTTGCTGGTCTCAAGTATTTCAAGCCCGTTATCCAAAAGAAATTCATTAACCATGTCAATATCATATATCTCACGGTTAATGCATATAATGATGGCTGCATCACGTTTATTTTTTGAATACAAGATCATACCGCAAATTTTAAGTGCTCTTTGAGTTTCGATTAGATTCAAACCTATTGCAAGGCATAAGGCAATGATCCTGTCCTTACCAGGATTTTTTCTGTTACCATTCAGAAGGGCATAAGCATAGTCTTTAGACATACGGCTATTTTTAACTACATCGGAAACCAGAAGTTTTTTTCTGGCAATAAATTCATTAAGATAGTTTGACAATGTAGGAAGTTCTTCGGATAATTCCTCATCACGGTATTTTTTGAAATCGCTTGTATCAACACTTTGAAGTATTTTATCAAGCCTTTCGGTAGTATTATCATTCATGTTGTGTTCCTTATGATATTATTTTTCATATGGTGATGCATATTCAAGGATTTTATTAAAATACACTGTATTGTCTTGCTTCATCCCGGCTCTTTGCAGCATCTGGATAACCACTATGCCAGTATTGTCTTTAACGGGAAGAAGAACTATATATCCTGTCATAATGTAATCAGAAAGTCCCCTGAATCCAGAATTATATAGACCGTTTACACAGACAAGAGGGCAGAACCTACCTGCAACTTCAATAGTATCTGTATAATTTATCTGTATTTTGTCAAGAAAATTTTGGGTAGTGTTGACAGCAGTGGTTTTGGGATCTTCCATAGCTTCTTCAGTACTGATATTTGTTAATGGATAGAAGAATATCGATGAAATGAAGGCTTCATTATAGTCAGATTCCCCTGCATCACCATCTATAAAACAGAGCATACCATCTACCCAGTCATCTACAGATGTCCAAGCAAGTGTGTTCTGACCCGTCTGCAGCGATTCAAGGTCATCAATAGTTCCAACTCTGAAATGCTTTGGAATTGAAAAAAGTATTTTGTCAAGGACAAACTGCTTCTCACCATAACGATTCAGAGTAACATATTTTACAGGAGAAGGTGGTGGATCAAGGATTGCTGAGGCAGCATCATTACTGGTTTTTGTAAAGACCTCGCTGTTCCAGTTAAGACTTTTTGATTTGAAAACAAGCTCCTCAAAACCATTTTCGGTATCTGCAGTAATATCACAGTGCAGTATTGATAGAGTTATAGTGATATTGGATTCCGTCATGCTCCAGGGACACTCAACCTCTGTGAATTCAATTGAAGAACAGTAATAGTAAGCTAGACCGGTATCAGCTATAACAAGCTTTTCTCTGTCATTCCCTTCGTAAACGCCAACAGGAGTTGTATAATCTAACTCATTGTCTACAACTGGTGAAACTGATGTAGGAGTGATTGTCGGAGTATTTACAGCCTCTATAGTTGGCGAGGGTGACAAGGTAGCAGAAAGTGAAGCCGGTAATTGTACAGGTTCTGTGATATCTTCCAATGATCCGTTAGTATTGTTATCTGGCAGGGCTTTATCGTTATTGTATGTTGACATACTATTAGAACGGAATTCGGCTGAGACTTTGAAGATAATAATGCATATAAAGGCAATAAAAACTATAATACACGCAATAAGACCATATGGTATAAAAAATCTCTCGGTTTTTACATTAATTTTTGATAGGGCACTCTTTAACTGCCGCGCAGATGAATAGCGCTTGGAGGGATCAAGTTGTATACATTTTTTTATGATACCTTTTAAAGTATCAGGACACTGCTCTACATTATCTGGAGAACCCGTAAGTAGACAAGTCATTAATCTACCGACAGCGTAAAGATCTGTCTGCACATTGGAAGAACCAAAACCATACTGTTCGGGAGCAGCATAACCGGTAGTCCCGATAAGAGTGGTGTCTTTCTCTTGACTAGGGTCGGCGAGTTTTGCACCGTTAAGGTCAACAAGAACGAGTTTTTCAGAATCAGTTAGTATGATATTAGATGGTTTAATATCTCTATGTATGACAGGGGGGGTGAGTGAGTGAAGACCTATAAGTATATCGCAGAGTATCTCGCCATATGAGCAGACTTGATCTTTTGAAAGCTTCCCCTTTTCTTCAAGTAGCTTTTCTAACGTTATACCGGAAATGTATTCTTCAATAACTATGAGCTTTCCCTC
The DNA here is from genome assembly GCA_017557525.1 of Lachnospiraceae bacterium. Taxonomy (GTDB): domain Bacteria; phylum Bacillota; class Clostridia; order Lachnospirales; family Lachnospiraceae; genus RUG11977. The sequence goes on from JAFYYN010000110.1 coordinate 23,431, forward strand.
ATATTCAGATATTTCAAAGATTTTGGGCACACCACTAACAGGATGTGATATTAGTTCCTCATATACATCCCTGTTATATAAAGACAGAGTTTTCTTTACATATGTTCGACTTGTTTCAACATGTTGGACCATGACTATGTTGTGAGAAACATCCAGCGTGGCTATTTCCTTATAATATGAAAGTTTTAAGGAATGCTCAAACTCGAGATCGGTCATCCTAAACCTCCGAATAACTGCTTTGTAGGTTCATTATATACTTATTATCGGCAAAAGTATAGGATTTTTTAACCGGGGATTAAATTTGTGCTGACAGCACACCACTAAATGAATAAAAAGTGCTACAATAGTAGCAAGAAAAAATTATAAAGCCTTTATGACTCGAAGAATCTGCTTTTTCTTGCTAACAGGAAGAACAGAGACCTGATGGAGAATCTCATTGTCAAGCGCAGAAGCTTCACTGTCATATTGGTCGGATAGAAGGTAGTCAATAGAAGTGTTAAGTGTATTAGCTATAGTAAGTAGAACATTAAGGCTAACTTTAGTATGGTTGTTCTCAATATTTGAGATGTGTGAAGTGTTACAGCCTACAATTTCGGCAAGACTTTCCTGAGTGAGACCAATTTCCTGACGTAACTCCTTTATTCTTGTTCCAAGTTTTCCGTAATCTATCTTTTGAAGCATAGTACACCACCTTTGTAAAAATCAAACAATAGATACATTGTAATGGTTGTGGGTAAGCGATAGAATAATCCATAAGAATAAAAAGTACTTATATAGACAAATGATGGTGTATAAAAAGAAAAGATGAAGAGAAAAAGTTAAGGACATATTCTACAGAGTGTCAAACTTAATTTTCAACGTCTTCAGTGTGGGAGAAGAGTTCGCCTACGGGACAATTTAATATAGTACACAAAGCGTCAAGAGTCTTGAATTGGATACCGGACGTTTCGTTGTTCATAATCTTGGAGAGATTCTGATAGCTGAGATCCATACGCTTATAAAGCCAGTATTTTGTATGTTTCTGCTCGGCAAGAATCTCTTTTATGCGTAGTTTAACCATGGTGGTCTCCTAAATGAGAATCATTGTGCTGCCAGTACATTATAGGTTATAAAATTTTTTTATGTAACTTCTCTATAAAGGACTAATGTATAGGAGAGTTTCTGCCGATATATATATTGTTAAGGGAAGTTATATATAAGATAATATTTTTCAATAATCAAGGAGGATATATGAAAATGAAGAAAATGAAATTATTTATGATCATGGGTATAATAGTGGTCTGTTTATGCTGTTGCTCAAAAGCTGAAAGTACTGAGTCTTCTGTCTCGGATACAGAATATAAAAAGTTAACGGAGGATCTAAATACTCGTAAAGCAGATTTAGAGAAAGTAAACAAAGAGCTCGATAGTTTAAAAGAGGAGAATAACCAGTTAAAGAAAGACGCAGAGAATGCTAGTAAAGAAAATGAAAAGCTTGTTGAAGAAAACAAAGTGCTAAATTCTGACATGTCAAAGGAAAAGAAAGAATATGATGCTCTTTCGGATAAGTACGATAGTTTACAGAAAAACTATGAAAGCCTTGAAACAGAGTATGCAAAATATAAAGAAAAAATGAAGCCATTTGAAGAACTGGATGAGAAAGAAGCAGAAGTGAGAAAGATTGAAGCGGAAAAAGCCATAAAGGAAGAGGAAGAGAAGAAGAAAAAAGAGGAAGAGGAGAAGGCTAAGAAAAAGGAAGCTGAAGAAAAGAAAGGCTATGATACAGGTATCACGTATAAGCAGTTGGCAAGAACACCGGATGATTATATAGGTAAAAAGATAAAATTTACCGGAAAAGTAGTACAGGTCATAGATGGGACAGACGAGGTTAACATTCGTATTGCAATAAATAGTGACTATGATTCTATTATGCTATGTGCTTATGATCCTTCTATACTTAGTTTTAGAATACTCGAGGATGATAAAATAACATTTTACGGAACATCTCTTGGTTTGTATACATATAAATCCACGCTGGGAGCAGCGATTACAATACCGAGTGCATGGATAGACAAGATTGAATTGAAAAATTAGTTTTTTGTAATCTTGTAAAAATTGAGCACATTTTGGAAGGAGATTAATGACTATGAAGAAAACGTTTAAAGAAATTGTTAAAAAAATAATGGTTACTGCATTTGTTATATGTTTGGCTTTCCCTGTGGTATTAGTTTCAGCTAAGAGTAATAATAGTACAAAACAAAACGAAATTGATATTTTCCCTCAAAGAGATACGGAATTAGATCATTATAAATATGTTACAGGTGTACCAGAAATCATTTTTTCTACTACAGCAAAAGAAAATGGTCTTCAAAATACATGTTATTGCCTAGAAGGGAAAGTTGTAGGAGTATATAAGTCTGGGGCAAAGGCTATGAAAGCAATTGGAAAAAAAGACGCAGCTAAACAAGTATCCGATACCCCTGATATGAAAACTATTATACTTGAGACACAATTTGGTCAGGTAATGATAACGGATATGTACAGTTATCTCGTAACAACATATAAAATGTTTTTGGATGATGCATCAATAAAGGAATTAAAAAAAGAATACACGTATTTTTCAACGTATAAAGACTATCCTAAAAAAGGCAGCTATGTAAAGATCCTGGCAGTTTATTCTGGATACAGTGATGTGGCCGATATGCCGGCATTCATGTATGGAATAAATAAGATGATTATTGGCTCTGATGCAGAAAACAAAAATGATAGCGTAAAGCAGGAAACCAAATCATATACTTACGATAAAATAAAAATCGAGATACCTGTATCACTAGGTAATGCGTATGTTGATGGTGATACCCATTTCTTCTACCCACAGAATAACAGTATGTTATTCATAACTAAATTCAATCTTGATGGTTTTACATTAAATCAGATGGTTGCAGATGAATTAGAATCATCATTGGCTTCTTCAGCAGAAGATTATAAACTTACAGCAAGTAAGAGTTATCAGTACAAGGATAAAGCTATAAAAAATTATTATGTGTATGCATTTACATCTAAAATAAACGGGGAAAAATGTAAGTGTAGATTGACTGTTTTTGAATATAATGGGGTTGCATATCTTATTTGCATGAGAAATAGCAAGAATAATAAAAATAATGAAGAGCTATTTGAATTATACACAAATATAATTAAGTCTGTAAAACCAAAAAAATAGGAGGTTTTATAAAGAAAAAGAACCGAAAAATTTCGTATAAAGGTTTTGTAATGAAATATCTACTGTTGATTTAAGTAAATTTGAATACGCTTATTTTACTTGTAACGGGGGGATAACCATATGAGGGAGAATATTAAAGAATTCGTTAATGAGCATAAAAGTTTAGTGGTTTCAGTGAGCGCAATAGTCCTTATTATAATCTTAGTAGCTATTGTATCCTCCATTACAAAAAAGAATAAAGAAAATTCCAGAGAAATTAGCAGGAAGAATAATGAGGCTATTAAACTGATCGATCAAGGTAAGTTTGATGAAGGATTCGCATTGATGTCCGAAATCAAAAACGAAGAAGAAATCATAGAGTACAAGTATTCTACTGCGAATAATGCTCTTAAAAAAAAGGATTACAAAAGTGCCAAGTATATTTTGGAAAGCATAAAGGGATATAAAGACAGTGCAGATTTACTCGAAAAATGCGAAAGTGGCGAGAGAGAATATAACTATGAGAAATGCATTTCAATGTATGAGTCAAAAAAATATGATGAAGCGATAACAGGTTTTACTAACCTTGGGGATTACAAAGATTCAAAAAAATATATAGAAAAGTGTAATGATGGGAAAAAAGATGTGAAACTTGCTCAGGCGCAATCTGATTTTGATGATGGGAAATACAGTAGTGCTTTGACTGCGCTTAATGAACTGAACGGGTATAAAAACAGTGGAGAGATAATTGAAAAAATAAATGATATATATGAAACAAGATATGCCGAGGCTTACCAGAGGTATTCAAATGGTGAATATGATGCGGCAATAAGAATTTATTCAACAATTTCTGATTATAAAGATAGCAAGTATTATATAAACCAATGCGAAAACAAGAAAAAGGATATTAAATATATTGAAGCTTGCGAGTTATACGATAATGAAAAGTACTCTGATGCATATATAGCTTTTTCCTCTATAAGTGGATATAAAGATAGTCTGTCTTGTATGGAAATGTGTCAAACAAGGCAGAAAGAAATAAAGTACGCTGAAGCAATTAAACAGTATAATAATGGGAATACTTCTATAGCACAAACATCATTCCAATCTCTATCTGGCTTTATGGATAGTGATATTAACTTGTTGAAGTGCAGATTAAGAACTGCAAATAAAGGGGAAATTATTAAAATTGGTGTATTTGAACAGGACAATAACACTGGCAATGGTAAAGAAGACATAGAGTGGCTTGTAATTAAAAAAGAAGGAAATAAACTACTATTGTTAAGCGATAAAGTACTAGATGCACGAAAATTTTATGAGTATAATCAAAAGGTTAGATGGGATGGTTCAGATCTTCGAACATGGCTTAATGATACATTTTACAATACAGCATTTAATGAAAATGAGAAAAAGCTCATAATGAACTCGTATTTAAAAGATACCCGCTATAGTGTCTGGAATGTTGAACCAGGACCGTCAACATATGATCATGTATTTTGCTTGAGTAATAGTGAGCTTAATGCCAATTTAACGGACTATAGTAAATGGAGGGCACAGCCTACTGCTTATGCCATTGCAAATGGGTGTAAAACGAATGCTGATGGAATGTGTACAGCTTGGTGGTTAAGAACACCTGGATGGGATGGTACCTCAACTTGTGCTGTTAATTCAAGTGATTCTAGCATTGATGAACCTGGATACTATGTTTATAGGGAATATGTTGGTGTTAGACCGGCAATATGGGTAGACTTAAGTGTTGGAACTTATACTATTCCTAAGGTTGAAAAAATTTCAAAAACAGCGGCAACCACTACCACCACAACTACTCCTGAACCCACAGCAACGCCTAAACCTACAATCACTCCTGAACCTACAACTACTCCTGAACCTACAGCTACTCCTGAACCCACAGCAACGCCTAAACCTACTGCAACTCCAATACCAACAGTAACTCCGAGTCCTACACCTGTTCCGAGTAAAACTTCCAAAGTAGATAGTGATGGAGTTAGCAAAGATTTGAAAGAGTTTTTTGAAACTTATGAGGCGTTTCTTGATGAATATGCCGCATTTATGAAAAGATATATGGCAGCATGTTTCTCATTCGATTATTTTAGTTTAGAAGATGAATATGAGAAAATGGAGAAAAAAATGGAGGAATTTGAGAAGAAACTAGATGCATTAGATCCAGAAATAATGTCAGTTGCCGATGTAAAGTACTACTGGGACGCAATATGGCGTATAGAAGCTAAAATGATAAATATGTTCTATTAATTTTGAGGAGGATATAACTATGTATGAAGATGTTTCTACCTACTCAACAGCATCAGGGAATAATAACCTTCAATATGTTGTTTTGCAGGTAACATTAAAAGAAAAACTGTTTGGTACAGGATCTGGTAACCTAACTGCATTAGAGAATGTGATTAATCAGCAGGCTGCAAAGGGATACCGACTGCATACAATATCAACTGCGTCAGCTACAAGTACTGGGTTTTTAGGTGGAGATAGAATTCAAGCAACTATGGTTTTTGAAAAGATAAGGTGACATTAATTTAGTTTTCTTATGATATAAATGAGGGTAAACACAACAACAGCATTATGGAGTTGTGTTTACTTTTGATTTTTTAATCCAAACTTTTTTCGACTTTGACGGGAGCTATTAAACACGAATATTCAACCGTAAAGATAGATAGCTTTTATTTATAGCAGGAAATGTTCATGCTTGTTGATAAAAATATGAAAAAGTAGTATAAAGGGGTGTTTATCATGGCTATTGCTGTTAATGTAGTCAAGTGCCCAAACTGCGGGGCAAATTTACATTTTGAAGAGGGGAGAGAAAAAATCTTTTGCTCTTATTGTGGTACTCCAATTATTGTTACAAATGAGAATGAGAAAATTTACCGCTATATCGATGAGGCGGGAATAAAGCAGGTAGAAACAAATCGGATGGTTCGCATGCGCGAGCTTGAAATTGAAGAAAAAAGGGAGGGCAGAGGTGATAGCTTCAAAAAGATACTTATGACTATTTGGTTGATTTTATCTTTAATAGTTATCGTGATTTGTATAATAAAAATTGCAATAGAAGATGATTTTACCACCGGCTTTTTGATGCTCTTCTATATTGGTGGACCGGTAATCGGTGGAGGTGGGTACTTAATATTTAAATTGATTCCTGAAAAAGAATCTGAAAAATTATTAATGAGAAATGGGGGTATTAGGTTACCAAAGGATATTCTAAATTATTATGATAAAAACTATGAAGTAATACTGGTTTCTTTACAAAAGGCTGGTTTCTGTAATATTACTTGTAGTAATATGCATGATTTGACTTTAGGTTTATTCCAAAAGCCAGGTCGGGTAGATTCCATTACGGTTAATGGCGAGAGATTAACATCTGCAGGAAAGATTTACATGCCTGATGTTCCTATTATTATTTCCTACCATGGAAAATAATTGGTAACTGTAACTTTTAAGTAGATAGGTATTTGTGTTTTTATTTGTTATTGAATAAGGATATTTTAATGATGAGAAAATCTATAAAAGAACGATTTCAATATTGGTTTGACAATAGAATGGCAAAAGGTTCATTTGGGCTGATCCGTATATTGATTGCGTTCGCAGTTTTGCTTGTTTTGGTATTGGCCGTAATTACTGTAAAAAGCAAGTAAAATCCAGCAGTTTTCGGCAGTTTATTTCCAGCACTTTTCGGCAGTTAAAAACCAGCACTTTCATATCTGCCATATAGCCCACCCAGGAAGATCCTTCCCGGGTGGGAATCATTTTTATTTAAAC
>JAFYYN010000012.1 GCA_017557525.1 Lachnospiraceae bacterium
ACGTCTTAGCCGGTTGACCAACGGGCCTTTTATGGTAGCGGCAGTGGGATTCGAACCTACGACCTGCCGGGTATGAACCGGACGCTCTGGCCAACTGAGCTATGCCGCCATAAAAGTTGCTTTGAAATTATATCTAGTCATGGTTTATAAGTCAATAGGATAGTGTCTTTACTCAGTCTGAATAAATGCATATTTTCGATTTCCAGAATGCGAAAACCAATACACCCCGCAGGTCTTATCATCCTGTGGGGTGCTGTAAATCATCAGAAGTTTATATCCGTAAAGCCGAAGATCAGAATCCGTATCTTCCCGGGTTATAAGCGGGGAAAACATCCATCCCCGGCATCATGCTGCCATAATATACTTCGATAAGATAATATCCGTCATAAGAGGTAAGTTCGCTATCACTAAATGCCTGAACGGATTCCTCCGGAACGTATCCAACCAGACAGTTTCTTGTCTGATTATATAGAATTGGCACGAATGCATGGCCTTTCGAGATATCATAATAACCGGACAGATCGCCTAAGTCTAAAACAGATTTATCTTCAGTAATGACCATTCCGCCGAGCACGTCGCCGGGTCTTCCGTAGGCATAGTACTCCACACCGTAAAGAGTTTTGTTTTCCGTATTAGTGTCGTTGTAAACATCCCTGACCTGAAAAACGCTGTCGGCTTTCAGTTTATAATATGTAAGTCCCTCTTCACTGATCGTCTCAACTGGGAAATATTTACTGTAATTATCAAATTCATACAATTCGGCAGGAGATATTTTTCTGATCTCAGCCTCGAATTCTGGCTTATAAAGGGGAACGATCACATCACGTGTCGGTGTATCCGCATCCGGTATCGTTGTAAAGCCATATTCTTCGGGATTATCAACATCAGGTGTCATTCCATCCTTATGTTCGAAGTTCAACATAGATATATAACCATGATAAACTTCTCTTAAATGGACTTCGGTTTTCCCGCTGTTAGAAACTATATTATATCCGACAAGACAGGCTCTTGTCTGATTATAAAACAAGGGAATGAAAGAGCCGGTACCCTCCATATTGTCTGTTTTCCCGTCACATTCACCATACACCTGCGTATATCTGAGCATATTGAATCCGGAAAAATAAACTCCGACATTGGTTGTAGTATCCGGGTCTGCGCCTTCAAGACTGTAACCTGTAGCCAGGCTTTCAGAATCATACTTTAAATCAAAGGTTTTAAACTGATCTAATTGATATAATGTTCTGCCTGAATCATCCGTTTTTGCAGGAGAGACAGAAAAATAATAACTGAAAGTATCAAAATACAATAAATCATAAGGTGATACTTCTCTTATTTCATCCTCGAATTCCGGCTTATACAGAGGGATGATCTCATCGCCCTCGGGCACTTCTTCCGTTGTTTCAGTTGTCACTTCTTCGGACATGGAATCCGTTACATCTTCTCCGGATACATCTTTTCCGGTGTTTGAACTGCAGGCTGTCATCAAAAAAGATGCCGCAAGCACTGCTGCTAAAACCTTGCTTTTTGTGCTTTTCATTAATTGTTCCTCTTCTTATGTATCATTATTGTCATAAGTTTGAGGGGATCATTTAATCCTCTTAAGCTTTGATAAGCGTAGTATAGCAACACCTAAAGATACTGATTCAAACAAAAATAACTAAAAAAGGCTGCTCTTTCGAACAGCCTTTTTATCAAATTTTCAAGTTATAAAGAATTACTTGAGCTCGAGCTCAGCGCCGCAACCGTCAAGCTTCTTCATGAGGTCATCAGCCTCTTCCTTGGAAACGTTCTCCTTGAGGGCAACAGGTGCCTTCTCAACGAGTTCCTTAGCTTCCTTAAGGCCCATACCAAGAACATCCTTAACTGCCTTGATAACGCCCATCTTGGAATCGCCGAAGCTCTTGAGCATAACTGTGAACTCTGTCTGCTCAGCTGCTGCAGCTGCGCCTGCACCAGCGCCTGCACCTGTAGCAACTACTGCTGCTGCGGATACGCCGAATTCGTCTTCAATAGCCTTCTCAAGATCGAAAAGCTCGATAACTGAGAGAC
>JAFYYN010000111.1 GCA_017557525.1 Lachnospiraceae bacterium
GTTTGGAATCATAACTTCCAGTTTGGAATTGTAAAATCTACTTTTTGCCCTCCTTCTCTGATATCTGGAATTAACTATTGCAAACACATAGCCAAGTCGAAATTTACTTTTCCGAACAGGAACTTAAATTTTCAACTCAGCATGAAATCATAGTTTTCTCTGAAAATAATGAATCTGCAATGTTTACATCTAATGCTGAACCTTCAAAGATACAAGTTAACGCTATAACAGAATACGATAAACCTGATAATGGTATTGAATTCAGAACCATTGTAATAGGATATAATGACGCATTCCTTACAATATTGCAAGAACTTCCGGAAGATATTCGAAAAGTCACTCTTGTTAACAATTTTGATTATGATAAAGACGAAATAAAACGCATTGCTAATGAAAGAGATATGGAAATAGAGTATTATTACGATGATATTTCTAAAGAAAGCAATCTTGTAAAATTGGTTAGAACTGCGGAACATATAATTATCTTGAATGACCACGAAAAGGATGAAGACGAAGCTGACATGGATGTGATCTTTTATTTGTTAAGTTTTAGGGATATAAGAATGAGGCTTCGGTTAGACTATAATATAACTGCTGAAATGAGATCCGAAAAAAATCAGAAATTGGTATTGACGGATGATCACATTGACTTTGTGGTTTCTTCACGAATGACTTCCCTGATACTTGTCCAATTGGCAGAGAACCCTGAACTTATAGAAGTTTTCAAGGAATTGTTATCAATTAAAGGAAATGAGTTACATCTTAAAAGTGCTTCTACATATGGATGCATAGGGGAGTATACTTGCGCTGAATTGAGATACTTCGCTTTGATGAATGGTTGGATAATGATCGGATTTATGAATAAAGGCGGTGAAAGTGTCTTTAATCCTTCTTTGAATGAAACGATATCATTAGGTTACGACAGCAGCCTTATTGTTATTGCCAGAAGGTAACTCATAATATATATATAAAAGTTCACAGTGACATGTACTGTGAACTCGTTGAAAAAATATAGTAGCGCCAAAAAAGTAGAAAGAATGATGCCACCCTTAGTTAGATCAAAGGGTGGCATAGTTTTTAGAGTTGTCCGAGCTGCTTTTTTAGAGCATTTATTTCTTCTATAAGTGCGGCATTCCTAGCTTCAGCTTCGTCAGCACGACGCTTTTCTTTTTCGGTGTTTTGAATTTCAGAAAAGCGACCATCGTTAAAGCCATCTTCATAAATATTATTCATTGTTTTCTTTTCGTCATATTCTGTAAGAACCATACCAATCACCTCACTTTTGTGTTTCTTCAGGTATTCTGCCAGTATGTTGTTCCTAATGCACCAGTCTACAGCAAAGTTAACTGCTTTTTCTAAAGAATAGCCTGAAGCGGTGTATCTTCTTATCTTATCTATAAATGTAGCATAACTGTTAAGAGTCTCGCACTTTTGCATGAGTTCAATGTTATGCCCTAAGTTAATATTGAGCATTATAGCTGTCCATTCGAATTCACCGCTTTTTATAGGTTGAATGAATGCATCTGATAGGTGCAGAATGGCTTTTTCTTCCTTGAATTCAGGATCATTGCAGAAAACATAGAACTGTGGCGACGGAATCTTTTTAAGCTTGGATGTGTTGATATCTATATTGTTTTCAATAAGAAATTTTTCATACATCTTAGCATGATACAGAAACCCTCTTAGTGGCATGTTAGGGTTATAGGTGGATTGCTGTTCGTGTAGGCAGATATAGCTGTCAAGTATATACCCGATATCGTTTTTCATGCCCATATAAACCGCATCTTCTATGGTATAAATCTGTAGCATCGTTTCATCGGTATAGTTTGAACCATTCAATGCATTATACAGGGAAAGCATACTCGTCCTGTTATCAGCGGAACCGAACAATCTCTTGAACAATCTGTCCTTATGTTCTCTGTTAATGAGTGTCACTTTTTTACGGCTTTTCTTGTTTTTTGATCGCATCTTTTCTCCATTTCTAGATAGGAAAAAAGAACAGTCAAGTAACAAGACAATCTTCTCCTTTAGTTAGAATACGCTTTCAGTAGATGCCGTGTGTTTGGACTGATACTCAGATCCTATCTGTTAAGTTTTTTAAGCAGGAATAGAATCCGAATGTTCGAGGTGGTATCTTTAAGAAGGTATCCGAACGTTGGAGAACCATAGAGCAGTATGTGGGAAGTATACGATACGAAATTTAAGTATACGATGTCCCTTTGTAGATTAATACGGGAAAGTTGGTATCCCGTAAGTAAGTTTTGTTTTAGGTATCTATGGCATAAGTCTTATTTCGTGCTCTGATTATAATATATCACAGGGAAACTTGGAATGCAAGAATAATTTTCACTTAGAACTTAGAACCATTCACAGAATTTAGCTTTTTTCTGCTTTCAAATATACGTTAAATGACAAGTAAGTTCACAGTGACGAGTTCACAGTGACGTGCACTGTGAACTTAGTCCGTTTTGTGTTTAAAATAGAGAAATTTCCCAGAAAAATAAGCATCTTTACGAATAAAAATAATTTGACAAATACAGGATTCAGTGTTATTATAATTGTATAAAAGGAGTACCGCTATAAAACAGACTTTACAGACGGTTTACCTTAGATTTTGTGCAAGAAAGCAACCTTATCCTTGGCGTGGGCGGTTGCTTTTCTTATGCTCAAAATGTTCAAGTAACTTTAGCACGAGTTGAGCAACAGCTGCTATAGCTACAACTACTTGTGCCGTAACTTGAATTATCTGTAACAAATTACTAAGCTCCTTTCGATATACTATCCCCATAAAACATACCCCCTTTCTTTAGGGAAGTCTGCAATGTTTACAGTAACATCTAAGGAAAAACCGTCCGCTACCATCTATTCTTGTCTAAGCGGTACTATAGTTATTATACTATATATGTCAGTGCAAGTCAAGAACAAATGTTCTTTTTGGCGCTTTTTTATCACCTTTAACGAAGTGTTGAACGATAAATATAGATTTTTCTAATATAATTAATGGCAAATATAAATTATGCAAAAAGGAGGTAGAGTAGTCTATGGGAGGATTTGTTTTAAAAACAGAATTAGATATAGCGTTGGAAAATGGAATTGAGATTGGTGAAGAAAGAGGTAAAGCTAAGGGAAAGGCAGAAGGAAAAGCAGAGGAAAGAGACTGCCTGAATAGTCTCAACGCCAAGTTGGTAGAAGAAAACCGTACCGAAGATCTGAAAAGATCATTTACTGATCCTGAGTTCCAGAAGAAACTCCTATTCGAGTATTTCCCTGAAAAATATCCTGAATACGCAGTTTGATACATGAAAATTTACCCCGCCTGGGAATATGGGAGGGGATTTTTATTCTTAAAAATGATCAAAACAGGTCTGCAAAAAATCCTTTACTGAACAGAAATACTATGACGGCGATGTGCAGTACAAGTATTAAGGGCATACCGATAACAAAGTATATATGCTTAGTCTTGTGCCTAAACGCATACATGCCAAGCCAGGTACCGAGGCTGCCGCCTATAAAGCTGATGAGAAACAGGGTACTTTCCTTGATCCTCCATTTATTGTTCTTGGCCTTTTTCTTGTCGATCCCCATAATGGCAAAGCCGATGATATTCATTACTGCCAGATAGGAAAAAAAGATAATGTATTTCATGGTCAAACTCCTTTAGATGCATTGAAATTTGTCTACAGCATGATCCTATATGCGAAAGTCATATGACTCCTGTGCATAACATACCATATTTCATATGGCTTTTGCAAGTTTTTTTACGCTTCCTTAGTGTTATTATTGAATTCCTAAGGGAAATAGTGTATAATAACTATAACTGCTCTTGAAAAACTAGCTAAATGGGGAAAAGCACGTGGGAACGGTCTATGACGAGATAAAGAAAAAGTTTATACTTGAGAAAGCCTATGATGACTGGGCGGAATATCGTGCTTATCTTACCGATACAGTTATCGGACTTGGAAAGGATGCCCCTTCAAAAACGGTTTGCGTGATAGGTGCCGGGCCGTGCAATGATATAGATTTGCACAAGCTGTGCGGTGCCTTTAAGCAGGTGACATTGCTGGACTGTGATGCGGCATCCATGGGGTTTGCACTTAAAAGGCTCAATAATCCTGAGATATGGAAGATGTACCTTGTCGAGCGCTCTCTTACCGGTATAAAGGAAAAGGATATCTCGGACTTCTGTGATAAGGTTTTATCAGATTTACGGGATATGGGCAGCCGGCTTAACGCTGATACTTTTGAGAAGGTAATCTGCTCAAATGTTGAGAGCCTAAGGAAAAGGATGATAAGCTCTGAGGGTGACCTGGTAAATACTATCCCCAAAAGTGATATAGTAGTCTGTAACGGAGTTTTCAGCCAGCTATTTTCTACAATTTTGTTTTTTATAAGGTCCTGTGCGGGCAGTCTGCCGGATCGGATGATACCGGCAGCTATGAAAACAGCCGATAAGGCTGATTTGATCTTTAAAGAGTTGAGCAAAGAGCTGGTCCCCATCATTACCCGTGCGATAATCAGATCTGCTAAGGATTTTGCGGTATTTGGAAATGAGTATTCTGAAAACAGCCCGGTTGAGGGCGCATGCAGATGTATAGAGGCTGTAAGAGACGCAGGAGTGATTAGCGAAACAAAGGCAATATGGGATTTTAACCCTAAAGAAAATGTAAAATATGAGATGCTTCTCCAGGTTGTTAGAGGAAGAGTATATAGATTTTGCAGGCATGTTACAGATGTGTAAGTAAGTCTAAGGCATAATATAGGATAAGAGATATGAAAAACAATTTGATACAGGTGGCAGCTGCTGCACCTAAGTTTAAGGTAGGAGATATTGAATATAATACTGAGCAGATAATTGAGATCATTGAGAAAGAGAGCGATTGCGGAGTTATAGTATTTCCGGAGCTTTGCATTACGGGCTATACCTGTGCCGATCTTTTCTTAAGCGATCTTTTGCTTGTCAAATCCGAAGAGGCTCTGATCAAGATCGCAGAGGCAACAAGCGGAAAAAATATGACTGCAGTTGTGGGTGTTCCCTACCGCTATGACAACTGCCTCTATAACTGCGCAGCCGTTCTTTCGGCAGGAAATATCAAAGCTTTAGTGCCCAAGATATATATACCCAACTATTCCGAGTTTTATGAGTGCCGGTGGTTTACCTCAGGGAAAAAGATTACCGGTAAAACCATAACGATAGGCGGTACTGATGTACTGTTTGGTACCGATATACTTGCCTATGATCCTGCAACCAACGCTGTTTTGGGCACGGAAATATGTGAAGATCTGTGGGTACCTGACAAGCCGAGCACACATCTGGCACTTGCAGGAGCTAATATCATAGCAAATCCTTCGGCTTCCGATGAGCTCATTGGCAAACAGGAGTACAGGACCGAGCTTGTAAGACAGCAGAGCGGTGCCTGCTACTGTGCATATGTTTATGCTTCATCAGGTACGATGGAAAGCAGCACAGACCTTGTATTTTCTGGACATTCCATCATTGCTCAGAATGGGAGTGTTTTTGCTGAGAGCATTTTCCCGGAGTATCCAAATGTGGAAAAGGCTTTGGTTGATATAGGATGCATCATGCACGACAGGAGAAGGCAGAATACCTTTGATAACTGTGGCGCAAATTATCGCAGGGTTATGGTAAGGATACAGGCGGCAGGCTCCGACGAGGCAGGTATCAGCGAAATGCGTGATATCTTAAACAGATTTTCATTCCCCGTAGCCAGAAATCCCTTTGTACCGTCGGATGAGAGCATAAGGGATAAGCGATGCCGCAGGATACTTCAGATACAGGCAAACGGTCTCGCCACAAGAGTGCGCTCGACAGGTATAAAAAAGCTTGTTATAGGTATTTCGGGCGGCCTTGATTCCACGCTGGCTTTACTTGTATGCAAAGAGGCTAAAAAACTGGTACCGGATATACAGATAATCGCTTATACGATGCCCAATAAGGGAAATACCTCGGACCTTACCTATAACAATGCCAATAAGCTGATGGAGCTTTTGGCTGATGAGGCACATGAGGTCCCAATCTTAGAGGGTGTGCAGCTGCATCTGACTCAGCTCGGTCATGAGCTTACCTATCAGGGTGAGGGAGATGTTGCTTACGAAAATGCCCAGGCCAGGATGAGAACATATATCCTGATGGATGCCGCAAATATGAAGGGCGGTCTCGTTGTAGGTACGGGTGATCTTTCTGAGCTGGCTCTCGGATGGTGCACTTATAATGGCGACCATATGTCGATGTATGCCGTAAATGCATCGGTACCCAAAACGCTGGTTAAATTTATCTGCAAATCCTATGCATATATATGCGGAAATGAAAGCTTAAAGGAAGTACTCCTTTCTATCTGTGACACCCCGATAACTCCTGAGCTTACTCCGGCTGTGGACGGTCAGATAGCGCAGATGACTGAGGAAAAGATAGGAAAGTATGATCTTAATGATTTCTTCCTTTTCTATACCTTAAGATACGGCTTTGAACCATCAAGGAGTATTGCGTATGCCTTAAGGGCTTATCCCGAGCTTTCAGAAGAAAAGGTGATGAAGGCAGCGGAGAATTTCTTTAAGAGATTTTTCAGCCAGCAGTTTAAGCGGAGCTGTCTGCCGGATGGACCTAAGGTCGGTTCTGTTACACTTTCACCCAGAGGTGACTGGCGTATGCCGAGTGATGCTTCGTCAAAGCTGTGGACGGGCGATTGTTTTGAATAAATCATATAAAGATTGGAGTTGATTTATATTTCCACTTATATAATGTCAGATATACACGGCGATTTTCCCGCCTTTAAGAGAATGCTGAAAGTCGTTGATTTTAAACCCTTAGAGGATTTCCTGATCGTTGTCGGCGATGTGATTGACAGAGGAGAGCATGGCGTTGAGCTGCTTTTTATGCTCAGGGATATGGTTGACAGGGGATTTGCCACAGTAATAAAGGGAAACCATGAGCTTTTTGCACAGAGATATATGGAGGGGTCTATTTTTGAAAAGGAATGGATCCTTAATGCAGGCGGCAAAACATTAGCAGATCTGCAGGCTTTGGACGATAATAAGAAAAGTGAGTTTTATGATTTTATAAAGCAGATGCCCCTGTATATCGAGCGTAATCTGCCTAAATTCGGCAGTACTGTGATCACGCATACGGGGTTAATGGAAAGCTTTCTTATAACTGATGCTAACGATAAGATCGATGTTTTGGCATCGGTTAAAAAGGCTGTCGAGACCGATGAGGATGATTTCCTGATATCAGCGGATATACATTACTGGGGACGTGACCAGTTAAGAAGGCTTGATAAATTTATTATATGCGGGCATATCCCAACATATCAGTTAGGTCCTGAATATACAGGAAAAATCCTTGAAAACAAAGCATATATGGATATTGATGCCGGCTCAGGATACCGTGAGCAGGGCGGACGTCTTGCATGCTATTGTATTGAAAATGAAAAGGTATGGTATGTCTGATAAAGGTATGCCAAAGGTTTGAGGTAATTTAAGTTGAAAAAGGATAAAGAGAGTTACTATCAGTTATTAAAGAAAAAACATATACTTCCTGCTGTCATAGGCCTTTTGATAATGTTCTGTCTGGATGTTTTACTGGCAAGCATCATTTTTAAGGGTGTAGCGGGTTATCTTACCGAATCCAATTTTGAGTCGGAATATAAAGTCATAGGCTATATGGCTAAGCTGTATGAAAACTCTGACAAAGCTAAAGCTAAGGAAATGCTTGATAAAGAGGGCAGAGATTATTTTATATTAAAACCTGTCGAAGACTCTGAGTATGAAAAGAAGGAAGCAAAAGTCGAAAGTATTATCGATAAATACGGAATCGAGAATTTATCTGACGCAATAGATGGTTATGACAGGGAAGAGTACAGAAAGATCAAGGCTAAATATGGCGACGATATAATCGATGATATTGATTATCTGCTTGAGTACTACAAAAAGGAATTTGTGCCATATCATGAAGTTGTAATATCTCAGGATGACATCCTGTTTTCAAAAAACGGGGATGTATCGGGTTATACAGGTGCGATCAAAAAGACAACCATAACTTCTGCAGAGACAGATGAAAAGATAACCGTATATCTTGGAGATAACGACGCTTTGGAAATTGTTGCCGACAAGGACGTATTATCTGAGAGGTCACTTAGTATATACAATACCCATACACTTAAGCTGCTGTGGGATAACGGATCATTCTGGAGCTTCTTTTCATCCGAGCATGCCCCGGTAACCATCCCCTTCTGGATATCGATAAAGCTTGATAACGGGGAAAGCTTTGTTGCCCAGGCTTCGTTTGAACTGAAATCAAGGGATGCTGCCATAGTTTTATCTTTTATCCTCGTGATCGCATTAATTACTTTAATTGTTTTTATAGTATTAATGGTAAAGATCATTAAGAGATTTACGAGACAGCGTAAGCTTCTTTCGGTATTCTTTACAGATGTCGTTACCAAGGGTCATAACTGGATGTGGTTTACGATCAAGGGCGAGCAGATGTTAAAAAAGAAGAAGAATGACAAGTTTAACTTCGCGATCCTTGATATTTCATTTGTAAAATATAATACCTTCTGTGTCTGCCATTCGGTAGAAGAGGGTGAAAAGGTGCTTGAGGCAGTTAACAGGATGCTGCTCAAGACCATCAACAAGCATGAGGCGTGCGCCCACCACGGTATTTCATCATTTGCGGTTATACTGCAGTATGCGGATGAGGATATCCTAAAGAAAAAGGTTAAGTTTATCTTAAGACATCTGCAGACGGTTGATCCCAATCATAAATTTGCCTTCCATGTAGGTATTGCGCTTATACCTGCTATACAGACCCCTTATGGTAATTTTATGAGAAGGGACAATATCGATATTGAAAAGATCTACAATAATGCATGTGCCGCAACGGCTACTCTTGAAAGCAGCGATGATTCGGCAATAGCTTTCTTTGATGACAAGCTTGTTGAGGAGCAGAAGTGGATCGACATCGTAAACGAACAGCAGCAGAAGGCTCTTGATAATGAGGAGTTTGTAATCTACTATCAGCCTAAGTACAACCCTAAGGATGATAAGTTAAGGGGGGCCGAGGCGCTTATCCGCTGGCAGTCTCCGGAGTATGGTTTTGTTACTCCCGGCAGGATAATACCTATTTTTGAGAAAAACGGCTTTATCACTGAAATCGACCACTATATGATAACTCATGTGGCAAGGGATCAAAAGAGATGGCTTGACCAGGGCTTTAACTGCGTGCCGGTTTCCGTTAATGTTTCAAGGGCACATTTCATTGAGAGTGATCTGGCTGAGCAGATAAGGGATGCGGTTGATAAGGAAGGTGCTCCGAGAGAGCTGATAGAGATAGAGCTTACCGAAAGTGCTTTCTTTGATGACAAAAAGGCGTTGATCTCTACCATTGAGAAACTTAAGAGTTACGGGTTCTCTGTTTCAATGGATGATTTCGGTGCGGGTTATTCGTCACTTAATTCCTTAAAGGATATGCCTCTGGATGTGCTTAAGCTTGATGCTGATTTCTTCCGCGGTGAAAACGAAGGTGGCAGGGGTGAGATAGTGGTTTCTGAGGCTATCAGGCTTGCAAAGGCTTTAAATATGCGTACCGTTGCTGAGGGTGTCGAGGTAAGGGATCAGGTTGATTTCCTTGCAAAGCTGGACTGCGATATGATACAGGGCTACTACTATGCAAAGCCCATGGCCGGCACAGATTACGAGCTGAGAATGGGACTTAAGTCGGAAGAGAACCTCGCACCCAGCGTTCTTTCACTCACAGACAGCGCCACAGATGTGGTGGCGGCTGATAACGAAGTGGTAGAGCAGGGGACGGTCGTAGCGGACGATACAGCAGTCGTAACTGCAGAAACATCTGTTGATACAGCAGAAAATGCAGAAAATATAGACGCTATAAAAGCTGTCGTAGATAGTAATGACATATCAGTAGAAACAGTAACTGAGGTTTCAGTAGATGATATGGATGAATCCGTAAGTGAGGGAATAAATGAGATGACTTCAGATTGAGGTGTGCGCTTTAGGTAACACCTCATCCGCCCTTCGGGCACCTTCCCCTCAAGGGGAAGGCCTTGTTAATGACAGAGATAACCTTAATGGGTATAGAAAAAAATATCGAGCCGTTTCATCTTAGGATGGAATGGCTCAATTTTATTTGCGAAAAATTTGAAAATAAGTATTGCTTTTTATATAAAAGCGTGCTATACTGACCTAACAAGAAATAGAACATTTGTTCTTTTTGGAGTAAGGTGAGGCATTTGGATAAAATTCAGAGTGTTTTTATCGCTATAGATATGAAGAGCTTCTATGCTTCCGTTGAGTGTGTGGCAAGAAATATGGATCCGTTAAAAGCAAATCTGCTTGTGGCGGACTCATCCCGTTCGGACCAGACAATCTGCCTTGCGGTATCACCTGCGCTAAAAGCCATAGGTGTTCCGAGCCGGCCGAGGCTTTTTGAGGCAAAGCAGGCCATCAGGCTGTACGAGGCCGAGCACCGCACGCACATAGATTATGTGACTGCAGTTCCCAGGATGGGTGAGTATGAAAGGGTATCCGCGCTTATTTATTCCGTTTACCTTAAGTATGCTGCAGCGGAGGATATCCATATTTACAGTATTGATGAGTGCTTCATAGACTGCACGCATTACCTGCATTTTTATATGGACGAAGCAGATAAGTCAGGAAAGCATCCGGCGCATATCATGGCCATGACCATAATAAGGGATGTACTGAAAACCACCGGCATAACCGCTACAGTCGGCATAGGTACAAATCTGTACCTTGCCAAGATCGCTATGGACATAGTGGCAAAAAAAGCGCGGCCCGATAAAAACGGAGTGCGTATAGCCGAGCTTAATGAGGATACATACAAGGTACTATTATGGGATCACCGCCCCCTGACAGATTTCTGGCAGATAGGCGGAGGCAAGGCAAGGCGGCTTGCAAAATATCATATGTATACCATGGGTGATATAGCATGGAGATCATTATGGGATGAGGAGCTCTTTTACAAGATATTCGGTATAGACGCGGAAATAATCATAGATCACGCCTGGGGCATGGAACCCGTAAGGATGTGCGATATAAAAAATTACCGGTCGGATAACCACTCACTTTCAAACGGTCAGGTACTGCCACGCCCGTATAAATATGATGAGGCAAAGAATGCGTTTAAGGAAATGATAGACATTCTGTGCTGTGATATGTACGGTAAAAACCTTATAGCACGGCTTTATACGTGGTGGGTTACATATGATTATAAGTCCCTGGAGTATTGTCCAAACTATGAGGGTCCGCTTGCAATAGATTTTTACGGCAGGATCCACCCGAGGCATTCAAACGGTCGTATCAGGACCTTGGAGCCTACAAATGTTCCTGACGAGGTAACCCGGCTTCTTTCGGATGATTTTGACAGAAAGACCGATCACCGCCTGCTGTACCGCCGATTGGGGGTATGCGCATGTAATGTAACTACAAATGATGCACCCTACCAGCTTGATTTCTTTACAGATTATGAGGCAAAGGAAAGAGAGAGCAGGATAACAGGTGCCATGCGCGAGATTAGGTCAAGATACGGTGCCAATTCTGTGCTTAAGGGTATCAATTTCTTAGAGGGGGCTACCACAAGAGAGCGGAATACACAGATAGGAGGGCATAGGGCTTAGATTATGTATAGAATAAATGATTTTCCGGTGGTATCGGAAAGCTTTAAGTATAAAGATACCTTTGAGGCCCAAAGACCGGCGCACGAAAGGTTTGACAGCTTTTCAATTAAGCACCCGGCAATGGATCTTGGCAAACGTGCCAAGATTTTCAGCCCGTTTGATGCGCTTAAAGGCTTTAAGGATGCTATTGATCAGGTGGACAGGCAAAGTAGTTTGAGTTTAAATACAGAAAATACAGAGTAAAAAGAAGGTGAGAAAATGTGCTGCAGATATTGTCTTGATAAAACCTCGGATGAATTGGAAGATATCATAGCTACGGCTCTTTCTTCAAAGACAGCTGACAAATTTACCAGGATATGTCAGCCGATGGTGACAAATGGTGAAATAAAGCCGACGAATGTTGCGCCGGTGATAGCTCCTGCACCTTCCGGCAGACCGGCTGTTTTTGCCATGAAATGGGGGTATAACATGCCCGGAAAGGCTAACCCAATCTTAAATGCAAGGGTCGAAACCGCAAAGATCAGGCCGACCTTTAAGGAGGACTGGGAAAAGCACAGATGCATAATACCTGCGTCGTATTATTATGAGTGGGAGCATCTGACAGATCCCGCCGGCAGGACCAAAACCGGCAGTAAATTTCTCATACAGCCTAAGGGAGCATCGGTTACATGGCTTTGCGGCCTGTACAGGATAGAGGACGGCCTGCCGTACTTTGTGGTACTTACCCGTGAGCCGAGTGACAGCGTATCTCAGATACATAACCGGATGCCCATGATACTTCCAAAAGAAAAAATTGCAGAATGGACAAATCCCGAAGGCATGCCCGACCGGCTGATAGATTATGCCCTTACGGAAATGGTGGTGGAGAAAGCATAAATAATTTGACTAAACTATCGATTTTTGGTATACTTCTCCTAATGATAAGTAAATATTTGGGGATTAACGAAAGTGTTCCATATCATAAAGGAGAATGGTGTTTTGATAGAAGAGATTAGAAAGAAACTATTTGAACTGCAGGATATAAAATACAGAGATTTTCAGAAAAACCTGATACCTACGGTGGATCCTGAAAGCATAATTGGCGTAAGGACTCCCGAGCTTAGAAAGTATGCCAAACAGCTGGTAAAGGAAAATAAAACAGAGGAATTTCTGCACGACCTGCCACATAAATATTTTGATGAAAATCAGCTGCATGCCTTTATCCTTTCAGAGTTAAAGGATTATGAGAAATGTATTGATGAGGTATGCCGTTTTCTTCCGTTTGTGGATAACTGGGCAACCTGTGATCAGATGTCTCCGAATGTATTTAAAAAGCACCGTACGGAGCTTTTGGAGTATATAAAAGAGTGGCTTGCTTCTGAGAAAACATATACGGTCAGGTTTGCCATCGGCATGCTGATGCAGTACTATCTTGATGACTGGTTCGACATTTCCTATGCAGAGATGGTCCAGGAGGTAAAGTCGGAGGAGTACTATATCAACATGATGATCGCCTGGTATTTCGCTACAGCGCTCGCAAAGCAGTACGACAATATACTTCCCATACTGGAGCAGCACAGGCTTAATATCTGGACTCATAACAAGGTGATCCAGAAAGCAACGGAAAGCTACAGGATCATGGATGAGCAGAAGAAATATCTGAAATCACTGAAGATTAAGTGACCGCTTTAAAATGCATGTTAAAGTATAATCCACTGAGATGAAAAGTATAAAAGAGTGATAAATCCGGAAATGATAAAAGAGACAGAATATTATAAAGACCTGGTTGACAGGCTTGAAAAAACAAAAGATCTTTCAAATGAGGAGTTTACAGAACTCCTTTTTTGTGATGATAAGGAAGCTGTTGAATATCTGACTGAAAGAGCCAGGGCAGTAAGAGAAAAGATATACGGAAAAGAGGTATACTTAAGAGGTCTTATAGAGTTTACCAATTACTGTAAGAATAACTGTAAGTACTGTGGTATCAGATGTGGTAATAAAAACGCAGACAGATACCGCTTAAGCAAAGACGACATCCTATCCTGCTGTGATATGGGCTACGAGCTGGGTTTCAGGACCTTTGTACTCCAGGGTGGGGAGGATCCCTACTTTAATGATGACAGGATGGTGGAGATAGTCAGTGACATAAGGAAGGCTCATCCTGACTGTGCCATAACCCTTTCAATCGGAGAACGTGAAAAGGAGAGCTATCAGAAGCTTTTCGATGCCGGTGCAAACAGATATCTGCTGCGTCATGAGACCGCAAATAAGGCGCATTATGAGTACCTTCATCCAAAGGAAATGTCATTTGACCACCGTATGCAGTGCTTAAAGGACTTAAAGGAAATAGGCTATCAGGTTGGCTGCGGCATGATGATAGGCTCACCCGGACAGAAGCCGGAGCATTTTGTTGAGGATTTGAGGTTTCTGCAGAGCTTTAAACCGGAGATGGTGGGCATCGGTCCGTTTATACCGCATCATGATACAGAGTTTGCAAACTGCAGTGCGGGTACTGTTGACATGACCTTGAGGCTCCTGTCTGTCATAAGGCTTTTGCTACCCGATGTACTGCTGCCCGCAACAACGGCGCTTGGTACAATTGACCCTATAGGCCGTGAGAAGGGGATTTTAGCGGGAGCAAATGTCGTAATGCCAAATCTTTCACCCGGAAATGTAAGGGAGAAATATCTGCTGTACGACAATAAGATCTGTACGGGTGATGAGGCGGCAGAGTGTATCCGATGCATGTCCGCGAGAGTATCAAAGGTCGGTTATGCTGTTATCATAAGCAGGGGGGACCACATAAGTTACAGATAAAGTATACAGGCAGTTTTGAATATGCAGGACTGCCTGTTTTTTATATGTAATATTATATGGATTGACAGTAAATAAAGCAAGAAGTGAATAGACTAAGCAACTTGTATTTGATATACTAATCTACGCAAAATTTGAAATTGGAGTCAGGTATATCATGAGGAAGTGTATAATAAAGGGCATCGCAGTAGCGATGGCACTGATGCTTGCAGGTTGCAGTTCGGGCAGTACACCTGAGAACACAAAGCCTGATACGTTAACCTCAGAGCCTGTGGTTACTGCAGAGCCTGAGATATCGAAAGCGGAAGAGAACTCAGCCGGTACGGAGAATCCGGATGATATAAAAGAAAATAACACAAAAGTGGAGGAAGAAACCATGGATTTTGAAGCAGTTTTCAAGGATGTGAAGCTGGCAAAGACCTACAAGGGATTTATTAACAATAACCCGATCATCGAGCAGCATTACGGTGCAGATCCTTTTGCACTCGTATATGATGATACCGTATACTTCTATATGACAGCAGATGCATACGAGTATGATGAAAAGGGTGAGATAAAGGAAAATTCTTACAGCAAGATCAGAAGTCTTTATGTTGTTTCTACTAAGGACATGATCAACTTTACAGATCACGGCGAGATCACTATCGCAGGTGCTAACGGTGCTACAAAGTGGGCTCACAATTCATGGGCACCGGCAGCAGCATGGAAGATGATAGACGGAAAACCCAAGTTCTTCCTTTACTTTGCAGATAACGGTGGCGGTATCGGTGTTGTTTGCGCCGACAGCCCTGTAGGTCCTTTTAGGGATGAGTTAGGACACGGCCTTATCAGACGTGATATGGAAAACTGCGGTAACGTTGAGTGGCTATTTGACCCTGCAGTACTTGTTGATGATGACGGAAGAGCATATATCTACTTTGGCGGCGGCGTTCCCAGAGGAGAGGACGGACAGCCCAAGGCTTCACACCCCATGACTGCAAGATGCGCAGAACTCGGTGACGACATGATGAGCCTTAAGGCAGTACCCGAGGTTATTGATGCTCCTTATCTTTTCGAGGATTCAGGTATTCATAAGTTTGGCGACACATATTACTACAGCTACTGCAGCAACTTTAGCGTAGATAAGGCAGGTACCGACGAGTACGGCTTTGAAAACGGTGAGATTATCATCATGGAAAGCAAAAATCCTTTAGGACCATTTACCTTCAAGGAGAGGATCTTAAGAAATCCCGGATATTACTGGGGCGTTGGCGGAAATAACCACCATGCAATATTCCGGTTTAAGGATCAGTGGTATATCACCTATCATACAAGAATGCTCGAGAAGGAGCAGGGGATCCTACATGGATATCGTTCTACAAGCATAGACGAATTGAATATCAGTGCTGACGGAACCATCGGTGACACCAAGATGACCAAGGACGGACGTAAGCAGGTTGGCACACTTAATCCTTACGAGACAATTAACGGTGCAACCTTTGCGGTTATGGGTGGCGTTGATACCGCACCTGCTGATGAGGTTAGCAAGAAGTACGGCTGCGGAAATCTGCTGCTTACAGCAATTGATTCCGGTGACTTTGTAAAGCTTCAGGGCGTTGATTTTGGTGATAAGGGAGCTAAGAAGGTTTCTGCTACAGTACGTACAAACGGCAAGGACGGAGCTATAAGAGTTACTACCAAGTACGCTAACGGTACCGTTGCAGGCTATATAGCCGTAAAGTCAGACGGAAATGATACTACAGTATGCACTGCAGTATTTGATGAGCCGATCACCGGACTTCAGGATGTTTACTTTACATTCAGTGGAGAAGGGTACGAGATTATTGACTGGAAGTTTGAGGAGTAATTGAAGGCTAAAAACACAATCGATATTGTTAATGAGCATAAATAATAAAAAACACGGGCAGAAGTTATAATTTCCTGCCCGTGTTTTTATATCACGATTTCTTGTATAATGCCGGGAAGCTGGTGAAAAGCATGACCTCGTGCTTCAGCTTGCTGTTGTCCTTTAAGACTTCCTTGTGGTTTTTATAAATGTACTTGGCTTTTTCAACGATTTCCTTCTTTATCCTCGGAGAATCCGGGGTTTCTATCAGGTGGGTATAGGTCCTCATAAGGACTGTGAGATAGGTCTGATAGGTATTGGGAAGAAATGCGTCAAGCCCGTTTTCTGTAAAATATTCGATCCTGTCTTCAAAGGCCGAGTTCATATCGGTGTTTTTTACAGCCACTCGTGAAATACTGCCTTCTCTTATGAGATAGAAGTAGAGGATGGCGTCGGTGTAGATTATCTTTTTGCATGCATGCAGAAAACGATGAGCTGTCGCAACATCCTCGAATACCTTTCCAACCGGGAAGGGGATCTTCTTTAAGATGTCCATCCTGTATAGCTTGTTCCAGGCCGAAGTAAACTGCTGGATATGGTTGGCAGTAAAATAGTTGTATTCAAGCTCGCAGAGCTCTTTCAAGGCCTCCTCTGTAGTAAACTCTACCGGCTTGTTATCAGGATTTCCATCCACATCAACCTTTTCCTCAAACTTTACGCGGCGGTAATTTCCTATAGCCATATCGGCCTCAGAGTTTTCGATGTTCTGGTAAAGGGTACGCACGCTGTCACGATGTATGTAATCATCTGAGTCTACAAGCATACCGTATCTGCCGCTGGCGAGCTTAATGCCTTCGTTTCTCGCATCTGAGAGTCCGCCGTTTTTCTTGTGGATGCATATGAAACGCTCATCGATATGAGTATACTCGTCGCAGATTTTCTGGGAACCATCGGTGGAACCGTCATCTACCAGTATAACCTCTATATTTGTGTAGGACTGTCTCCTGATAGAATCAAGACTGGTCCTTAAATATTTAGCAACATTGTAAACCGGAACTATTATGCTGATCAGATCATCCATAGCAGGTCACCTCGAATACTATAATAGTCCACATATATTGTGTGGGATTGATTATATTTTACATTCACAGGGCGTATAAGTCAAGGGGAAAAAGAAGAAAACCCTATGATATATCAAGGGTTTTCTAAAAATATAATATTTATTTAAATGTTATTCTTTCTCGTAAACATAGGTGCATGTTAAAGCATTTGCGGGATCTCCGTTGTAGAGTGTGAGACTGTTTCCTGAAAGAACGCCGGTATAATCAAGAGTGCCAAGGAACTTCTCGGTAAGCTTGATATTCTCGCCATCGATGGACCACTCGGGTACCTTGATCTCGAGATCGTTACGGAAATGCTTTCCTGTACCGTCTTCATTAAGGATGAGCTTAAAAGGTTCTTCCTTCTTTGCGGTATCGGGATCTCCAACAAACTTGGTATACTTTCCGATATATGTGCCGGCAACTGCAGCACATGCGGGGTTGATCTCTTTAACAGGTTTTGCTGAAGATTTAACCTCGGTAGGCTTTGTACCGATACGTACTACCTGGTACTGATCCATGAGCACGAGGGTGTTTCCAAGCTCTTCGATGGGCTTCCAGGGGTTGATGGGCTCATCAAATACTGTTCCTCTTTCTCCGCTGTCGATGAGTAACTTGCCGTCCTCAGTTTTGATACCGAGATTTTTAACCATCATGAGCTGACCGTCAAGCATCTGAGCCCTGCCAGAAGCAATAAATTCATCTATTTCTGACTGGGGAGTACCCTCGGGGATCTTAACGGGATTTAAGATCTGAGCGCTGTCATCCTCGATGATAACCATCGTATTTGCCAACATTTTAAGAAAATTGTCATCGGGAAGAGCATTTAATGCCTCGTTTGTGTACCATTCCATCTCGAATGTCTCTGCATTCATACCTTTTGCTGCCACCAGTGTCCATACGCCATTGATATCCATCTAAATATACCTCCGTAATAGTTTAGCGGTTCTTTAGTTTATCGTTTCCCGCCTCCTTGTGAATTTATTGTATCTTAAAAAATCTGAATTTGCAAGAAAAATGACATCACTTTGATAAATCTTATTAATTTTACTAATTTTTTAATTTACATAAAGAAATTTTGTGGTATAATATAATATGTGATTTGTTGGGTAATTTTACCACGATAATCCGCATGGCGATGCCCTTTTGTAACGGAGACAGCCTAAATTCGCTAAGCGATCATGAAATGGAGAAAACTGTGAAGAAAAGATATATAAAACTGATAGCATTAACTGTACTTACCGTAGCCTGCGTTCTTTTCCTTAACTTATCGGGAAAGGGCACAAAAGCAAACGCTGCATCAAATCTCTGGTTTGAGCAGGATAAGTATATTGTTTATGAGGGTAATACCTTTACACTGAATCTGATCTACAACGGCGAGGAGATGATCCAGCAGACAGATGATTTCTGGTATTACGGCGTTTTTTCAAGCTCTGATGAGAGCGTTGCCTCTGTAAGCTATTCGGGTGAGGTTGTATGCCAGGGTACCGGAAAGTGTGTCATTACCGCATATTACCTTGATATGAGCGTAAAGTGTACCGTTAAGGTTAAGGCAAACAAGATGGACCTGAGCACAGAAGAGGATACTCTGTATTCACATCAGGAGGTTAAGGTAACAGCTTCAGGTATCAAAAATGCATCATCATACAGCTGTGATATCCACAGGATAGATGACGATGAATCATGGCTTTGGGACGATATGCCTGAGGTAAACTGGGACGGCAAGGGCGGCTTCAGCATAAAGGCCGGCAGAAAGGGAGATTACCGTATCCGCCTCATAATCCAGAACAAAAAGGGCGTTACATATTCAAAGAACTTTATACTTCATACAATAGAGGCAGGCCCTTCTACATCTGACTTAAGTATAGCAGTCGGTGGCAGCAAGGAGATCGGGATGGCAAATTCCGATATAGTTTCAGTTGAACTGAAGCGCTGGTATGAGCCGGAAAGCAATTACTATCATGAGGCCGGCGAATCGGGCTGCCCGATCGAGTCGGATAATACGGGCAAATTTACTGCAAAGGGCGAGGGTACTGCAATTTACAGTCTTTCATACATGGTAGATGACGGAAGTATCTTGGAGACTGAGCTTACGGTTTCCGGTTACGTACCTGAATACAGGTCGTTTGGATCATATCTCTGGGTTGGTCAGTATTACTATCCCTATATTGAAAACAGCAGATGGAACGCTGAGATCAGGATCACATCTTCAAATCCTGATGTAGTAACCATAAACAACGCCGGCGAGATAGTACCTATGTCAGGCGGAAAGGCAACCCTTACCATCTGGGTTGACGGCATGACATTTATTGACGATATTGAGGTTATTGATGCTCATATCAACAGCTCAAATATCCTGACATGGCCCGGTACAAAATTCAGCTTCGCTGTATCAGGGATCCCTGCAGGGATGAAGGTTACATATTCAAGCTCCGATGAGAGCGTGGCTACGATATCCAAAAAGGGTAAGCTTAAGACTAAAAAAGTCGGATTTACAAAGATTACAGTCAAGATTGACGACATGGAATACTATTATACAGTTAATGTCGGCCAGGAAATCCCTGTAGAGGCAGCTATTGCCGCAAGTGAGGTTGTAGGAAAAGCTACCTACAGCCAGGACAGGAGAATGGAAGAAGGGTTCTACGACTGTAGTTCGCTAGTCTGGAGAAGCTATGCAAAGGCAGGCATCAGATTTGTGCATGAGGATTATGCACCTACGGCGGCAGATCTCGCTAAATACATGGAAGATAACGGCTATACCATTTCATATGGGCTTCTTCCTACATCTGAAATGCAGCCGGGCGACATCTTATTTACCAGCAGCGGATATGATAACGGCAGATTCATGAAGATCGATCATGTTGCAATGTATTATTCCACAGAGGATCTTTACGATACAGATGTTCCCTACGGCTATGATTACCTTTACGAAGGGTCCGACGGCTACGGAACGATAGTGCACGCCGGAAAGAACGGCGGCGGAGTATATTACAGCGGTTATCCTTACGGAAGTGTTGTTATGATCGCAAGGATCAATCCTGATGACTTTAAAAAATGATAAGATAAAAAATGGGGCTAGAAATAAACAAGGAGTAAGGCGGTCATGAGTTTAAATCCGTTTTCAAAAAAGAAAAAGAAAAAACAGGGTGTAGAAAAGGGGCATCGTGAACCTATAGTAGTAAAATTCTTTAAGGAAAAGGATCCTGAAAAGCATCTCAAGGTAAGCATTGATGAGAGTGCAGATGAGAAAAAGGCTGATGTTTCCGAAGATAAGACTGCAGATACTGCTGAGGGCCAAAAGCATGCAAGATTTGTGCCCAATGACAAGTATTTTACAATTACGATATATGCTTTTACAGCACTCGTAGCACTTATATTATTTGCGGTAATAATCTCAAATATCACTCCGGTAATGGAGGCGATAAAGCACTTTTTACATGTACTGATCCCGTTTATCGTAGGCGGTATCATCGCATTTGTGCTCACCCCTATAGTTAACTTTCTGGATGAGGCGCTGTTTGAAAAATGTTTTAAGATTAAAAAGCCCAAGCTCCGTGCAGGCCTTTCGATAACACTCACATATGTGGTATTTTTAGGGCTGATAGTGCTTGCACTTATAAAGCTTATACCGGAAATGGCGGACAGTGTGACCGAACTTATCGGAAAGTCAAAGTCGCTGTACGGTACGGTAATGAACAACCTGAACAATCTTGCCGATAAATTCCCGGATATAGATTTTTCAAATATTATTGATAAGGCTAAAGAAAACCTGCCTACCATACTTTCCAATGTAGGAGATATATTAAAGGTTTCACTTCCTAAAATTTTCAGTACATCATATTCGATAGTGCAGCTTTTGATAAATATCCTTCTTGCAGTAGCTGTTTCAATCTATATGGTTTGCGACAAGCGCCGTATCGGTATGGCTGCAACCAAGCTTGTTTATGCTCTGCTTAAGCCTGAAAAGGCTGAAAAGCTTATTGAGAATGCCAAGGAAAGCTTCCAGATATTTACCGGATTTATTATCGGAAAATCAATCGATTCCCTGATCATCGGTATCCTTACATTCTTTATACTTACAGTTTTCCAGTTAAAATACAGCCTGCTCGTAGCAGTTATAGTGGGCGTTACAAATATGATTCCTTTCTTCGGGCCGTTTATCGGTGCTATACCGGGCGTATTGCTTTATCTGTGCATAGAGCCTGTAGATGCACTGATCTTTGTAGGTATAATCCTTGCAATACAGCAGTTTGACGGTTGGATACTCGGACCGATGATACTTGGTGATTCTACCGGAGTCAGACCCATCTGGGTTATTTTCGGTATTACCGTCGGAGGAGCTTATTTCGGTTTTGCGGGTATGTTCCTGGGCGTTCCTTTTACCGCAGTTATCGTTTACCTTGTAAATAAGGCTGTTGATAAGAAATTGAGTGACAAACATATTGAGGTCCAATGATCTATGGAGAATGACAAGATTATCCCGTGGAATGTATATCCAAGACCGCAGATGAAGAGAGACAGTTTCTTGAATCTAAATGGTGAATGGGAATTTGAGGTCAGTAACTATGACTACATTCCTAAGAAATTCAATATGAGGATTACGGTACCGTATCCTGTAGAATCAAAGCTTTCCGGTATTGAAAAGCATTATAAAAAGGGAAGCAGGCTTTTTTACAGGAAGTTTTTTGATGCGCCCATGAGGCTTAGATGGAGAAGAGTGCTTCTTCACTGCGGCGGTATAGATCAGAAAGCTGAAGTATTTATCAACGGTGCATTTGTCATTGAATGGTGTACTGCTGTTGACGGACCTCTGACAGTCGATATAACACCTTTCCTTAAGGATGAAAACGAGCTTGTGATCAAGGTCATTGATGACATGGATAAGAGTATTCCTTACGGAAAACAGGCTGAAAAGCCGAAGGAGATATGGTATTCACCTGTATCGGGCATATGGCAGACTGTATGGCTTGAGGCTGTGCCTGAATATTATATAAAAGGACTTAAGATTACACCGACCCTGGATTACGCTGACGTTGAGATAGAAGGCGTAGATGAGGGAAAGGTCTTATTTGAAGGAAAGAGCTATCGCTTCTATGACGGTAAGATCAGGCTCACCCCCATGGTAAAGAAACCATGGACTCCCGATAATCCACACCTTTATTTCTTCAGTGTCCTGGTCGGAAACGATAAGGTTGATTCGTATTTCGCGTTGAGGACTCTGGAAATTAAGGAATCCTACGGTATGAAGAGGCTGTGTCTTAACGGGGAACCGCTTTTCTTCCATGGTGTACTCCATCAGGGTTACTGGAAAGACGGACTTTATACGCCGGAAAGACCGGATGATTATAAGCTGGATATCGTAACAGCTAAGAATCTTGGATTTAACACGATCAGAAAGCATCTTAAGGTTGAGGCTGACGAGTTTTATTATCAGTGCGACAAGCTCGGCATGATCGTTTTCCAGGATATGGTAAACAACGGCAGATTCTCAAAACTTAGGGACGTTATTTTCCCGATGATTGGCGTTAAGAAAATCCCTGATAAGTTTAAGCACAGGGGTAAGGTTTCGCGTCAGTCATTTATATCTGCCGCACAGAATACGGTTAAAAGTCTTTACAGCCATCCAAGCATTTGCTACTGGACCATATTTAACGAGGGCTGGGGACAGTTTTGCAGCAGCCAGATTTATGAACTGGTTAAGGGTCTTGATCCTACGAGGATCGTGGACAGTGCATCGGGTTGGTTTAAAGGCGGAAAAACCGATGTGGAGAGCATTCACTGCTATATGAAGCAGTTTAAGATACCTTACTCTGAAAAGCCTATAATCCTTTCAGAATTCGGAGGCTATTCGTTAAAGATCGACGATCACAGTGGGGATGCGCAAAGCTATGGTTATAAGCATTTCGAGGACAGAAAGATATTCCTTGAATCCATTAAAAATCTGTATGAAAAAGAAGTGCTCCCTGCTATAGGCAGAGGCCTTTGCGGATGCATATATACCCAGTTTGCCGATATAGAGCAGGAGACCAACGGCCTCATTACCTACGACAGGGTATATATAAAAGCAGACGACAAATTGTTTAAATCACTTTCTGAGAAACTGAAGTATTAAACGGCTTCCTTTGAGGAGATATATCGAGCCTTGCAGGGGTGTTATGTCGAACGCTAAAGCATTCGATGTACGATACCACTCTGGCGAAGAGATGTCTTTGAAGCAGACGGATGAGGTGTTTTTGAACAGAAAAAAAATAATTAGGACACAAGATGAGAACAAAATTAAAGAACGGTATAATCCTTGCAACAGGCGAAAATGGCGATTTTCAGGTACTTGAGGGTTGCAGCCTGGTTGTAAATGACAAGTACATAGAATATATAGGTCCGGAAGATGATGCACCTAAGGCAGATGTTGAAAAGGACATGAAGGGCAGGATACTTATGCCCGGACTTGTTAATTCACACTGCCATGGACCGATGGTACTCTTAAGAGGCATTGGTGGAGGACTTGCCCTGCAGGAATGGCTTGAAACAGCCATATTCCCGATTGAGGACAAGCTGATCCCAGAGGATGTTGAAATAGGTGAGCGCTGGGCAGTGATGGAGATGCTGGCAAGCGGTGTAACCTGTGTTTCGGAAATGTATGACTTTCCTGCAAAAACCTGGGATGTACTTAAAAGCTCAGGTATTAAGGGAAATGTATGCCGTGTAGGGCTCTCATTTTCTGAAACCGAAGAGATACCTAAAAACCGTTTTAATGAATGCATAAGCCTTGTTAAGGATTTTAAGGACGAGAATGACAGGGTTATTTCAGAGCTCTGCTTACATTCTGAATATCTTACAAATGAGACCTTTGTAAGAAAAATAGCTGAAGCAAATTCTGAGCTTCATGCCAATATAAACGTGCATGTATCAGAAACAAAACGCGAACACGAGGAGTGCAAGGCAAGGCATAATGGTCTGACACCGATAGGGTATCTCGAAAAATGCGGTATCCTTAATGAACATACATATGCGGCGCACTGTGTATGGGTTACGGAAGACGATATTGCAATAATGGCAGAGAAAAATGTCTCGGCAGTATTTAATCCGTCAAGCAACTGTAAGCTCGCATCAGGATTTGCACCCATAAATGAGATGCTTAAGGCTGATGTAAATGTTGGTATCGGTACAGATGGGACCGCCAGCAACGATAATTTAAATATGTTTGAGGAGCTTCATCTTGGAGCACTTCTGATAAAGAATATAAAGAGTGATGCGACTCTACTTAATGCAGAGCAGGTAATTAAAATGGCAACCGTTAACGGTGCCAGGGCTCTCGGCAGAAAGGATACCGGAGAGCTTAAGGTAGGAAAACGCGCCGATATCATAGCTGTATCGATGGATAAGCCTCATATGTATCCTGCATTTAACATACCTAACCTGCTCACATATTCCGCACAGGGTTCGGATGTTGTGATGACCATGGTTGACGGTCAGATACTCTATGAGAACGGAGAATACAAGACCATAGATGCCGAAAAGGCAAGATTTGAAATGAAGAAGTGTATTGAGAGAATCTACGCGTAGCTGACTGTGATTGAAAAGCCTTCCCCTTGAGGGGATATATCGACATACGAAGTGTGTCGATGCCGTCCCTGGCGAAGGGAAGGTGCCCGAAGGGCAGATGAGGTGTTAAAAAGCGGTAACGGAGTAAGGAATCAGGTGAGAAACCTGAGCGGGCCCGCCGCCGTAAATAAACATTAAGAAGGAGTGAGTGTCATTTCCTTTCTTGCAGTTTTAAGCCGGAAGATAATGCCGCCGCAAGCGTTTTTTCTGAAATGCCATTGAGGGTGACCTTGAGAAGGCAGGCCGAAACTGAGAGTTTATGAGCCGGAAGACTTAGCCGTGTTTCCTATAGGCATATGCCATCTGCGAGCACCGGACTATAGAAATATATATAGGGAGCCGATTTTTATAAATGAACCGGCCATATCTGTAATGGTATGGTAAATTTTTTATTTTTGGAGGATATGATATGAAAAAATTATCTAAATTTCTGTCAATGATCCTGATTGCGGCCATGATCGTGACTGGTTTTACCGGTTTTGCCGGAAATGCCAAGGTATCAGCAGCTGACGAGATAAAGGTCTATGTAACAATAGCTGACGATACCGGTAAGCAGGTAGTAAAGCAGAAGACAGTAGAGGTTTCTGATGTTGATGAAGATGGCGCTTATACTGTATATGATGCTTTATATTGTGCTCATGAGAAGTATTTTAAGGGTGGCGCAGAGGAAGGTTTTGCTGCATACAGCGATCCTGATTACGGCCTTTCACTTACCAAGCTCTGGGGCGTTGAAAATGGCGGAAGTTATGGTTACATGGTAAACGATGCTTATGCATGGAACCTTGCTGACCCTGTTTCAGAAAAGGATCAGATTAATGCATACTGCTATGTTGATACAGCAACATTCTCAGACAAGTATACTCACTTCAATACCCGTATCAAGAGCATCAGCGAGGGCAAAACCTTAAAGCTTAAGCTCACCTATATTGAGTGGGATTATATGGCAGGTGTTCCCAAGGAAGTTCCTTTTGCAGGCGCTAAGATTTTAGTTAATGAAAAAGAAACAGGTCTTGTAACCAGCAAAAAGGGTTATGTAAAGATCCCTGCTATACAGTGCGGCAGCTTTTATGTTTCAGCAGCAAGCGATGACAGTCTTATCATTGCTCCTGCATGCGTAGTATTTGTACAGCCTTTAAAGGGCGAGACCATCACAGTAGATAAGCTTCAGTACACTGTTACCAAGAATGGTAAGGTTTCTACCGGCAAGAAGGGCAAGGTTACTTTCTCAAAGTCAGCTAATGGCGATAAGGAAGCTCCTAAGACAATCGAATACGCCGGAGTTACATATAAGGTAAAGGTTGTTGACTGATAAATAAGTTATTTAGTGATTTTCCCGGGATGATATTGAGAAAACGCGGTCATCCCGGGTATTGAATGTAAAAGACGCATATGAAAAAATGCTTTAAATTTATATTTCTGTTTATTATATGCACAATCCTCTGTGTTAATTTAAGAGTAAGTGCAGGGGAAAATAAAGGTGCCGTCGGTGAAGCAGAAAAGATCATTGACGGTATCATTTCTTTTAATACACAGAATTTGGAAGCTACAGATGTACAAAGCTATATAGACGATGTGCTTACCACAAGGATAGGCGGTACAGCCGAGTGGTATGTTCTTGCGCTTTCACAGTATGGAGCTTATGATTTTTCAAAATACCGCGCAGCCCTTGAGAGCTATCTAAAAGAAAATGATGTAAAGGGTGCGTCGGCACGTCTTAAATTTTCCCTGCTTCTTTCTCTTACAGGTGGAGATAATGACTATATAAACAAATGCTTAACTGATGATACTGTGGGTGGCCAGGGCATTATGAGTTATGTATTTGGTTTGCATTTATATAATAACGGATATACAGGTGTAGTTTCAAAAGACGAGATAATTGAGAAACTGAAAGAATTGCGCCATGAGGATGGCGGCTGGTCTGTCACAGGTAATGTAGGAGATGTGGATGTAACTGCCATGACCTTAACCGCATTAGCCCCCTTGCTGCCGTCAAAATATGCATCACAAATCCTTGAACCAGGTGGGCTTATCCATTATGTTACGGAAACGGATAAAGACAAAAATCTGAATAATGATCAGTATCTAAATAAAGACTCTGACCTCGACCTTGCAATTCTCTTAATTGACGGCATTGATTTTTTATCGGAAAGACAGCTTGAAGATGGTGATTTTTCAAGCTTCGGTGTGAGAAATGCCGAGAGCACGGCTCAGGTTATAGTTGCACTTTCAGCACTAGGTATCGATTGTACAAAGGATGAGCGTTTTATAAAAAACGGACATAACCCGATAGACGGGATCCTTTTATACAGCCTTCCGGATGGCAGCTTTATCCATAAAGCAGGTACTGAATCAAGCGGTACAGCAACAGTCCAGACCTTTTATTCCATGGTAGCGTACCTGAGGATGAGAGAGGGCTTAACACCTCTGTATGTGCAGGATAAAAATGAGATAAAGCTTGCAAGCATACTTGGGGAGTTAGGAAATAGAGAGATTGCTGATAATAACCAAAATGAGTCAGATAGAAACAATGAGTCAGGTAAGGGCAGTAATACTCAGGATAGCTCCGGCAACGATAATATCACAAATTCCGGTTTGGGGAGCGGTTATAAATTATACGCGATAATTGGGATTTTAATACTCTGTCTGATTATCAGTCTCGTTTTATTCCTTCGTAAGAAGCACTGGAAAAACTATCTTTTTGTCGGTATAGTTGGGCTGATCGGTATACTGATAGTTATATTTACAGACTTTTCAAGTCCCGAAGATTATTACGGAAAGAGTACCGAGAAAACAAATATCATAGGTACTGTTACGATGTCTATCCGATGTGATATCCTTGAGGGTAAAAAGCTGAATGAGCATATCCCTCAGGACTATTGTATCATGGATACTAAGGAGTTTAACTTGGAAAAGGGTGAGACTGCTTATGATATTCTCTTAGAAGCTGCAAAGCAGTACAGTATCAGTGTTGAGCATGAGGGCAGCTCCGACATAGTATATATTTCCGGTATCAATTATCTGTATGAAAACGATTACGGGGATCTTTCCGGCTGGGTATATAAGGTAAACGGTGTACTTCCGTCGGTGGGCTGTGCAGGCTATACCTTAGAGCCGGGAGATAAAATTGAGTGGTGCTATACACTTGATCTTGGTAATGATGTCTTATTTGATACAAATTAACGGTGATGCAATTGCTTTAAAGCCTTCCCCTTGAGGGGATATATCGATGCACGCAGTGTATCGATGCCCTCCCTGGCGAAGAGAAGGTGGTCGCGAAGCGACCGGATGAGGTGTAAGCGAAATCGGAAAGGAGAGCGTATGCGGGATTTCAAGGAATATAATCCGATAACCGTATTTATATACTATGCGGCTGTTGTGATAGTATCCATGTTTACAATGAATCCGGTATTGCATATTATCTCCTTTGTGGGCGGT
Organism: Lachnospiraceae bacterium; assembly: GCA_017557525.1. GTDB lineage: Bacteria > Bacillota > Clostridia > Lachnospirales > Lachnospiraceae > RUG11977. The sequence goes on from JAFYYN010000111.1 coordinate 28,428, forward strand.
GTACTGCAGTTTGGCATGCAGAAAACCAATGACAGAGTAAGGACTCAAATATGGTACATAATAATTGGCCTGATACTTGCACTGATACGTCCGCTGTTTTCTCATAATGGGGCGACAGTTTTGTTCCTTATTAACGACAACCCGATAACAAAAGAAGCTTTTATATTTGGCATAAATTCAGCAGTTATGGTGGTCGGAGTACTTTATCTTTTCCGTGTATTTTCTGAGATAATGACAAGCGACAGGCTGCTTTATCTCTTTGGCAGGGTATCACCGAAAACAGCTCTGATATTATCGATGGGCTTAAGGTATATCCCGATGTTTAGACATCAGAGAAAAATAACCGCAGATGCCCAGACTGCTATCGGGATAAATAAGGATGATAACGCTATAGACAGGATAAAGGGAGGATTAAATGTATTTTCCGCAACTGTATCCTGGGGTATAGAAAATGGTATCATAACTGCTGATAGTATGGCTGCCCGCGGATATGGCGAAGGGAAAAGAAGTTATTTTTCACCTATCAGGTTTAAAAAACGCGATCTTATAATGATATTGATAACGGTGACCGCACTTGTACCGATCATCACAGCATTGATACACGGTTCCTTTGATACGGTTTTTTATCCGCTGTTTACGGTTGCAGAGCCTGATGTATTCGCATATCTGGGATATCTGTCATACAGTATTCTTTTGGTGATCCCGATATTGTTAAAAGTCTTGGAGAATTTCAGATGGAAATACTTAATGTCGAAAATCTGATATTTACATATCCGAAGCAGGACACTCCGGTATTAAACGATATATCCTTCTCTATACGGGAAGGTGAGTTTGTTGTGCTCTGCGGCGCTACCGGTAGCGGGAAATCGACACTTTTAAAGCTTATCAAACCTGAGATCACGCCACTAGGAGAAAAACGTGGGCATGTTTTTTTGTTTGGTGAGGAATTATCAAGGGATGACGATGATAAAAAGATATCAGCATCACGTATAGGATATGTGTGCCAGAACCCTAAGGAACAGGTTGTAACGGATAAGGTATGGCATGAGCTTGCTTTCGGACTTGAAAACATGAATATGTCCCAAAATGAAATGAATGCCAAGGTCGCTGAGATGGCAGCATATTTCGGGATAGAAGACTGGTATGATAAGAAAACGGAAGAGCTTTCAGGCGGACAGCTGCAGCTTTTAAATCTGGCCTCGGTTATGGTAATGAACCCGGATGTACTGATACTTGATGAGCCTTCGGCACAGCTTGACCCTGTTGCAGCTTCAGAGTTTTTTGGCACAATAAAGAAATTGAATTCTGATTTTGCCTTAACGATAATTATTGCCGAGCATCGCCTTGAGGAGCTTATACCAATTTGTGACAGGGTTATGGTAATGAAAAACGGGAAGTTAGCCTTAGACGGAAAACCCGAAGAAATCCTTATTCACATATCCCCGGAGGAAGAAATATTTGAGGCGCTCCCTTCGGCATACAGGTTATATAACAGGATAAATGATATAACAGGTGGTAAGGGAACTGATATTCATAATAAAAAGGTGCCTGTAAGTATCAGAGAAGGCAGAGAATATCTTAAGGAATTTGTTAATAAAGCTGATATGGTCAATAAGGCTAATAAGGCAAATAAGACAGATCGTGTAAGTAAAGTAAATAAAGATAAGGCTTTTAGAAATACTAAAGATGCTTCAGGTACTGCGGCTCTGGAGTTTAAGGATGTGAGCTTCCGCTATACTAAGGAGTCGGACGATGCACTAAAGGATCTGTCATTTACGGTAAATACAGGTGAGATTTTCTGTATACTCGGCGGAAACGGATCAGGAAAAACCACAGCTTTAAATGCTGCGGCAGGGCTGGTTAAGCCATATGAAGGCTGTATTAATATATTTGGCAGGAAGCTTAAGGAATATAAGAATCAGAGCCTGTACGATCATTGCCTTTCCATGATGCCCCAGGATGTGCAGACAATATTTTTGCATAACACGGTAAGAGAGGAGCTTGAGAGCAGAAAAGCATTGGAAAAGCTTAAAGATTTTCCTTTTGATCTTGGTAACCTGCTTGATAAGCATCCATACGACTTATCAGGCGGGGAGCAGCAGCTTTTGACCTTAGCTATAGTACTTGCAACTAGCCCCAAGATCATGCTTTTGGATGAGCCGACAAAGGGTCTTGATGCATATAGAAAAAAGAATCTGGCGGGGATACTGAAAAAACTTAAAGCAGAAAACATCACAATTGTGCTTGTAACACATGATGTGGAATTTGCTGCAGAGTGTGCAGACAGATGTGCGTTGTTTTTTAGAGGAGGTCTGGCTTCACTTGGTGATGCTGAGACATTCTTTTACGGAAACAGCTTTTATACTACCAGCGCCTGCAGACTGAGCCGCGGTATATGTGAGGGAGCAGTTACGGTAGAGGACCTGGCAGATATGCTTAAAAGTTTTGGTAAAGAGTGAAGTGTAGTGAAAAATAATATTATTACAGTACAAAAAAAATAAAGCGGAGGTGCCATATGATACAAATACCTGATGAAAAGAAAATGCGTGTTATCATAGATACAGATGCAGCCTGTGAGGCTGATGATCCGTTCGCGATAGTACAGGCGTTGCTTAGTCCAAAGCTGATTGTTAAAGGCATTTTAGCTGAGCACTTTAACGAAAAGGGTTCTGTACAGAGAAGCTATGATGAGATCCTGACAATACTAAACTGCATGGATATGGAAGTTCCTGTGTATATGGGTGAAGAAGATCCGGTAGAAAAGGCCGGGTGGCCCGAAAAGGCAAGTGAAGCAGCTGATTTTATAATCAGTGAGGCTTTAAGGGACGACCCAAAACCACTTTACATACTGTGTCAGGGTGCGATAACAAATCTTGCCGTAGCATTACATAAAAATCCTGAGATAAGGGATAGGATAAAGATCATCTGGATCGGAACTCACGGCACAGAGAAAAGAAAGGCACCGTTCAGGGAGTTTAATGCAGGCAATGATGTTGCAGCAGCAAATTACATCCTTGAAAGCGGCGCTGAGATCTGGCTTGTGCCTTCAGATGTTTATGTAACTGTAACGGTTGGCCTTGCAGAGCTTAAAGTAAAGGTATTTCCTTACGGAAAGATTGGAAAGCACCTGTATGAAAATATGATAGAATACAATCTTTCGCCATATGCAGGGTGGACTCAGGGAGAGTCGTGGTCATTAGGTGACTCACCTGCAATTGCTTTAGCAATAAATCCAGGCTGTGGAAGGTTTGAATATGAACCTGCGCCCCATATAAATGAGGACACAACATCAACCCTGCGTCCCGGTAACCCTGTGATACGTGTTTATAAGAGCGTTGATTCAAGATATATCTTAGAAGACTTTTTTGCAAAGCTTAAGCTTTTCTGTGGTGAAAAATAATATGAAGAAATTAGCAAATTTCCTGGTAGATAAGAGAATAATCATTTTTACAATCCTCATGATCATAACTGGGATTTGCCTTCCCCTTATGAGCAGGGTTAAGGTAAATTACAACATGGCGGAATACCTGCCCGAGGATTCGAACATGAAACAGGGCATGAGGCTTATGAATGAAGAATTCGGAGAAGCCGAACAGTCTGATTTCCGCCTTATGTTCCCTGATCTGACCGATACCGACAAGCAGGAGATATATGACTATTTAAGCAGTCTTGATTATGTATCCGAGGTTAAATGGGATAACAGCGGAGCATATGATAAGGACGGATATACGCTTTTCGTACTTACCCTTCCTTACGAAAACCACTCAAAAGAGGTTGAGAAGGTTTATAATTCAGTAACGGAAAAGTATGCTGACAGGGAAATGTATACCGGCGGTACTGTAAAAGACGGAATGGTTCCGCTGCTGCCTATATCAATTGTTATAATCGCTGTTGCGCTGGCTACCGTAGTCCTTCTTGCAATGAGCAATTCATGGTTTGAGCCCGTGGTATTCCTTACAAATATAGGTGTAGCCGTAGCCATCAATATCGGGACAAATGTATTTTTCTCAAGCGTTTCCGAATACACCAAGCAGATAGTCGGCGTTATGCAGATGGTTCTTTCTATGGACTATTCGATCATACTGCTTAACAGATATACGCAGGAAAAGGAGAAAAATCCTGACAGGCCTGCTGCTATGAAAACTGCAATAATGGCCGCATTTCCCGCTTGTACAGGTAGTTCGCTAACCACCTTTGTAGGACTCCTTGCAATGCTTTTCATGAGCTTTACCATTGGTGCGGATATGGGTATTGCCATGGCAAAGAGCGTTATGATAAGCCTTATTTGCATATTTACTGTATTGCCTACGTTGATCCTAAAGTCAGATAAGCTGATCGAGAAAACAAAGAAAAAAGCTCTGCATATACCAATGGGTAAATATTCCGCATTATCCAACAGGCACAGGATTGTTTTCGCAATACTGTTTATCGCGCTTTTTGCAGGTGCTTTCTACATGAAAAGCAAGACAGAGATCCTCTATACTCTTGACAGAAATGAAAAGGTTGATAAGGTATTCTTAAAGGACAATACAATAGTCGTTCTTTATGAGAAAAAGGACAGTGCTAATGTAGAAAAGGTATTTGCAGGTCTGGAATATGATGAAAAAGTAACGGATATTTCGGGTTACTATAATACGCTCGGGAAAAAGTACACAGCCGACGAAATAGCCGAGCTTTTAGGTGATAAAACCTCACTTGATCCATCGCTTATAAAACTTGTTTATACGGACAGATTTGCCGATATCAGTTCCTACAAGGTAACATTAAAGGATATGCTTACATTCTTTATGGAGCTTGCAAAGAGCGGTAACCTGCCTTATGACATAGATCAGGAGATGCTGGCACAGCTGGATACGCTTGCAGTTTTTACTGACCCTGAGGCAATAAATGTACCTCATACGGCAGAGGAGATCTCTGCGATAGTCGGTATGGACAGTAACTCGATAAATATGATGTTCACTCTGACCGGTAATAAGGAGCTTTCACTTAAGGCGTTTATTGATATCGTAGCCGATAATTTCTTATCAAATCCTGCATTTTCATCGTTTATCGATGAGGATACCGCAGAAAAGATAAACATAGTTAGGAATATCATGAGCCTTGCGGGAAAGGAACTAAGTCAGGCAGAATTCTTAGAGAGTTTCGGTAGTCTGTCAGAGCTGCTTGATAAAGATACTGTTTCATTGTTATTCCTTTACTATGTTTCCCAGAATGATTATGATGAGTCATATGCTATGACGCCTTCAGAGCTCGCTGATTTTATAACGGATGATGTGCTTAACGATCCACGCTTTGCCCAGTTTATTACACCTGAGATCAAACTGCAGGTTGGCGGTATGAGGGTAATGCTTTTGGAAAACGCCAAACAGCTTGAGGGTGAAAAATACGGCAGGGTAATAGTAACATCAAAATATCCCGATGACTCGGCGGAAACGAGAGTATTTGTCGCAGATCTGATTGAAAGATGTAAGGAAAACCTTTCAGGTAACTATTATCTGATAGGTAGCTCAGCCATGAATTATGAGATGTCAAAGACATTTAACAGCGAGCTAAATAAGATAACGCTGATTACTGCAATCGCTATTTTTGTCGTTGTTGCCGTTACCTTCCGTTCGCTTGTAATACCGCTTATCCTTGTGCTTATCGTACAGTGCGGTGTATATATGACAATGACCTTCATAGGCTTAAGCGGAAACGGAATGTATTTCATAGCTCTGCTCATAGTTCAGTGTATACTGATGGGTGCGACGATAGACTATGGTATACTGTTTACGACGTACTACAGGGAAAACAGAAAGAATATGGAGCCTAAGGAAGCTGTTCAAAAATCCTATGACGGATCATTACAGACCATACTTACCTCCTCACTAATCATGGTACTTGTTACCGGTGCCTTAAGCTTTGTGTTTAAGAACCCTGCGATAGGAGAGATATGCCTCACAATCTCAAGAGGAGCATTATGTGCTACGATACTTATAGTATTTATCCTTCCCGGAATCCTCGCCTTTACAGACAGATTCATCAGGATAAAGACTAAAGAATAAATAAAAAAGAAGGTTTTAGAAATGAAAAGAATAGTCAGTTTATTGCTTTTGGTAACATTTGTTTTTGCATTGACAGGGTGCTCGGAGGGCAGCAGCACAAAGGAAAATGCACCCACAGCAGAGCCTGTAACCGCAACTCCTGAGCCTACTCCGACTCCGGAGCCTACAGCAACACCCGAACCCACAGCGACACCTGAACCTACGTCAACACCCACGCCTACACCGGTGGTTGCAAAGGTTGAGCTGATGCTGCCTACAAAATATACTATGGCGGCTCTTAAGGGCGGTACGGTGGAAAAGATAAGCTATATGGCTAAGGATTACTTAGGCGACGGACCCGAGTATGAGAAGTTTGCATATGTATATCTTCCACCTGATTATGATGAGAGCAAGCAGTACAATGTGCTTTATCTTTTGCACGGTATAGGCGGAAATGAGCATGAATGGGGACTGGATGCCGAAAAGAGCTCAAAGGTTAAGAGGATAATGGATAATCTGATAGCTAACGGTGATATTGAACCTTTTATCGTTGTTACTCCTAACGGAAGAGCCTTTGCACTTTCAAATACTTCCGGAAATGATCTGTTTTATAAATTTGGTTATGAGCTTAGAAATGACCTGATCCCTTATATAGAGAGCCATTATTCAACATATGCGGAATATGACGAGAACGGTTATGATCTGACAGCTACCCGTACTCACAGAGCGGTTGCCGGACTTTCGATGGGAGGAATGCAGACGATCAATATCGGTATGTGCGAGTGTCTGGATCTCTTCAGCTGGTTTGGAGCCTTCAGTGCAGCACCAACTTCATATACCGCAAATAAGATCGCACAGATTGTAGGAAATTCAGAGTATAAAGTGGACTTTTTCTACAATATATGCGGAAAAGACGACAGCATCGCATACGGCAGCAGCTCGGCAGCAGCCAAGAACCTGCCTATGTACAGTGACCTGTTTGTAAAGGATGAAAACTTTATGTGGCAGGAAAAGGCCGGAGGGCATGACTTTAATATCTGGTACCTTGGGTTTTACAATTTTGCTCAGATAGCATTCAGAGGCTATACAGGAGAAACATCAGAAAATTAAACACAAAAAATCACCGTCTTATGTACTTTACTGAAAAAGACGGTGATTTTTTGTATATCACTTTTATGGAGGTTTAAGCAGCGTCAGCTTCAGCATCGGTAGTTATCTTTGTAACACCGTCGCCGTAGATGGTCTTCCAGTCATCCTTCATGGAAACGGGGATCCAGCCAAATTCATTGCAGAGGGAGTACATCTTGTCAGCCTTGGTTATGTTTCCGTTCTCACGCTCAAGATCATCACAGCAGAGCATGAATGCAAGGCTTAAGTAAGGATTGTTAGTTATAGTGTACATTGCCATACTGGAATCTCCGGTACTGTTTCCAAAGGAAAGGACGGGCTGTAAGCCTATTTCCTGAGCAATTACTGTTACTTTGTTCATCTTGAGGTTCTTGATGATAAATTCACCTGCTGTTACAAGTTTATCATCTGATGTGTATACATAGTTTAAACCATCTGCTCCGTTCTGATTTGATGCAACAAGCAGCTCGTCCGAGCCGATGATCTGTCCCATGGGCAGGTCTAAAAGAGAATCATAAACGATGCCTCTTACTAAAATTCTGTCGGTACCGCTTACTACATATACGGTAAAATCATTTGCTTTTAACAGCTCTATAACCTGGAGCATGGGCCTGTACCAGCCCTCACCGCGCTTCATACCGGTATAGCTTGGCATATCAAGCTTTTTAAATTCCTGGATATAGCTGTTAAACTCATCTAAGGTCATACCGGCAAATGCAGATGCTACTGCCTTTCCGTGATCAACCTCAAGGCCTGATGCAGCAACACCTGTTTCGTTTAATGTCACGATCTTGTTTGCGACTTCTTTTTCAAAATCAGATGCCTTGTCCTTGTACTCCTCATCTTCAAGTACGCGGTATACAAGAAGCGTATAATCGAAATAGTTGGGATCTGTCTCGCAGAAAAGTGTTCCGTCAAGGTCGAATACAGCAATCCTTCTGTCGACGGGGATATAATACTGACTGCTTTCATCCGTAACTGCCTTGATGTATTCTGTTAAAGCTTTCTTTAAAGGAGCATTGTCGGTCCAGAGTGAAAGAGCGCTGCCTTCCTTGATCGTAAAGCTCTTTGCCTTACTGTTTTTAGAAACGGTGGTTCCAGAAAAAGCACGGACTCTGATCTTATAGTTATCAGCTTTAAGATTGTTGATCGTGAATGTCCTTTTTGCAGTTCCGTCTTCCTTAATAATCCCTGCATCCCTGAAGGCTGCATCCGTGGAGCTTTTCAGATACACATAATAACCTTCGGCATTTTCAGTAGGCTTAACTGTAAGTGTAACCGAGTCATCCGTAACCTTTACGGATATTGCAGGTTTACCAACCTTTTTGGCATCTGACTGCTTTGCTGAGGCTGATACAGGGCTTAAAAGAGCGGTGATCAGCACAAAGGATAATAAAATTGAGTATAAAGATTTCATAGCTTTTTTCCTTTCTTTCAAAAATTACCGTTATCATAACACATACTGTCCAATAAATGTCCAAAGAATTTATTATTTTTACTGGAAAAAAAATATTCATTATGTTATAATAAAAATCTATTGGGACAGCATATTATTGAGGTAATTTATGATAGTTCTCTTAATACTGGTGATGCAGCTCCTTGGGCTGCTTTTATCGGTAATTATCGATCCTTATATTTTTAAGACAAAGAAAAGGCTGCTTATAGAGGTGATCCTGCTGCTTTTCTGTCTCTTACTCCAGAATTATATGGAGTACAGGTTTGATACGGATATCATCATGCCTTATCTGAGGATAATAGTAGGCATATTCGGATACTGTGTACGACCCTTGGTGCTGGCAATGTTCTGCTATATCATCAACTCTAAGTCCTGTAGCAGGGTAGTGTGGGTACTTAACATTATAAATGCAGGCATCCATTTGACAGCACTGTTTTCAAATATCTGTTTTACGATAACTGATGATAACAGCTTTGTGAGGGGGACGCTTGGGTATACATGCCACATAGTTAGTGGCATGCTTCTGGCATATCTTTTGTGGGAAACCTTTAAGGAATTTGTGTTTGTTAAGAAAGGGGATATGGTCATACCGATCTTTAATGCTGTAGGCATTACCATATCGGTCATACTTGACTCTGTATATGATCTGGTAGCACCGTATTCCTGGCTTACGATAGCAGTGGTTACGGGTACGCTGTTTTACTATGTATGGCTCCATATGCAGTTTGTAAGGGAGCACGAGGAGGACCTTAAGGCCCAGCAGCGTATTCAGATCATGATGACTCAGATACAGCCGCATTTCCTGTATAATACCCTGGCTACTCTTAAGGCAATGTGCAGAAAGGATCCTGATACGGCGGCGGAGCTGGCTGAGAAATTCGGACAGTATTTAAGACAGAATCTGGATTCTTTAGGTACTGTCGGGAGGATCCCTTTCGAAAAGGAGCTTGAGCATACCAGACTATATGCCAATATAGAAATGGTGCGTTTTGAAAATGTAGAGGTGATATATAACATTGCCGATGCAAGCTTTACCGTACCGCCTCTTTCGCTGCAGCCCCTGGTTGAAAATGCCATAAGGCACGGAGTGCGCATAAGGGAAAAAGGCATAGTCAAGGTTAATACGGCTTTTAAGGACGGATATCATGAGATAACTGTTTCTGATAACGGGATGGGATTTAACAAAGCTAAGGCCGAAAAGGCTGAGGGCTCACATATAGGACTTAAGAATGTACGTGAGCGTATAGAGCAGATGTGTAACGGAACACTTACCATAGAGAGCATTGAGGGTGAGGGTACGACTATACTGATCCGTATTCCGGAAAATTAATTTGAGGAAGGTAAGAAACATACCATGAAGGCGATCTGTGTGGATGATGAGAGGCTTCTTATGGAGGATTCGGTTTCTACTTTAAAGTTATTAAATATTTTTGACGAAGTAGCCGGGTTTACACGTTCGGATGAAGCACTTAAAAACATGGAAAACTGTGAATATGATCTGGCGCTGCTCGATATAGATATGCCCGGCATGAACGGACTGGAGCTTGCCAAGAATATAAAGGAAAAATGGCCCGAGACGGCGATCATCTTTCTTACCGGCTATTCGGAGTACGCGGTCGAGGCGTTTTCGATACATGCTTCGGGTTATCTTTTAAAGCCGGTATCCGTAGAAAAGCTGAAAGCAGATATAGATTATGCCCTTTCGGGAAAGAGAAAGAATAATTCAGGTCACATAACGGTAAAGACCTTTGGCAATTTCGATGTTTATGTTGACGGAAAGCCAATGAACTTTAAAATGTCCAAATGCAAGGAGATGCTCGCGTATCTGATAGACAAGCAGGGTACCGGAGTTTCCAGGGCTGAAATCTTCTCGGTAATGTGGGAGGACAGGCTCTATGACAGAAAGATGCAAAAACAGCTGGATGTATATCTTCGGAGCCTCAAAAGCAGTCTTAAGGAGTATGGGATCGAGGATATATTTGAGATGCAGAAGGGCTCGCTACGTATAAAACCGGAAAATTTCGTATGTGACGCATATCTTTTCTTTTCCGGTGACAGCGATGCCGTAAACTCCTACAGAGGCGAGTATATGAACGCTTATTCCTGGGCCAGCATGACCGAGAGCATGATGTACTGGAAAGTAGTTGACAGAAATTAAAAAAATTTTTATTTCTTATTGGACATTTATTGGACAAAGGGTGTTATATTACTAAATAAATACAAATAATGAGTATTTAAAAAGATTATTTTAAAACAGGAGGATATAAAAATGCTGAACAATAAAATGGAAAAAAGCGGAGCTACCGGACTCACAGTTGCACTCGAGGGAAGACTTGATACAGTTACCGCTCCCCAGTTTGAAACTGAGCTTAAGCAGGCTATGGAAGGGATCACCAAGCTTACCATAGACGCATCAAAGCTGGAGTATGTATCCAGTGCCGGACTTCGTGTACTGCTTTCAGCACATAAGATCATGACTAAGCAGGGCTCAATGGTAGTAAAGAATCTTTCCGAAGAGGTAAAGGAAGTATTTGACATTACCGGTTTCTCGGATATCTTAACTATCGAATAAGCGGTTAACTTAAAAAGGAGCACAGCTGAAGTATGCAGACTGACATTATAACAGTTACAAACGGAGGAGTGGGAGCAAAAGAGGCTATCGAAGAGGCAGTTAAATTTGCAGTTTACACAGGCCTTGACGACAAAAGCGCTTTGAGAGTAAGACTGCTCGCAGAGGAGACTATCGGAATGGTAGAAGCACTCACCGGTGAATTTGTTGCGGATTTCCATATCGAAAACGATAAGAAATGCGCCGTACGTATCTGCCTTACTATAAAGACTCTTATGGACTTTGCCAAAAAGAAAGACCTTATCGAAGCATCTTCAAGCAAGAAAAATGCAGCAGCAAAGGGTTTCATGGGCAAGATCAGACAGATCATCGAAAACGGTCTTTACAGTATCGATGAGGTAGGAAGCTTACAAAACGAATATGGGACTATCAACTATCTGAATCTCGGTATGAACGAAGTAGCGCCAGGAAGTGCTATCCATGCCGTTGATTATATGTGGTCCTTAGAGAACTACAGAAACTCTGTAGGCGATGCTGTGACATCAGGTGATGAACAGAAAAAGGAAGCCTGGGATGAGCTCGAGAAGTCCATCGTAGCTAATATTGCTGACGATGTACGTGTAGGAGTAAAGGGTAATACTGTAGAAATGGTAATTGAAAAGAGACAATTTTAAACTATAATTATGCTTAAATGCCCCGGTTTAGCCGACCCGGGGCATTTTTTGGAGAATAAAAATGATCAGAATAGAAAACCTGCAAAAAGAATCTTTAAACTCAACATCGCTTAAAAATATCAACCTTGAGATAAAAAGCGGAGAGATTGTATCTATCGTAGGACCTGCAAAAAGCGGAAAGTCCACACTCTTAAAATGCATTAACCTGATAGAAAAACCAACCTCCGGTAAAATATATTTTAAGGACACGGAGATAACATCTCCTGCCTGCGGCCTTGATTTTGTAAGGAAAAACATAGGCATGGTGCCCAGAACATTTAATCTCTTCCCCAATATAAATATTATTGAGAATGTTATTACTGCACCTGTAAATATCCTAAAGGAGAGCAGACCCGAGGCATATCAGTTTGGTATGGCTTGTCTTAGGACAGTAGGCCTAGAACATATGTCTTTAGCTTTCCCCAAGGATCTTTCTGACGGACAGAAGCAGCGTGTGGCTATAGCGAGAGCCCTGGCTATGAAGCCGGAGGTACTCCTTTTTGACGATGCAACGATTGCTCTTGACCGTGCAACAGTAAGTGAGATATTTGAAATTATAAGGAAAATCGCCGATAAGGGCATGACAATCGTCATAGTTTCCGATGAATTAAGCTATGTCCATGACATTTCTACAAAAGTAGTATATATTGAAAACGGTGCTATATGTGAAGTTGGTACTCCCGCACAGATTTTTGATAATCCTGCAGGCGAGAAAACAAAGGCATTCATTAACCGTTCGAGAAAACTAAATCTTGAGATTGTAAACTCCGGATATGACTTTTTAGGCTTCACTTCTGAGCTTGACCGTTTTGCGAGAAATCTCCACCTTTCCGAAAGGATCGTAAGAAATGTACAGCTGATCTTTGAAGAGGTGGTATCCCAGAATCTCGTGCCTTATTCGGAGGCATATTATAATATATATCCGATCACGATAACCGCAATCTATTCAGAGGCTGAGGAGTGTTTGAGACTTCAGATATCCTGCTCAGGCATGCAGTTTAACCCGATAGAGGACAGCTCTGATATTTCAACTCTTATCGTGGAAAAGCTGTCAGCTGATGCCAGATACAGCTATGTAAACGGAACAAACTGTATAGATGTTGTGCTTAGATGACTTTTAGATTTAGATAAACTTTTAAGGAGGCTGTAAGATGAGCGACAAAGCCCAGGCAGTTATCGAGGTGAAAAATCTTGACATCACTTTTAAGATGCCTACAGGAAATGTTCATGCATTAAGAGGTGTCGATTTTACCTTAAGGGAAAATGAGGTTCTTGCATTAGTTGGAGAATCGGGATGCGGTAAAAGTGTTACCGCAAAGGCTATTATGGGCATTTTACCGGAAAACGGAATGATAAATTCCGGTGAGGTTGTATTCCATGATGGCGGAGAGTCCATCGATCTTCTTCAGAAAAAAATCTCGTGGAGACGAAAAAATATAAACGGTTCGAAAATCTCGATGATATTCCAGGACCCTATGACTTCGCTTAATCCAACCATGAGCATAGGAGCACAGCTTATAGTTGCCATAAGAAATCATGAGGAGATCACCAAAAAGGAGGCATACGCCAGATCCTTAGAGCTCCTTTATGAGGTGGGCATCACAGATCCTGAAAGGACTATGGAGCAGTACCCCCATCAGCTTTCAGGCGGTATGAGACAGAGAATAGTTATAGCGATCGCACTGTCCTGTAATCCCAAGGTGATCATCTGCGATGAGCCTACTACAGCTCTTGATGTTACTATCCAGAACAGGATACTTGACCTGATACAGAAAATCCAGAGGACCAGAGGCATTTCGGTAATCTTTATCACACATAATCTTGGTGTTGTCGCAAAGATAGCCGATTATGTAGGAGTTATGTATGCAGGCAAGATAATAGAAGTAGGCAGCATATTTGATGTATTTTATGATCCCAGACATCCGTATACATGGGGACTTCTTTCAGCTATACCCGATGTTTCGGATGAGAAAGGGGAGCTTTATTCCATACCCGGTACTCCTCCCAATCTTGCAAAGGAGATTGTTGGAGATGCATTTGCACCGAGAAATCCTTTTGCATTAGATATTGATTTTAAAGCAGAGCCGCCGCTGTTTAAGGCGTCAGGCACACATTATGTGGCCTCATGGCTTATGGATGAGAGGGCTCCGAAGGTAGAGATGCCGGATAATCTTAAAGAGAGGATTGCATCTATGAAGAAGGAGGGACTGCTTTATGTCGAAGGCAGAGAATAAAAAAACAAAGCAGGTAAAGACAGACCAGAATGTGCTCCTTTCGGTGGATGACCTCTGTATGTATTTTGATACAAAAGGGAAAAGAGTGAGAGCTTCCGAGCATATAAGCTTTAAGATAAACAAGGGCGAGACATTCGGCCTTGTAGGTGAATCAGGAAGCGGAAAGTCCACGATAGGTAAGTGCATTATAGGATTAAACAAGGCAACAAGCGGTAGTATTAAGTTTAACGGGTTAGAGCTTACCGGGATAAAGAACAGAAAAGAGTATAAACAGAAGCATAACGGTATCCAGATGATCTTCCAGGACCCCATGTCCTCACTTAACCCAAAGAAACAGGTAGGCGAGATCGTGCGTGAAGCCCTTGTCATCAATCACATTGGCTCAAGCCGTGAGGAACAGGAAAAGATAGTTGCCGAGATATTTACAAAGGTCGGTATACCTACAGAGTACATGAACAGGTACCCTAAGGATTTCTCCGGAGGACAGCGCCAGAGAATAGGTATAGCCCGTGCACTGGTGGTTAATCCTAAGCTTATAATAGCGGATGAGTGTATTGCAGCCTTAGATGCCTCCGTACAGGCACAGATTGTAAATATGCTGCACCACATTAAGCAGGAGACCGGTACATCCTTCCTCTTTATCTCACATGACCTTAATATGGTAAGGTTCCTGTCTGACCGTATAGGAGTGCTGCATTTAGGTTATCTTTTGGAAACAGGTACATCGGATGAGATATTTAAGAATCCTATACATCCTTATACCAAGAGCTTACTGGCAGCTATCCCCAGGATGAATCCCGTAGTGCAGCCCGAAAAGATAAAGGTTTACGATTACAGTACCTCGGGTATAGATTATGCACTTGGAAAATGGCATGATGTAGAGGGGACCCACAGGGTATGGTGTACCGATCTTGAATATAAAGAGTGGGGGAAACAGGAATGAGAAAAATCAGTTTTTATCTGCTGGGCTTCCTTCTGGCCATTATCCTTTCAGGGTGCAGTGGGAAGATCGATGCATCAAAGGAACTCAATATGGCAATATCGGGATCACCTCTTTCAGCGGATCCGGTTATGCTCTATGATGGTAATACAGGTATCATGTGTAAGTTTTTCTGCTCGACTCTTTATGAATATAACAATAAAAAGGAACTGAAGCCTGCGCTTGCAGAAAGCTATGAGGTATCTGAGGACGGCTTGACCTATACTTTCCACATTAAAGAAGGTCTTAAGTGGAGTGACGGCAGACCTCTTACGGCAGAAGATTTCGTGTTTGGATTTAGAAGATTTTCAGACCCTAATGTCGGAAGTAATGCGGTATATCTGATCACCGACTGCTGTAAATTAAAGAATGCCGAAAAGATCCTTGCCGGTGAGCTCCCGCTTAGCGAGCTGGGTGTTTCTGCACCGGATAACCTGACGTTTATAGTGGAGCTTGAGGAGCCCTGTACTTATTTTACAGACCTTCTTACAAATAATAATTTTACTCCATGTAATGAAGATTTCTATCATTCAAAAGGAAATAAGTACGGCAGCAGCCATGATGCGGTCTTAAGCTGCGGTCCTTATATACTTGACAGATATGAGCCTCTGGCTACTCAGATTCACTTTGTTAAGAATCCGTATTACTATGACAGTGATTCAATACTTTTGAGCGGTGTCAATATTCAGGTTATTGCAAATCAACAGCAGGCTCTTATGTGTTATGAAACCGGAGCCATAGATATCATGGAGGTTAAAGGAGAGCTTTTGGAGCTTACGGATGATGATCCCGAACTAAACATTCTACCCGGAGCGTCTCTGTATTTCCTTTTCTTAAACCAGAATGGATCCCGTCCTGAGCTTATGAATAAAAATATCCGTATGGCAATCTCAAAAAGTATCGACAGACAGGATATTACCGATAACCTGTTGAGGTCGGGTTTTTCACCGATGACAAGGATCATCCCGCCGGGCTTTTATTTTGAAACCGACGGAACGGATTATGCTATCGATCAGCATCTTTATGATGAATATGCGATCTATGACCCTGACACCGCACTAACTTACTGGAAACAGGGACTTAGTGAGCTTGGGGTTTCTTCCATGACATTCGAGCTTATATTTAATTCTGATAAGATTACTGAATGTGAAGCTATAGCAGCTCAGCTGGAAAGAAATCTGCCGGGACTGCATATTGAGCTATTGGGTGTACCGTTTAAGGAGAGGTCAGCCAGGAGAGCAAAAGGAGAGTATGAGATCATGCTTTCAAACTGGTTCCCCGATTATTCCGATCCTACATCATTTTATGCTCTTTATCTTTCAAATGCAACCGCAAAGAGCTATCATAATCCGGAATATGACGAAGCGTATGACAAGACCTGCACTACCGAGATGTCGAAAAATGCCTATGAGAGAAATAAACTTCTGCATAAGGTGGAGGACATTATCATGGAGGATGCGGGTACCGTACCGATATATACAACAGGTAACACTTATCTTATACGAAGCAATGTTTCCGGGTTCCAGACACCACCCACAGGTACGGGAATTATTATAACCGGATTATCTAAGGAGGAAGGATAATGGCAAGATATATAGGAAAAAGAATCCTTATAGCGATAGTTACCATCCTGGTTATCCTGTTTATTCTGTTTCTTCTTCTGCAGCTAATGCCCGGTTCACCGTTTAACGACGAAAAGCTTTCGGCTGAACAGATAGCTGTATTAAAAGAAAAGTACGGACTTGATAAACCAGTTGTCGTGCAGTTTCTTACATATGTGAAAAATATGCTGAAAGGAGATTTAGGGGTCAGTTATGCCTTATCTCCCGATACGCCGATAACGGACCTTATTGCAAACCGTTTCCCTGTAACATTAAAGATAGGATTTTTCGGAATGCTTTTAGGTACCCTTACAGGCATGCTTTTGGGATTTCTTACCGCGTTCTTTAAGAATAAGGTACTGAATGTGTTTTATAACATTTTAACACTGCTTGGAGTTGCTGTTCCTTCGTATCTGTTTGCAATGTGCTTTTCTTACTTTTTAGGATACAGAGGAAAGCTTTTCCCACTGCTTTACGATTTTAGATCCCCTATAAGCTCGTCGATCATGGC
Organism: Lachnospiraceae bacterium; assembly: GCA_017557525.1. Taxonomy (GTDB): domain Bacteria; phylum Bacillota; class Clostridia; order Lachnospirales; family Lachnospiraceae; genus RUG11977. Next base: position 45,642 of record JAFYYN010000111.1, read on the forward strand.
TGTTGTTGCAATGAGTCTTGGAGTAATGGCTGTAATTGCGAGGTTCTCAAAGGCAGAGGCTTCGGATGTTATGAAATCCGACTATGTGCTCTTTGCAAAGTGCCAGGGCCTGTCAAATACGACAACAATCTTAAGATATGTTCTTAAGAATTCGATGATGCCGGTTATCACGGTAATGGCGAGCCTGCTTGTAGGACTGCTTACAGGGTCTCTTGTTATAGAGCAGATGTTTTCAATCCCCGGTGTCGGCGGACTGCTCACAAATGCCATTGCAGTTAATGATTATAGCGTTGTTATCGCACTGAGCTTTGTTTATTCGGTACTTTATATTGTTGTAATGCTGATACTTGATATTATGTACTGTGTGATCGACCCACGTGTACGTCTTGGCGGAAAGCCTGAGTAAAGGAGGAGATGCAGAATATGGTAGCTAAATATGTACCTAAAAAAGAAGATTTTGTATTCGCCTCTGATCAGGTTAAGAAAAGTGCCGTAAAAGAGGCGGTAAGCGGAGTAAAGCACGAAACATTTAAGCGTTTCATGGCTCAGAGGTCCGCAGTATTTGGAGCAGTTATACTTGTACTTTTAATACTGCTGAGCCTCGTCGGACCGTATATTTCAGGTCATTCATATGATGAGCAGAATCTTTCATATGCAAATATGGCACCGAGAGTACCCCTGCTTTCGGGACTTGGCATATTTGATGGCTCCGAGGATGTGCCTAAAACAAGCGGTACGATTACGGAAAACAAATATGAAACCCTTGAAATAACCGATACCTACTATCTGTTCGGTACGGACAGCTTAGGCAGGGATATGTTTGCAAGATGCTTTATGGGTCTCAGGATATCACTGATAATAGCTTTTGCGGCTACAATGATAAATCTGATCATAGGCATGAATTACGGTATTATATCCGGATATTTCGGAGGTGCTACCGATCTTATCATGCAGCGTTTTATCGATATCATAAGCAGTATCCCCACTCTGGTTGTTGTAACACTGCTGATGCTGGTCCTGCAGCCGGGTATGGGTTCTATCATCGTGGCACTTATGGTATCGGGCTGGTTTGAGATGAGCCTTATTGCAAGAGCAGAGGTTTTAAAGGTTAAAGAGCTTGAATATGTACAGGCTGCTAAAACGATGGGTGCAGGGCATATGCATATCATTTTCAAGGATATCGTACCCAATATCGTAGGAAAGCTTGTAACTCAGATAATGCTGAGTATCCCCCAGGCGGTTTTCCTTGAGGCTTTCTTAAGCTTCGTAGGTCTAGGTATGCCCGCAGGCACCTGCTCTTTGGGAACACTTCTTTCTGATGGCTTTAAGAATGCAATGCTACATCCTTATAAGCTGCTCCCCGCAGCTATAATCATGATACTCCTTATGGTCGGATGTCATATGGTAGCTGAAGGAGTTAAGAAAGCAACGGAATAGTTTAGTTTTAAGAGGTTATAGATATGTCTTTTGGTGAATTGCTGTGTCAGTATTATTCATTCATATTCATAATGATCATTCTGTTATATACGATAATATTTAACAGAACGATGTACAGCAAGGTGAGGAACAGGTTTATCCTGCTGATATTCCTTGTTGTTCTTGAAGCGGCCTTTTCTTCACTTGAAACCTGGTTTGGACGGCAGACCTACAGGAGTATCTGGAGAAGTGTGTTTTCAACATTATGCTATATTTTAAGGCCTGCTATAATGTATACGCTGCTGCTTATAGTAGTAAGGGATGACAGCAGAAAAATTAAGCTATTATATGGTATACCGCTGATACTAACTTCAATTTTACTGTTGGCAAATATCCCTTATTCCAATAATCTTGTTTTTACCTATAGTGAAACAAACTCTTTTTCAGGCGGCACATTTTTCCCTATTACATACATAATACTGATCATTTATCTGGCTCTCATATTTTTACTGACCTTTGTAAAATGCGATTTTAACTTAGGTTTAAGTGAATTTGTCACTATTTCGATAGGTATTGTGTTTATCATATTAAATATATGTGGAGAAAGATTTATTGACGGCTATTATGGCGGAAATAATGAAAACGCTACTGCACTTGCAATACTTATTTATGCAATTCACTTTAAGAGCATTGAGGATCAGAGGGCAAGAAAGCTGCTTGAAACTACCGAGCTGAAAACCGGTCTGTTAAATGAGAGCGCATGTATTTCAAGGCTAAAAGATATAATTGAGCATTCTAAAAAAGAAGATTATGCCTGTGTTTATTTTGATCTTGAAAGATTTGGATTTGTCAATGACAGATATGGCATGGAAATAGGAAACAGAGTGCTTGCTGAATATGCAGGATTACTTGGAAAGAATATAAGATCCGATGAAGTACTTGCAAGACAGGGCGGAGACAGATTTATAGCTGTCATCCTAAAGAGAAATCTCGATGTTTTCCTTGCACAGCTGTCCTCTACAAAGGTAAGGTTTACCGAAGACGGGACGGATTATGATATTGACATAAGCGCCTGTGCAGGAATACATAATATAGGAGCCGAGGATACAGGAGCAGAAGAAATAATCTCAAATGCTTATGAGGCCTTAAACCACGGCAAAAACTCCGGTAACAAGGTTACCTATATGACCATGGATTTAAGGAACACGATCAAGGACGAGAAAAAGTTTTCATCGGATATACCTGTCGCCATGGCAAATGAGGAATTTGTGGCTTATTATCAGCCCAAGGTAAACAGCAGGACAAATAATCTCTGTGGTGCCGAGGCACTTGTAAGATGGATAAGGAACGGTGAGCTCATACCTCCCGGGAAATTCATACCCATACTGGAAACCAAGGATCTGATGTGCGATATGGATTTCTATATGCTGCGTCATGTTTGTGCAGATATTGCAAAGTGGATCGAAAAGGGTCTTGTACCGCCCACAGTTTCAGTTAATTTCTCAAGAAGAAATCTTTCAAATACTCATCTGGCAGAGGATATTGATGCCATAGTACAGCAGTATCATGTACCTAAAAAAATGATAGAGATCGAGATAACAGAAACTATTGACGAGTTCCCTATAAGTGTGCTTAAGGGCTTTGTAGATGACCTGCACAGGCTTGGATATAAGGTTGCGGTTGATGATTTCGGAAGCGGCAGCTCATCTTTGAGCCTGTTAAGAGAGGTTACCTTTGATACTCTAAAGATTGACAAGGGCTTTGTTGATAAGGCATATGCAAAGGATCTTGCAATATTAAGCTACATGATAAAGCTTGCGAAAGCGATAGGAGCCGAGACACTTGCAGAGGGTGTCGAACAGAGAGAACAGGTAGACACACTGCTTACTCTGGGTTGTGAGGTAATACAGGGTTATTATTTTGACAAGCCCCTTTCCAAGGATATTTTTGAAAAGAGGATCATAAACAGGAGATACAGGGTTGAACAGAGTTGATAATGTAAAAAAAGCAATTAAATATGTTACATTTTCAGTAATTGCAGTATCAGCAGTAATTATAGTCTTATTTATCATCCATATTGTTAATGTAAATAACTTTAACGATGAATGGAAAAGCGTTTCTCCCGGTTCATCGGCTACCTCTGTGCTTGTAGACATACATCCGAGGGGTGGGGTTACGGATACATGGGTTAAGATTAACACAGGACTTGGTACTGATCTTAACGCAAAAATATATGAGATGGATGTAACCAATAATGCCCACACCTATGTTGAGGACTGGTATTTGCGTATCAATATCCGTGGCAACTGTTATATCAATAACGGATGGTGCGGAACATTTGAGATACATCAGTTTAATGATGATGGAAGTGAGCATTCCCAGACCATAGATTTAAGAGATTATAAGATCGAGGATGTAAGCTTAAACTACCATCAGATTGACCAGGATCTGCTTATAGATTTAAGAAAAGGAGATTATATTATCTACCATCCCGATACTAATGAATCGTCGGGTGAGGTGCCGATCAAGGGTACTGAGGAGTATTCAGGTACTTGTGCATGCGGCGTTATAATGTACAGCGTAACCGGAGATATTGATTTTTCCGATTATGAGATGTTTTACAGATTAAATAAATCCATCTGGGACGGGACAAAGGGCAGGCTTTTTATAATTGCATTTTCACTTATTATCGTATCCTTCATTATAATCGGTACTATTTTCCTTGTTTCCGTACATTCTGAAGGAAAGCTTGAAAATAAAGAAAAAATGCTTAAGGATGTATTCAGTGTCTGTTGTAATGTAGCTGATTCGAGAGATTTTTATTCGAAAGGACACTCCGAGAGAGTCGCCGGATATTCCAGGATGATAGCTGAAAAAATGGGCATGGATAAGGGCGACTGCGATATTGTATATAACGCTGCCTTACTTCACAACATCGGCAATGTTTATGTAAATGAGCAGATTTTGAGAAAAACCGGAAAGCTTACAGGTGCAGAATATGCTGAAGTTAAGACCCATACTACACGTGGAGCTGAGGTGCTGAAGGGTATTACAAATATTCCCTTAGCTGCAGAGGCTGCGCTTTTCCACCATGAGAGATTCGATGGAAAAGGATATCCACATGGAAAGAAGGAAAAAGAAATCCCTCTTATTGCAAGGATAATTGCAGTCGCTGATGCTTATGACGCTATGAGTAACGACAGACCTTACAGAAATAAGTTAATGCGTGACAAGATTAGAGAAGAATTTATAAATAACAGGGGTTTGCAGTTTGATCCTGAGATAGTTACAGCTTTTCTTGATATAATGGGAGAGAAGGAACTGTAAAAAGAAATAACATATTGGGTGATTAGTCTTGAATAAACTAAAAAAACGTATTCTGATCGTAATAGTTGCGGTAATACTGAATGTTGCAGGGCGCTATCTTGCTTTTTCTTTAGAGTGGCCCATGTATTTTAATCTTTGCGGAACCATACTTGCATCATATCTTGAAGGACCGGTTGTCGGTTCAATATCTGCAATACTTGGTTGCGCTTTTTCGCTTACATTCAGTATAAATGACTGGTATTTTCTTATAGCAGATATTTTTGTTGCCGTTGCTGCGGGACTTATTGCTAAGAAAAACAGGTATTTTGAGCGATTTGCCCTTATATACAGCGCAACTGCTTTTTTTGCAGTGGTAAGGACTCCTTTGCTTTTGATGATAAATTTAAGCACTAACGGTGGTAAAAGCGGTCTGTATATAGTTGATGCCATTTTTGGCTATTTAGAAAGTATTTCATCACCCGAGTGGTTAAGCTGCATACTTGCAGCATTATTCATCAGCTTTTCTGATGCGCTGGCCGCAATGCTTTTAAACTATTTCTGCTTAAAGCTTACAAGAAGCTTTGGTAAAAAGAAAAGAGCTTCCGAATTAAAGAAGGAGCTGATGAAAAAGGTTTCATTGGGTCTTGTTTTAGTATTGACTTTTACCGGGATATCAGCTTATTCATCTGCTTTTGCCGATAATTCAATAAGCTTTATAGAAAAGCTTTATAACAGTGATAACGGTCTTATAGGTGGCTGTCTGAATGATTTCGCCATGACCAAAGACGGCTCAATGTGGATAGCTACATACGGAGGCTTATTCCGTTTTAACGGCTCTAGATTTGTACTTATTGACAATCTAAACAGCGTCAGATCTGTACAGACATTATTTGTTGATGAAGATGACAGGCTTTGGGCAGGGACTCAGGATTCGGGCTTTACTCTTTTAAACATTGATATGACCTGGAGAACTCTTGATATGAATTCAGGTCTTCCTTCAAATTCCGTAAAATGCATTTCAAGAGACAGTAACGGGCTGTATTATTTTGGTACGACCGGAGGCCTTACTATCGCCGAATATAATAACGGTGAAGTAAATATAATTAAGACAGATACAAAGGCCGGCAATATCAGGGATCTTTCACCCGATACCGAAGGACATATGATCGTCATGAATAAAATCGGGGAGATCAGCTGTTACAAAGATGGGGAGCTTGTGGAAAAGCTTGACCTTGGCGGTACAGCAGCCAAAGGTATAAGGCATAACGGCAAGGATCTTTATATAGGAACAGATAATGAGCTGATACTCGTCTATGAATTTGATGCTGACGGATTTAAGCTGAAAGACACTCTTACGGCAGACGGGATGAAGACCATAAGGGATTTGTATTTTGACGAAAACGGTCTTATCTTTGTGGCTGCGGATAAGGGTATCGGGTATATCGATAATGATAAGCATTTTACCCGGATCGAGAGCGGAGAATTTAATAACTCAATAGATCATATTATGCGTGATTATCAGGGTAATCTCTGGTTTACATCATCAAGGTGCGGTCTGCTTTGCCTTGGCAGATCCTGTTTTTCAGATGTATTTAAATTCTGTAATGAAAAGGAAATAGTTTGTAATGCCGTAAAAAACTGGAATGGTTACCTTTATGTAGGCTCAAATGACGGACTGAAAATCCTTGATATTAAAAACGGAGAGAGCATAAAAAATGAGATAACGGACATTTTTGACGGGATAAGGATAAGATGCCTGGATATCGATACAAAGGGGAATCTCCTGGTTGCGACCTATGATAAAGGTGTAATGCAGGTTACACCGGACGGAAAAGCAGAAGAGTATGCAGAGATTTATGAAACTGAAAAAACGATAAGAGTTGTTAAGGCGTTGTCAGACGGTACTGTCATTTCCTCAAGTGATGCCGGTATGGTATTTATGAAGGATCACAAAGTGATGGGTAAGCTAAGGCTCGGAGAAGACCTTGCGGGTGGAACTATCCTTAATATACTTGAAAAGGAAGATCATACTTTACTTTGCGGCTCGGACGGAGACGGTATTGCAGTTATAAAGGACGGAAAGCTTGAAAGATATATCAGACATGAGGATGGTCTACCTTCGGGAGTTATTTTAAGAGTTGTAAAGGACAGAAACTCTGACGGATATTTTGTGCTTACCGGAAGCGGTCTATGCTATATGGATAAGAGCTATAACATCTCAGAGATTGGGATGCCATACTATAATAACTTTGATATAACGATTAATGATGAGGGTGAGATATTTGTATTGGGCGGAGCCGGGATCTATATCTGTGAATATGATGCCTTAATGGAAGCAGGTAAGATGGAAAGTTATACTCTGCTCGACTCAAAGGCTGGACTCCCGGGAAGTATTACAAGTAACGCCTGGAATTATGTAACAGACGATGAGTTTATATATATTTGTGGAACCAGCGGTGTTTATCAGCTTGACCTTAACAATTACGAGATGCGTGTTGAGGATTTTAAGACCAAGATAACAGCCGTGATAAGGGACGGAATATATGAGGATGTAACGGAAGTCGGTACAATTACAGTACCTAAGGATACGGAACGTCTGGAAATTAATCTGGAGATAAATAATTACACCACTGCCGACCCTTATGTAAACTATTACATGAGCGGCGTTGACTCGGAGAAGATAACAGTTCCAGCAAGTAAGCTTAGCGGTGCAACATATTATGATATACCGTATGGAAATCATGATTTTGTAATAAGCGTTACGGATGAAAAGGGCAGGGAATTATCAAAGCAGACATATGTATTTTCAAAGGAAAGAGAGTTGTTTGAAACAGTAGGCTTTGTATTGTATTTCTACCTCATGCTGTTTACATTTATCGTATTTATAGTTATTTCAATCGTACAGGGAGCTCTCTGGTCACAGAGGAGAAAGGAAACGGGAAGGCACGAGCTGGTTATCTCCCAGTTAGAGCGTGAAAAGACCGAAGCTCTCGAACGTGCACTGCACATGGAAGAAAACGCCAACAGGAGCAAATCCGAATTCCTTGCAAATATGACACATGAGATAAAGACTCCCATAAATGCCATTGTAGGCATGGATACAATGATAATGAGAGAGTCCGGTGAGGAGAATATAAGAAAATATGCCCGCGATATAGATGCTGCCGGCAGAAAGCTGATATCCCTTATCAATAATATCCATGAATTTTCAATGTCGGGTAAGATGGAAGAAAGAACGGATATTGTTGAAAATGAAGAGGAGTCTTTAGAAACAGAGGATAGACAGGAAAGACCCGAGGTATACCACGCACCTGATGCAAGGATACTGATTGCCGATAATGTCGAGATGAATCTTACTGTTGCCAAAAATCTGTTAAAAAGGATAAAGGTACGTGTTGATGTTGCACATGATGGAGAGGAAACAGTAAGCAAGGCGCTTGATAATGAATATGATATCATTTTGCTTGACTCCACAATGCCCGGTATGAATGGTGAAAACACCATGCAGAATATAAGAAAGCAGTGCACGTTAAATACTGATACTCCGATAATTGTCATGACCTCCGATTCGGTAGAGGGTGCAAGAGAGGAATATCTCACTCTCGGCTATACAAATTATCTTTCAAAGCCTCTTGACGGATATAAGCTCGAGGCTATGATACAGAGCTATTTGCCTGATGATAAGATCATTTTTACGGATGAAGTTAGTGAAAAGGAAGATGAAGCAACTTTAGACAGGGAACTGATAACCGAGATTTCAAAGCTGAAAGGTATTGATGTCTCTACAGGTATCGAAACAGCAGGCGGAGAGGACTCATATATAGTTATCTGCCGCAGCTTCCATGATATGGCTAAAAAACGCATAGAAATGATAAAAGAAGCTTTTGAGAAAGATGATATTGATAATTATATAATACAGATTTATGATTTCAAAAATTCGGCAAGGCTGATAGGAGCATACGAGCTTTCAAAAATGGCACAGGATCTTGAAAATGCAGGAAGAGAAGGTAACAGAGACAGAGTAAAAAAGGAAACGGCGGAACTACTAAATAAGTATAAGTGGTACTTTGACAGATTTGATGAAATACTTAAAAAAGCATAAAGGGGGTGCTTTAAGATGTATGTTATTGAATTAAAGGGGCGGATAGATTCCACAAATGCAATGGAAGAGGAAAAACGCATCATGGACCTGATAGAGAAAAATCCTGATGAGAGTATCTCTTTTGATGCGTCAGGGCTCAGTTATATATCGAGTGCAGGTCTTCGTGTGCTTATGAAGGTTAAGAAGCAGATAAAGGCTGATCTGCAGATCACAGATGTGAGTCCTGAGGTATATGATATTTTTGAGACGACAGGCTTTACCCAGCTTTTTAATGTCAGAAAAAAGTACAGGGAGATATCCGTGGACGGATGCAAAGTGATCGGTAAGGGCGCTTACGGCACTGTTTACAGGCTTGATGAAGATACTGTTGTAAAGAAGTATGATTCTGCCGAGGCTCTGTCAATGATTGAAAATGAGAAAAAGCTTGCCAGACTCGCTTTTGTAGCGGGTATACCGACTGCTATATCTTTTGATATTGTGAAAATCGGTGACACCTATGGCTCGGTTTTTGAAATGCTTAAGGCAAAGACCTTTAATGATCTGATAAAGGAAAACCCGGCTAATGCTGATGATATCATAAAGCAGTATGCCGATCTTATAAAACAGGTGCATAGTACAAAGCTTCCCGCAGGGACACTTCCTTCATCCAGGCAGAAATATATTGAAAAGCTTAAAAACATAAAGCATATGATCCCGGAAGAATTATATGGAAAAACTGAGGTTTTCCTAAACAGCATTCCGGAGGATGACCATCTGATACATGGGGACCTGCAGATGAAAAATATAATGCTTTCCGATAATGAGCCCATGCTTATCGATATGGATACGCTTTCCCAGGGAATTCCGCTGTTTGATATTGCCGGTATTTACGTGGCGTATATTGTATTCGAAGAAGATGAACCCGGAAACAACATGAAATTCTTTGGTATAGCTACCGAAACAGGGAAAAAGATATGGGACGGAGTGTGCAAGAATTGCCTCAGGGAAGAAGATTTTGATAAAATGCAGATTTTAGCATATGTCCTTTTCCTTGATATGTTTAAAAATTCATCACCTGATGATGAGCTTTCAGCTACAAGGATCAGGCACAGCATAAAACATCTTGAAGAACTGCTCAGATAGGTTAATGACGCAGATGTAACAGGATTTAGGCTTGATTATTAACACGGAAAGTTATATAATATAAATGTTTTAAGGTTTATACAAAATCTTAATGTTTATACGAGGAGGAAAAAGAGAAATGAAGAAGATACTTACTTTGATACTTGCGTTAAGCCTTGTTGTATCGCTGTGCGCATGCGGGAGCTCGGAATCAGGCAGCGGTTCCGGAAGTGGGGATGGAAAAAGTGCATACAAGGTTGCAATGATCACCGACTATGCTGATATTACGGACCAGTCCTTTAACCAGACCACTTATGAGGCTTGTAAGGCATTCTGCGATAAGTACAATGTCCCTTTCACTTATAAGAAGCCTGCAAGCGATAACACTGCTGAACGAGTTGCATCGGCAGAAGGTCTAATCGATGAGGGTTATAATATTCTGGTAATGCCCGGCTTTTCATTTGGCCCGACGATCGTTGAACTGTCAGAAAAGTATCCTGACGTTAAGTTTATCGGACTGGATCTTTCAGCCGGCGACATCTTAGAGGCCGGTGTTCCAAAGAAAGGCGGAACATATGATTATAATCCTTCAAACTGGAATGTTAAGGATTATTATAATGCAGATAATACCTATCTTGCAATTTATCAGGAGCAGCTTGTAGGCTATATGGCAGGGTATGCGGCTGTAAAGCTTGGTTATACCAAGCTTGCATATCTTGGTGGTATGGCTGTTCCCGGACCTATGAGATTTGGTTACGGATATGTTCAGGGTGCGGATGCGGCTGCTAAGGAGCTTGGCATTACTGTTGATATGAAGTACGGGTACGGCAATACCTTCTCAGGCGACGCCGAGATTACTGCAGCAATGGATACATGGTATGGCTCAGGTACTGAGATTGTCTTTGCATGCGGCGGCGCAATATACACATCTGTAGCAGAGGCTGCAGCCAAGGTAAACGGCAAGGTTATAGGTGTGGATGTTGACCAGAAGAATATCATTGACGGACAGTATGGGGCAGGGATGACAGTTACATCTGCTATGAAGGGGTTATATCCTTCTACATATAATGCACTTGATGACATTATCAATAAGGGCAAATGGGATGATTACAAGGGACAGATAAAGTCACTCGGACTTATCAGCGGAGATGACCCTGACGCAAATTATGTATCTCTTCCTATGGATTCTACTCAGTTTAGTGATAAATTCACAAAGGAAGATTACAAGGCGCTGGTTAAGGCTCTTTACGATGGAACGATCAAAGTGTCGGCTGATATCAGTAAGGAACCTTCTACCACAAATGTTAAGGTTGAATGGCTGGGAAATATCAAATAATTTTCTGATGATTAAAAACTCAGAGGCAGCCAATGTCTCTGAGTTTTTGTGTTTTAGCAGTTGTTAGAAGAAAGCGAGGTATCGGCTTGGAAACGCAATTTGCCATAGAAATGCTAAACATTACAAAAAAATTTCCGGGAATCATAGCTAATGACAATATTACCCTGCAGCTGAAAAAAGGGGAAATCCATGCGCTTCTCGGTGAGAACGGTGCAGGAAAATCTACACTTATGAGCGTCCTTTTCGGATTGTACCAGCCTGAGGAAGGCATCATCAAAAAGGATGGCAGGGAAGTAAAGATTAAGGACCCCAATGACGCCAATGATCTTGGAATCGGAATGGTACACCAGCATTTTAAGCTTGTAGAGTGTTTTACGGTATTAGACAATATTATACTTGGGGTAGAGCCGGTGAAAAACGGCCTGCTTCAAAAGAAAGAAGCCAGAGAAAAGGTTAAAGCCCTTTCAAAAAAATACGGCTTAAATATTGAACCCGATGCATTGATAGAGGATATCACCGTTGGTATGCAGCAGCGTACGGAGATACTGAAAATGCTTTACCGGGATAATGAAATACTTATATTTGACGAGCCTACTGCGGTGCTTACTCCTCAGGAAATCAAAGAGCTTATGCAGATAATGAAGAATCTGGCGGCAGAAGGGAAGAGCATCCTGTTTATATCTCACAAGCTGCAGGAAATTATGGAGGTTGCCGACAGGTGTACGGTCTTAAGAAAGGGCAAGTACATAGGAACTGTTGAAACTGCAAAGACCACCATGCAGGAGCTTTCTGCCATGATGGTTGGAAGAAATGTCAATTTCCATGTAGAGAAAAAGGAGTCCAAGCCGGGTGATGTAATACTTAATGTTTCCAATATGACCGTGGCTTCCAAGGTACATAAGAAAAATGCTGTAAATAATGTTTCTCTGCAGATAAGAGCCGGTGAGATAGTGTGTCTTGCAGGCATTGACGGTAACGGGCAGACTGAATTTGTTTACGGTCTGACAGGACTGGAGCCGCTTGTTTCAGGTAAGGTTGAGCTGTGCGGAAAGGACCTTACCGATTCATCGATCAGAAAGCGCAGCACATCAGGAATGAGTCATATACCCGAAGACAGGCACAAGCATGGACTTGTACTTGATTATACCTTAGAGGACAACATGGTGCTTCAGAGATACTTTGAGCCCGAGTTTACTAATAAGGCCGGTTTCTTAAAAAGAAAGAATATCAGGGATTATGCGGAAAGGCTTATCAAACAGTACGACGTCCGTTCGGGACAGGGGCCGGTTACAGTAACAAGGAGTATGTCCGGCGGTAACCAGCAGAAGGCTATCATTGCCAGGGAGATTGATAAGAATCCTGAGCTTTTGGTTGCAGTACAGCCCACGCGAGGTCTTGACGTTGGTGCAATAGAATATATCCATAAACAGCTTGTAGCCCAAAGGGATGCAGGTAAGGCAGTGCTTTTGGTTTCACTTGAACTCGATGAGGTAATGGATGTTCCCGATAGAATCCTGGTTATGTACGAGGGAGAGATAGTCGGTGAATTTAACCCCAAGGAGACAGATCAGGAGGAGCTTGGTCTTTATATGGCCGGAGCTAAGAGAAAAGAGGTGAAAGCATGAAGAAGAAAGGCTTCTTTAAAAACGAGGGAGTACAGTCCTTCATAGCTTCCATCATATGTATACTTCTTGGCCTTCTCATCGGATTTATAGTGCTCCTTTTCATTAATCCCAAGGGTGCAGGGGAGGCGATGCTCAGGATTATACAGAACTTCCTTAAATGGAACAGAAGTGAGAAACAGATAGAAAGTCTTGGCAATACGCTGGTAAAAACTGCACCGCTGCTTATGTGTTCGCTGTCAATCCTGTTTTCGTATAAGGTGGGCCTTTTCAATATCGGAGTTGCAGGTCAGTACGTGGCCGGAGCATGTGCGGCACTTATAGGTGTTTTCGGACTTCATTGGAACTGGGTTGGCTGCATACTGCTTGCAGCGGCTGCAGGAGCCGCATTTGGAGTGATCTCCGGACTGCTTAAGGCATATTGCAATGTTAACGAGGTTATATCCGGCATCATGCTTAACTGGATAGCCCTTTACTCTACGAACATGATACTAAGCAGCTATACAGTAGCGGGACGTAAGGATACACCTGAGCTTGCAAGCTCGGTGGAAACTGCTAAGGCGATAATACCAAATGCCGGGATCAATAAACTGTTTAACGGGAATAAATACGTCGGACTCGGGATAATTATAGCTATAATATTTGCGTTCCTTGTATGGATACTTCTTTCAAAGACTAAATTCGGATACGAGCTAAAGGCGACGGGATATAATAAAAATGCTGCAAAGTATGCAGGTATGGCTGAAAAGAGAAATATAGTTGTTACTCTCGGTATTGCAGGACTTATTGCAGGTATTGGGGCATCACTTCTGTTTTTGACTGATTTCTCACAGTGGGACATCAACCAGACATCAGTTCCGGCTATGGGCTTTAACGGTATTGCCTCAGCGTTCCTTGGTGGACTGAACCCTATCGGAGCAATTTTCTCATCATACTTTATACAGCATATTACGGATGGCGGTTCAAATGTTGATCTGACCATGTACTGTTCACAGATTTCGGATCTTATTTCAGCTATCATCATTTACCTGTGCAGTTTTACGGGTCTTATAAGGTATCTGTTTAAATCAGGCATTTTTTCAAAAAAGAAAGACAGACCTGAGGAAAATGCGAATGCCGAGCCTGAACAGCCGGCACCGGTGGAAACTACGGCAAAAGGAGGTAATGAATAATGAATATGGTAATCATTTTAATTCAATATACCCTTCTTTTTGCAACGGTTCTTTCATTGGTAGCACTTGGAGGCTGCTTTGCGGAGCATTCGGGAGTTATAAATCTGGGACTTGAGGGCATTATGGTAATGAGCGCTTTGGCCGGAGCCCTGACTTTTAAGTATCTTGGTTCTGATGCGTCAGCTATAGTCATCATACTGGCAGTTCTCGTGGTCAGCATGTTGGCTGGCGTTATATACTCGACGTTACTGGGTATAGCCGCCATAAGGCTCAAGGCCGACCAGACGCTGGTAGGTACTGCGATGAACATGCTTGGTACTGCGGCAGCTACCGTTATAGCCAAGGCAGTTAATCTGGCTGAAGACCCCACAAAACCCTCGTCGGAGATAAAATATGTAGCGGGCAGAAAAGCATTTCTCTTTGTTGAAGGCTACGAGTTTAACGTATTTATGGTCATAGCGTTGATTGCGCTTATCGGAGCATATATAGTTCTTTACAAGACTAGGTTTGGCCTCAGGCTTATGGCTTGCGGCGAGCATCCTCAGGCAGCTGATTCGGTGGGTATAAATGTTGCAAAAATGAGGTGGGCCGGTGTCCTTATTTCAGGAGCCCTGGGCGGACTGGGCGGTATTTGTTACATTACCGCAGGCGTAAGCTCATGGAAATTTGAAGTTGGAGTGGCAGGCTTTGGATTCCTTGCACTTGCAGTTATGATATTTGGACAGTGGAAGCCCTCAAGGATAGCTTTTGCGGCACTTCTGTTCGGCTTTTTCAGGGCCTTGTCAAATGTTAACAGCGGCTTTGAATTTTTAAAGAATCTGAACATCCCAAGCGGTGTTTACAATATGCTGCCATATGTTATTTCACTCATTGTTCTTGCGTTTACTTCAAAGAATTCCAGAGCTCCTAAAGCGGAAGGAATACCTTATGATAAGAGTATGAGATAAGTATACAGAAAAGATAGAAAAAATATGATAGAGATGAAAGGGGGATAGCCAGGCTGTAGTCAGGCTATCCCCTTTTAAGTAATCTCTATTGATCTGTCATTTTATCTTGAAATACGTTTTCTGCTTGAAGAAATCGCCCTTTGAGGACATACCAGAACACAAAGGTGACATCCAACACATTTTTTACCATTTAGTACAGGTTTTCTTTCCTCATTTAATGTTATGGCCTGATGTCCGCCGTCGGCACATGATATCATACATCTTCCACAACCAATACATTTTTCACGGTTAAATTTGGGGAAAATTACGGTATCTCTCTCTAAAACATCAGTTGAATCGCTTATTGTATCAAGTGCAAGTCCGATTGCGTCTTTAACATTCTTAAATCCTTTTTCTGCAAGATAGTAATTTAAGCCTGCCTTAAGGTCATCTATGATACGATATCCGTACTGCATTACGGCAGTAGTAACTTGTATTGAGCCTGAGCCCAAAAGTATAAATTCCAACGCATCGAGCCAGGTTTCAACACCACCCATACCGCTTATGTGCAAACCACTTAAATCGGGAGACTTTCCAAGCTCTGCAATAAATTTAAGAGCAATGGGTTTTACAGCATTTCCGCTATAACCACCGACGGCAGAATTACCATGTACTGCGGGTGCAGAAATATATGTATGCGGATTAATGCCGATAATGCTTTTTATAGTATTAATAGCTGCTATACCATCGGCACCGCCTCTTTTTGCTGCTAAGGCTGCGGGTAACACGCTTGCTACATTGGGTGTCAGTTTAGCAAGTACCGGGATCCTGGTGCCCCTTTTCGCTGCAGCAGTATATTTCTCTACCAGCTCTGGTACCTGTCCGATGTCCGATCCCAAACCATCCTCCATCATATTAGGGCAGGAGAAATTAAGCTCAATTGCATCGGCTCCGTTTTCTTCACATAAACGTGCCAATTCTTCCCACTCTGCCTCATTTTGTCCCATAATAGATGCTAATATGAATTTTGTAGGATATTTTTCCTTTAGTCTCCTAAAAATCTCCATATTTTCAGCAACGCTGTGATCGGAAAGCTGTTCAATATTCTTAAAGCCTAATATGCTTCCGTTATCTCCGGTAATTGCTGAAAAACGAGGTGATGCTTCGTGGATATCAAATGAACATATTGTCTTAAAGCAGGCACCTGCCCAGCCGGCCTCAAACGCTCTTGCACACATATCATAGGTGCTTGCTACTACGGATGAGGAAAGCAGGAAAGGGTTTTCCAGCGGGATACCGCACATATCCGTGCGAAGCAGGTCTTCATCAACCGGCGCTTTAATATCAAGCATGGGCTTTACTTCGCTATGAAGTCTGGTCAATAATTCCCTGATATTTACCTGATGTTTTTTTACACAGGATTCTTCACACGGAGCATCACAGGCTTCACATGGATTATTTTCAGGAAATTTATCTGCAATGTATTTTTCATTGTCAAACCAGATACTTCTAAGTATCCCTGCAGGATCTAATTTCCCACACGCCTTACTGCACGGTGCATCATGGCATAATACACACATAAGCATATCTGACCTGTTAATCTGTCTTGTAAACCCATTTCCAATCTGACTCATAATGCCCACCCCTTTTCTTTTAGATAATTCTATAAAAAGATTATACTATATAGTCCAATAAATGTCCAAGAAATTAAATATAAACTTTCTGTGTTTTTGAAATTATTGGACATTTATTGGACTGGGTAGTTTAAAATATGCAGAAGATATAAAAAATATCAAAGATGGAGAACTTATTATGAAAAAATGTGCTTATTGTATTGTTATTGCTTTAGTAATAGGTTTACTTGGCGGATGTGCAAAGACAGAGGATTCAGCACCGGTCACGACCGAGACACCTACACAAGAGGAAAATCCGGAAGTTACTCAGAATGAGGAGAAAGTTACTCCGACGGATGATGTTACTTTAGTTCCGACTGAAGAAGTAACACCGACTGAGGAAATAAAAGAGGATAAAGCTAAAACTGTAGATGAAATCCTGGCTGAAATGAGTCTTACCGAAAAAGTAGAGCAGATGCTTATGCCCAATTTCAGATATTGGGGAGCAGACGAAGATGGAAATGATCTTGGCTTACAGGAAATGCCCGACGAAGTAACAGAATTCCTGAAAAACCATCATTTTGGCGGGATAATATTATTTGCAGACAATATAAATACTATTGAGCAGACAGTGAAGCTTGTGGACTCTATGCAGACTGCAAACGCAGATGGCGGAAAGACCGGTCTGTTTATGGCGTTAGACCAGGAAGGCGGTCTCATAATACGTTTGACCATGGGCACACGTCTTTGCGGAAATATGGCTTTAGGAGCTGCAGCATCCGATGAGCTTACTGAAAGAGCCGCTGAGCTTATAGGAAACGAAGTAAAAGCGATGGGCTTTAATACAGATTTTGCTCCGGTAATTGACGTAAACAGCAATCCATCAAACCCTATAATAGGTGTAAGATCCTTTTCCGATGACCCTGAGCTTGTTGGAAGAATGGGCGTTGCATACCTTAAAGGCTTGACTAATACAGGAGTTGTTACAACAGTTAAGCATTTCCCGGGTCACGGGGATACGGCTACTGACAGCCATACCGGCCTACCTCTTGTAGATAAGAGTCTTGAGGAACTTATGAATAATGAGCTTATTCCTTATCAGACAGTAGCTGACAGCAATGTTGATATGATAATGACAGCCCATATTGTATTCCCACAGATTGAGAAAGAAACATATATCTCAAAAGAGGATGGTGCAGAGATCTGTCTCCCGGCAACACTTTCACATACCATAATAACGGATATTTTAAGAAAAGATATGGGATATGACGGTGTAGTTATCACAGACGCTATGGTAATGGATGCCATCGATAAAAATTTTGAACCGATGGACTCAGCAAGATTAGCTATAAATGCCGGCGTGGATATGATACTGATACCTAAGGAGCCTAAGGGACCGGAGGATCTTGAGGAACTCGCAGCTTATATTTTGGGAGTAGTAAAGCTTGTAGAAGCGGGTGAAATATCTGAAGACAGGATTAACGAATCAGTAAGACGTATACTCAAGCTAAAAGAAAAATACGGACTTCTTAACCCCATAAATCCTACTGAAGATGAAACAACCGATCATGTAAAAGATGCTTTGACACTTGTTGGCTCAAAGGCAAATCATGAACTTGAATCAGAAATAACATCTAAAACAGTTACACTTGTAAAGAATGACGGAGTTTTACCGTTAAATACCGATCAGAAAATAGTTATAGCCTGCTGGTATAATTCTCAGCTAAAGGCATTGGAATATGCGGTTAAACAGCTCAAAAAAGATGGTATTATACCTGAAGATGCAGACATAACCTGCTTTAGCTATGATGAACAACCGGTAAGCTTCGCTTTAGAACAGGTTGAGGGTGCTGATTGTGTGATAGCGGTTACAATACTCAGTGCGGAAAAATATCTTAATCCCTTTGATTGTAATAATGACGGAGAGCCGGATGAAACTAACTGGGCAGCCTGTGTAGACGCCATGATGGATTATGTACAGGGTAAGGGTGGAAAATTTGTGCATATTAGCTCCAGACTTCCGTATGATATAGCACGTTACAGCTATGCCAATGCAACACTTTGCTGCTATAATAATACAGGTATGTCAAAGGATCCGGGTGATTTCTCAGAACCAGTACCAGCATATGGACCTAATATAATAGAGGCTATATATGCAGTATTTGGTAAATTCTCACCTTCCGGTAAACTTCCCGTAGATGTACCATTTATAAACGAAGAGTACCATTATACAGATGAAGTTATGTACACGAGAGGTACAGGCCTGGTTTATTAGGTAAATAACGATATTTTTATAAAAAAATGAGCCGGAACCGGCTCATTTTTTTGGACATTTATTGGACAGGAAGTAGTAGAATATTAACAATATTGAGATTAGAAAAATATATACAAAAGGTTCCAAATTTGGAGGACTCATGATGAAAGAGTTGAAAAAAGCCGACTATATCATAATATTATGTATATTGCTTATTATAGGCGGTATCGTACTGGCTGTATGCATGCCAAAGGATGGTGAAGCGGCTTTGTCAAATACCGGTAATAAAGCATCTTCAAATGCAGTATCGGACCCTAAGGCTTTAGACGGGAGAATAATGGGTATCTGGGTTGGTACAAGCTTTGAAAAGCCCACATTGGAAATTTTCCCTAACAGCGAATACTTATATTTTGATAATGATACTGATATGATATTGGCCCTGGACACCGGTAAGATAGACGGTTTTATTATCGACGAACCTATAGCCAGGATGGCGTCTAAGGAAAATTCTAATTTATCATATTTTAAAGAGCCTCTTGTTGAAGACAATTACTGTTTTGGTTTTGAAAAAGACAGTGAAAGAAGTGCAACTCTGGTTTCTCAGTTTAATGAGATGATAAATGAACTCTGGAATAATGGTGAAGCCGATAAACTTATAGCCAAGTGGGTGGATGGTCCTGAAAATGAAAAGGTTATAGATAAGACCGGACTTTCAGGAGAGAATGGAAATATACGTGTCTGCATCTTAAGTGATAATCCTCCCTTCTCATATTATCTTAATAATGAGCTTACAGGCTATGCAATGGAACTGACATACATGTTTGGCCGCAGGTACGGATATAGTGTGGATTTTGAAGAAACTACCATTACAGCAGCTTTAGCAGGAGTAGCATCCGGAAAATATGATATGGGTGCCATGGGCTTTTCCCCTACTGAGGAGAGAAAGAAGTCCATGCAGTTTAGTGATACCTTCTATCATGGCGGACTGGTTTTTATGGGACGTAAAGCAGATATCGAATCCGGAACTATTGACACCCATAATGTAGCAGAGCCTGATTATACCGAATATATAGGTAAAAGGATCGGAATACAGACCGGTTCGGCCAGTGAGGACGTAACTCTTGAAAAACTGCCGAACAGTGAATATGTTTATTTTGAAAATATATCGGATCTTTTGCTTGCGCTTCAACAGAATAAAATTGATGCCTTTGTTGATGATGAGCCTGTTGCAAGGGAGATAGAAAAAGAAAATCATGAGATTACATATCTAAAGAAAATCCTTGTTAAAGACGATTACTGCCTTGGATTCCAGAAGGGGACGGAAACTTCGGAAATTTACAGAAAACAGTTTAATGAAATGCTGAGTGAGATGCGGGCTAATGGGGAGATAGACAGGCTTATAAACAAATGGTTTGCGGGAAATGATGATGAGAAAACCATTGACAGAAGTGGACTGACAGGTGAAAACGGTGCATTGAAGCTGGCTGCAAGATCAAATAAGCCGCCGTTCTCATATTTTGAAAACGGCGAGTTTACCGGATATGCAGTTGAACTTGTAACAATGTTTGCCCGCAGATATGGATATTCCCTGGAATTTGAAGATGCAAACCTTTCAGCCATGCTGGCTGGTCTTTCTGCAAATAAGTATGACATAGGCGTTTCATGCTGGTCAGTTACGGAAGAACGTAAAAGCAGTATAGATTTCAGTGATCCATTCTACAACGGCGGAATGGTCCTTATAATCCGTAGTGAAGATTTAAAATCTTCAGGTACGGATTTAACCTCTGCAGTTTCAAATACAGAAGAGAAAAAGAGCTTCCTAAAGTCAGTAGCAGACAGCTTTGAGAAAAATTTTGTAAAAGAAGACAGATGGAAGCTGATACTGCAGGGTATCGGAACAACCTGTGCAATAACGGTACTTACCGTATTATTTGGTTCGATACTGGCTTTCCTTATATGTATGTTTAGGAGGGTTGACAGTGTACTTGCAGGAAAAATCTGCAACATATATGTAAAGCTGCTTCAGGGTACTCCGATGGTAGTGCTTTTGATGATCCTTTATTATGTGGTATTCGGCAAATCAAGCTTTGATGCCATATGGGTAGCCGTAATAGGATTTTCACTTAACTTTGGAGCATATGGCTCGGAAATCATGCGCTCAGGTATAGAGAGTATCAACAACGGACAGCGTGAGGCTGCACTGGCTCTCGGATTTACTGAAAACCAGGGATTTTTCAAGTTTATATTTCCTCAGGCAGCGGTAAGATTTTTGCCTGTATACAGGGGTGAAATAATATCCTTACTGAAAAACACCTCCATAGTTGGTTATATTGCAATACAGGATCTGACCAAGATGAGTGATATCATTAGAAGCCGTACGTTTGAGGCTTTCTTCCCGCTCATTGCAACAGCAATCATCTACTTTATCCTTGCATGGGTCATTTCCTTTGCTCTGGCTAAAGTATTAAAGGTGGTAGATCCTAAACAGAACAAGAAAAAGACTGTGAAAGGAGTGACAATGAAATGAGTATGATTAAAATTGAACATTTAAGAAAAGAATACCCTAATGTTACTCCTTTAAAGGATGTAAGTGCAGAGATAAATAAGGGAGATGTTATTTCCATCATTGGACCTTCCGGTACCGGTAAATCAACACTTCTTAGATGCCTTAACCAGCTGGAAACTCCGACATCCGGTAAGGTTACCTTTGACGGAGAGGTTATCACCGATCCTAAATGCAAGATGAACAAGGTTAGACAGAAAATGGGTATGGTTTTCCAGTCCTTTAATCTGTTTGACAACCTTAATATCATAGAGAATATAATGGCAGGTCCTATAAAACTCCTCGGAAAATCCAGACAGGAGGCCTACGATGAAGGTATGCAGCTTTTAAGACGTGTTGGTCTTGCTGAAAAGGCAATGAACCTGCCAAGCGAGCTTTCCGGTGGCCAGAAGCAGCGTGTGGCTATTGCCAGAGCCATAGCCATGAAGCCTGAAATGCTGCTTTTTGATGAGCCTACATCAGCACTCGACCCTACCATGGTAGGTGAAGTTCTCCAGGTTATCAGGAAGCTTGCAAACGAGGGTATGACTATGATGATAGTTACCCACGAAATGAAATTTGCCCGTGACGTCTGCAACCGTGTATTTTATATGGATGAGGGCGGTATTTACGAAGAGGGTAGTCCTAAGCAGATTTTCTATAATCCGCAGAGGGAAAAGACAAGGATTTTCATTAAGCGATTAAAGCAGCTTAATCTTGAAATCGGAAACCAGGATTATGATTTTATCGGATTTACATCTGAGCTTGACAGATTTTCAAGAGAGCTTATGCTTTCAGATAAGCTTGTCAGAAATATACAGCTCGTATTTGAGGAGATTGTTTCACAGAATCTGGTGCCTTATTCGGAGGCTTACTACAATGTATATCCTATAAACGTAGTTGCGGAATATTCCGATTCTGATGAATCTTTATGGATGAATATTACATACCGCGGCATGCAGTATAATCCTATCGATGGCAAAGAGGAGCTGTCGGCAGTCATAGTAAAGAAAATTGCGCAGGATATAAAATATAAATATGAAAAAGACCTTAACAGTCTTGATATATTAATTAAAAAGCCTGAATAAATGGAAATTTTGAGGATAAGGATAGTTTATGTTTGAGCTTATAAGGGATAACCAACTGAATATAATGCTTGGATTGTCATGTATAAGCGGATTTGTAGCTTTCTGTGTAAGCGTTACTACCTGGCTTTCTAAAAAAAGGAAATTGGCGCTTGTACTGATCGAGCTTGCTGCAACACTGCTCCTTGTTTTTGACAGATTCGCATATATTTACAGGGGTGATGAAAGCACAACAGGTTTTTATATGGTACGTATAAGTAACTTTGTAGTGTTTTTTATGACTCTCTTTGTCCTTGATGCCTTTAACCTCTATCTGCGGGATGTTTTTTCAAATGAAGGCGGCATGGAAAGGTCGTCAAGACTCCTTGCTCTTTCCGATATACTGGTGGGTGTAGGTATTTTACTACTTATTATTTCACAGTTTACGGGTATGTATTATACCTTTGATGATAAGAATGTTTATCAGAGAGCACCTTTATATATCATTAGCTACATTATTCCTTCACTGGTGCTGGTGATAGAGCTTATCTCGATATTTAAATACTGCAAAAAGGTTACAAAGGGTGTAAGATTTTCCTTATTCCTATTCGCTACGGGTCCTCTTTTAGCATCGATAGTTCAGCTGTTTTCGTATGGGCTGTCGCTGATCAATATAGCAATAGTCGTGTTGGCCATTTCACTTTTTGTATTTGCTCTTATTGACATGAATGAGACAGTACAAAAGGCTGCAGGCATGGAAATCGAATATTTCAAGGAGCAGCAGAAGAGCATGCAGAGGCTGTTTGAACAGACTGCTACAGCACTTGTAAACTCAATAGATGCGAAGGATAAGTACACTCACGGACATTCTTCACGTGTGGCGGAGTATTCAAGAAAAATTGCCGAGATGTACGGTAAAAATGAGAAGGAGTGTTATGAAGTCTATTATGCTGCCCTTCTTCACGATGTAGGAAAGATCGGTATAAAGGATACTATAATAAACAAGGACGGACGTCTGGATGATGATGAGTATGAGCAGATTAAAATGCATCCTTCCATAGGACAGGGGATCCTTTCGGGTATAAGCGAATTCCAGTATTTGAGTATCGGTGCCAATTATCATCATGAAAGATATGACGGAAAAGGATATCCGGAAAAGCTTAAAGGAGAGGATATACCGGAAATCGCAAGGATTGTTGCCGTTGCAGATGCATATGATGCAATGTCATCAAAGAGAAGCTACAGGGATCCTATCCCTCAGCAGAAAATACGTGAAGAGTTTGTAAAGGGTTCCGGTACTCAGTTTGATCCAAAGTTTGCCAAGATCATGATACATCTGATCGATCTAGACTCGGAATACGAGATGCAGGAGAAAGAAGAAGTTAAGGAGCTTTCCGGCAGAAATGAGCTTGACTGCAAGGAATACAGAAGCGATATATCTGAGGGCATTGTATTGCTTGATAACCTGACTTCGATACATCTGCGTACTAATCCGACTTCGGAAACAAAAGCTGATACAAATATACCATCCATAGTCCTTTTTGACTCCTTGGATGGCCGTGTATATACCGATGAAAAGATGAAAAAGGATATGGTATATTGCGAGTACGGCGAGATCCGTTTTGATGGCAGGACAGTTCTTGGCGCTGCCAGAAAGATGAAGGTTGAGAAGAAGGAAAATCCTGTAGGCGAAAAGCTGTTGTCAAATATTTCTCGGGATGAGAATGAAAAGGTATTTTTGGTTGAAGGCGTAAAGCTGTCCGATCATGTACTCATTAAGATCGTAAGCGCAGTACAGACCCTTGAGATAACTGTTGCTTTGCCTGACAGTACAAGATATTGCTATATCGGTCTTACAGGTGAGCACTGCAATATCAGGGACGTTGTGATCGATAAAGAAGAAAAAGCAGTTAGTGAAGGTTATATAACACGTATAGCTGAAAAGGTAAGCTTTATCAACGGACCGGAAGGTGATCTGCCCAATGTTCAGGTTGATGGTTTCCGCTCGGCATCAACTGTAGGTACTCCGATAAATGACGGTATGAGCGTATCGTTCCATGGTATGAGCCTGCCGACTGCAAGGCTTGTATGGCATACACCGTTCATAGTACTCTTTTATGCGGATGACGGGCTGGTAAACGGTAAAAATTACAGGGAATTTTCACTTATAAGACTTGACGGCGAAAATTGGGAAACCGGAGGCTTTGCCGAAAATAAGATCGTTGTAAATAAAAATGACAGCTTTAGCGGCTGGGATGACTGGAAAGAGTTTAACCAAAAGGGCTTTGACGCAACAGTCAGATTTGAGAAAACCGGAAATACTGTTACTACCTATACGGAAAATGACGGAATACTTATCAAGAATATCACCAAGGTTAACGGAAGGGCCGGTAAGATATACATGGCTCTTACCGGTGATCAGGTAGTTATTACCAATATCAGACTGCATAATGTGCATGATGATATTGTATCTGATGATCAAAAGGATAACAGTAATTCAGAGGGTCATTCCGACAGAGTAAGGTCAAGTATTGTAAATGTTTCAAGCTCGGGTAAGGGCGCAGATGAAGCACTGGCCATGACTGAGCGTCTGTCAACTGACAGCGGGCTTGATAAAAAGGACAAGCTCCATTTGAGACTGATAAATGAGGAACTGATAGGTCTGCTGCAGTCTATAAAGGGTGATGTAAATGCAGAATACTATCTTGAGGTTTCAGGCCGGGAATATGAGCTTCATCTGAATGCTGAAGTAGAGCTGACGCCTGAAATGAAGAACAAATTTATAGCTTCCTGGTCAAAGGAAAATACTGAGTCAAAAGGATTTGCGGGGAGACTGAAAGAAGTGATCGGTTCTGCTCTTATATCCAGGAAAGACCCGGTTTTATACTGGTCAATGGGTGATTATAAGGAAGAAATAGAACGAAAAGCAAGGTTTAAGGACAATGGTTCATCAAATGCCATGGATGAACTTGAGAGATCGATAATTGCTAATTTAGCAGACGATATCAGCATCAAAATTGAAGGCAACAGAGTGGAAATAGTTGTTTACAAAAAGTTTGGTTAAGCAGGAGAGGTGGAAAGTATATGGATGTAAAATATTCGCCGGGTCCCTATAAGGAAGAAGCAAAGACTTTTTTCAGAAACTGTGTGGGGGACGATATATACTTTAAGGCCATGAGCACCGAAGCGGGAAGCCGGCATCATTATGTAGCTGCCCGTGTATATTTAAGTGAGCCTGACTGGGAAAGATTCTGTTATATAGAACAGCATGGATCACTGAACGGATGTCCCGTGTAAACTATACTCACAAGGGGGAATTATGAGACAATTTGGCAGATTAATAATTGGCGGAATTGAAAATAAGATATTTAACCTGGTTTTAGTTACGGCATTTATTATAGTTATTGTTATAGGAGCAGTAACATATTATCAGTCGGATAAGCTGACAAAACTTACCGAGGAAACAAATGCAAAGCAGCAGGAATCAATGGTGGGCATAGCAAATCAGACGATGTCTACCGTGATCAATAATACAATGACTGAGTCTACTTTGCTGAAGGCTTATATAGCTGATGACCTGTTTTCAGAACTTGAAACTCAGGTAAGAATGCTGGGGGATTATGCTTATAAGTTTTTAAAAGATCCGGACTGTTTTCCACAAATAGATGTGAAGGTGGCAAATCAAAAGAATGAAGGTATTGTTACAGCCCAGCTCATGTATGCAAAAGGCGTTAACATAACTGATCAGGATACAGTGAATAAAATAGGTGTCCTTGGTAATCTTTCGGATATGATGTGCTCAATGTATCAGAGTGCAAATCTCAATTCAGCCTTTATATCAACAAATGACGGTATAACGATCATTGCGGATGACAGGCCATCTTCGAAATATGGCAGTGACGGCAAGCCGATAAGGATAGATCCGACGGAAAGACCATGGTATATCGGTGCAGCAGAAAAAGGAGACATTTATTTTTCTGATATAGAGACTGATTCATTTACCGGTAAATCCGGTATCGTATGTGCCCTTCCCGTATATGTTAATGACGAGTTGGCAGCAGTTGTTGGTGCTGATCTTTTTCTTGATAATATGGAGGTAGCGGTAGATAATTCAAAGGAAACATCAGGCTTCCTTTTTGTCGTTAACAGTGACGGACATATAGTATTTTCTCCGGAAAAAACAGGTATATTTGCCGTTAGAAGCATAGAACAGGCAACTGATTTAAGGAAAAACGAAAATACTGAATTTGCTACCTTTATACAGGATGCACTGAAAGGAAATACAGATGTAAGACTCATAAATGTTGACGGGAAAGACTGCTATTTATGCGGATCTTCAATGAACACAGTTGGTTGGGCGGTTATTTCCGTAGTTGATAAGGAGGTTACAGATTCTCCTGCCAAAAACATGGAGGAGAGTTATAAAAAGATACTGGGTGAGGCAGTGGATTCTTATACCGAATCCCTTGATAAATCCAAGTTAACGGTTACAATACTGCTTATTGTGGTGTTGCTTTTAGCAATAGTCAATGCTATTGTCCTTGCTAAAAAGATAGTTAAGCCGATAAATGTTATGGCTGAAAAGGTTTCTGAAATAAATGGAGATAACCTTGATTTTGAAATGGAAAAGGTTTACAAGACCGGTGATGAGATTGAAGTTTTAGCTGAAAGTTTTTCTGCACTTTCGTTAAAGACCAAGGAGTATATCAAGGAAATAACGAGAGTTACTGCTGAAAAGGAGAGGATAGGAGCTGAGCTTAATGTAGCTACCCAGATCCAGGCGGATATGCTGCCCAGAATATTCCCTCCGTTCCCTGACAGAAAGGAATTTGATCTTTTTGCCTCTATGAATCCGGCAAAGGAGGTTGGCGGTGACTTCTATGATTACTTCCTTGTAGATGATGATCACATTGCACTGATCATGGCGGATGTTTCCGGTAAGGGTGTTCCGGCAGCGCTGTTTATGGTCATTACAAAGACTCTTATAAAGAACAGGGCTCAGATGGGAGGATCTGTATCAGAAATACTTTCAGAGGTCAACAACCAGCTCTGTGAAGGTAACGAGGCTGAAATGTTCGTTACGGTATGGATGGCGATAATTGAGATATCTACAGGAAAGGGTGTTGCTGCCAATGCAGGACATGAGCATCCGTCCATCAGGCATAAGGGCGGAGCCTTTGAACTTGCGGAGTACAGGCATTCTCCGGCTCTGGCTGTTATGGAAGGCATACCGTTCAGACAGCATGAATTTGAGCTAAAACCCGGGGATACATTATTTGTTTATACCGATGGTGTCGCAGAGGCAACAGACTCTAAAAATGAGCTGTTTGGTGCTGAAAGAATGCTTAAGAGCCTTAATCGTGAACCCGATGCAGAGCCTAAGAAGATACTCGAAAATGTTATGGCTTCTATTGAGGACTTTGTTGAGGATGCACCACAGTTTGATGATATTACGATGCTATGTTTCAAGTATTATGGGAAGGAGCAGGAAGTATGAAGGAATTAAAACTGGAAGCAAAAACCGAAAACCTGCAGGATGTTCTGGATTTTATAGACGGAGCGCTCGAGAGTGTTGATTGCCCGATGAAGATACAGATGCAGATAGATGTGGCTGTTGAGGAGATGTATGTTAATGTTGCCCATTATGCTTATGCTCCGGAAACAGGCGAGGTGACAATTACCATAGATGTTGAGAGTACACCCGGTAAGGCTGTGATCACTCTGACAGACCGTGGAGTACCGTTTGACCCCACAGCCAAAGAAGACCCTGATGTAACGCTTTCTGCGGCTGAACGTCAGATAGGCGGTTTGGGCATATATATGGTAAAGAAGAGCATGGACTCCCTGGAATATGCTTACGAAAATGACTCAAATATTGTGACTCTGACGAAAACTCTGTAATAAAACCTTGTAATCAAAAATCACTAATGCTACTTAAAGGGTACATTATTTAAAGCATAAAATTCAGCAATACTTGAATGATTATAGCAAAATGTAGTTAGTAATAAATCGTTTTATCTGTTATGATTATGTTACTATAAATTACAGGAGGGGTAGTGTAATGGCTATGATGGAAAGACCGTCTGTAACCGTTATGACAGACGGAGGCAAGTATTGGGAGCACGAGTTTGAAAAGTTCTATCTTAAGGTTTTTGTACCTAAGACGGAAATTGACGGAGAGGTTGTAAATTACAGCTTTAGAGCACCGTTATTACTCGTTTTTGAGGAAAACAGAAAGTCAATGGATGAGGCAATAGAGTTTGCTAAGACAAGCGGACTTGCAGATATTGCTTCAGCAGTTGATTCAAGCGTACTTTTTGTATATCCTACATGCGAGGGCGGATGGAAGAATGCTGACCAGGATCTTTATGTTTCGCTTATCGGCGAGATAAAGATGAATCCTTACTATAAGGACGGCATCATCGAGATCACCGATTTCTTTACAAGAGAATTTAAGGGCTTCTTTGTAAAAGGAGCTATATTTAGGGCTGATATATACAGCTACGGCGCTTCAGCAGATTATGTAGCAAAGAATCTTATAAAGACAATACAGGGTGAGTACCTGTGGGGACCCGGAGAGATCACTCCGGCATGTCTTTCTATGGAAAACTTAAGTGTAATGCCTGAGGTAGAACGTAAAGACATCGCTATTTTAAGCGTTGGTAATTCAGATGAAATTAATGCTGCATTCTTAAAGGCAAAGAATCCGGAAAAGGGACCTGACTTTGAGAGTGATGGATGCCAGTATCTCCTTGTTAAGGATAAAGCTGATTATAAAGCTGATTTCAAGGCATTTGTACGTAAATTCAAGATGTGGTGCGGTAATGTAGAGATAGAGCCTGATTTTGATGAGCTTAATATGACTGAAGAAGCAGGCTTTACTCTGGTTAATACTTCATCCGATAACAGAGGCAGGTACAAGGATCAAAAGGAACACAAGGTAGGTTATTTTGCATACTATAATAATGATCTCTTTGACAAAGGGCCTGTACCGTTGCTTATTGGATTCCATGGTGGCGGAGACTCCACAATGTATCTGACATTTGTATCCGGCTGGTGGGAGATTGCCCATAGATACGGATTCCTTTATGTAGCTATTGAAAACCATCAGGATGTAACGGCTACCGAGGTTATAGAGGTACTGAACGATCTTAAGAAGAAATATAGTATTGATGAGCATCGTATTTACTGCTCAGGCTTCTCAATGGGCAGTGGCAAGACCTGGGATATGTATCAGGAATACCCTCAAGTTTTTGCAGGCATGGCACCTCAGTGTGCATTGTTCCCTGTAAGAAATAATCCTTTTGGAAAAGACCTTGGGGACAAGCTTAATACAACAGTTGCAGTGCCTCTGTTTTATGCAGGCGGAGAGAAATCACATCTGCCCGAACTTCCTTTCCAGGCAGAGTCAGGTATGGAGAGAATACAGTATGCCGCAGATGTCCAGAAGTTAAAGAAGAAGTTTGACGTCAGCTACACTGATAAGGATAACTGGGCAGACAAGATCTGGGGAGTTCCCGGTGACAGGGTTGAGGTAGTACATGATGACTCACGAGACGCAAACCTTACTATCAATTACTATACAAGCGAGGACGGTGTATGCCGTACCGCATTTGCAAGTATAGACAATCAGGTACACGAGTGCAGGCATCATACTAACGAGCAGGCATGGAAGTTTATATCTCAGTTTACAAGGTAAAAATATAGTTATATAAATAATGTATGATAGTGATAAAAAATGAGAAGATAAAAAGAATATTCCGCATAATAATCCCGCTTGTTCTTATACCAGCAGTGGCAGTAGGTGGTTCACTCTTATTTGATGAACAGAAGCATATCTTTGTATCTTTGGTAGTGGCTATTTTTTCGCTTATACTTTTTATCACAGGTTTCGAGAAGAAGGTTACCGGAACCAGAAGACTTGTGCTTGTTGCAGTAATGACAGCAATAAGTGTGCTCGGTCGGTTTATCCCATTCTTTAAGCCGATAACAGCTATAACTGTAATTACTGCAATGTACCTTGGTGGAGAATCAGGGTTTCTGGTTGGTTCTTTATCCGCTTTGCTGTCAAACTTTTACTTTGGACAGGGACCTTGGACAGCATTTCAGATGCTGGCATGGGGCCTGATCGGTTTTGTGGCAGGTCTTATGGCTGAATCGCTAAAGAAGAACAGAGTGCTATTACTTATATATGGAGTCTTGTCCGGTGTCGCATTTTCTTTTATCATGGATGTTTGGACCGTGCTCTGGTATAGTGCCGGTTTTGACTTGGAGTTATACAAGGCCTCGATAATTGCAGCAATACCACATACTATATTATATGCTGTATCAAATTTTGTTTTTCTGTTAATCCTAGCTAAACCGTTTGGGGATAAAATGGAGCGTATAAAAATAAAATATGGAGTTTAACTAAGGGACGGACGAGGTGTGTTTTCCGGACACTGTCCGCTTGCGCAGACTTTTTTGCGATCTTATCGATAAAAAGAGGGAGTGGTACATCTTTTTAGTACCACTCCCGAATTTTTATTGATGCAAAAAGGTCTGGAAGGATTTTGCAACGCAAAATCCGCTTTCTGTGTCCGGAAAATATACCTCGTCCGTCCCGAGCCTAACTCTGTAACACCTCAATTTTTACCTTGGTAACACGATTTTTAACGGTAGAAAGTACAGTATACCTCACATTGTCCCACTCGATTGATTCACCGGGAGTAGGCAGATGGTTAAGCAGATTTATGACATGTCCGGCAATTGAGTCATAATCGTCGGAAGCCAGCTCCAGCCCACAGGCTTTGTTTACGTCGTCGAGCGGAGCGGAACCTGCAGCTTCAAATGTTGTATCATTAATCTTTCTTACACTGTCAACCTCATCGGTGTCAGTTTCATCGCGGATTTCTCCGACAATTTCCTCTAACAGATCCTCAATTGTAAGCAATCCGGCAGTAATGCCGTATTCATCGAGCACGATAGCCATGGACTTATATTTGTCTTTTAGCTCGCTCATAAGCTCAGAAGTCTTTTTGGTCTCAAAGGTAAAGAAGGGTTCACGCATATAGTCGGTAACCTTAAACTCCTTAGAGGCGTCATATTTTACCAGCAGATCCTTTGCCCAGATGATACCAACAACATTATCATGGGTTTCGTGGTAGACCGGCATACGGGAATACTGGTCCTTGCGGAAAATCTCGATAAGGTCGTCATAGGAAATCGTATCTTCAACACAGGTCATGTTTATGGCAGGTACCATAACATCCTTAGCTTTTGTATCACCAAAATCCACAACGTTTGTGATCATCTCATGTTCATCCTTTTCGATGACTCCGTCCTCGGCGCTGGCTTCAACTATGGTCAACAGTTCATTTTCGGTCATATGCGGTCCTGATTTATTAGGATCAATGCGGAGGATGAACATAACTCCTTTAGCGAGACCTGTTACCAAAAAGGTAAGAGGAGTGAAAAGGATCATCAGCAGCTTGACAAAGGGTGCATAAAAAAAGGCCATTTTCTCGGCATGTATGGAAGCCATTGTTTTGGGAGTAATCTCGCCGAAAATAAGAACGAGCAGTGTAAGGATACCGGTAGCAATACCTATAGCAGTGCTGCCGAAGTAGTCCATTGCAAATGTTGTAGTAAGGGCAGAAGCAGCTATGTTAACGATGTTGTTACCTATTAAAATAGTGCTTAAGAATTTAGCATTCTGATCTATAAGGGACAAAACAAGAACGGCTCTTTTTGATCCCTCATCAGCCAAAGACTTGATCTTTAGACGGTTAAGCGAAGTAAAAGCAGTCTCGGCGGACGAGAAAAAGCCTGAAAGAATCAATAATATGATTAAAACTATTAAGCGTGCCGCGGCACCGGGTTCCAAAAAAATCACTCTCCTTTGAAATTACAGAGAAAACCGTTTGCAGACATGTGGTTTACTCATGGATTATTGTACTATAGTATAAAAAATATATCCTTAAAAGTCAATACAAATTTTTGTTGTAAAATCCTGTGAATGAGAGTATAATATAAATTTGTATCGGCTTGATTTGATGTTAAGTCATGAAAGGAGGTGGTTTTATGAGTACAGATGGTAATTCTGACAGTTGCAGACGATGCGAGACTGTTACAGGGCTTGACGTGCCCCCTCGATTATGTACCATAAAACTGAATAAGGAGGACTCTTTTTATGACCGATTTAGAAGAGAAGGACATCTTAAAGGATGATGTAATGCCCGAGATTCAGGATGAGCCTGCAACTGATTCCGCGGTGAACACCGAGCCGGAGCCGGATTCAAAGCTTGAAGAAAGTATGGAAGAGCTTCCGCCCGAGGTAGAAGAGCAGATCATGAACGCTACTTCTGCTCTTGTTTTGGAAGCAGATGCGAACAGAGCTCAGGACCAGGAAGTAGGCGAGGAACCTGACGACGAGGAATCTCCGGTAGACATCATGAAATCTGTCATTGAACGGAAAGACTATAAGGAATTCCGCAGGATGGCTACAGAAATGAATGAGGCCGATGTGGCTTCTGTATTGGAAGATCTTGAAGAAGCGGATCTTTTGAAGTTTTTCAGAGTACTGCCAAAGAATATTGCTGCCGATGTATTCGCGTACCTGCCCATCGATCTTCAGCAGAGCATGATCCTTATGCTTACTGAAGGTGAGGCTACAAACATCATTGAAAACATGTACGTGGATGATGCTGCCGACCTTTTTGATGAAATGCCGGCTAACGTAGTTACAAGGCTTTTGGCAAAAACAAGTGCTGAAACAAGAAGGACTATCAATCAGCTGTTAAAATATCCCGATGATTCTGCGGGCAGCCTGATGACCACCGAGTATGAGGCATTAAAGCTTCATCTTACGGTTTCTGAGGCTCTTGAGAAGATCAAAAATGACGGCATTGATAAGGAAACTATTAATACCTGTTATGTTATAGACAGAAACAGAAAGCTTTTGGGAACGGTTACTTTAAGAAGCCTGCTTTTTGCTGATCGTGATACAGAGGTTGGCGACATTATGACTGAGAATGTCATTTCAGTTACCACCCTTACCGACCAGGAGGATGTTGCCAGAGATTTCCAGAAGTACGACTTTTCTGTTATGCCGGTAGTTGATATTGAAGACAGATTAGTTGGCATTATCACGGTCGATGATATCGTCGATATCCTGCAGCAGGAGGCTACGGAGGATATCGAAAAGATGGCAGCTATCAGTCCTACCGATGCTCCGTATATTAAAACAGGTGTATTTGAAACCTGGAAGAAGCGTATCCCGTGGCTTTTATTGCTGATGATTTCAGCAACATTTACAGGAATGATTATCGCACACTTTGAGGACGCGTTAAGCAGATTTACCGTGCTTACTTCATTTATCCCCATGCTTATGGATACGGGCGGAAATGCGGGAAGTCAGGCCTCGGTATCGATTATCCGTGCGCTTTCACTTGATGAGCTAAGCTTCAGTGACCTGCCCAAAACCGCTTGGAAGGAAGCCAGAGTATCAATGCTCATCGGCGCGACACTTGCGTGCACCAATTTTGTTAAGCTTATGGTAATTGACAGAGTTACACCCACAGTGGCTGCAGTTGTATGTCTTACCCTTGTAGTTACAGTATTTGTAGCTAAGCTTGTAGGCTGCTCGCTTCCTATGTTTGCCAAAAAGCTCGGTTTCGACCCTGCGGTAATGGCATCACCGTTCATTACGACGATTGTTGATGCGCTTTCATTGCTTATTTATTTTGAGTTTGCAACCCTGATTTTAGGTATCGGGTGATATTAAGGCTTCCCCTCAAGGGGAAGGCTTTGAGATAAGTTAAAAATTTTGGATATAATAAGTTACATGAAGGTGTAAGAAGATATAAGAAGATATAAGAAAGGTTTATTTAAAAATATGAAACAGTTATTAGAGATTTTATCAGAGAAATTCAGCGCCGCCTTTGAAAAGGCCGGTTACAGTGCAGAATACGGAAGGTGTGTGGTTTCCAACCGTCCCGATCTGTGTGAGTTTCAGTGTAACGGAGCTATGGCGGCTGCAAAGGCATATAAGAAAGCACCTATAATGATAGCTAATGAGGTTGTTGCCAACCTTCCGGATGACGGAACTTTTAAGAGTGTTGAGGCTGTAGCTCCCGGCTTCATTAATATTATTATCAGTGAAAAGACACTTAATGCTTACCTTAATGAGATGGCAGTATCCGAAAAAAACGGATTTGAGCCTAAGAGTGTAGGTAAGACTGCTGTTATCGATTACGGCGGAGCTAATGTGGCAAAGCCTCTGCACGTTGGACATCTGCGTCCTGCGATCATCGGTGAGAGCGTAAAGAGATTATTGGGATTTGACGGTTACAAGACTATAGGCGATGCACATCTTGGAGACTGGGGCACACCTATCGGGCTTATATTCACTGAGATGCAGGTAAGAAAACCCGACCTAGTATTTTTTGATGAAAATTATACAGGTGAGTATCCCACTGAATGTCCTGTTACATTAAAAGAGCTTGAAGAAATCTATCCTTTTGCCAGTGCAAAGTCCAAAGAGGATGAGGAGTACAGGGCAAAAGCAAGGCAGGCTGTTTTTGAGCTTCAGCAGGGCAGACGCGGATACAGGGCTCTTTGGGAAAGGATAATGGAAATCTCAAGGGAGGACCTTAAGAAAAACTATGATAACCTGAATGTTCACTTTGAGCTCTGGTATGGTGAAAGCGATGCCGATCCTTATATCATGCCCATGATAGAGGATATGAAAAACAAGGGTATTGCAAAGATCAGCGAAGGCGCACTTGTAGTTGATGTTAAGGAGGAAACAGACAACAAGGAGATGCCTCCCTGCATGCTGTTAAAATCTGACGGGGCAGTGGGCTATGATTCTACAGACCTTGCAACGATAGTTCAGAGGCAGAAGGACTTTGCTCCTAACAAGATCATATATGTTGTAGATAAGAGGCAGGGGCTTCATTTTGAGCAGGTATTCCGTGCAGTAAGAAAAGCAGGTATCGTTGGTGATGATACAGACCTTATATTCTTAGGTAACGGTACCATGAACGGAAAAGACGGCAAGCCCTTTAAGACACGTGACGGCGGAGTATTAAGACTTGAGGCACTAGTGCAGGATGTCAGGGATCATGTGGCTGAAAAGATGGCTGATAGAGACCTTTCTGACAAAGAAAAGGATGAGATAGCTAGGAAAGTAGGACTTGCAGCTTTGAAGTACGGCGATCTTTCCAATGCCGCTACCAAGGATTACATCTTTGATATTGATAAGTTCACATCCTTTGAGGGAAATACAGGACCTTATATCCTTTATACCATGGTACGTATCAAGTCAATACTTGAGAAGTATTCGTTAGTTACAGGGATCAGTGCCAATGACGTACTGGATAAGGTTTCAAAGGGCAAGATAAAGCTGTCCCAGATAGAGGGCAATGACTCGGAAAAGAAGCTTAAGCTCCAGATGTCACTGTTTTCGGAGTATTTTGCACAGGCAGTGGCTGAGATTGCTCCTCATAAGGTTTGCTCATATCTGTTTGAGCTCAGCAACTTCTTTAATTCCTTCTACCATGAAAACAAGATAGTTTCCGAGGAGAACGAAGAAAAGCGTAACGGCTTCATAGCTATTATCTGTCTTACTCTGAAGCTGCTTGAAACGGGAATTGACCTTTTGGGAATAGAGGCTCCCGAAAAAATGTAAACTGAATTATGATTGACTTTTCTGAAAATTTTTAGTATAATACAGAGTGATATATTTTGAAGACAAGTGATCGGGCGTTTAAAGCAGGACTGCTTGTTCGGGAAATGAGGAAATGAAATGTTTAGAAATAAGTTGACCATATTTAAAGGATTAATACTTGCCGTTATGGCCTCAATTTTAATAGGGTTTGCGGCAAGCGTAGATACACATGCTGAGGAAGGCGATGACTGGGTACATTACGAAGGTACCGTAACTGTTTCAAGTGCACTTAACGTAAGAACGGGTGCCGGTACCGGTTTTGATCAGTTAAAGGATGAGTCAGGTTCGATCATCCAGTTAAAGCCCCAGGAAAAGGTTATAATTCTTGAAGATGCAGTAACAGATGACGGAAAAGCATGGTTCAAGGTTCAGTTTGAGCGTGACGGTAAGACCTATGAAGGTTTTGCATCAGGGCAGTATATAGCTAAGAATGAGGAGGCTAAGATTACTCCTTCACCGCTTCCTACACCTACCGCAACTCCGTTACCTACACCTACTCAGATTGAAACAGCTACAAAGGCTCCCAATACTCCTACTCCTAAGCTTTCCGATAATACGGACAGCGCACAGCCTATAGAGAGCGGAAATTCAAAATCAGCGATCCTGTTTGTTATATTTGCGGTTATAGCTGTTGCAGTTGTATTCTTCGGACTTTTCGTTGTAATGGGTCTTATCAAGCAGAACAAGCGTAAGAACCGTATACGTAACGCTCGTAAGGTCGACAGGATGAGGTCAAACGAACAGGAAAATTCAGGCGGAAAGCGCAGACCTGAGATAAGACGTTCGGATGATGACGGTGCGTATGTACGTGAGGTTCGCCAGAGCGTTTACTACACCAATCCTGAGGATGAGGATGAGCTTTACGGTATCAAGACCGAGACAGATGATAAGAAGAGCTTGAGGGCTGCAGTTGACAGACTTCAGCAGCATGACATCATTAATCACAAGGTTTATGGTGAGGGTGAGGTTTATGATAACTCCGATGTCAAGCTTATGGAGGTTCGTTTCGGTAATGACGTACGTTTCTTAAATAAGGATTCCATCGTAGCAAAGAAGCTTATCGAGATCATTGATGATGAGGATCAGGCTAACGCAAGACGCAGAAACAAGAGAAACAGAAATAAGAGAAATGATTATTGATCACTAATTTAAACCTCGTGGGATTTGCTTCCACGAGGTTTTTTTATTTCCAGATATATGTTTTTAGAATAAAAAGAACATATGCCTAGGTTGCATATGTTCTAATGTAAAAGCTATAAGGTAAAAGTAAGAAGTATTAAGAATTAAGTACTTCCTCACAGTGTGCGATCATCCTCTCGATAGCTGTGGTACCGGGAGCTCCGATAGTATTACGTTTCTCAACACAGGTCTTAAGAGAGATCGCATCGTATATATCTTCGCCAAAGGCGGGAGAGAACTGTTTAAACTCGTCTATGGTCAGATCATCAAGTGCTTTGTTCTTATCTATACAGTAAAGCACAAGCCTGCCGATTATACCGTGAGCATCACGGAATGGTATGCCGTTGTTTACAAGATAATCAGCGGCATCAGTGGCATTTGTAAAGCCATTCTTTGCACTTTGAGCCATGATGTCCTTGTTAAACTTAAGAGTAGCAAGCATACCGTCAAATAATGTGATGGAATCTGAAACTGTATCCAGTGCGTCAAAGAAAGCCTCTTTGTCTTCCTGCAGATCCTTATTATATGCCAAAGGCAGACCCTTTAAAGCAGTAAGTAATGTAATGAGTGAGCCGTAAACTCGTCCGGTCTTACCTCTTACAAGCTCAGCGATATCAGGGTTTTTCTTCTGAGGCATAATGCTTGAGCCGGTGGAATAAGCATCGTCGATCTCGATGAAGCGGTACTCGTTTGTATTCCAGATGATTATCTCTTCGCTGAAACGGGAAAGATGCATCATGATCATTGAAAAGTCTGAAAGCAGCTCTATAAGATAATCCCTGTCCGATACGCCGTCCATTGAGTTTTCTGTGGGTCCGGCAAAATCGAGTACTTTAGATGTCATTTCCCTGTCAAGAGGATATGTGGTACCTGCTAAAGCGCCTGACCCCAAAGGAGAATAATTTAATCTGTTACAGGTATCCTTAAGTCTTGCACGGTCACGGGAAAACATCTCAAAATATGCACCGAGGTGATGAGCTAGTGTCACAGGCTGTGCCTTTTGGAGATGGGTAAAGCCCGGCATATAGGTTTCTTTGTTTTCCTTCATGATGGAAAGGATGGTGGTAAGCAGCTTCTTAAGGAGCTTGCTTATTTCCTTGGCGGAAGACCTTGCGTACATCCTCATATCAAGAGCAACCTGGTCGTTCCTGCTCCTGCCTGTATGCAGTTTTTTACCTGCCTCGCCGATACGCTCGGTAAGCACTGACTCAACAAAGCTGTGAATATCCTCAGCTTCCATATCGATAGAAAGCTTACCGCTTTCAATATCGTTATATATATCTATCAGACCTTTATGTATCTGGTCAGCCTCTTCGTGTGAGATGATACCCTGATTTCCAAGCATAAGAGCATGCGCCATGCTGCCTTTTATATCTTCACGCCAGAATCGGCTGTCAAATGAGATCGAAGAATTATATTTGTTAACAAGCTCATTTGTTTCGCCTGTAAAACGGCCGCCCCAAAGTTTCATAATAACCTCCGGAAAATACAGTAGATTGCCACCATAAGACTATCGGTAGCTCGGTCGTAAGGGTTTGTGCCTTGCGATATAAGAGTTATTATAATTATATTTTGAAATATAGTCAATAGTGATAGTTGACAAAACGGAAAAAAAACTTTATTATATAAGTAGTTTTTAAAGATACTTTCGGGGGATTACTGATATGGGAAGAAAGAATGATACTGAAGTTATTATCAAAAACAAGAGATACAGGCTTTCAGGCTTTGAAAATGAGGAGTATCTTCAAAGGATCGCAGGTTTCCTTAACAACAAGTTTGCAGAGATAAAAAAGCAGGATACTTATAAAAACCTCGATAATGAGATGAAGGCTATCTTCCTTGAGATCAACCTTGTAGATGAGTATTTCAAGATGAAGAACAAATATGAGGAGTCCGAGGCAGACAGTGAGTCTAAGAGTAATGAGATATACTCGATGAAGCACGAGATCATGACTCTTCAGTCGAAACTTGAAATAGCTCAGAATGAGATTGAAAAACAGAAGGCTTTAAATATCGAGGAACAGAAGAAAAATATCAAGCTTGAGACAGAGCTTTCCTCTGAAAGAAAGAACAGAAAGATTGTTAATGAATGATAATATTCTTGGCGGATCGGTCAGAAAGATCGGTCCGCTATTTGATTAAAGGAGTCGTTTAATGGATAGGGAGCTATATAAGAAACCCGAACTTTTGGCACCTGCAGGTTCATTTGACAGCATGAGGGCTGCGATAAATGCCGGAGCTGATGCGGTATATATGGGCGGCAGCAGGTTTGGCGCAAGAGCATATGCTGAAAACCCTGATGAAAGCGGTATGCTCAAGGCTATAGAGTTCTGCCATTTAAGAAACAGAAAAATTTATCTAACCGTAAATACACTGTTAAAGGAGCAGGAGCTAAAGGTTGAATTATATAATTACTTAAAGCCTCTGTATGAAGCAGGTATTGATGCTGTCATAGTCCAGGACTTAGGAGTTATGGAGTTTATTGGTACAAATTTTCCGGGACTTGATATACATGTAAGTACTCAGGCGAGCCTCACCATGGCTGAAGGTATCAGTGGCATAACGGGACTTTTGAGCAACCCAGAAAGCATAACAAGGGTGGTACCTGCGAGAGAATTAAGTCTTTTAGAGCTAAAACAAATAAGACAAAATACGGACTTAGAGCTTGAGGTATTCATACATGGGGCACTATGCTGCTGTTACTCCGGGCAGTGCC
This sequence comes from Lachnospiraceae bacterium, assembly GCA_017557525.1. Classification (GTDB taxonomy): domain Bacteria; phylum Bacillota; class Clostridia; order Lachnospirales; family Lachnospiraceae; genus RUG11977. The sequence continues at coordinate 85,702 of JAFYYN010000111.1, forward strand.
TTATGAGCTCGCTTGCAGGCGGCAGGAGCGGAAACAGGGGCAGGTGCGCCCAGCCATGCAGGAGACTGTACAATACTAAGATAGATGAGAAAGAGTATAAGGGTTACTACCTGTCACCCAAGGATATGTGTACATTGGATATCTTAGGTGATCTGATAGACTGCGGCATTGATTCCTTTAAAATCGAGGGCAGGATGAAGTCGCAGGAGTATGCGGCGGGGGTAGTTTCTGTTTACAGGGATTTTATAGATAAATACATCGAAAGTAAGGGTAGCACGATAGAGCTTTCAAAAGAAAACGCAGCAGATAAAAAGGTTTTAAGTGAGATTTATAACCGTGGCGGTTTTAATGAGGGTTATCTTAATGCTCATAACGGGCAGGAGATGATGAGCACCTTCCGTCCTGGACATAACGGAGTAAAAGCAGGAGAAGTTATAAAGACGGAGGGCAGAAAAGCCTTTATAAAGACTTGCGAAGAGCTGAATAAGGGAGATGTGCTCGAAATAAGGGATATTGCAGGCGGTAAAGCTATTTATGAGTTTACTGTTGGAGAGCATATTGACAGGGGAGATCTTTTAAGTATACTCACCATGAAGGACAGGCTCGCTTTAAAGGGTGAGGAGGTATTTAGGACTAAGAACGAACAGTTGCTTAACGGTATCAGAAGTGAATATATCGAAAAAGACATAAAGGTGCCTGTAAACATAACTGTTTCTGCAATTAAAGATGAGCCTCTTAGTATAAGATTTGAAACTGCTTCAGGGAAGACTAATGCAGAGGTAAAGGGGCAGGCGGTACAGCAGGCGATAAACTCTGAGGTTAGCGGAGATTACCTGAAAGAGCAGGTTTCAAAACTTGGGAATACTGATTTCTATGCTGCTGATATAAAAGTATTGGCAGATGAGGGCATATTTGTCTCTGGAGGAGAGATAAAAAAGCTCAAAAGAGAATGTGCCGAGCAGCTGAGAGTTAAAATATTGCAAAGTAAGTACAGGAAGATACCCTGTAGACTTATAGATCCTGATGAAGTATCGTGTGATAAAGTCGGTAATTCTACTAATAATACGGTAAATAGTAATATAAAGATGCCCCTTGAAAGTAATTTTTCTTCAGTGCAAAATCGTGATTCCTGTTATTTTATAGCATCTGTAAGGACGATAGAGCAGTTAAAGAGTATCATGGATACAGACAAAGCAGATATTGTAAAAGACATATATCTTGATATAGCACAACTAACAGATGATAATTTAGAAATACCTGAAATCTTAAAGCTTACGGAAGATTTCGGCAGAAAGCTGTATTTTAAACTGCCAAGGATCCTCAGATATTCATACTTTAAGGAAACTAAGGACTTCTGCGTGAAATATAAAGACAGAGCCGGATTTATTGCAACAAATTATGAGGCTGTTACTTTGCTAAAGGACATTGGAGCAGATTACAGGACGGATCATAACCTGTACTGCTTTAACAATACTGCTAAAAATAGATTTGAGACAGATTATACACTACCCGTAGAGCTTAATGAGGGAGAATTGGGGCAGGTTGCAGATACAAAGGGAGAGCTGATAATATACGGACTGTTACCTGTGATGGTTTCTGCCCAGTGTGCATATAAGACGGTAACGGGCAAATGCGGACCACATAAGGATATTATATTATGTGATGAGAAAGGGTATTTCTTTAGGGCACATTCAGAGTGTAAATACTGCTACAATCTGATTTATAATTCAGCTGTCCAGTGCCTTTTACACAGATTTGAGGCTGTGAAAAAGACCGGAGCGGGCAGATTCAGGCTCGATTTTACCTTTGAGGATGCAGCGGAAACATCCCTTATCATAAGAGAACTGATCAGGGTAACTGAGGGGCATGCCTGCGGGCTCCCGATCGAACTTATGGGACTGTCTCTCACCAACGGACATTTTAATCGCGGAGTTGAGTAAAAAATGCCTAAAATACGCATTGTTTTGGCAGTTCAAGAGTAATTTTTGCTTGAAATTTTTTACATTTTGGTATATAATAGTTACCAAATATCGATAACGCACCAAAAAGCAGGAGGCGGAATATGGTTGAAGCGACAAGCTGTGGCGGTGTTGTTATTTTCAGAGGGAAGATTTTGTTGTTATATAAGAATTATAAGAACAAATATGAAGGTTGGGTGCTTCCCAAAGGAACGGTGGAAAAAGGAGAGGAGCATAACGAGACAGCTCTTCGCGAGGTAAAGGAAGAAACGGGTGTTTCCGCACAGATCATAAAGTATGTCGGAAAGAGCCGTTATACCTTTAATACTCCTCAGAATGTTGTTGAAAAAGAGGTTCACTGGTTCCTTATGATGTCTGATAGCTATTACAGCAAGCCACAGAGAGAGGAGTATTTTTGCGATTCCGGTTATTACAAGTATCATGAGGCATATCATCTGCTTAAGTTTGCCAATGAAAAGCAGATTTTAGAGCAGGCCTATAATGAGTACCTGGAGCTCAAAAAGAGCAATCTATGGGGTAGCAAAAAGTACTACTAAAATGGAAGAAAACACTAAGGTAACCGAGGAAAAGAAGAAAGAGGGTAAAAGCTTAAAGGAAAAACTTTTTAACCGTGAGGTCATAACCTATGTTATAGCCGGCGTACTGACTACACTGGTAAATCTCATAGCCAAGTTTATCTTCTTAAACCTTCTGGGTATCAACGAGAATGTGACCACTGCCCTGGCGTGGGTAGTGGCTGTTGCATTCGCTTATGTTATCAACAATTACTGGGTATTTCTTAAGGGTAATGAGGGAGCAGGAGCAGAGGCAGTTAAGATCACAAAGTTTACTATAGGCAGGATAGCCACCTATATTATTGAGGCTGCCGGCATTTATTTCTTTATCACAAAAGACGGGATACATTATGTACTTGATATTTTCCCTTCACTTGCTGAAAAGATATATGCTTCACCTAATTGTGATTCCATCAAATTCTGGATCGTGCAGCTTCCCATGCAGTTCCTGGTAATAGTTCTTAACTATCTGTTTAGTAAATTGTTTGTTTTTGTCAGTAAAAAGAATCACGACGAGCGTTAATGGAAAACAGCATAAAACTTAAAAAAGGTGAAGGCCGTACGATAAAAAGAGGCGGCCTTTGGATATTTGACAACGAGATTGCCGAGGAGAACATAAAAACCGAAAACGGTGATATTGCCGATGTATATGATTTTGACGGTTACTTTCTCGGAAACGGGTTTGTTAATACAAATTCTCATATAAGAGTCAGGATGCTTACCAGACGTACAAGGATAGGTGAGGGTATCTCTCTTGATGAGCTTTTAAGAGAAAGAGTCAGGGCAGCATGGGAATACAGAAAGACGGTTACGGATACTTCGAGCTGCCGCCTGATATTCGGTGAGGCAGATTTTTTGCCGGGACTTGTTGTCGATAAGTTCGAGGATGTGTTAGTGGTTGAGTCCTTGGCACTTGGCATAGATAAGCTTAAACCTAGAATCCTCGAGGAAATAAAAAAAGTACTTGCACAGGACGGTATAAGCATCAGGGGCATTTACGAGAGAAGTGACGCAAAGGTCCGTCTCGAGGAAGGGCTTGAACGATACAAGGGCTTTATCGGACCGGAGTTTGATACCAAGGTCCAGATAATCGAAAATGGCGTAAAGTATTATGTAGATGTATGTGACGGCCAGAAGACCGGTTTCTTTCTTGACCAGAAATATAACCGCCTGGCTGTTTCAAAGATTTGTAAGGACAAGAAGGTACTTGACTGTTTTACCCATACCGGCTCATTTGCATTAAATGCCGTTAAGGGCGGAGCAGTCCATGTTACTGCAGTTGATATTTCTGATACCGGTATAAAGCAGGCAATTGAAAATGCCGCTTTAAACGGGTTTGAGCCTAAGATGGATTTTGTATGCAGGGATGTGTTTGATTATCTCCCTGAGCTTTACAATTCCGGGGAAAAGTTTGATGTGATCATACTTGACCCTCCCGCTTTTACAAAATCCAGAGATTCTGTTAAAAATGCTTCTAAGGGGTATAAGGAGATTAACCTTAGGGCTATGAAGATACTTAAAGATGGCGGATATCTCGCAACCTGTTCATGTTCTCATTTCATGACTGAGGAGCTGTTCTTTAACGCAGTTAAGGCTGCTGCCAAGGACGCTCACAAGAGGATAAGGCAGGTAGAGTACCGTACTCAGGGCCCGGATCATCCCGTACTTTGGGATTCGGACAGTTCATTCTATCTTAAGTTCTTTATTCTGCAGATTTGTGATGAATTATAATCCAGTCTGAAAATCATGGAGGAATTATAGTGCTTAGATTTCATGCAGGTAGAAAGAAGAGAATCGTTTTGATAGTTATAGCTGTGATCCTTACCATGGTCTTAGCTTTATTATCAAGATATGTAGAGTCTCACCGTGACCTTCAATTCGGAATAGGAAGAATCATATTGCCCGCAAGCAGTTTCCTCGGCGTTGTGCAGGCAATGAAGGGTCTTTTGTGTATTATTATATGTGTGCTTGACTATAAAAGGGGACGGATACTCACGTATGTTTATATGGGTTGTTCCATTTTTTTCATGCTCATTGGTATTATTTCAAAGGGAGAAATGAGTTCGCTTCCGGGTATTTATAATTCCATCATTTCAATTATTTCCGTAGCGATCATTTCCACTGGCCTTGCTAAAGCGGATAAGCGTGCAGTTACGGATTTCCTCACAGGTCTTAAGAACAGACGAGGCTTCAGTGATCTGCTGGAGAAAGCGATCAGGGAAAAGAAGCCTTTCCATGTAGTATATTTTGAAATAGAGAATTTCAGGACTATCAATGATAACCTTGGACATAAGTACGGCGATGTGGCTTTAAAGGCAGTCGCTGAAAAGCTTAAGGAAAAAGAGGATGATGATAAGGTCTATGTAAGCCGTATCGGCGGAGCTGAGTTTGCTGCAGTTGTGTTCGGAAAGATCGATCCCAAGCCTTTTGCCGAGTGCATAATGGAGAGGATAGGAACAAGTGTTACCAACGTGGACGAAGGCTTTGATATTAATATAGCTCTTTCAGTTTACTCTGGTATTTCCTCATTCCCCAAGGATGCAGATAATACAGATGACCTGCTTAAGTATGCTGACATAGCTGTATACAATGCAAGAATCCAGAATAATAAAGAGAGGATCTGTTTCTTTAATTCTGATATGAAGGACAGATTCTTCAGACAGATAGAGCTTGAAAAGATAGTAAAGGAAAGCCTGGCTAGGGATTATTTCTATCTGGTTTATCAGCCGCAGTTTAAGATCGAAGGGAAAAAGCTCAGAGGCTTTGAGACCCTGCTCAGATTAAAACAGCCCGATGGTACAATGGTAAGTCCCGGTGAGTTTATACCGGTAGTTGAGAAATCTGAGCTTATACTTAAGGTTGACAGCTATGTTTTAAGGCGGGCCTTGAAAGAAGCCAAGAACCTGGTAGATTCGACAGACGGAGATATTGTTGTTTCCGTAAATGTTTCAGCTAAGAATATCTCTTCACCTGGTTTTGTTGAAGAGGTTAAGAGTGTGCTGGCAGCTACGTCATTTCCTCCTCAGTGCCTTGAAATTGAGATCACTGAGTATTCCTTCGCCGAATCAAGAGAGATTACGATTGAGAACGTTAAACGCTTAAGAGAGCTTGGTATCCAGATAGCACTTGATGATTTTGGAACAGGCTACACATCTCTTTCACAGGTTATGCATCTGCCGATCAGTCTGCTTAAGATAGACAAGAGCCTTATCGATGATATTGAGAATAATAAGATGAACAAGGAATTTGTAGATGCTATCATATATATGGGGCATCTTATGGAATGTGAGGTTATATCAGAGGGCGTTGAATCCAATGAGCAGCTTAAACTCCTAAAGGACCACGAGTGTGATTTTGTACAGGGGTATGTATGGAGTAAGCCGTTAGAGTATGACAGTGCTTTGGAGCTTTGTAAAAATCAGACCGCTATGGCTTGATTACAGAGAGGAGGTACCGTGCTTTAAGGTACGGTATATATCATGAAAAAAGAATATTCACCTGTATTACCGTTTGATGCAACTCAGACAGATAAATTCTTAATTTATGATGAACAGACATATACCTGCAAGATAGAACGTTATCAGACAGAGAAGCCGATAAAGCTCCATCATCAGGCTATGGTGAAATATTATAGCTGCAATTATGAGCAGAAACCCGTGCGTTTAGGCGGGGATATGGGCTAAAACAGTAATAAAGTTTACCATTTATATAAAAATTAAGCAAAAATTACAAAAAAAGTGGTATTTTATTACGAAATATAGTAGAATATACACAGTGTTTAAGGATATTTAAGGGTTCTTAATATCCATGAACATAAATACAGGACCGAAAGGGGTTTAATTCTATGAACAAATCAGAACTTGTAGCAGCAGTAGCAGAGAAGACCGCCCTTACAAAGAAGGACGCAGCAGCAGCAATCGAGGCAGTATTTGCTAGTATCGGTGATGCATTACAGAAGAAGGAAAAAGTTCAGCTTATCGGCTTCGGAACATTCCAGACAAGTGAGAGAAAAGCTCGTACAGGAAAGAATCCTCGTACAGGTGAGGCTGTTAAGATCGCAGCTAGCACAGTTCCCGCATTCAAGGCTGGAAAGGGTCTTAAGGAGAAGGTTAACACCAAGCCCGCTAAGAAGGCTGCAAAGAAGAAATAATCTTAAAAAGTCATGTATAAAAAATACAGCTATAAGGCTTAGTCTTATGGCTGTATTTTTTATTGAAATGATAAGGATAATGAGATATAATAAACAAAGTGATGGGTTTGTAAAGGGTAAGAAGAAAAGCAGATCACGGTTATTGTTTTGATAATAAGTATGTGGGGGAAACGACAGATATGGAACTGATAAAACTTAAGGATACCGATAAGTATGTAACATTTGGCAGGACAATTACCGATCAAGAGGGCACAGCACTTTTCTGGACAGGGAGCGGAGTGGAGTTTAATATCCTTTCTAAAAACCTGTATGTAAATATAGAATGTGGATATGACAATATTGAGATAATGCTTGATATCATACTTGATGGGGAAAGGACGCAGAAGCTGGTTCTGGATAAAGGGCTTAAGAGATATCAGGTATTTAGTGGCATGTATGGTGAAAAGCCTGTAAATGTCAGGATAATCAGGGATACCCAGAATATGCCCGAAGAAACAAACAGTTTCCTGATCATTAAGAGCTTTGAGACTGACGGAAATCTGGTTGATCCACCTGTATATACCAGTAATATTGAATTTATCGGTGACAGTCTTACTTCCGGTGAGGGATGCGGCCTTACAAAAAGGATAGAGTGGATACCTGTAATCTTTGATGCTGTGGAAAGCTACACATATAAAACCGCCAAACTGCTTAATGCAAGATACAGTGTGCTTTCACAGAGCGGCTGGGGTCTGTATGCTTCATGGGACAATAATCTGAAGAACGTACTACCTGATTACTATGAGGATATCTGCGGTACATCATCATGCAAGAAATGCATTGAGCTTGGTGCACATGATGCATGGGATTTCTCATCCAATGAAATTGACACTGTTGTCATTAATCTTGGAACTAATGACATGAATGCAATAAAAACAGAAAACGTAAATAAGGAAGAGTTTATAGAGGGCTTTAAAACAAAGGCAGTAGAGTTTCTTAAAAATGTCAGGATAAATAATGAAGCCTGCAACATAGTCTGGGCATATGGCATGCTTGGAGATGAGATGGAACCCTATATAAAGGAAGCAATTGAAGATTATAAAAGACAGACAGGGGACAGCAGGGTAGAGTATTTAAAGCTGCCGGAGTGTAAGGGTGAAGATGTAGGCGTAAGATTCCATCCTACACCGGCTGCTCACGAGAAGGTTGCTAAGTACCTTGCAGAGCATCTGCAGTCATACCAGGCCTTTATGCTGAGATAGCAGATTGGCTTAGGCAATCTGTACGGTTTGACGGTTAACCGATTAAGGAATAGTAAGGTGTATTGAAAGCTAAACATTTAAGATATCGGCATAATGTAAAATATTAGGCATGAAAAAAGGGACTCAAAACAACATGAGTCCCTTCACTAATTCTTTGCAAAAAATCAGTTAAGTGAGTTAACAGCCTTCTGAAGATTTGAAATCTTATGAGCTACTGTATTTTTATGATATACGCCCTTAGCACCTGTCTTAGCAAGATATGATGCAGCCTCTTTGAATGAGGTAGCAGCAAGCTCCTTGTCGCCGGCAGCCACAGCAGCAAGAACCTTCTTTGATAATGTCTTAGCCTTGGACTTGATCATCTTATTTCTGAGAGTCTTTGTCTCGATAACCTTGATTCTTTTCTTTGCAGACTTAATATTTGCCAATGTTCTCACCTCCTATTACACATTAATTGATCATAAACCTCTTAAGCGATTTATGAATGTGATGACATTGCCGATGAATCCGGACACGGACGTTTCATCGAACACATACGCAATAGATTATAGCAAACAAAATGAAAAAGTCAATAACTTTTTTGAAAAAAATCCGATTTTTTGCTGACAAATCATATCTGTTGTGGTATATATGTGAGATGGGGCATGTATACTAATACATCAAAATATTTAAAAGGCTTTTCCTTTAGGTACATCATACGTAGGAGCCTGTGAAGTAGGAAGAGGCCTTGTGACAATTAGCTGGTTTTGAAGCAGACAGACGAGTTTATGCAAAAAAAGAAGGTATAAGATAGATACTGTATATATAGAAATGAGGAATAATCATGGATTACAACAGTTGTTTAGAATATATAAATAAAATCCCGTGGACTGCTAGGAAAGTTGGTCTGCACAGGATAAAGGCTTTGCTTGAAGTTCTGGGCAGACCCGATAAGGATCTAAGGTTTATCCATGTTGCAGGGACTAACGGCAAAGGCTCTGTATGCGCAATGCTTGAATCGGTACTGAGGGCTGCAGGATACAGGACAGGACTTTTTACATCGCCACATCTGTTAAGGTACAATGAGAGGATGAAGGTGGATAACAGGGATATCTCTGATGACGAGTTTGCCGAAGTGATCTCCAGGGTTGCAGCGACAGTTGATAAAATTGAACAAAAACTTAATAATACCGGAGATTTAGAAAGCGGGAAGGATTCCGGGGGAAAAAATAAAAAGAGACATATAGATAAAGAAACCTGGGAGTCGCCATCAGAATTTGAGATATTAACAGCTGCCGGCATACTCTGGTTTAAAGAAAAGAAATGCGACATAGTCATACTTGAGGTTGGACTCGGCGGTGAATTTGACAGTACAAACGCAATAGAAAAGAAAGAGCTCGCAGTTATAACTCCTATAGGCTTTGACCATACAGCTATACTGGGAAATACTCTGAGAGAGATAGCCTCAGCAAAGGCAGGTATAATAACAGAGGTTTCAGACGTTGTGGTTTCAAGACAGGGCAGGGAAGGCCTTATAGCTAATGAATATCCGTTAAAGGAAGTCTTGACTGACAAAATGTCAATACTTAATGTTTTTTCAAGCAGATGTATAGAGAAAAAGGCTAAGTTGCATATACCCGACACATTTGGATTTAAGCTGATTTCAAAAGATATTGACGGACAGGTATTTAAATCAAGATATTATGATGAGCCATTGAGACTAAGCCTTGTAGGTGAGTATCAGCTGCTTAATGCATTGACCGTATTAGAAAGCATAAGAGTATTAAACAAAAAAGGGTATAAGATAAGTAAACAAGCGGTTGAACAGGGGCTTAAAACTGTAAGATGGGCGGCCAGGTTTGAGGTTTTAAACAGAAACCCGATATTTATCCTTGACGGAGCCCATAATGAGCATGGTATTGATGCAGCGGTTGACGCACTTAGATGGCTGTTTGGGGATAGGAAAATTACCTATATACTTGGTATTTTAAGTGATAAGAATATTGACGCCATGCTAAATAAGCTGTATACCAATGCAAAGAGCTTTATAACACTTACCCCTGAGTCTACGCGTGCACTTGCCGGAGAGAAACTTGCAGAACGTCTTAGAGGTGCAGGCTTTGAGGCGGTTAACTTTGATACACCGCAAGAAGCAGTTGGTTACGCAATGGAAAAGGCTGAGCAGTCTTTAGGCACGGATGAAGTGATCTGCTCACTCGGATCGTTATATCTCGCGGGAGATATCCGGAGCTGCTTTGCAAATATAAAGAAAAAGAACGAATAAGAATCATTCAAAGAAAAGATAACTACCATTTTTTGCATATAAAAATACATTGAAACAAAATTTAAGATGTGATAGAATGGTAAAAGCTAAAAATATAAAAAATTAACAAGGAAGGTGTAAAAGCATGTATAAGTCAGACATTGAAATCGCACAGGAAAACGAGATGCTGCCGATAGATGAAATAGCAGCAAAAGCCGGTATTGATGAGAAATATGTAGAGCATTAAGGAAAATATAAGGCAAAAATCGATCTGAGCCTGCTCAAAGAGAGCAAAAGACCTGATGGAAAACTGATACTTGTTACAGCTATCACACCTACACCTGCAGGTGAAGGAAAGACCACCACTACAGTGGGTCTGGCTGACGGTCTCCAAAAGATCGGAAAGAACGTTGTTGTAGCTCTGCGTGAGCCCTCTTTAGGCCCTGTTTTCGGTATTAAGGGCGGTGCAGCCGGCGGCGGATATGCCCAGGTAGTACCCATGGAGGATATAAACCTTCACTTTACAGGAGATATGCATGCTATAGGTGCTGCAAACAACCTGCTTGCAGCTATGCTTGATAACCATATTTATCAGGGAAATGCCTTAAGGATCGACCCAAGACGTATCACCTGGAGACGCTGCGTTGATATGAACGACAGACAGCTCCGTTTTGTTGTTGACGGACTTGGCGGAAAAGTAAACGGAACTCCCCGTGAGGATGGATATGATATAACGGTTGCTTCAGAAATCATGGCAGTTCTCTGCCTTGCTTCTGATATAGTTGACTTAAAGAAGAGGATCGCAAGGATCATCGTAGGCTATAACTATGATGGTGAGCCTGTTACAGCCGGTGAGCTTCATGCTGAAGGTGCCATGACAGCACTGCTCAAGGATGCATTAAAGCCCAACCTTGTACAGACATTAGAGCATTGCCCTTCATTTGTACATGGCGGACCTTTCGCAAACATAGCTCATGGATGTAACTCAGTAGTAGCTACACGTATGGCCTTAAAACTTGGCGATTATGTAGTAACAGAGGCTGGCTTCGGTGCAGATCTTGGCGCAGAGAAGTTCCTTGACATCAAGTGCCGTTTTGCTGGTCTTAAGCCTAACGCAGTTGTAGTTGTAGCAACAGTTCGTGCACTTAAGAATCATGGCGGAGTACCTAAGACCGAGCTTAACGCAGAAAATCTTGAGGCATTAGAGAAGGGTATGCCTAACCTCTTACAGCACGTTGAGAACATTACAAAGGTTTATAAGCTTCCCTGCGTAGTTGCAATAAACGCATTCCCTACAGATACAGAGGCTGAACTAGAGCTTGTAAGAAAGAAGTGTAGTGAACTTGGATGTAACGTAGCACTTTCCAAGGTATGGGAAAAGGGCGGCGAAGGCGGTATAGAGCTTGCTGAAGAAGTTGTTAGACTCTGTAATGCAACTGATGCAAACGGCGAGCCTTTGAACAAAGACTTCTCCTTCAGTTACGAGCTAGATCAGACTATAGAAGAAAAACTCGAAAACATCGCAAAGAAGGTATATCACGCTGACGGTGTTGTATTTACCGCTCAGGCAAAGAAGGATATTGCTACACTTAACCAGATCGGTTTTGGTAATGTACCTATCTGCGTAGCTAAGACCCAGTACAGCTTCTCTGATGACGCTAAACTCCTCGGAGCACCTAAGGGCTTTGAGATCACCGTACGTTCGCTTAAAGTTTCAGCAGGTGCAGGCTTTATCGTAGCTCTTACCGGTGACATCATGACCATGCCCGGATTACCTAAGGTACCTGCAGCTGAGAAGATTGATGTTGATGAAAATGGTAAGATATCAGGACTCTTCTGATACTTCATTCTAGGTGGAAGATGTCAGCTCAGATGTGTGATCGACGAGAATGGTGGAGCAAATAACAGGAGTATTAAATTATGGCTATGTTAGATGGAAACCTTACAATAAACGAATTTATAGAAAAGCTTGGCAGCAAGGATGCGGTACCCGGTGGTGGCGGAGCAGCAGCTCTCACCGCATCCCTTGGTATTTCCCTTTGCAAGATGGCTGCAAATCTTACAGTCGGCAAAAAGAAATTTGCTGATGTTGAAGAAGAAATGTATGCCATAATAGCTGAGTGTGACAAGCTGGCAGAAGAGTTTGTAGGTCTTATTCAAAAGGATGCAGATGGGTTCCTGCCTCTTTCAAAGGCATACGGGCTTCCTACAGAGACCGAAGAACAGAAAAAGTTTAAGGAAGAAACCTTAGAACGTGAGCTTGTACATGCTGCTGCAGTACCCTTCGAGATCATGGAAAAGTGCGCCAGAGCCATAGAGCTTTCTTCAATCGTTGCCGAAAAAGGCTCAAAGCTCGTAGTAAGTGATGCTGCATGCGCGATAAATACATGTATGTCGGCTTTAAAGTGTGCTTCTCTTAATGTTTATATAAATACCAAGTACATGAAGGATAAAGAAATAGCCGCTGAGATGAATCTTAAGGCAGACAAGCTTATAGCTGACAGCAGTGTGATTGCAGAAAAAGTATTTGATGAGGTTCTTAACAATCTTAAGGCTTGAAATGTTATAAAATAGCAATCTTATTGAACATAGATAAGAGTTGGTTTAGGATATCTTAATTATGGATAAGAAAATCTTAAGAAAACAGAAAATGCAGGAAAGAGACAGCCTGAGTGCAGAAGCACTTCAGGCTCTTTCTGATATAATAACCCGTAAAGTGGTTAGGTTAAAAGAGTATAAAGCATCTGAAAAAATCCTTTGTTATGTGTCCTGCAGAAGTGAGGTTAAGACTTTAAACTTAATAGAAAGCGCCTTAAAAGCAGGGAAAACAGTCGGAGTCCCCAAGGTTTATGATAACAAAATGCAATTTTACAAGATAGACAGTCTGTTCGACCTGGAATCCGGATATTTTGGCATCTTGGAGCCTAAAAACAACATTACAAAGGAAGAAAATGTACTAAATCCTGATAGCAGCCTGATCATCGTACCGGGACTTGCGTTTGATACCTCTTTAAACAGGATAGGTTACGGTAAAGGTTTTTATGACCGGTATTTTAGCGAAAACGAAAGTGCAAGCTTTATAAAGTGCGGTATTGCTTTTGAACTGCAGCTTTGCGAAAAAATAGAGGCCGATGCAAATGATCAGCCTCTTGATATGCTTGTAACCGAAAAAGATATAATTTTCAAATGATCAGTAACTAAACTTATGTATAATAGAATTTAACTTCTCAGAATCCTTAGTATTCTTGTCCAAAAGGTCATCAGAAAGAGTGGTGGCCTTTACGATGTCTGTGGTCTTATCAGAAATATCCGAAATCCTCTCGGTAGCATTCCCGATATTATTATTTATACCGTCAATTGCAATTACGATCTCATCGATAGAAACGGAAAGATCTTTTGCCAGATGACTTATTGCATTCATCTTGACACCAAAGGTATTGGCATCATTAGCATACTGGGTACCGATATTAGAAAGCTCGGTGTATGAAGGAATGACATTTTGATCTATGAATGAGATCATATGGTTCATACTCTCAGTCATATTCTTAACGGACTTGCTAACCTCGGCTACAATGGTATTGATGCTGTTTACAGCCTCAGTGGACTGGTTTGCGAGCTCGCCGATCTCACTTGCAACAACTGCAAAGCCGCGGCCCTGGTCACCTGCACGTGCTGCCTCTATAGCGGCATTGAGAGAGAGCATCGAGGTCTGCGTTGATATAGCTCTTATGGAGTTGGTAAATGCCTGGATCTTGTCAACGGCTTTTGCCTCCTGAAGAGCAGCAGTTGTCTGCTCACGGATTTCGGTATAGATCCTTCTGGTTTCTGTTACCGATGAATCAGATGTATCTTTAAGATCTCCGGCACGCTTGATGATTTCCTGGATCAGCTCTGAGCCTTTAGCGGACATTTCCTCAATATCCGAGGTCTTACCCTTGATACATGAGATAGTGGACTCAATCTGATCTGTAGAGGTTGCGGTAACCTGCATGTTTGCTTCCAACTCTTTAGTAGATACGGAATTACCGGTGGACTGCTTTGTAATCTGTCTTGAAAGATCTTTTATCTTAACAGAACTGTCCTGTACGGCACTTGAAACCTCGGAAAGCTCAAAGACAACCTCGGAGATTTCTTTTCTAAGACCCGTTAATGCTTTTGCAATGGCTCCGCATTCATCATTTCTGGAAGCAAGCTTTTGCAGGTTTGAGTCGTCATTTAGATCAAGACCACGCAGCTTTTCGGATGCTTCAACCAGCTTCTTATAGGGCTTGGTTATGAAAAGCAGTATGATCAGTATTATTAAAATGAATGTAAGGCTGATAAAAGCTGCGGAAAAAAGGAAGGATAGTCTTTGATCCCTGATGGTTTTTGAAATTTCTTCCTTGTCAAGTGTAACAACCAGGATTGATCTGTCAACCTCTGAAATATGGAATGCAGCAAATTTCCTTTCACCCTTGTAAAGATACTCTATAACATCGGGCACACGGTAGAAGCCGCTGCCAATATCTGCAACGATGGACTGGACTACGGTATTTTCAACCGGGTTGCCGATCCTTTCTGATTTCGGGTGATAGAGGATAATACCTGAACTGTCTGTAAGATAACAATAACCTGATGAATATCCGTTTACCGAAACATTTGACAGGATATCGCTGTATTCACTTGTACTGAGCTGTGCACCTAAGTTATCGCTAAGCTCCTCGTCGATTATCTGCCCATAGGAGGTAGCAAGATTAAGCATGTTATTGGAGATGGAATCAGTATACAGATCGTTCATCTTATTAGATGCGACAAAACTTAATCCAATAGCCGTAATTATGATCGAACAGGCAGCAAATATAAAAAGTTTTATTGTAAGGCCGAATCTACGGCTGCCTTTACCTATTTTCATGATGTTCCGGTGCCTCCTTGTTGTGTTTTTGCAAGGAATACGAAGCGAAAAACATACTGGGTATACCTAATAAATTATTTTATCATACTTGCGTTTATTATACAAGAAAATATTTTATCAATGTTTAGTTGAATATTATTTGAAATAATGCTATAATAAATTGATTATGCGTATAGGAAAGTCTGAGAAAGAGCTTTAAGACTTCCATCGGTGTATAAGGCAGGCACATCACCGGTGCGTAAGCATGCCTGCAACAGGATATGAAGTATGGCACAGATAGTAAAGGGAGCGGATGTTGCCGCGAAACTAAGAGAGAATATAAAGGAGCGTCTGGAAGCGCTGAGAGCTAAAGGCAGGGATGCAAAGCTTTCAGTACTTAGCGTTGGGGATGACCCGGCCAATGCTTCATATGAACGCGGGATAATAAAGGTTTTTACAACTCTTGGGATTGCCTATGAAAAGGTAGTACTTGAAGGTAATTGCACTCAAGCTGAGTTTGATAAGAAGTTTACTGAGATAAATGAAGATCCTTCAGTTACCGGCATACTGGTATTCAGACCCCTGCCCAAGCCTTTAAGCGTAGAGTTTGCGGCAAGGACAATTGACCCCGACAAGGATATTGACTGCATGGGCTATTACAACCAGGCATCTACCGCTATGGGTAGCAAAGACTGCTTTTACCCCTGTACAGCCGAGGCAGTGCTAAAGTTTATAGAATTTGAAGAGATAGACCTTGCTTTTAAGAATGTGGTAGTTATAGGCAGAAGTACGGTAGTTGGCAGACCCCTTGTTTCCATGCTGATCTCAAGAAACGCAACTGTAACCTGCTGTCATACAAAGACTGCTGATATCACTGACAGGATAAGCAATGCAGATATCGTGGTTACCGCTGCCGGCTCGAGAGGTTTGTTAAAGGGCGACATGATGAAAAATGCTAAGAAGGACTGTTTCTGCATAGATGTCGGCATAAATATGCGTGAGGATGGTCAGGGCATTTGCGGAGATATTGAGTTTGAGAGCGTAGAGCCTTTAGCAGGAAAGATAACAACAGTACCCGGAGGCGTAGGGTCGGTAACAAGCACGCTTCTTGCAGAGCATGTAGTAAGGGGCGCTGAGCTGAAGCTTTAAAATTGATTTTTTAGTTAATAAATGATGCTCTTGTGCATGGTATAATGAGTGAGGGCACATATTTATAAAGGAGGATTCATAGATGAGTATTGATGAATTCAAGCAGAAAGCCAATGAAATAAAGGAGAATCTTGAGCCTAAGGTCAAAGAAACAGCTAAGAAGGCCGGCAAGAAGGTAAAGTCCGCCGGTGAAAAGGTTTCCGAGTTTGCTTCAGAGCATTTCTCAAAGAAGGATGACGCAAAGGACCTTGACGGGAAGGACATAGTTGAGGCTGAGTACAGGGATATTACCGATGAGTTAGAAGAAACTGCCGAGGCTGTGGATGAGGCTGTAGAGGAGACTGCTTCCGAAACAGAAGAAAAAACAGGTAAAGAGAAGAAGCAGGATAAGAAAAATAAAAAGAAGGACAATAAGCGCAACAAGAAGAATAAAAAGGATGCCGAAGAGCCTGTAAAAGAGGCAGAGGTTAATGAGACTCCTGAAGTAGATAATGCAGAAAGCGATGTTTCGATAGATGACCTCTTTGTAGACAGTACAACGGATGAAACCGGTGCTGAGGCTGATGAAACAGAAACTGAGACAGCAGATGCTTCTGATGAGGATGCAGATACAGAAGATAAGACCACTGACGATGAGGACGGGGAAGCATCAGAAGAAAAACATGAATCTGAGATAGAGCGTATCGAGGGTGTTGTAGTCGGTACGATGAAGGATAAATTTGAGCAGTTTAAGACCAATGTACTTCCTAAGGTAAAGGATGTTGCCGTTAATGTAGGTGAAAAGGTTAAGGATACTGCTCAGGAGCTTGCACCTAAAGCAAAAGAAACCATACAGGATTTAGGTCCTAAAGCAAAGGAGACCATACAGGACTTGGGCCCTAAGGCTAAGGATACTGTACAGAATATCGGTAGCAAGATAAAGGAAACAGCACAGAGCTTCGGACCTAAGGTTAAAGATACCGTACAGGATTTTGCACCAAAAGCCAGGGATACGGTAGTTGATACCGCTAAGCAGGTAGGCCCCAAGATGTACGAGGGCGCAAAGAAAGCCGGCGAGACAATCAGCTTCCAGGGCTATAGACTTCGTAAGTCCATAGGAAAGAAGATGAAAAATTCCATAAGAAAGAAACTTGGGCTTGGTGAAGACCCGAGTGATACCGATGGGATAAAATACTATGAGCTTAAGCGTAAGAAAACCAACAGATTAGTTGCACATGCAAGAACGGTCATCACTCATAAGAACCTTGTGTTTAAGCACTGCGTAAAGGCCGGCATCCCGGTACAGGGTATTACTCATGACCTTTCTAAGTTTTCTCCTACCGAGTTCTTTAACGGAGTAAAATTCTACAGGGGAGACAAGAGCCCTAACGAAGGCGAGCGCGAGGATCACGGTTTCTCATATGCATGGATGCATCACAAGGGCAGGAACAAGCATCATTTCGAGTACTGGAATGATTATAATTTAGAGGCTAACAAGGCATTGCCTGTTAAGATGCCTTTAAAGTACGTCATTGAGATGTTCTGTGACAGAGTTGCAGCCAGCAAGGTTTACCTTAAGGATAAATACACAAATAAGAGTCCTTATGAGTATTTCGACAAGGGCAGGTCACGCAGGACCATCCATCAGGAAACAAGCGATTTCCTTGAGAAACTGCTCAAGATGCTTGCAGAAAAAGGCGAGCCTTATACATTTATGTATATAAGATGGTATAAGAAACACCATAAAGATTACTAAACGTCATAAAGAGGGACCCACGAAGTGGGAAGATGTCTTATGATACGGCTCCATCGTGAAACGATGGAGTGAAGGCGTAGAGATGTAAGAAAATGAAAGGATAAGAAATTTAAAATGGATCTGATTAAATCACAAGTGTATCTCGTAAACGGAGAGCTTTTAGGAGCTGAGGAAGCAAAGGCTAAGGGAGTGGATGTAACAGATGCTTCCTTAAGGAACAATACCATTAGCTTTGGTATTATGAACAAGCATAACACATCAGGTGACCCTGAAAAGATGAAGATCAAGTTTGACAAGATCACATCTCACGATATCACCTATGTTGGTATTATCCAGACAGCCCGTGCCAGTGGACTTGAAAAGTTCCCCATACCCTATGTGCTTACAAACTGCCATAACTCATTATGTGCAGTTGGCGGAACTATAAATGAGGATGACCATATGTTTGGCCTTACCGCCACAAAGAAATACGGCGGAGTTTATGTACCACCTCATCAGGCAGTTATTCACCAGTTTGCAAGAGAAATGCTTGCAGGCTGCGGTGATATGATACTTGGTTCCGACTCACATACAAGATACGGTGCACTCGGTACCATGGCTATCGGTGAAGGCGGCGGAGAGCTTGCAAAGCAGCTGCTCGGCAGGACCTATGATGTTAACAGACCCGAGGTTATTTGTATCTATCTTACAGGAAAGCCTAATTTCGGCGTAGGCCCTCACGATGTTGCACTTGCACTTGTAGGCGCTACCTTTGATTCAGGTTTTGTAAAGAACAAGGTGCTTGAGTTTGTAGGCCCCGGAATAAAGAATTTAAGCGTTGATTTCCGTATCGGTATAGATGTTATGACAACCGAGACCACATGTCTTTCATCAATCTGGGAGACAGATGATCAGGTTGAGGAGTGGTTAGGCATCCATGGCAGAAAGAATGCGTACAAGCCTTTAAGCACAAACGGAGTTGCATGCTACGACGGTGCTGTTGTTATCGATCTTTCAACGATCAAGCCTATGATCGCTATGCCTTTCCATCCTTCAAAGGCATATGCAATCGCAGATGTTAAGGCAAACCTTAAGGATTACCTGCATGAGTGCGAGGAGAGAGCTAAGGTAAGCTTTGGCGATAAGTGCGAATATTCACTGATGGATAAGATAATAGACGGCAAGCTCTATGTTGAGCAGGGAATCATTGCCGGATGTGCAGGCGGTGGATTTGAGAATATCTGCGAGGCAGCAGATATCTTAGGTAACGCTGATATCGGAAACGGTAAGTTCTCACTTAGCGTTTACCCTGCTTCAATGCCTGTTTATATGGAGCTTGTTAAGAACGGAGCCGCTGCTAAGCTTATTGAAGCCGGTGCAGTTATTAAGACAGCTTTCTGCGGTCCCTGCTTTGGTGCAGGAGATACACCCGCAAACAATGCGTTCAGTATCCGTCACAGCACACGTAACTTCCCGAACAGAGAGGGTTCAAAGATCCAGAACGGTCAGATTTCTTCAGTTGCTCTTATGGATGCAAGGTCCATCGCAGCTACCGCAGCAAACAAGGGCTTCCTTACTGCTGCTGATGAGCTTGAAGGTATCGAGATCAATAAATATAAGTATTTCTTTGATAAGACCATCTATGACAGAAGAGTACTTGACTGCGTAGGCAAGGCTGATACAAAGGCAGAGATCCACTTTGGCCCCAATATCAAGGACTGGCCTAAGATGAATGAGCTTGCAGACAATCTTCTTATAAAGTGTGTAAGCGAGATCCATGATCCTGTTACCACAACTGATGAGCTTATCCCTTCAGGTGAGACATCTTCATACAGATCCAATCCTTTAGGACTTGCTGAGTTTGCGCTTTCTCGCCGTGATCCTGATTACGTCGGTGAGTCAAAGAAGGTTAGAGCAGTTGAAAAGGAAAGACAGATCAGGATGAACAGGGCAGCAGGCTTAAGTACTCCTGAGAATGAGATTGATCAGTACGGCTTTGCTAAAGACGCCGGTGAGCTTAAATCTGAATATGAGTCAGTTTTAAAGAAGGTTACCGATGCATTTAAGGCAGAGGAAAAGGATATTTGTCTTGGCAGTACCATTTTCTGCACTAAGCCCGGTGACGGCTCTGCACGTGAGCAGGCTGCTTCCTGTCAGAAGGTACTTGGAGCCTGGGCAAATATCGCGGGCGAGTATGCTACCAAGCGTTATCGTTCAAATCTTATCAACTGGGGTATGCTTCCTTTCCTTTATGCAGGTAATGAGATACATAAGGGAGATTATGTATTCGTTCCCGATGTAAGAAAAGCACTTACAGATAAGATTGATGAGATAAAGGCTTATGTATTAAGCAAACAAGCTGACGGCACATTTGCTGATGCTAAGGAAGTTATCTTTACTCTTGGCTCATTAAGCGATGACGAGAGACAGATAATACTTGACGGCTGTCTGATCAATTTCTACAGGAATTAAGCTTGAAATTATATTTTCAAACTTCCATCGGTGCCGCGACAGGTACTGCATCGATGTGTAAGCATGCCTGAGGCATGATATATGATTAAAATCAGATTAAAAAACAGGCCATATGGGTTTATATATTCGGATTCCCTGCCGCAGAGCGGATATACAGAGGTGAAGATACCTGCGGCAGCAGATCGTGTTGCAATAACGGGGGATTATTTCGAGATAGCGGATAATCACTGTGCAGCCATTTGTACGATGAATACGATGCTGCTTATGAGACAGCACGGTAAGGGAGATATAAGGAGACACCGTTTCGGAAATGATTTCCTTGAAATATTTAAGGATATCCACAAGATTGTTGGAAACGGCCCCATCATATTTTATAAACCAAAGTTCAACAGATATTTTAAGTCTAAGGGCTCAAAGGTTCATGCTGTGCCGATCTCAAGATTTGAGGACATAGAAAATGCCATACGTGAGAAAACACCTGTACCGATGATGGTCAATGCGGGGATTTCCCATTGGCACTGGATACTGGTAATCGGCATCAGAAAGTATATGGACGGAAGTATTTACTTAAACATCCTTGACGGCTGGAATAAGAGGACCGACAGATATCTGAGATATAATGGAAGAGAAACGTTTATCAGAGCTTTAAAACCCACCTTCCCATAGAGGTGAAGGCATATAATAGGAGGAAAATGGAAAATGGACAAGATCAGAATGACAACACCCCTCGTTGAGATGGATGGGGATGAGATGACAAGGATCATCTGGAAAATGATAAAGGATGAATTACTCTGTCCTTATATCGATTTAAAGACAGAGTATTATGATTTGGGACTTAAGTACAGGGACGAGACTGATGACCAGGTAACTGTTGATTCGGCAAACGCCATCAAGAAATACGGCGTAGGTGTTAAGTGTGCAACCATTACACCCAATGCTGCAAGAGTTAAGGAATATAACTTAAAGCAGATGTGGAAGAGTCCCAATGGTACAATACGTGCCATACTTGACGGAACAGTTTTCAGAGCTCCTATCATTGTTAAGGGTATTGATGCATACGTTCCTCATTGGAAAAAGCCTATCACAATTGCGCGTCATGCATACGGTGACATTTACAAGGCTACCGAGATGAAGATCGATAAGCCCGGAAAGGCTGAGCTCGTATTTACCGATGCGGATGGTAACGAGACAAGAGAGCTTATCCATGATTTCAAGGCACCCGGCATAATCCAGGGTGTACATAACCTTGATGCCTCAATCGAAGGCTTTGCAAGGAGCTGCTTTAATTTCGCACTTGACACAAAGCAGGATCTCTGGTTTGCAAGCAAGGATACAATTTCAAAGAAATATGATCATAACTTTAAGGATATTTTTGCTGACCTTTATGAGAATGAATATAAGGCAAAATTTGAGGCAGAGGGTATCACATATTTCTATACACTGATAGATGATGTTGTAGCCCGTGTTATCAAGTCTGAGGGCGGTTTTATCTGGGCATGCAAAAACTATGACGGTGATGTAATGAGCGATCTGCTTGCTACAGCATTCGGTTCACTTGGTATGATGACCTCAGTGCTTGTTTCTCCTGACGGAAATTATGAGTATGAGGCTGCTCATGGTACAGTACAGCGTCACTACTACAAGTATCTTGACGGACAGCCCACATCGACAAACTCTGTTGCTACCATCTTTGCATGGACAGGTGCTTTAAAGAAGCGTGGCGAATTAGACAATATCGCAGAGCTTTCCGCATTTGCAGAGAAGCTTGAAAAGGCTACGATCGCAACAATAGAGGGCGGCACAATGACAGGGGACCTTGCTCTTATCAGCAAGCTTCCCAATGTAAATAAGGTTAACACCTTAGAGTTTATACAGGCAATCAGGGCAGAACTTGAGAAAATGTTATAATGCAACATTAATCCTAACTTAAAGACATTTAATAAACAAGAGGTAAATTATGTTTGACGTTGTACAGGAAATGTTTTCAATGAATCCCGGAGTGGTAGTAGCGATAGTTGCGTTTTTTATAATGGTACTTATAGCTATAATTGCAGCTGTTGTCGCAGCTGTAGCTACAACAGTAGGTGTTGAGACAAGGGACAAAGAGGGTACTAACGAATAGCACCCTTACGGTTTGTGGAGCAGGCAGCACAGACCGTGAAAAACATGCCTGATTAAGACAAAAATATGTCCGAAAGACAGATAGACGAAAAATATATATGTGATTTCTTTGGGATATCTGACAGTCCTTCAGGCAAAAAGGAGCTTGAGGAAATCCGAAAGAAGCTTATAAAGGTCACATTTGAGAACGGTAAGGATATTTGCAGGGTAAATGAAGAAGCAGACGGGATGTATTTCCTGGAATCGGGGACCTGTGAGGTACTGAATGCCGATGGCGAACAGATAAATATTATGCATGAAGGGCAGTATTTCGGTGAATACGGAGTACTGTCCGGGCAGAACCGTCTTTCAACGGTAAGGTCATTGGGTAAAACAGTACTCTACAAGCTGGAAAGTAAGGATATGATGAAAATCATATCCCGACATCCTGACATTTACGGAAAACTGATGAAAAAGGTATATGGGGAGGTTAGTAATAAGCATTCCCAGATACTGGCGCTTTCCGGTATGAGAAAGGGTATACTTCAGCATCCGTCGAACCAGGTACCTATGAGTAAGCGACAGATGCTTATTCAGTACGGCAGCCTTGCTTTGATATATATCTTGGCAGGAATATTTATCCCTAAAGATTCGGTATGGCCTTTATTTTTATTGCCTCTTGCTTTGATGCTGGTACATGTGCTTATAACAAAACGTACAATAGAGTCGCTGATCGTTGCAGGTCTCTTAGAGGTTATACTGATATTCCGTACAGAACCTGCGTCCGGATATGCTATTTCTCTAGTAGAAACCATGTCATCGGTGGATAACGCCTTTACGGTACTGGTCATGGCACTAATGGGCGGCATGGTAAATCTGATCGCAGCATCAGGAGGAGTTACAGCATTTAAAAAGTTTTCGGACAGGACCTGTACAACCAGCAGGAAGGTGTTTTTTACGTCACTGGGGATAATGGCAGTTACATCTATAGATGACGGCCTTAATATGATGTGCGCTTCAACAGCCACCTATAAGTCTGCCAGAGAAAACGGGATAGTTAGAGAAAAGCTTGGACTGTTTTACAGTATGCTCCCTACAGTGCTTTCATCGTTCCTGCCAATGTCATTATGGGGTATCTTTGTAATAGGTACCATGACTGTTTCGACAGGTGATGAGACCATCGGACTTTTCTGTAAGTCAATACCGTTTAATTTCTTTTCCATAATTACAGTTATATTTATGTTTTTGCTGGGTTTAAGAAAGTTGCCGAGAAACAAACAGCTAAAGGCTGCAGAGGAGAGATATAAAAACGGCGGTAAGCTATGGCCCAAGGGCTCTGAGAAATACCTGAATGTCAACGAGCCTGAGGTTTGGGGTAAGGTTTTTAATGTAATAATACCTATAATAGTACTTGCAGTTGCATCACTCCTGCTCAGGAGCCTTTTTGACGGGAGCTTCGTATTGGACAGCTCAGTAGGTCTCGTAGCAGCACTTATCGTGATGTTTATCATGTACTGTGCCCAGGGACTTATGTCACCCGAACAGTTTATGGAGCATCTGATTACCGGTATAGCAAACTCAGCATTACCTATTATAATGTATCTGCTAACGATGTGTTTCTCATCGCTACTTGAGACATTGTCGATAGATACATATTTATCGGATACTTTTGGACTTTTTAAGGAGATGGCACCCGTAATGCCGGCAGTATTGTTTATCATATCGGTACTGCTTACGATGGCACTGGGTTCATCCTGGTCGATGTATGCGATCATTTTCCCGATAACCGTAAATCTTGTCAATGCAATGGGGCTTTATCCGGCATTATGCATTGGCGCTGTAGCAGGAGCGGGTATTGCCGGGGAAAAGATATGTATGTTTACGGCGGATGCCTTAAATGTGGGTACGTCCATCGGCTGTAACCCCGATGAAATCTGCAGGGTCAGAGTATTTTACAGTATGGTTATAGCAGGTATAGCCGCTGTCGGCTATCTTGTAGCAGGGATAATTACATATTAGAATACAAATGTGCGTTACAGCCGTACATTTTTAAGGTTTTTTCAAAATCTACTTGACAAGAGGGCTGTATCTTCGTTATAATACGAACAATTCAATTTGCTAATTTGATAATTTGGTAGCACTTTAAAGTGATAAAGTATTGGAAGGCATGGTATATGTATGAATAAGAGGTTGTTCACAACTCCTGAAGGAGTAAGAGATATCTATGACGGTGAATGTAAACGTAAGCTTGACTTAGAGACAAAGCTGAGAGCTAAGCTGCATCTATACGGATTTGAAGATATCGAGACACCGACATTTGAATATTTTGAGGTCTTTAGTGAGGAACGTGGTACCGTAAAAGCAAGGGATATGTATAAATTCTTTGACAGAGACGGAAATACGCTTGTCTTAAGGCCTGATATGACCCCTTCGATAGCAAGGTGTGCGGCAAAGTATTTTAAGGATGAAAAAGGACCGGTAAGATTCTGTTACTGTGGACATACATTTATAAATAATTCTGAATATCAGGGAAAGCAGAAGGAAACGACACAGCTCGGATGTGAGCTGATCAATGATTCTTCAGTTATTGCAGATGCAGAGATGCTTGCTGCAACGATTGACTGTCTGCTTGAAGCAGGACTTAAAGATTTCAGGATCGATATAGGAGATGTAAGATTCTTTAAGGCACTGATCGCTGAGTCCGACCTTGATGAAGAAAGGATCAGGATATTAAAGAATTTCATAGTAGACAAAAACAGCTTTGGTATCAAGGACTTACTAAAGGATGAAAATATAAGCGAAGAGCTTAAAAATATCCTGACAAATCTTCCCCAGTTTTTCGGGGGCGTTGACTGTCTTGATAAAGTAAGCTCCATGACCGGTAATAAGGATGCGCTGCTGGTATTCGATCACCTAAAGGCCCTGTATGAACTTATGAAGGTTTACGGCTTTGAGAAATATATCGGCTTTGATCTTGGCATGATCAGTAAGTACGAATATTATACCGGTATCATATTCCATGCGTTTACCTATGATGTCGGAGAGCCCATAGCTTCGGGCGGAAGATACGATAATCTTGTAGGACAGTATGGTAAAAAGGCAGCGGCTATCGGTATGACGATCGTAACAGATAAGTTGCTGCTGGCGCTTTCCAGACAGGGACTATTATCAAAGGATACCGATAAGCCTGTAGAGATAATAAGTTCAGAAAGATCACAGAGCGATGCTGTTAAGAGGGCTGTCGAGCTGAGACGCGAAGGTAAGAGCTGCACGATTACCTATAATAATTGATCATTATGCTTGTATAACCGATAGCCTGTATAAATGCTGTTGATTGATGTAAATATTTGAAATTTGATAAGTCTGATAGAGATAGGAATTTAGTATATGAGATATATTACGATAGCCCTGGCAAAGGGCAGACTGGCAAAGCAGTCGATGAAAATACTTAATCAGCTGGGTATCAGATGTGATGAAATGAATGATCCGGATACCAGAAAGCTGATATTTGAAGATCAGGAGCACGGCTTCAGATTTTTCCTTGCAAAAGCAAACGATGTACCGACTTATGTTGAGTATGGTGCAGCAGATATCGGAATAGTTGGAAAGGATACCATAGTTGAAGAGGGCAGAAGCCTTTACGAGGTATTAGACCTTAACTTAGGTAAATGCAGGATGTGTGTTGCGGGACCTGCAAGTGCCAAGGAGAGTTTAAATAATGGTTCTCTTATCAGGGTAGCTACAAAGTATCCTAAGATTGCCAAGGATTATTTCAACAACACAAAGCACCAGACTGTAGAGATAATAAAGCTCAACGGATCAATAGAGCTTGCACCGATTGTTGGTCTTTCAGAGGTAATCGTTGATATTGTAGAAACCGGCTCAACACTTAGGGAAAACGGTCTAGAGGTTTTGGAAGAAATTCTTCCACTTTCTGCAAGAGTTGTCGTAAATAAAGTAAGCATGAAGATGGAGCAGGAACGTATTACTAAGCTCATAAACGATATGAGTGCTATTGTTTCATAAAAGCGACCAATTGTATTTTTTTAGTCAAACAAAGGCTTCCCCTTGTAATGAAATATTATGATTTTGGGATAATCCCTGCATCTTAGACGGAGCAGACGCGTCGAAAGATGAAAGTTCTGTCTGCAGTAAGGAATCGGAGTTATGAAAATTGTTAAGTTAGATGCAAGTTCAAAGAATGATTTACTGGTTAAGTTACTTAAAAGAAGCCCTTCACAGTATACCGAGTTTGAAAACAAGGTAGCTCAGATCATTGAGAATATCAGAGCAGGCAAGGACAGAGCACTTTTTGATTATACAAAACAGTTTGATAAGTGTGAACTAAATGAAAAGAATATCGAGGTAACCGAGGGAGAGTTTAAGGAAGCTTATGATACAATTGACCCTGAGTTACTCGAGACTATCAGAAAGTCAGCTGCAAACGTAAAGAAATTCCATGAAAAGCAGAAGCAGAGAAGCTGGTTTGACACTGAAGAAAACGGTATTTTCCTAGGACAGAAGATTACCGCTATCGAAAAAGTTGGTGTTTATGTACCCGGTGGTAAGGCTGCTCTTGCTTCTTCCGTACTTATGAATATTATCCCTGCTAAGGTAGCGGGAGTTTCAAGCATAAATATGTGTACACCTCCCAATGCAGAGGGCAAGGTTAACAATGCAATACTTGTTGCTGCAAAGGAGGCAGGTGCAGACAGAGTATTTAAGGCAGGCGGAGCACAGGCAATAGCTGCTATGGCTTATGGTACAGAGTCAATCCCCAAGGTTGACAAGGTTGTAGGCCCCGGAAACATCTATGTAGCGTTAGCAAAGAAGAGAGTATATGGAAATGTCGGCATCGATTCAATTGCCGGCCCCAGCGAGATACTTGTACTTGCAGACGAGACAGCTAATCCTAAATTCGTTGCGGCAGATTTACTCAGCCAGGCAGAACATGATGAGCTTGCTTCAGCGATACTTATTACTACCAGTCAGGAGCTGGCTGAAATGGTATCTGATGAAGTAAAGGCATTTACAGAAAAGCTTTCACGTAAAGAGATCATTGAAAAATCACTCGAGAACTATGGCTATATCCTTGTGGCAGATACAATGGATGAGGCTATAGATGCAGTTAACGAGATAGCTTCCGAGCACTTAGAGGTGCTTACAAAGGATCCTTTTGTAACACTTTCAAAGATCAAAAATGCCGGTGCTATATTCCTTGGATCATATTCAAGCGAGCCTTTGGGAGACTATTTCGCAGGTCCTAACCACATACTTCCTACAAACGGAACCGCAAGATTTTTCTCAGCACTTTCAGTTGACGACTTTATCAAGAAATCAAGCGTTATTGCTTATTCAAAGGAAGCGCTTGAGGCAATACACATTGATATCGAGAGATTCGCAAAGGCAGAGGGTCTTACAGCACACGCAAATTCTGTAGCGGTTCGTTTCGAGTAATTCAATCAGAGGGACGCTTCTCTTGATTGAATCCAAAATTAGGGAAGGTGTCAAAGAAAACGACGGATGAGTGTAAGTTTGAGGCTGGATTTTCAAACTTCCATCGGTGCCGCAACAGGCACGTCACCGATGTGTAAGTATGCCTGTGGCATGATACGAAATATGAGAACAGCAGAAGTAAGCAGAAAAACTAAAGAAACAGACATATATATAAAGATCAACCTTGATGGTACAGGCAAATCTGATATAAGCACAGGCATCGGATTTTTCGACCATATGCTTATAAGCTTTGCAAAACATAGCTTTATCGATCTTGAGGTTAAGGTAAAGGGTGATCTGCAGGTAGACGGACATCATACAGTTGAGGATACCGGCATTGTTCTGGGTGAGGCTTTAAAGCAGGCATTAGGAGACAAGGCAGGCATAAAGAGATACGGATCAAGCATACTTCCCATGGATGAGACACTTGTACTTGCTGCTGTTGACTTCTGTGGCAGACCTTATCTCAACTACAATCTTACTTTTACGATGCCAAGGATAGGGGAGCTTGACAGCGAGCTGATCAGAGAATTTTTCTATGCAGTTTCCTATTCAGCAGCCATGAACCTGCATATCAAACAGCTTGACGGCACAAACTGTCACCACATTGCAGAGGCTGCATTTAAGGCATTTGCAAAGGCTGTTGATGAGGCAAAGACAGTGGATCCGAGAGTATCAGGTACACTTTCGACTAAGGGAAGCTTATAAAAATACAATAAATAAGACAGAGGTTCGTTCTCTGTCTTATTTTTCTAAGAAATATTTTTAGAAAATAGGCTTGGGACCAGGATTTTATTTTAGAACATAATAGGCCCGGATTTAAGCTCCTCCGAAAATTTGGAGTTATATTTATTAGAACAAACCTGCTCGTAAAGGTTTGACGCATATATATCGAGCTTATATGAAGGGTCGGACAAAGGACCGTCAGCAGGCTTAGTAACAATATTTATCAGTTCAGAATTCCTTAGATTTCTTAAAAATTCCGAGCAGATTTTATTAAAACCAAGCAGCCTTAAATATGGTTTTTCATTATCAGTCTGCTTTATCGCATCTAAATACAAAGGACAAAGCAGTATCCTGAAAATTGCCCTGCTTATTGCGGTATAGGTAAAGCATTTAGATTTAAGGCTCATGATCAGGTCTGAAATACAAATGTACTTTCCTCTGAAATCTATAAGCTTGTGGATCAGGTCAGGATTGATATCAGGTATTGCGAAAAGCTCATCATCTGACATTGTATTCAGACGCATATAAAGCATATTACTGAAATCATCTTCAGTAACAGGCAGAAGACGGTTTTTGTTATCGGATAAAATCTTATAGGCTTCTGATGGCAAGGTGCCTGATAATTCCTGCAGATCATCATTATTTATAATATAATCACGTATTGCAGTAGCTGATGAATATTTGGTTATCTCAGTATCAAAATGTTCAGATCCGTTTCTGTGGATGGCTAAGGGTGTAGGATAATGCAAGTTGATTTCAGAATTATCCACGGATTTCCGGTCATTTTCTAAAGTGTTAGGATAAAGCTTTAGGCTTTTAAGTCTGGACAAGGCTTTTAAATACTCAATCCCTAAAAGGTTATTTGGAGAATAGAGCAGGGACTGAAGATTACCAAGCGTATCACCTAAAGCCTTTGAAAAAGCAGATGGATATGAGACCCCGTTTTTGATATATGATGAGAGCTCGTCTTTGAAAGCGGGGGTTGAAGTATAATCCTCAATGATGGATGCACATTTTATCAGGGCATCTGTATCCCCTGATTCGCTGCCGAAGCACAGATAATCAATCTGACCGGTAAAGGTGAGCAGAGTAACAGCGCCCTCAGCAAATAATTCAGCACTCCCCAATGCATAAACAGCCGGTAATTCAAAAACGATGTCCGCACCGCTTTTAAGAGCCATCTCGGTACGCAGATATTTATTGCATATTGCAGGAGCACCGCGCTGTACAAAATCACCGCTCATTATGACAACACAGCAGTCAGCACCTGTTTTGGCTTTTGCCTGTTCTATCAGGTACTTATGGCCGTTGTGGAATGGATTAAATTCTGCGATGATTCCTACAGTTTTCATACATACTCCTTAATTTATGGTGGTTTTTAAATTGTTCCTGTTATGTATATATTGTCTGCATAAAAGTATTGGTTTGAGCTACGGGAAATAATTTCATTTCTCCATAGATTTAGTATAGCATTTAAGAATAGAATTGTATAGACTTCTGTATAAATTTTCCTTGATTATTATAGTAGTATTATGATATTATAATCTCCGTGAAGAAGATGATTAGAAAGGGAAACATAAAATGAGGATTTATCCCGCTATAGATATACGTGGCGGCAAGTGTGTAAGACTTCGCCAGGGCGTATTCGCAGATATGACAGTATATAATGACGATCCGGTTAAGGTTGCGCTTGGCTTTAAGGAAAAAGGTGCCGAGTACATACATGTTGTTGACCTTGACGGTGCGCTTGAGGGCTACAGCGTTAATGCGCAGGTTATTTCTGACATCGCTAAAGAAACAGGACTCCCTGTCCAGACCGGCGGCGGTATCAGAAGTCTTGAAAACATAGAAAAAAAGCTTGATGCCGGAGTTGCCAGAGTGATAATAGGAACAAAAGCAGTTAAAGAGCCTGAATTTGTTCGCCTGGCTATAGAAACCTTTGGCGCTGAGCACATAGTTGCCGGTCTTGACGGGCGAAATGGAAAAGCGGCAGTAGCAGGCTGGGAAAAGGAAAGCGAGTCTGATATAATAGAGCTTGCATTAAGATTTAAGGACTATGGCTTAAGGACTGTAGTTTATACCGATATCTCCAGAGACGGAATGCTGACCGGTCCTGATTTTGATTATACTACCAGACTTGTTAATGAAACAGGGCTTGATATCATCGCATCAGGTGGAGTCGGCTCTGAAGAGGATATCGACAGGATAGCCGAAAAGGGCGTTGAAGGAGTTATCACCGGTAAGGCTATCTATGAAGGAAAGATTGATCTTGCGAGAGTACTTTCCAAGTATAATAGTAGAAATAATATAAATTGAGGAACAAGTTTATGAAGAAAATAATCACATATATAAATTGCGAAAATGAGACCATAGAAAACTGCGTCAATACCTGCAGGGAATATGAAAACAACGGAGCTGATGAGCTGTATATTTATAGTGCGGCAGAATCTGAGGAGGAGCATGAAAATCTTCTTGCTCTTGTCAAGGAAGTAGTCAGACGCGTTGATATCCCTGTAATGATCGGTATCAGGGTGAAAAGATTTGAGGATATCAAGAAAGCTTTCTATACAGGTGCAAAAAATGTAGTCCTCCGATACAGTGATATTCAGGGAAATGACCTGATCAAACAGGGCTGTGAGCGTTTTGGCAAGGACAGCATAATCATTGAGATCAATATGGATCCCGAAACAGCAACCGATGTCTTTGCATATAAAGATATCTTTGATTCTGACTTTTATGGCGGCGTGCTGTTTAAGCATGTAGTAATCTCTGAGAAGCTGAAGAAAACAATAAAGGATATGAAGGTGCCTGTTATCATCAGAGACAGCTTAGTGAGAAACGATATTCTTTCGCTTATTTCTTTGGAAAATGTTTCGGGCGTTGCAACAAACTTTTATGCATCAAAGTCCCTTCCTTCAGAGGTCCCTTTTGTTGACGGACCGAGCACCCAGGCCGGATCGGGTATTATGCAGGTTAAGCGCAGTCTTAAAGAGGATGGAATAGAGGTAAATACCTTTGACAGTAAGCTTAAATACTCTGATTTAAAGAAAAACAGCGATGGTATGGTACCTGTTATAGTTCAGGATTATCGTAATAACGAGGTGCTGATGCTTGCATATATGAATGAGGAAGCATTTAACAAGACCGTTGAGACCGGTATCATGACATATTTCTCAAGATCAAGACAGGAGCTTTGGATCAAGGGTCTTACATCAGGTCATTATCAGTATGTTAAGGAGCTGATCGCTGATTGTGATAATGATACACTGCTTGCAAAGGTAGAGCAGATCGGTGCAGCCTGCCATACAGGAAATCGTTCATGCTTCTTTAATGAGATGCTTAAGCACGAGTATGAAGAAAAGAATGCTTATGCAGTACTTAAGAATCTTTATGATGTAATAGTTGACAGAAAGATACATCCTAAGGAGGGCTCATATACCAACTACCTTTTTGATAAGGGTATTGACAAGATCCTTAAAAAATGCGGTGAAGAGGCTACCGAGATAGTTATAGCTGCAAAGAATCCCAATGCGGAAGAACTTAAATATGAGATTGCGGATTTCCTCTATCATGTTTCTGTGCTTATGGTTGAATGTAAGGTTGACTGGGAAGATATCGTAGAGGAGCTTTCCAAGAGATAAGGAGGTCTATATGGAAGAAGGCTTAAAACCCTGCCCATTCTGTGGTTCTGAGGATATACACCTCATAGACAGAATTGACTGCTCAAACGGTCTACAGAACTATTACCATACAAAATGTAAGGCCTGCGGAGCTTCCACGGATGAATTTGGCTGCAAATTTGATGCACTGGTTGCGTGGAACAGGAGAGTTGAGAAGTAAAACTTAATATTTTTAAATTGCCGGACATGTTTTGTCCGGTTTTTTGCTTTTTAAAAAAAGTAGTTGACAAAAAGCTTTATTCGTATTATACTACCCAAGGTGTAAAGAAAAAAACTTTACACTTTGAAACTCCTGTAATGGAAAGAGTGATGATATGAGCCAGGCAAATGCAGATGAGGCTTTAAAGGAGATAGTAGAGCTTACAAGGCTCTATGATGTATACGGACCGCTCCTTAGTGACCACAAGAAAGAAATATTTGAAAGCTATGTGCTTGACAATTACTCTTTAGCTGAGATAGCCGAGCAGGTTGGTCTGAGCCGCCAGGGAGTAAGGGATATTGTAAGACGATGTTCAAAGGAACTTCAGGAAGCCGAAGAAAAGCTTGGTTTCCTAAAGAAAATGGACAGGCTTACAGAAAGACTGGAAAAAATAAAGGTTAAATCACGGGATTCAGAAATATCGGAAATGCTTGAAAAAATTGTATCGGATATCTAATCGAAATCAATTATATGACAGACAAAGTGTTTGATATCGGATATAGCTTATGATATTTTTATAAGTAAAGATACTAAGTAACGAATCTAAGTGTTTGAATATAGTCACATTATTGTATTAGTGATTTATAGAAGGGAATACAGATGGCATTTGAGTCATTAAGTCAAAAATTACAGAATGTCTTTAAAAACCTGAGGGGTAAGGGCAGGCTCTCGGAGGCAGATGTAAAGACCGCCATGAGAGAGGTAAAGATGGCACTCTTAGAGGCTGACGTAAGCTTTAAGGTAGTAAAAAGCTTTATTAACAGCGTAACCGAGCGTGCCATTGGTCAGGACGTGCTTAACTCACTGACACCCGGTCAGATGGTTATAAAGATTGTTAACGAAGAGCTTACAGCCCTCATGGGTAGTGAGACCACCGAGATAGAGCTTAAACCCGGAAATGAGATAACCACTATCATGATGTGTGGTCTTCAGGGTGCCGGTAAAACAACTATGGCTGCCAAGCTGGCAGGAAAGTTTAAATCAAAGGGCAGAAAGCCTCTGCTTGTAGCCTGCGATATATACAGACCCGCAGCTATTGACCAGTTGAGGATCAATGCAGGAAAGGTTGGCGTTGATTTCTTTGAGATGGGTACTAGCCATGCTCCGGTAAGCATAGTAAAAGCAGCTTTAGAGCATGCAAAGAGCAATAACGAAAATGTAGTTATCATAGATACTGCCGGTCGTCTCCATATTGACGAGGAGATGATGGAAGAGCTGATTACCGTAAAGAATGAGGTCAATATTGACCATACAGTACTTACGGTTGACGCCATGACAGGTCAGGATGCGGTAAACGTAGCGGAGACCTTTAATTCAAAGCTTGAGATAACAGGCGTTATCCTTACAAAGCTTGATGGCGATACTCGTGGCGGTGCTGCACTTTCAATCAAGCATGTAACAGGAAAACCGATACTTTACATAGGTACAGGCGAAAAGCTTACCGATGTTGAGCAGTTTTATCCCGACAGAATGGCTTCAAGAATCCTTGGTATGGGTGATATTCTTACACTCATCGACAGAGCTGAGGCTTTAGTGGATGAGGAAAAGACCAAGGAGCTTGAAAAGAAGCTGCGTAAGGCAGAATTTGATTTCAACGATTATCTTGACCAGATAGCTTCAATGAAGAAGATGGGTGGTCTTTCAAAGATAATGGAAATGCTTCCCGGTATGGGAATGAATGTTGGCAATGTTCAGGATGCCGATATGAGTGGTGGCGAGGCTGCTTTAAAGCAGGCAGAAACCATTATAGGTTCAATGACAAAGGCTGAAAGAGCTAACCCCGATCTTTTAAATGTTTCAAGAAAGAACAGGATCGCAAGAGGATCAGGCGTTGATATTGCTGAGGTAAACCGCTTTATCAAGCAGTTTAATGAGACCAAGAAGGTCATGAAGCAGTTCTCCGGAGCTATGAAGCCCGGAAAGAAAGGCTTCAAAATGCCGTTCTTCGGCGGCAAGAACAAGTTGTTTTAAAATGTATTCCAATCTGAGTCCGTGTATCTTGTCATAAGTATAGCGGGAAGTTTCGCTTTTAAATTGGTGAGAGAAAAGACATGTCAGGTTTGAGATAGAAAATAAAATAGGAGGTGAATATACAATGGCAGTAAAGATCAGATTAAGAAGAATGGGTGCTAAGAAGAACCCTATCTATCGTATTATCGTAGCTGATGAGAGATCACCCAGAGATGGTAGATTTATCGCAGAGATCGGTACATATGATCCTAACCAGGAGCCTGCATCATTCAAAATTGATGAGGATGCAGCTAAGCAGTGGTTAAATAATGGTGCACAGCCTACTGACATCGTTGGAAAGCTTTTCAAGAAGGCCGGAATCGAAAAATAATTGAGAGGTGATAGCAGTGAAGGAATTAGTCAGAATTATTGCTACATCACTGGTAGATCATCCGGAACAGGTAGAGGTAACCGAGACAGAGACCGAGGAACAGATTACGGTTTCGTTAAAGGTTGCGCCGGAGGATATGGGAAAGGTCATAGGAAAACAGGGCCGTATTGCTAAGTCCATACGTACGGTTGTTAGGGCTGCCGCTGCTGCAAAGGATGACAGAAAAGTTGTAGTAGATATTGTGTGAGCTACACAGAATGACAGGACATTGAGAGTCCTGTTTGCTAAAGGGCATGTCTGTAAAAGGACATGCCTATATTTTTTGGAAATTTCTCTTAATGAAAAACTGTTTGTGTAGCAGACCGATAGTAAAGTATAGCGACTGAGATAGTTGAGGTTTGAGTAGAAAGAGCAAAAGATTTCATGGAAAACGACGACAGATTAAGAGTGGGTGTCATCACTTCACCTCATGGAATACACGGTGAAGTAAATGTATTTCCTACAACGGATGACCCGCAAAGATTTAAAAAGCTGAAGAAAGTATATATTAATAAGAAGAAAGATACGCTTGAATGTGAAATAGAGAGCGTAAAGTTCTTTAAAAACATGGTTATCCTTAAGTTTTCCGGGATGGATGACCGCAATGAGATGGAAAAATACAGGCAATGTGACCTGATGATAGATAGAGAAGATGCGGAGCCTTTAGGTGAGGATGAGTATTTCATCTGTGACCTTATTGGTCTTGATATCATCGATGAAGCAAATAATAAAATCGGTACTTTAAAAGATGTTATGACATCTGCTGCAAATGATGTCTATGTAGTCGAGAAAAATGACGGTAAGGAGCTTTTGATACCAGCCATAAGAGACTGCATACTTGAAACTGATCTTGAGAAAAAGACAATTAAGGTACACCTGTTGCCCGGACTATGATCTGCAGATTATAAAATACTTAATAACATGCTTATTCGATAGGATATGAGCAATTATTCTTAAGGACGATTATTAACTGGATTTAAGAGAGAAGCTGGAAGATGAATTTTGTAGTACTTACGTTATTTAAGGATATGGTTGAGTCTGCCATGAATACAAGCATCATGGGACGCGCTATAGAAAAAGGTCTGATAAATCTGGATGTTATAGATATCCGTGATTTCGCCTTCAACAAGCATAACAGGGTTGATGATTACCCGTACGGCGGTGGAGCAGGTATGGTTATGCAGGCTGAACCGGTATATAAGGCATGCGAGGCTGCAAGGAAACGTATAAGCGATATGACGGATATAGCTGACCTAGCTTCGCCAGATAACGGTGATACAAAAGCCTTAGAGGAAAAAGGACGAACTCGCCTGATATATCTTTCTCCGATAGGAAGAACCTTTACCCAGGAAGTAGCAAAGGAGCTGGCCCAGGAAGAGAATCTCATATTCCTTTGCGGTCATTATGAAGGTATAGATGAGAGAGTGCTTGAGATGGAGGTCGATGACTATATCTCACTTGGGGATTTTGTACTTACAGGTGGGGAGCTTCCTGCAATATGCATCATGGATGCAGTTGCCAGGCTCGTACCGGGTGTATTGAATAATGATGATTCAGCTTCAGATGAGAGCTTTGAGGGAAACACCTTGGAGTATCCTCAATATACAAGACCTGAGGAGTTTATGGGAAAGAGAGTGCCGGATGTCCTGCTTTCAGGTCACCATGCCAATATAGCACGCTGGAGGAGAGAGCAGTCACTGGTAAGAACTATGGAAAGACGGCCTGACCTCATGGAAAAAGTGGAGCTGGATAAAAAGGATATTAAGTTTTTGAAGGAAATTCAATCAGAGGGACGGTTCTCTGATTGAAGACCATGAAAATCGGATTTTAATTGTAAAAAGAGCAATAGTAAAAAGAAGGAATAAAAATATAAAAAGTGCTTGCAATTATTTCAAGATTATGTTATAAGTATTATTTGTGAATAATTGGTGTTCCTCTGTACAGAGTCTGAATTTCAATGGGTGCGCTAAAAGCGGTTTATACAACGTAGTAAGAACATCAAAATATCAGGAGGTTCAAAATGAACGATATTATCAAACAGATTGAAGATGCTCAGCTTAAAAGCGAAATTACCGATTTCAGAGTAGGTGATACCGTTAAGGTTTCTTCACTCGTTAAGGAAGGTAACCGTGAGAGACAGCAGGTCTTCGAAGGCGTAGTAACCAAGAGGCAGAACGGCGGTGCCAGAGAAACCTTCACCGTCAGAAAGATTTCTAACGGCGTAGGCGTTGAAAAGACTTGGCCTTTACATTCACCCATTGTTGTAAAGATCGAAGTTGTTAGACATGGTAAGGTTAGACGTGCAAAGCTTAACTACCTTCGTCAGAGAACAGGTAAGGCTGCTAAGGTTAAGGAAGTTATCCGTTAATTTCTATACCAGATACGCTACTTACGGGCGCAGGTGCAATGTGCATCTGCGCTTGTTTCATATTTGGACATAAAAACTGCAATATTCAGGTATTGGCAGTGAAAACTTAAATCTGATAACGAATAGCAAAAAGAGATCATAAAGATAAATTTAGGGAGAATTGTATGGGAAAGAATACAAAACTCGGTCTTGTTATGGAGGGAGGCTCCATGCGTGGCATGTTTACTGCCGGAGTGACCGACGTAATGATGGAAAATAATATAGAGTTTGATGGAGCTATCGGAGTTTCTGCGGGAGCCTGCTTTGGGGTAAACTACAAATCAAGACAGCCGGGCCGCGCATTAAGATACAATATGCGTTTCTGTAACGATAAGAGATATGCCGGTATCGGAAATCTGATCAAGGAAGGTAATATTTTCAGTACTAAGTTCTGTTACCGTACTGTACCAAACGAGCTCGATGTGTTTGACAGAAAAGCCTTTAAGGAAAACCCAATGGAGTTTTATGTCGTTGCCACAGATGTTGAAAAGGGCTGCGAGGTTTACTACAGACTGGAGACGGGAGATGATGAGGATCTGGATCTCATTAGGGCTTCAGCTTCGATGCCATTACTCTCAAAGATGGTTGAGGTTGATAAAACAAAGCTTCTTGACGGCGGTATAGCTGATTCCATACCTCTAAAAGGCTTTGAGAAGCTTGGATATCTGAAAAATGTTGTGATACTTACTCAGCCTTTAGGCTTTGTCAAGGAAAAGAATAAGCATATGAAACTTATTAAGATCAAATATCACAAATATCCAAATCTTGTCGGAGCATTGGCGGACAGGCATATAAAGTATAATGCTGAAACACTGTATGTTTCAAGGCAGGAGCAGGCAGGGAATGCTTTTGTGATCCGTCCACCGGAGCCTTTAAATATCGCCGGTATAATAAGAGACCCCAAAGAGCTTGAAAGGGTGTACAATATCGGCCGGAAGGTAATGACGGAAAGGCTGGATGAACTAAAGGAATTTATAAAGAAAGTGAAAGAATAAAAGAAACCCTCAGCTCGCGCTGAGGGTTTTGTATGACGTGTTCCAACAAATTTGCTGCGCAAATTTGTCGCCGTATTGATGAAAATCCTACGCTTTGCTTCGGATTTTCTTTGAATTACCGCGCCAAGCGTCGCGCGGACCGACTGTCGAACGTGCTTCGCACTTTCGACGGATTACCAACAAATTTGCTGCGCAAATTTGTCGCCGTGTCACACCCCTGCGGGGTATGACGTATTACATAGCATTTACAATCATCTTCTGTAAGGTTGCGGGGTCGGATGAAACCTTAAGAGCCTCTGTCCTGGTTACGATACCGTAATGAACAAGGTTAGCAAGGTCATCATTCATAGTATGCATACCGAGCTGCTTACCGGACTGGATCATTGAAGGAATCTGAATTGTCTTAGATTCACGAATAAGGTTTGCGATACCGGTTGTAGCAACAAGAACCTCAGTAGCAAGTACACGGCCGGTGCCATCAGCTCTGGGAAGCAGCTGCTGAGTAAATACACCACGGATAACGTTTGCAAACTGAGCACGGATCTGATTCTGACCTTCAAGAGGGCAGGCATCAATGATACGCTCAACTGTCTGTGAAGCTGAAGTGGTATGCAGTGTAGAAAGAACCAGGTGACCGGTTTCTGCTGCGGTGATAGCTGCTGAAATTGTCTCAAAGTCACGCATTTCACCAACGAGGATGATATCAGGGTCCTCACGGAGGGCAGAACGAAGAGCGCCTGAGAAGGTCTCAACATCCTTACCAACCTCACGCTGGTGGATCATAGCTTTGTTATGAGGATAAACGTACTCTATAGGATCCTCGATTGTCATGATATGACGAGCCTCTGTGCTGTTGATGTAATCAACGATAGAAGCAAGGGTAGTAGACTTACCACTACCGGTAGGACCTGTAACGAGGATCAGACCACGAGGTGTTCTGGCCAGATCATGAACTGCACTGGGAAGACCAAGCTCTTCAAATGTAGGGATCTTGTTCTGGAAGAGACGGATGCTGGCTGCCAGATTGTTTCTCTGATGGTAGATGTTTGCACGGATACGGTTTCCGCCGGGAAGCATAACGCCGACGTCAAGGTCTTTTCCGCCGCTAACATACTTACGCTGCTGCTCATCAAGGATTGAGAAGATCATTTCACGTGACTCATCAGCAGTAGGAACGTCATCGAGTATCATAAGTGTACCAAATCGTCTGATTGCAAGATTGGTACCAACGGTAATATGAATGTCTGAGCATTCATTATCTCTGGCATACTTTACCAGTTGTTCAAATGTCATTGCCATAGAATAAAAACCTCCATAGTTTTTGCTAAAATACCTAACTTCATTTATTATAACATAATTTACAGAAAAATTAAACTATTTTTTAGATTTTTTTTACATTCA
The DNA here is from genome assembly GCA_017557525.1 of Lachnospiraceae bacterium. GTDB lineage: Bacteria > Bacillota > Clostridia > Lachnospirales > Lachnospiraceae > RUG11977. The sequence goes on from JAFYYN010000111.1 coordinate 125,457, forward strand.
TTTTTATTTGTATTTTCTGAATATTTATATTATAATATAAAGTGGGCGTGTAGTGGACGTAACCTTATGACCTGATATCATCGTATAACGGTGATACCGGCTTTACCGGGAAAAATATGGACACGCTATAGATTTTGAGAGGAATTATTATATATATGAACTTCGACTTTAGTTATGATCTTGACTATGATCGCAAAGAGCATAGGAGCAGGATTATAAAAACTATATTCAGGCTGTTTTTCTGGCTTGTACTTGTAGCAGGTGCGATAGTTGGCGGATGGGCAGTTACCAGGTACTGTGTTGAAAAGACAAAGATGGTCGGGAAATCCATGGAAGGAGCCTTGAATGACGGTGACAGTATTCTCATCAATATGTTAAGCTACAATGATGAGGACATCCCGGAAAGATTTGATGTTATAGTGTTTGAAAAAAACGGTAAGGAGCATAGCTACTACGGTATAAGACGTGTTATCGGCCTGCCCGGAGAAACAGTACAGATCAAAAACGGTTTTGTATATATCAATGGTGAAAGGCTGGAAGAACCGATAAATGTTGAGCCGATGGTAGTTGCAGGACTTGCTGAAAATGAGATAAAGCTTGATAGTGACGAGTTTTTTGTCCTGGGAGATAACAGGAATAATTCTGAGGACAGCAGGTTTACCAGCATGGGTAATGTGTTAAAGGAAGAAATTATCGGTAGGGCATGGTTAAGGTTAAACCAATTTGGTATAGTCAGCAAGATGAATCTGAAGGATTAAAGAATAAGAGGTTTTATGGGTTATTACAGGTTAAATGTTCCTTACAAGGATAAGGAAACAGCCAAGAGTTTTGGTGCAAAATGGTATTCTGAGGATAGATACTGGTATTACAGTGGTGAACGATTGCCTGAAGGACTATACAGGTGGTATCCCAAATATGTAAAGGTTGAAGGAAAAGACGGAGTATATCTTGATACTGAAACCGGAGAAATCATTGGGGAGCAGGTATCAGAGAATAATGACTCTGTAAGAAAAGACTCTGCAATTAAAGACATTGCAGTTGAAGACGAAGCAATCTTTAATACAAAGAGTAATGGTTTTGAAAGTAAAACTCCTGAAACAGCTATAGATGAAAATCATAGTATAGAAACTGATAAGTATGCAAGATACAGGTCGGTTTCCGAGATAAACCGGATGATAAACGAAATTGTGAATGCGACCAATGAATTCCGTCATATTCTGGTAAAGGGTGAGGTTACGAATTTCGACGGACAGAAGGGCAGGCATTACTATTTTGCGATAAAGGATGAAAATGCACTTTTACCCTGTGTCATGTGGGATTCAACCGCAGCATACGCCTTAAAGTTTAAGCTTGAAAAGGGCCAGCAGGTGGCATTAGCCGGCAGTCTTGAGTTTTACGAGGGACAGGGAAAGGCTCAGCTCATAGTTTCAGCAATTGAAAATATTGGTGACGGGCAGGCTAACTTAGCATTTCTTAAGCTCAAAAAGAAGCTTGAAGCAGAGGGTCTCTTTGATCAGGAAAGGAAAAAGCCGATACCCAAGCATCCTGCACAGGTTGGAGTTATTACATCTAAAAACGGACAGGCTATCAAGGATATATGCAAGATTGCAGGGAAAAGAAATCCGTATGTGCAGCTCGTGCTTTTCCATGTTAATGTCCAGGGAGCAAATGCTGTTAGTACCATAGTAAAGGGTATTAAAACGCTTGATAAGATGGGGCTAGACTCCATTATAGTTGGGCGTGGCGGCGGATCGGATGAAGAGCTAAATTCCTATAACGATGAAATGATAGCGAGAGCCGTGGCAGATGCAAAAACACCCATAGTTTCTGCCGTAGGTCATCAGGGTCACTGGACTTTAATAGATTTTGTAGCTGATAAAAGAGTTGCTACACCTTCTGAGGCTGCCGAAGAGACTATCCCTGATGTAATGACGGATATAAAAAGGGTTGAAGATCTTAAAGCATCCCTACAAAATCTTATGGTAAATGCTATAAAGACCAGAAAACTGCTGGTGGATGCAAAACTCTCTGCCATAGAAAAAAACAGCCCTCAGAACAGGTTGAATGAGAAAAAGGAGAGACTAAAACATAATTCTCAGATGCTGGATGTTAACATCAGAAATATATATAAATCAGCACAGGAAAACCTGATTAACCTTACTAAAAGCATAGACAGCAGTATGAAACTGGTTTATGCCGGATACAGGGAAAGACCGCAGATCATGCTCGAGGGTTTAAACACTAATATGAAGATGATCTTTGGAAGATACAGCAAAAGATTTGAAGTGCTTCTTGCTGAGCTTAACGGACTTTCACCCACTGCAAAGCTGGTTGGCGGTTTTGGTTATGTAACTAAGGATAATAAAGCTGTTAAAAATGCTAAAGATGTAAGTAAAGGTGACGAAATAAGTATTAGAATGCATGACGGAGATATATCAGCTACCGTAAATTAATTTACACTATTACCTATTCTTTAAAATGATTTTGTTCTGCGAAGCAGACTGATGGGGTGTTACATCTAAAAAAGCAGTTAATGTGAATATAAAATAATAAAGGAATGTAATAAATGAGTGAAGAGAAGAAAAATGTAAAAAAGGTTGCGGAAGAGGAGTTTAACATTGATAATGCTCTTAACCGCCTTGAAGAAATAAATAAGAAGCTGTCAGAAAAGGATATACCCTTAAATGAGTCCATAGAGCTCTACAAAGAGGGTACATTGCTTGCAGCAAAATGCCAGGAACAGCTGCAGGGTATTGAAAAAGAACTGAAGATACTTAATGAATGATAAATAGTCAAGCTAAGTACTAAGACAATTAGTAGGAGTTTAGATGTCAAAAACAGATAATGTAAAGGGATACGGAAATAACAGCATTAACTGGTATCCCGGTCATATGGCGAAAGCCAAAAGAATGATGCAGGAATCCATCAAGCTGATCGACGTAGTGGTAGAGATACTTGATGCAAGGATCCCTCAAAGCAGTAAAAATCCGGACATTGATGAGCTGGCAAAGGGAAAATACAGAGTCCTGCTGCTCAATAAATCAGATATGGCTGATCCGGAAAAGACTGCAATTTGGAAGAAATATTACGAGGACAAAGGCTTTTTTGTAAGTATAGTTAATTCGAAAACAGGTGCAGGGGTAAAGAGCACTACTGAGATCATACAAAAAGCCTGTCAGGAAAAGTTAGAAAGAGACAGGAAAAAGGGTATACTTGCAAGGCCCCTGAGAGCCATGATTGCAGGCATACCTAATTCCGGCAAGTCCACATTTATCAATTCATTTGCAGGAAAAGCATGTACCAAAACAGGCAATAAGCCCGGTGTGACAATAGGAAAGCAGTGGATCAGGATCAATAAGGACGTTGAATTGCTTGACACTCCCGGTATACTCTGGCCTAAGTTTGAAGATCCCCAAACAGGTCTTTATATAGCTTTTATCGGTTCGATCAATGACGATATCCTTTTCCCTGAAGATATGGCGTATGAGCTGATAAAGATACTTATGAAAGAATATCCGGGTGTGCTAAAGGAAAGATACGGGATTGAACTTGAAAAGTCTGGTGAAACTAAGGTTGCCGTAGACTCAGATAGTGGTGATGGGGAGAATGATAACATACCGGAAAATGCTGATACTAAATTCAGCGCTTTAGAAATCCTTGAAATGATTGGAAAGAAAAGAGGTTGTCTTAAAAAAGGCGCTGAAATCGATCTGTTAAAGACGTCAAAGTTACTGATCGATGATTTCAGGACTCAGAAATTAGGAAAGATAACACTGGAAATGCCCTAATATTGTATCAGTATAGGGATTTAAGGAAACACGGAAGGCGTTTTCAAGGTGACATTGACAGTATAAAAGATTTATATATCAGGATACGAAATATGACTAAAGAAGAAAAAGAACTAAAGGCACTTGCCAAATTAGAGGCGGAGCGTGCCCGTATAGAGACAATGAAGGAATTTGAGTATAAATTTGCCGAGTGCAGATTTATATGCGGTATAGATGAAGTTGGACGCGGTCCGTTTGCAGGTCCTGTTGTAGCAGGGGCTGTAATACTGCCTAAGGATGAGGAGATATTGTATTTAAATGATTCTAAAAAGCTTTCTGAGAAAAAGCGTGAGGAATTGTATGATATAATATTGGATAAGGCAGTCGCAGTCGGTTTAGGGATGGAAAGCAGCGAAGTCATTGATGAGATTAACATCAAGCAGGCTACGTTAAGAGCCATGAGAAAAGCAATCGAGAACCTGAAAAATCCCAAAACAGGTGAGAAATATGTGCCTGACATGCTCTTAGTAGACGCTGAGCATATACCGGATATAGGTATCAGACAGGTTGGGATAGTAAAGGGTGATGCTAAGAGTATTTCCATTGCCGCTGCAAGTATATTTGCAAAGGTTACCAGGGACAGGATGATGGTTGAATACGATAAAATTTACCCGGGGTATGATTTCTCAGGCAATAAGGGATACGGCACGGCAGCACATATTGCAGCGATAAAAGAACTAGGGATGACACCTATCCACAGACGCTCATTCGTACATCTTAAATAGAATCAATTACGCAGCATAATTTATAGGTTTCCCCTTGAGAGGAAGCTGTCTGCTAAGCAGACTGATGAGGTGTTGCAACTTAGTGAGTCAATCAGAGGGACGGTTCTCTGATTGACAGGAGATATGAATATGGAAAGGAGGATATAAATGGTCAAAAAGGTTAAAACGGCCGTAGCTCTTGGTTTTGAGCCCGGAGATCAGGCGCCGAAAATAATTGCAACCGGTAAAGGACATCTTGCTGAAAAAATCATAGAAGAAGCAAAGAAATCTAAGGTACCTTTACATCATGATTCGAAGCTTGCAGAGACCCTGTCACGTCTGGACTTTGGCGATTATATCCCTCCGGAGTTGTACGAGGCAGTCGTTGAGGTTCTCATGTTTGTTGATAAGGTTGATTCTATCAAGCAGAAGATGGATCTGCAATTCTAATTTAAACATCGATTTTAAATGCTTTTGAAAATGTTTTGAATGTTTTTTGAGATTGTGAGAAAAATTAAATAATCAAATGTTTTTCGTGAGGAACAGGTTTGAATAAAAGGCAGGTAGGTTTTAATAACGAGCATGAGGCAGTACTTTTTCTGCAAAACTCGGGTTATAAGATAAGGGAGACAAATTTTTACTGCAAGGCGGGAGAAATAGATATCATAGCTGAAGAAGACGGATATCTCTGCTTTATAGAGGTAAAATACAGGGAATCGGACGCAAACGGTTTTCCTGAAGAGGCAGTGGATTACAGAAAAGCAAAGAGAATCACTAGAAGTGCCATCTTTTACATGACAAGGCACGGCATACCTGAAGATTTTCCTGTAAGATTTGATGTAGTTGCCATACTGGGTAATGATATCAAAGTAATAAAGAACGCCTTTGATGCAGTTTTGTAATAAGGTAAAAATCAATCAGAGAACTGTCCCGGTGATTGACCGGAGATTGATATCATTGGTATATTTGGAGTTTGAATGATAAAGGACAAGAAAGATAATATAAAAGAATTTGGAGAAAATCACATCCCAATTGTAACCTTTAAGAGTCTTGAAGGAATTGACTGGCTTAAATGCGGATTTTCAACAAGGCTCGGAGGGGTAAGTAAGGGCTGTTTTTCCTCTATGAATATGAGCTTTTGCAGGGGTGACGACGCGGTAGACGTTATGGAAAATATCAGGCTGTTTTCTGAAGCAGTCGGGTTTGAGCCGCAAAACATAGTAATGCCTCATCAGTGCCATACCACAAATGTTCAGATTGTAGGGAAAAATGAGTGCGGACGAGGAATTCATTTGAGTTTGCTTAAAAACCCGGGAAATCATAGGAGTGATAAGCAAGGAACACCTGATAATTTAACTCAGTATAAAGATATTCCCGGTACAGAAGAAGAGGTTGACGGTCAGATTACTAATGAGAAGGATGTAGTTTTATATGTTTTAGGTGCTGACTGTGTTCCTGTATTTTTAGTTGATGTTGAAAAAAAAGTGATTTCTGCAGTTCATGCAGGCTGGAGAGGTACGGCTGACAACATAGTGCAGGCTGCCATTGTCAAAATGAGGGATAATTTCGGCAGTGATACTAAGGATATTAAAGCAGTTATAGGACCATCCATTTGTCAGGACTGTTATGAAGTCAGTGCTGATGTAGCTGATATATTTGTTTCTAAATATATACTGAACAAAAGTCGTTTGTCTAATAATGATAGCAATCAGCCCAAAGATCAATCTGACGATCAACAAAAAGATCAACAAGACGTTCAGCATCCTATCGGTAGTGATATGAGTATAGTACGTCCTGCCTCAGGTGATTTTAATAATAACCCGACTCAGAAATATTACCTTAATCTTTGGGAGGCAAACAGGGTAAACCTGATAAATGCAGGTATTAAACCGGAAAATATAGAAGTGAGCGGTATTTGTACAAAATGTCATTCCGACATCTTCTATTCGCACAGGGCACACGGAAACGACAGAGGAGTAAATTGCGGTTATATAACTATTAGGAGTAAGTTGTGAAGAAAAAGAACGAAGGTCACGTTATCTCAAGTGTAGCACCGGGCTCCATAGGTGAGGAGCTGGAGCTGCAGCCGGGAGATAAGGTGGTCAGTATAAACGGACAGGAAATAAAAGATATATTTGATTACCGGTATCTCTGTGACGACGAAGAGATAGTGCTTGGCGTTATCAGCAAAGAAACCGGTGAATTCTGGGAATTTGAGATAGAAAAGGATGCAGACGAGGACTTAGGTCTGGAGTTTGAGTCCGGGATGATGGACAGTTATCGTTCCTGTAGAAATAAATGTATTTTCTGCTTTATAGACCAGCTCCCGAAAGGTATGAGGGAAACCCTGTATTTCAAGGATGATGACGCAAGACTTTCTTTCCTGCAGGGAAATTATGTTACCCTCACCAATATGAGTGATGAAGATGTCGAAAGAATATGTTATTATAAGTTATCACCCATAAATGTATCCATCCATACAACTAATCCAGAGCTACGTTGCAGGATGCTAAATAACCGTTTTGCCGGGCAGGCACTTAGACATATCAAGACATTCTGTGATGCAGGACTGGAAATTAACGGACAGGTTGTACTATGCAAGAGCTTTAATGACGGAGCAGAGCTTGACAGGACACTAACCGACATAGAACAGTACTTACCCCATTTTCAGAGCATGTCGATAGTACCCGTAGGTTTAACAAAATTCCGTGAGGGATTACAGCATCTTGATCCTTTTACAAAGGAGGATGCGGCAAAAGTACTCGATCAGATAGAGGCAAAGCAGAAATATTACCTTGAGAAATACGGTACAAGGCTGGTATTTGCATCCGATGAGTGGTACTTAAGAGCCGAAAGACCCATACCCACGATGGATGAGTACGAAGGCTTTCCTCAGATAGAAAACGGAGTGGGCATGCTCAGGTCTATGATAGATGAGGTTGAAGACGAGATATCATATCTTAAGGAGATGATGTTAGAAAGCAAGGCTTCTTCTAACAAAAAAGGAAAAGGAAGTAAAAACGGTAGAGGCTCAAAGAAAACTGAGGAGAAAGAGTTCCTTAAAAGTACTGTTTTTCATGTTGTGACAGGGTATGCGGCGTATTCTACCATAAAAATGTTAAGTGACAGGCTGGCGGAGGAGTTTGGGTTAAAGCATATCCATGTACACCGCATAATAAATGATTTCTTCGGTCATGATATCGATGTGACCGGGCTCCTTACCGGTCAGGACATAGTGGCCCAGCTTAAAAACTACTTTGATAATGAACCCGAGGAAGAAAAGGGTCTTGACTCAATGATATTGTTACCCTGTGCCACGTTAAAGAGCGGTGAGGACATATTTTTGGATGACATGCCTCTTGAAAATTTAGAAAACACTTTACAAAAAAAGGTTCGTATAGTAAAATCGAGTGGGTCTGCGTTTGTGGGTTCGTTTATGAGGGACTATGAGAGAGAGTATTATTCCAACGAGCTCAATAAATATGAGATAGACTGATAATGTGACTTATGTGTAGAAAAAGTCTGATAAATAATTTTCAGACTTCCATCTGTGTTTACCAGGCATAACACCGATGAGTAAGTACGCCTGTACGTGATAAGAGATATGAGTAAACCGATAGTAGCTATAGTAGGAAGACCTAATGTAGGAAAGTCCACACTTTTCAATGCATTAGCCGGAGAGATGATAGCGATAGTTAAGGACTATCCCGGAGTAACAAGAGATAGGATATATGCTGATGCAACATGGCTCAATCACAGCTTTACACTGGTTGACACGGGCGGTATAGAGCCTAAGAGCGATGATATACTGCTGAAATCCATGAGAGAGCAGGCTGAAATCGCAATCGAGACTGCGGACGTTATAATTTTCCTTGTTGATGTGCGTCAGGGCCTTGTGGATTCTGATTTTGGTGTAGCAGATATGCTGCGCAGATCTAAAAAGCCTGTTGTACTTGCAGTTAACAAGGTTGATGACTTTAAGCTGATGCAGGCAGATGTTTATGAGTTTTTTAACCTCGGTATCGGAGAGCCCATACCGATAGCTTCTTCAGGAAAGTTAGGCTTTGGTGAGCTGCTTGATGAGGTTGTAAAATATTTCCCTGAGCCCGAAGAAGGCGCAGAGGAGGATGAACGTCCAAGGATTGCTATAGTAGGTCGTCCAAATTCCGGTAAATCTTCCCTTATAAACAGGCTTGCAGGTGAGGAAAGATGTATAGTTTCCAACATTGCAGGTACCACGAGAGATGCCATAGATACAGAGATAAAGTATGAGGGCAAGGATTATATTTTTGTTGATACCGCAGGACTCAGACGTAAGAGCAAGATAAAGGAAGATCTTGAAAGATACTCGATCATTAGGACTGTATCGGCTGTTGAAAAGTCGGATGTGGTTATACTTATGATAGACGCTACTGAAGGAGTTACCGAGCAGGATGCAAAGATAATCGGTATAGCACATGAACGTGGCAGAGGTATTATCATTGCGGTTAATAAGTGGGATGCCATCGAAAAGGATGACAAGACCATGTACCGCTTTAGGGACAAGATAGTTCAGGTGCTTTCCTTCATCCCATATGCAGAGATACTGTTTATCTCAGCACTAACCGGTCAGCGTGTGACTAAACTCTTTGAATCAATTGATGTGGTACTTGAAAACCAGACTTTAAGAGTAAAGACAGGCGTTTTAAATGAGATCATGGCTGAGGCAGTAGCTCTCCAGCAGCCTCCGACAGATAAGGGAAAGAGACTTAAGCTGTTTTATATCACTCAGACCGGTATCAAGCCGCCTACATTCGTAATATTCTGTAATGACAAGGAGCTGTTCCACTTCTCATATCAGCGTTATATTGAAAACAAGATACGTGAGGCGTTCGGTTTTTCAGGAACATCTTTAAAGATAATTGTTCGTGAGCGTGGGGAGAATACAAAATGACACTGCAAATCATCATATGCATTGTACTTGGATACATCGTCGGGAGTTTTTCAACCGGATATATCATTGGTCTTATGAATCATGTTGATATCCGTGAGATGGGAAGCGGTAACGCAGGTACCACAAATGCTTTTAGAACACTCGGTAAGAAAGCAGGTATCATAACCTTTATCGGTGACTTTTTAAAGGCACTTCTTGTAGTATTGCTTATCAGGTTTGTAATATATAAGGATGTTGATTATGTAAAGCTGCTTGAGCTTATCTGTGGATTTGGATGCGTACTTGGACACAATTTTCCTGTATGGCTGAAATTTCACGGCGGAAAAGGGATTGCAGTAACCGCAGGCGTATTTGTGGCTATCGATCCATTGATCCTGCCTTTTGGCATCCCGCTTTTTGCGATACTGGTACTTACCACTAAGTATGTTTCGGTTGGTTCGCTGGCAGTACTTACGCTGTTTCCCATATGGAATGCTATACGTTTTACGGACTTGCCTTATTATCCCTGGATAATCGTTGTTTCGTGTCTGTATACGGCTATGGCATTTTTCCAGCACAGGGCAAATATCAAGCGTTTGCTTAACGGCACCGAAAATAAGATAGGTCAGAAGAAAAAACAGGCAGCTGAAGAAGCAGCGAATGATTTAAACAATAAATGATATACACAACAAATGATAAAAATGTTGGTTGAGAAAACAAGACATATAGTTGGTAGAAATAGAATATAGAAAGGATCCCGTAAAAACGGGTACGGATAATCATGTCAGTAACAGTATTAGGTAGTGGTACATGGGGTACCGCATTAACAATTCTTTTAGCAAATAAGGGCATCAAGGTTGTACTCTGGTCAAAGATCGAAAGTGAGATAAAGGCACTCGAGGCAGACAGAAAGAATATCAAAAATCTCCCGGGGGCAGTTTTACCTGACTCAGTTGAGCTTACTCTTGATGAAAAGTATGCTGTAAACGGCAGTAATCCCGAGCTTATAGTTTTTGCGGTAGCTTCACCTTATGTGAGAGATACAGCTAAGCTTGTAGCCCCTTATATAAAGGATGACCAGCTTATTGTAAATGTTGCAAAGGGTATAGAGGAAAAGACACTTAATACAATCCTTGATATCATTGGGGAAGAGATACCTAATGCTACACTTGCCGTACTTTCCGGCCCTTCACATGCGGAAGAGGTCAGCCGTCTGATACCCACTACAGTAGTAGTAGCATCAAGGTCAGAGCAGGCAGCCAAGCTGATCCAGGATATTTTCATGACAAATACCTTTAGAGTATATACGAGCGATGATGTAATCGGTGTTGAGCTCGGTGGTTCCATAAAGAACGTAATCGCACTTGCGGCAGGTATGTCTGACGGTCTTGGTTTCGGAGATAATACAAAAGCAGCACTTATGACGAGAGGTATTGCTGAGATTAGCCGTCTGGGTAAAAAGATGGGCGCTAAGATCGAAACTCTTTGCGGACTTTCCGGAGTTGGCGACTTATTTGTTACAGCAACCTCCCATCATTCCAGAAACTGGAATGCGGGCTATCTTATCGGTCAGGGCATGACTGTGGATGCAGCCATGAAGAAGGTAGAGCAGATCGTAGAAGGCGTTTATTGTGCTAAGGCTGCTAAAGCATTAGCTGATAAATACGAGGTTGAAATGCCAATCGTACAGGAGGTTTACGATATCTTATTTAAAGGTCAGGATGTACATCAGGCAGTTGTTGACCTGTTTACAAGAGATAAGACCAACGAACATTCTGCAGTTGACTGGGATTATAATAATGATTAAGCTGTAATTGCTTGTCATAACTCAGACTAAGACTTATCCTTGAGGTACAATTATTACATTTTATATAATTTTAATGAAATATTTTTGTAACATTTGGTTGACAAATATGTAAATTTGTGATAGTATTCACGATAACGAGCCATAATTATGTTTATCAGACACTTCTAAGAGGTTGTTTGATGCACAATAAAAAAGGAGACGTTTTCCTGAATACATCAGGGATTTACATTTTTTTATGAATAAAAAATCATTTATAAAGGCTATACTTACAGTATTCGGAGTATGCCTGATATTAGCAGTAAGATCAAATACAAAGGCAAGCGCAAGTGTTATTACCGGCGAAAGAGCTATGGAAGGTCTGTCATATTATCTTGACATGTTCTATAACACCAATGCCGATGCAAATTTAGCAGAGCTTTTCTCAGAGAGTGCAGCAATTCCTGAGAATGTTGCATTTGCAAATGTAAATGATTATCTTAATATCAGAAACGGTGCAAGTAAGAGCTCAAAGATCATCGGTTATCTTCCTAAAAACGGTATGTGCGAGGTTATCGAGGTAAATGACGGCTGGGCACATATGAAGTCAGGAAAGATCGAGGGCTATGTATCAGCTGAGTACCTTATCATGGGTGATGAGGGCAGAGAAATAGCAGAGTCGCTTTCAACACTTATGGCAACCTGTAATGCAGGCGTAGTAAATTTCAGATCAGAGCCTGATTCTACTACAGATGAAAACATTATCGCAACTGTAAGCTTTGGCGAGCAGCTCCCCGTAATCGAGGAGTGTGTTATTTCCAAGGATGATGAGACAACCATCTGGGTAAAGGCTTACTGCGATGACCTTGAGGGTTACATTTCAAAGGAATTTGTTGACGTTGCTTATACATGGGATAAGGCAGTTTCACTTTCACAGGTAGTTAACGGTGAATCTACAGTAGGTGTTAATTCACTTCGTATGTCTATCATAACCGAGGCTAAGAAACATATCGGACTTCGTTATGTATGGGGCGGAAACAGCCTGACAACCGGTGCTGACTGCTCAGGTTTCTGTCTTGCAGTATACAGAGCATGTGGTATCAATACGTCAAATCTTCCTAGAGCATCCTATGATATAGCTGCTTCTTCAAAGGGCCGGACAGTTTCACTGGCAAATGCTCAGCCGGGCGACCTTGTATTCTACGGTTCATCCTCAGGAAAGGTCAACCATGTGGCTATTTACATGGGTAACGGCATGATCATCCACGAGAGCGGCCGTAAGTACGGCTGTAAGGTATCACCTGTAGATTACAGAACGATCCTTAAGATTAAAAACTTTATCGATTAACTTTTCATCATCATAGTATGATGCGTTGTCCATAAGATGGTATGCAGTCTGTGAAAAACAGGCTGCATATTTTTGTATCGTAGGTACAAATAAACCACCTGCTATGCAGGTGTGTTCCGAGATAGCTTTAGCTTCAAGAATAAAACCTCCTGAGGTATAATAGTGTTGGTTCGCCAACCGCACAATATCAACCGAAGGAGGTTTATCCGAAA
>JAFYYN010000112.1 GCA_017557525.1 Lachnospiraceae bacterium
GACCCATACGATATGGTACTGCAGTGAATATATATATCCACGACCATGCGTAACATCTTTAGGCATTGAAAAATATACTGTTTTATCCATGTAATGATTATACCATAAGACTATATTTAAGTCAAGTAAAGCCGCCTAACTTACGACTAAAGTCACGAGTGTGCGGCGGCTAATTATCAAAAGCACTTCCTATTATGTTCCTGCGCGCAGTTAGCAACATCGGGGCACTTATAACATACTTCGTTCCTACTGAAGTCATTTGCAAAGAACTCTTCCACATTCTGCAATGTGGTATCGGCGATATTGGCAAGAGCCTCTTCCGTAAGGAATGCCTGATGTGATGTCACTATTACATTCGGCATCGAGATAAGCCTTGCCAGCGTGTCGTCATCCACGATGTGGTTGGAATAGTCGTGGAAGAATACGTTCGATTCCTCTTCATATACGTCAAGGCAGGCTGCTCCGACCTTCCTCTGCTTGATTCCCTCCACTAAAGCCTCTGTATCTATAAGGGCTCCACGGGAAGTATTGATAAGAGCGACGCCCTTCTTCATCTTTGCTATACTGTCAGCATTTACCATATGCCTGTTTTCGTCCGTCAACGGGCAATGGAAGGATATGATGTCGCTCTTCTCCCATATCTCATCCAAAGAAACATAATTTATGCCGCTTCCTTCAGCCGGGAACTTGTCATAGGCGATTACATTCATCCCGAAACCCCTGCATATGTCTATAAATATCCGGCCAATCTTTCCCGTTCCGATAATGCCCACGGTTTTTCCATGAAGGTCAAACCCGGTTAGCCCTGATAGGCTAAAGTTAAAGTCCTTCGTTCTTATATATGCCTTGTGTATCCTCCGGATTGAGGTGAGCAGAAGCGCCATCGCATGCTCCGCGACCGCGTAAGGGGAATATGCAGGAACCCTTACGATATGTATCTTCTTATATGCATGCTGTATATCCACATTATTGTAACCGGCACATCTTAATGCGACCAGCTTTACATTCATATCCACAAGGGTATCAATTACTTTAGCATTAACGTCATCATTTACAAATACGCAGACCGCATCCGATCCTTCAGCCAAACGGCAGGTATCCTCCGTAAGTCTTGTATCAAAATAGTTGATTTCGAATTTATCCTCTGTATTTGACCTGATAAAGGAATTTTTATCATAATCTTTTGCGTCAAAAAATGCGATTCTATATTTTCCCATTTAATAGTCCTTTCATCTTTTTCAAAAATGTCCCTTAATCCTTTGCGAACAATATTTTACAACCTGGAATATGGCATCAGTATATCAACTTTTCGCCGTTTGATCTGTTTTCAGTTGCATGACAGCTTCCTGACATTCCACAGCATGAACAGTTTCCGCCGCAAGAACACGAGCCCTTCCCGGACTTTTTGTCTTTTATCATCTTATATCTCCGCGAAATAAATATCATCATAGGACAGCGGTCTGTCCGTTACCGAAGCCTGTGTTACGACGATCTTCTCTTTTTCGGGAAATACCGTAATTGTCTGGCCTCCGAATCCCCGGGCTCCGTACCACCCTTCACCCAGCCACCAAAGATATCCGTATCCGGGATTCGCCGGCGACGGCCTGATGGCAGATTCTATATAAGCTTCGGAAATTATCCGTTTTCCATTCCATTCGCCTTTCTGCAGGAACAACTGCCCGATCTTTACCATTTCTATAGCCGTCAATGCGGATGCAGTCTCAAATTCTTTTTCCGGAGCCGGACTGTAGTAAACACCGTCAGGGCTCTGATACCAGCGCTCATTACTTATTCCCAAAGGCAAAAACAGCTTGTCATTGATATAGTCAAACGCATCTCCGGTCGCTTTCGAAAGGATCGCGGAAAGAAGTATAACATCGAACTCCTTGTAATTATAAACAGTTCCGGGCATGTCTTTTACCCTGCAATCAGCTATATAGCCGGTCCAGTTTTTACTACGGCGCATTGCCTGCATCATCGGACAGTGATAATGAACACCTCCCTGCCAGTAGATACCCGACGTCATGGTAAGCAGGTGCTCTATCTTTATGAGTCTGTGCCTTAAATCACGCTGCTCGGCAAATTCCGGAAGGTATTTCAGTATCTTGTCATTTACATTAAGCATTCCTTCATCCTGGGCTGCTCCAATGCCTATGGAAATAATGCTCTTGACCACAGACTGTATTACATGCCTTGACTTGGCGTTAAAACCATTAAAATAGCATTCAGCCTTGATCCCGCCCTTTTCCCATACCACAATGCTGTTCACCTGCGGATGATGAGCCGAGGCCATAAGATCATATATATGTTTTTCTCTTTCGTTCATACATTATCCCGCTGATATTCTAATCTTTTGCCTGATCATCGCTTTCAGGACTCAGCTTTTCCGGTTTTAAGAAACTTCCCTATTACAGAATCAGTATTCTCCTTAAGCTCCGCCGGCGTTCCCTGGGCGATCACCCGGCCGCCACTACGGCCGCCGCCCGGTCCCATTTCTATGATCCAGTCACAGTTAGAAAGCATATTGGTGTCATGCTCCGTTACGATAACGGAGTTGCCCATATCCACCAGTTCATTCAACAGTTTCAGAAGCTTTTCGCAGTCGTAAAAAGAGAGTCCTGTCGAAGGCTCATCGAGGATATATAAAGCGTCTTTCCCCGCTTTTCCTTTCGATAATTCTTTCGCAAGCTTAATTCTCTGGCTCTCCCCACCGGAAATAGTCGGGGTCTTCTGGCCAAGCTTGATATATCCCATTCCGACACGGATCAGAACATTCAGGATATTGGTGATCGCATCGTCCTTATCCTTAAAAAACTCATATGCTTCAGATACCGTCATTTCCAGGCAGTCCCTGATCGTCTTTCCGTCAAGATGAACGGACATCGTATCCGCAACAAATCCGTACCCGTCGCATCTGCTGCATTTGATATCGATAAAATTACCGAATCCTATGTAGCGGCGCACCACTCCGTCGCCATGGCAGTCCGGACACCCGCCTTTGCTGTTCAGTGAAAACCAGCCGATTCCCATATTTCTTGCCTTTGCTTCAGGACTTTCACTGAATAGTTTACGCATTCTGTCCATGATGCCTGTATAAGTGGCCGGGCAGGATGTTCTCGAACGCCCTATTGGCCGCTGGTCGATCACATAACATTTTTTGATATTTTTATGGCCGGAAATTGTTGTTTGTGCTGAAATCATTTCTTCTGATATCTTTCGTTCCGAAATTCCTTCTTCCGAAAGATCAAAACCTTCATCTGATAACCCTTCGCCGGTATAATCAAGTTCTGCAGCATAATCCTCTTCTTCCCGGGCAGCTGTACGTTTCCTGTCCGTTGTCTTTTCGTCTCCCGTTATGCATTTTGACTGCATAAGAGCTTTTAGGCCGGGGACAAGCGTACCCGCGATAAGGCTTGACTTTCCGGAACCTGAAACGCCTGCAATACCTACCATTACGCCAAGAGGGATATCAACGCTCACATTCTGCAGGTTATGAATATCCGCATTTCGAATCGACAGCATCCTGCTGCCGGACAAACGATATTTCGAAGGGATCGGAAACGGATCACCCGAAAGATATGGCGCAGTCCTCGAGTTCTTACAGCTTACAAACTCCTGATATGAACCTTCGAAAATCTTCCTTCCCCCGAGAACTCCGGCATCGGGTCCGATATCTATGATATGATCCGCAGCTTTGATAAATGTCTCATCATGCTCTACGCAGACTACGGTATTTCCTTCATCTATCAGTTTTCTGATGATCCGGAGCAGATTCTGCTTTTCATTTTCATGGAGACCTATTGTAGGCTCATCAAATACAAAAATGATGGAATCTATCTCGGAAATGATATACGAGGCGAGGAACAGACGCTGTATCTCCCCGCCCGACAGGCTGGGAAGCGTCCGGTTCAGCGACAGATAAGACAGTCCCACATCGCACAGGCATTTCAGTTTTCTTTCCAGCTCCTTCTGAAGAGGGCTCTTCTCCATCGGAAGTTCATTTAAGAACGCGAGCAGGTCATCCAGATACATATTGCCGGCTTCCGTGATCGTAATGCCTCCGATCCTCGTATGCGCCGCTTCCGGTCCAAGCCCGGTGCCTTCACATAGTTTGCATTCCTCCCTGTAACAACAGTCCAGCTTCTTCGTCCATGAAGTATCCGAAGCCAGCATGCGGCTCCATGCATATGTATCGATGACTTCCTGAGCCAGTCCCTTAAAGTGTTTTCCCTGGCCGAACATCAGCTCCTCATAATCCTCTTCGGACAGTTCCGCAAATGTAATGTCAGTCGGCTTATGAAATGTGCGGCGGTATCGTTCCAGCACCCTCCAGATAGTTCCGTTATCGCATATGTCACTGAACAGATCATCGATACGGATGTTTTTATCAGGGATCATTTTTTCTTCATCAAGCCGGTAATAATAGCCTTTTCCCATACATCTCGGACACATTCCCTTAGGCGAGTTCTTCTGGAACATCACCGCTTCAAGAGGTTCTCCCGTTCCATAACCTTCATCCATTACGCCGAAATTCGCATACAAGCTCGAAAGGAGCGCTTCGATCTGAGTCCTCGTAGAAACAGTGCTTCGTGGATTGCTCTGACGGATGATCCGCTGTTCAACGGCAACCGTGGGTGATAATCCCGTAATATCATCTACCGTGATATCACTGTCAACGACCAGCTGGGTTCCGGAAAACATCAGGTACCGTTTACGTCCCTCTTCATATAATGTATCAAAAGCCAGACTCGATTTTCCGCTTCCTGATACTCCCGTGATCACAGTCAGCCTGTTTTTGGGTATCGTTACGTCAATATACCGTAAATTGTGGATCCTTGCTCCTTTTATTTCAATGTTTCGCTTCATGTTTATCTCCAAATACAGCTAATCGTACCGGAAGTCTGAATTCTTCCGTTTCCCCCTCCTCGGAATCAACCCTTAAGAATTCGAATTGATAGTTATAGCTGTTATATTTCGTATTATATACGGTGTATTTTTTATCTCTATTTACCGTACAGCATTATTGCATAGCAGTTGTTTCATTGGTGTTTTTGTTCTTTGTTTAAATCGTTTCCGGTTCCATGACAGCTTCCGGCCATTCCGCAACAGGAACAGTTCCCGCCACATGAGCATGACCCTTTTCCGGACTTTTTATCTTTTATCATCTTGTACACTACCAGTCCGACTATCAGGATAAGGATTATCGATACTCCGATAGTTCCGGCATTTAGATTAACCAAAAACATATGAACCACCTCACCAATCTGTGATTATGCTGCTTTCTTGGTTTCGCCCTTATACTTAGCTGTTCTGATATTTGCTTCCTTATAAGGCCTGAACAGCATATAGCACATAAATGCGATCGCTGCAACTGAAACGATAACGCCTATAACATTTGCCTCTCCGGTAAACAAACCGCCGATGTGCATGATGCAGAGTGAAACAAGATAAGCGAATCCACACTGATATCCAATCGCAAACCATGTCCACTTAGCACTGTTCATTTCTCTCTTGATCGCACCGATTGCTGCAAAGCAGGGAGCACAAAGAAGGTTAAATACCAGGAATGACATACCTGCTATGGAAGTAAATGCTGCACCGATTGCCGCATAGGTATTTCCTGTACCGCCATAAAGGATACCCATTGTACCTACGATATTCTCCTTTGCTACAAGACCGGTGATAGAAGCAACAACTGCCTGCCAGTTTCCCCAGCCGAGGGGTGCAAAAATCCATGCTATAGCACTTCCAAGCTTGCCTAAGATACTGATGTCAATCTCATCCTCTTCAAGCATTCTGAAGCCATCCTCCGCCCAGCCGAATCCGCTTAAGAACCAGATAACGATGGTTGAAAGAAGGATGATGGTTCCGGCTTTCTTGATAAAGCTCCATCCACGCTCCCACATGCTGCGGAGCACATTACCAAGAGTAGGCATATGATAAGAGGGAAGCTCCATTACGAAAGGAGCGGGCTCTCCGGAGAACATCTTTGTCTTCTTTAACATTATACCAGAAATTATGATTGCTGCAAGTCCTATAAAATATGCTGAGGTAGAAACCCAGGCCGAGCCGCCAAATATCGCACCTGCAACCATTGCTATGAAAGGAAGCTTAGCACCGCAGGGGATAAATGTTGTCGTTATGATCGTCATCCTCCGGTCTCGTTCATTCTCAATAGTACGTGATGCCATGATACCGGGGATACCGCATCCGGTACCGATAAGGATCGGGATAAAGGATTTTCCTGAAAGACCGAATTTCCTGAATACCCTGTCAAGTACGAATGCAATACGTGCCATGTATCCGCATGCCTCAACAAATGCAAGCAGGAAGAACAGGACAAGCATCTGGGGAACGAAACCAAGTACAGCTCCTACACCGGCAATAATACCGTCCAGGATAAGGCTCTTAAGCCAGTCTGCACAACCAATCTTATCAAGCAGACCTTCAACAAGCACCGGTATACCGGGTACCCATACACCGTAATTGGCAGGGTCAACGCCGCCCTCGTACTTCTCAAACAAAGCTACAGAATCTTCAACATCCCCTATTGTGGCTGTTTCTTCCGTAACCTCAAGCGTTTCTTCATCCTCAAGCTCATAGGTTATTTCCATAGCCTTATCTGCATAATTTGCAAGCAAAGCATTAATTTCTTCTACTGCTACTGCAGCGTCAAACTCTTCCGCCTCAGTATCAAGCGCTTCTTCTGCAACCGCAATATCATATCCGTCTTCATCTGCCTGTGCAAGGAAACCAGCAAGGATCGCATCAGTGTCACCATATTCCTCTTCAGCCTCTTCAGTTGCGCTGTTGCCTATACCGAATAAATGATAACCGTCACCGAAAAGTCCGTCATTTGCCCAGTCAGTTGCATTTGCACCGACTGTAACCATTGCCAGATAATAAATTGCAAACATTACTGCCGCAAATATAGGAAGTCCAAGCCATCTGTTCGTGACAATCTTATCAATCTTATCGGAAGTAGAAAGCTTTCCCTTATTCTTTTTCTTATAGGAAGCTTTTAAGATTTCCCCTATATAAACATATCTCTCGTTAGTAATGATGGATTCTGCATCATCATCCAGCTCCTTCTCAGCAGCCTTAATATCACTTTCGATATGCTTTAAAGTGGCCTCGGGGATATTCATCTGCTCTAAAATCTTTTCATCTCTCTCAAAGATCTTTATTGCATACCATCTCTGCTGATCCTCAGGCATGCCATGGATTGCTGCCTCTTCGATATGAGCGATCGCATGTTCAACAGGACCTGAAAAAGTATGTTGAGGGATAGTCCTGCCGTTCTTTGCCGCATCTATAGCAGCCTCAACAGCTTCCATGATCCCGTCACCCTTAAGGGCTGAGATCTCAACTATCTTACAGCCGAGCTGTTTTGAAAGTTGTTTTGTGTCAATCTTGTCCCCATTTTTCTGTACAACATCCATCATGTTGATTGCAAGAACGACGGGAATGCCAAGCTCTACCAGCTGAGTTGTAAGATAAAGGTTTCTTTCCAGGTTTGTTCCGTCGATGATGTTAAGTATCGCATCGGGACGCTCACCGATCAGATAATTTCTTGCTACAACCTCTTCAAGAGTGTAAGGAGAAAGCGAGTAAATACCGGGAAGATCCGTAATGGTCACTCCGTCATGCTTCTTTAGCTTTCCTTCCTTTTTCTCTACTGTTACTCCGGGCCAGTTACCAACAAACTGGTTTGAACCGGTAAGTGCATTGAACAGTGTTGTTTTTCCGCTGTTCGGATTGCCCGCAAGGGCTATTCTTATGTCCATAAGTTTCCTCCATCTTTGTCAATCACAGGGACGTTTCTCTGATTGACAATCTATTTTCAAGTCAATCAGAGAACCGTCCCCATGATTGACATGACCTCATCACTGCGTGTACCGATATTTCCCCTCAAGGGAAAGCCTTTAGGTAAACGTTCAACAGTTACCCGCAGGTAACCTGTCCTCAAAAAAATAAGCACTCTCACACGCACTCAATAAGTTCCGCATCCGCCTTCCTGAGTGAAAGCTCATACCCACGTACTGTAATCTCTACCGGGTCACCCAACGGAGCTACTTTTCTGACATATATCTCTACTCCCCTTGTAATGCCCATGTCCATGATCCTTTTCTTTATGGCGCCCTCGCCATGCAGCTTAACTACTTTGGCTGTTCCGCCAATTTCAACGTCTCTTAAAGTCTTCATCTATTTCCCCTTTCATACCATGATCTTTGCAGCCATTTCCTTGCTTATGGCAACTCTTGACTCTTTTACATTAACTATGATATTCCCGCCTATTGAAGAAACTACTGTGGCATTTCCACCCACAACAAATCCAAGATTTTCCAGGTGTTGTTTTACTTCAGGTGATCCACCTATACGTTTGATAATCGTTTCCTTTCCGGGATCTGTTAAATTCAAAGGCATCATTTTCACTCTCCTTCCGGCTAACAAAAGTTACTTTACGCTAACTTCGGTATGTATTATAGTTAGCACAAGACAACTTGTCAAGCATTTTTTTATAATTTTTTTATCCTTGACCTTTCCTATCATATTTAATATACTAATACATATAAAAATATTTAATGAGGGGTTGAATATATGATATTATTAGAATCCGGAGAAATGTATCTTGAAACTATTCTTGTACTCCAGCAGAAAAATGACAAAGTCAGATCCATAGATATAAGTGAGGAAATGCAGTTTTCAAAGCCCAGCGTAAGCCGTGCCGTTAAGCTCTTAAAGACCAACGGATATATCAATGTTGATCCTAACGGATATATTACTTTCACGGATAAGGGCCGTGAGGTAGCTGAAGAAATATATGACCGACACAATGTACTTACAAAATGCCTCATTTCCCTTGGCGTACCCGAGGAAATCGCAGCAAAGGATGCCTGCAAGATAGAGCATGATATCAGCAAGGAAACCTTTGCCGCTTTAAAAAACCATCTGTCAAAATATAAGAATTAAGACATAAAATAATTAAAAGCGGAAGACAACACTATCAGTCTTCCGCTTTGTTTTTTCATATACTCTCACCCAAGTGCTACATCTAACGCCATCATGAGAGTAAATCCGATTGAAAACATTATTACCCCTATATTCGAATGTTCACCCTCCGACATCTCAGGGATAAGCTCTTCTACTACGACATACATCATAGCGCCTGCAGCAAAGCTCAACAGATACGGCATGGCGGGAACTATGAGTCCAGCAGCTAAAATCGTAAGTAAAGCTCCGACAGGCTCAACCGCTCCCGAAAGAGCTCCGAGCACAAACGCTTTTCCCTTGCTTCTGCCCTCTGCACAAAGCGGCATCGAAACAATGGCCCCTTCAGGGAAATTCTGTATAGCAATACCGAGTGCCAGTGCCAAAGCACCGCCCGAAGTTATCGTTGCGTTTCCGGATATTACACCGGCATAAACCACTCCGACAGCCATGCCCTCCGGAATATTATGTAAAGTGACCGCCAGTACCATCATGGTGGTCTTTTTTAATCTGGAATAATTGCATAAGGTTTTATCTTTTAAGCCAAACGAATCCTTCAAACCTCAACGTCCATATGCCGCCAACATATGGGCAAAAGACTTCATGAGACATTTTTTGAGACCCATCATTTTACTTCAGACTTGCTTATGAGATACAACCCGATGTAATCTAAAGGAAGCACAAAAGCCCAGGATTTCCTGAGCTTTTTTCCTTTTAAGACAATTTCATATAATATACAAGTCCTTTATCACGCTTAATTTCTTTATATCCTAACTTTTTGTAAAAAGCGTTCGTTCTGACATTCCATATTGGTGTATCAAGCTTAAACTCTTTTACATCCAGAAACAGACCTTCTATCTCCTGCATCATAAAAATCCCGTAACCCTTACGGAAATGCTCCGGCGCAATGAAGATCCTTTCAATATTCAGAGTATCGTCTTTAAAACTCAAGATAGCTCCGCCTACTATCAGGCCATTATCCGTCAATTTATACAGATGCTTCATCCTTGCCATCTTTGTATGAAAAGGAACGGACATATAGCCAGGAGGTCCTCCTTTCGTAGGACCTCCGACTAAAACATCAGTTTCAAATGCTCGTTTTGATATGCCGGTTAATGTCAAAGCATCCGAAGTACCGGCTGGTAAGAACTTTAAACTCATATTTCGTATCATACCCTATTTACATGCAATATATACATCCATGCCTTCTCCATCCGTTTCAAAGCATGGGATAACTCCGCTCTCCACCTGGATCAGACCATTGGTCCTCATATAATCACCCAAGGTGTGATAAGCTCCCGGTATTGTAACAAACGGATTATCGAAAGGCCTATCTATATGGATCGCCGCATATTTATGTGTCGGCTGTTCCTTGATCTCAAAACCTTCCGGTGTGATACCTTCAGGAAGTATCAAAGCTGCGGTATATCCGTGCATATTGAAAACGTTTATCTGCTCCTGTGACAGATTCGGGAAATCCCATCCAATCACCTTCGGATCCTCAATCCCATTTTCCTTTGCACACTGATACATTTTTCCAATTGCATCACTTTCCGGCTCCGTACTTACCACAGTATGTTCCACATAACGAAATGCCTTAACCTCTTCCACACGGAGGTTAGAATATGCATCACTGCGCTTATCCATTTCATCTCTAAAAAGATTATCCAAGGAACAGTTAAACACCTTGCATATCTCAATAGCCTTATCCATCTCCGGTTTAGCGGCATCCATCTCCCATTTTGATATGGTCTGGCGGCTTACATTCAGCTTTTCAGCCAGTGCCTCCTGTGTCATATTCTTGCTTAGTTGGCGTAAATATTGAAGATTTTTTCCAAAACTCATGATCATTCTCTCCTTTTTAATCCATATTTGCTTTTTAAATTACTTTTAGCTCCGCGTCGCAAGTATAGATTAACAAAAACATATACTATCTTCCACCAACTGACAGGTGCTTTTTTGATCGGTTGCGCAACTTAAGGTTGCAAACTATCGTTCTGTATTCTCGAACCATTTATTTAGCCAATATAGTTGATAGTCTATAAACTTCTCATCTATACAGTCAATTCCATGTATTTCCAGTATTGTAGCCTGAAGCTGGAAATGTCTTATTGCCACCCAATCATAAAATGAAAGCTTTTCTTCATTGCTAAGCTTATGATATTTCTCATATCCGGTCAAAAAATTTAGATATACATCTTTTGTAATGTTGACATCTTCCGGTTTAAGATTAAAATAATCAGTCATGTCACACATAACCATGATATCAAACATAAGAGGTGCCCGGCATACAGTATCAAAATCCACAAGATAAATCTTTCCGTCTGTGTTCTGTATAAGGTTTCCTCTGTGCAAATCCCCATGACAGTTCCCTTGAGGAAGGTTACCGACCTTTTCCCACAGACTCTCCCCAATTTCTTTGTACTCTGACAGCCTCGGATAATTCTTTTTGCTAAGGAACTCAAGATAGCGATCGATAAAGAATTCCCTGCCTTTAGAGACCGGTTCTACAGGACAGGTTTCCATAAGCTTATGAAACTGCCCTATCAAAGCTCCAACCTCGGATGCGTATTTTCCCATATCAGGCTCATCACCGTCAATGAATTCCATGAGAACTACCAGTTTTTCTTCGTCATCGACTGTTGTTTCAAATATCGCATCTCCAGCCTTCGTAAGTATTGTCTTAGGTACAGGAAAGCCATTCTCCTCCAGGTATCTCATAACTGCTACCGACTGCTTTGCCGTATCTGAAAAAGCTGCACCGATAACCTTAACTATATACTTATCCTGTGCATTTACGATATATGTATGTCCACCACCTTCTCTTAGGAATTCCAGAGAAGGATTTTCAATTTCATATTCGGTTTTCAGGATTTCAAACAAGCGTTTTTCATTCATAATCAAACTCCATCATTTTAATTATTTGCCAACACTTTTTTAGGGAACTTTTTCGACATATTTCCTCAAAAAAGTTCCCTAAAAGTCATCTTCTGTCCTATTGAGCCATATAGGCATACAGTGTTACCCA
>JAFYYN010000113.1 GCA_017557525.1 Lachnospiraceae bacterium
ACGCACTTATATAACGCCAGATTGCTGATTTTGTGGCACTTATAAAACACGCTCCGTGCTTATTTTATGGGCGTTTGAGCGGAAAGCCTTGATTTATGGGAAAAGTTTTTTGAAAAAGTTTGTGTCACGGGGTTGACATTACCGGGTTCCGGTAAGACCAGGTTTTTTGTAAAGCCGAATCTGTGCCAGTGTCATTGCAGCTATATTTTGACCGATCCGAAAGGTACTACTTTGGATGAATGCGGAAAAATGCTTCTCCGTAACGGCTATAAGATAATCACGATAAATACGATAGATTTCAGTAAATCAATGCATTATAACCCGTTTGCCTATATCAAAAGCGAAAAGGACATTATGAAGCTTGTAACGATATTTATGGCCAATACCAAGAGTGAGAACAGTTCCGGCGGGGATCAGTTCTGGGAGAATGCTGAAAGACTTCTGTACATGGCTTACATAGGATACATTTATTATGAATGCATCGAGGAAGAGCAGAACTTCGGTACTCTGGTAGATATGATCAACGCATCAGAAACCAGAGAGGACGATGAAGAGTTCAAAAATGCTATAGATCTTATCTTCCAGGACCTTGAAGAAATGGAGCCGGAGCACTTCGCAGTACTTCAATATAAAAAATTTAAACTTGCAGCTGGTGTGGCAGAATGTAGGTGGTATCTTGTATCGGCTTTTATAAAATACAGGTTACCCCCTATATTTTACATATTGGCATTGATAAATGCAGAAAGGAATTGCTATGAAGAAACAGCAACGCTACACGGCACTTTATGAAAGGCTCAGCCACGATGATGAGCTTCAGGGGGAATCCAACAGTATATCCAACCAGAAACAGCTGCTTATGGATTATGCTAATTCTCACGGACTTCCATCACCCAGGCACTTTGCAGATGATGGTATCTCAGGGACAAGGTTTGACAGACCTGCTTTCCTTGAAATGATGAAGGAGATAGAGGAAGGCAACATAGGAACGGTGCTTGTAAAGGATATGAGCCGTCTTGGAAGGGATTATCTGATAGTAGGTCAGATAGTGGAGATGTTCAGACAGAAGGATGTTCGTCTTATTGCGGTTAACGATGGAACAGACACTTTACTTGGTGATGACGACTTCCTTCCTTTCCGTAACATTATGAATGAATGGTATGCTAAGGATACGAGCAAGAAGATACGCTCATCTTTTAAGGCAAAGGGAGATGCGGGTAAGCACGTAGCAAGCTCACCGCCATACGGATATATCAAGGATCCGGCAGATAAGAACCATTGGATTGTAGATGAGGAAGCTGCTGAAGTTGTCCGGAAGATATTTAAGCTTACGCTTGAAGGTTATGGTCCTTTTCAGATATGCAAGAAGCTTGAAGCCGAAAATGTTGAGATACCCGCCGTTCATCAGAAGAAGCAGGGGCTTGGGTTATATCAGTCGAGAGAAATAAAGTATCCGTACCGATGGGGAAGTTCTACGGTGGCGAGCATACTTACCAAAAAGGAGTATCTCGGGCATACGGTCAATTTCAAGACAAGAAAGCACTTCAAGGATAAGAAAAGCCACTATGTAGCACAGAAGTATTGGCAGATATTCGAGAACACACAAGAGCCGATAATAGACGAGGAAACCTTCTATAACGCCCAGAAGTGCAGGCAGGGCATAAAGCGTTATCCTAACGGGTGGGGAGAACCTCATCCGCTTGACGGCAAGCTGATATGTCCCGATTGCGGGGGCAAGCTTTACTGCCATAGGACAAATAACGGAAAGCGTATTGCTATGTTTACCTGTGGAAATTATGGAAAAGTCCCGGTAGGTACACTTTGTTCATCGCCCCATAGGATAAAGGCAGAAGCCCTGATTGAGATTGTAAGGGAAACCCTCAGATTTCTTAAAAGCACTATCGAAGCGGATTCAAAGGAATTTATCGAGCAGATAACACAGACGGAAGAAGATAACCGCAGTGAAGAAGTGAAGAAGAAGCAGACCCGCCTTAATGTGTGCAGAAAGCGTGTTGATGAGCTTGAAAGGCTTATCTGCAAGATTTATGAGGATAATGCTTTGGGTAAGCTGCCGGAGAGCAGGTATGAAACCCTTATAAGACAATATTCCAAGGAGCAGGAGAGCCTTAACAATGAAATAGACGGTATTGAGGAGCTTCTTTCAAAGGCTGAGGAAGAACGCAGGAGCGGAAAGAAGTTTGTTGACCTTATGTCAAGATATGATAACTTTGATGAGATCACGCCTTTTATAGTCAATGAGTTCATTGATAGGATAGAGGTACACGAAAGGGCAAGGAAAGGCTCGGTGCAGACTACACAGAAGGTAGATATATACTTCAACTTCATTGGAAACTACGCACTTCCCGAAAAAGAGCTTACCGAGGAAGAAAAGGCGGAGCTTGCACGCATAGAGGAGAAAAAGGACAGGATTCATAGAAATTATATACGCAGAAAAGAAAGCGGGAAGTATAAGGCGTGGGCTGAGAAGTATGAGCCTATACGCAGGGCAAGGTACGCAGAAAAGAAGGCACAGAACCCTAATCCTTATGAGATTCCTGCCGAGGTTTACGATCAGGAGCATTTTTCAAGGGTGAGTGTGGTGCTTGCGGACTCTGTGAAACCTGATTTTTGAAAATTTCATAACTGATAACGGAAAAGTGTTGATGGAGATGTTCATTGACACTTTTTTGATTGCTGTAACCGGAATACACTCTCTGGCTTTGTATTTTGACCATATAGGGCGGTTTATAGGCTGAGATGGGAAAATGTACCACTTTGAAAGCCGGTATTCAGTTTTTACGATAGTTATCGTGAAAAATCGACCATAAATCCAAAAAACGCCGGACTGCCTTAAAAGAGAGAGGAAAGAGAAAGGGGGGGAAAGAGCGAAAGAAACGAAAGAAAGGAACGAAAGAACGAAAAGAAAGAACCAAAGAAAAGATAGAAAGAAAGTAAAGCAAAGCGAAGAAAGTGAGAAAGGCGGGAAAGATGAAAGCAGAGAGAAAAATGATTCTTATCAATCAATCTATCCATCCATCCATCATCATTCTCTCTTTGGTACTTTCTCTCTTGCTGCATAAAGGAGGCTGAAACGGATATGGATATAAAGCATACGATTGATATGATAGCCGGATATTATAACGGACAAAGGGAATACACGCTTAATAAGGGATACAGCGACCAATACAGCACTATTTATACCACAGAGGGCAGTAATGCTTGGCTGGTCATTGACCGAAAAGGGGATGCTTGCTTTTCGGCACACCTTACTGACGAGGAGGGCGTTATCATAGCGAGGGATAATTATACACTTGATAACGGGAAGATAAGCTTAAAGAGTGCCGAGAGGATGATGAACGATGGCAATACCCTGATACAGTTTACCCCGGAGGAACTGTCAGTCCTTCAATCCTTTGGAGAGGACAGTGTTAAAGACACAACAGACCATCTGAGGATCATAGCACCTCTGATAAAGGATGAGCCTTCAAGAAATCTTGCACTTAGGACAGCCGATAAGATAGACCTTCTCCCGGAACATTCCTACAAGGAACTGTTCTCAACTACCCAAAGACGCTATGAAATGCAGAATAATCTATCCATCCGCACTAAGATAGACAGGGCAAGAGAGCGGGCAAAATCCTTGAACAAGGGGCAGAAGGTACAGAAGAAAGGTGATATAGCCTTATGAAGCTTACCAGAGAGGAGCAGGAAACCATCATCACCTTCAATGCCAAGGATAAGAACGCAACCATATATACCCGTGATCCGATGGTTATGAGAGAAGTTGACTCGTTAGTTATCGGATATCCGGATGTTTTCAAGTGCGTAGCTATGTCAGACATCGACAAGACCTATGAAATGCCTAAAACAGCCGTTAGTTATCGTAAGCCAAGGCGGTTATCCGAGGAGCAGAGAGAAATGGCGAGAAAAAGAATCGGAAAAATCAATAAAACAGTGGATAAATAAGTAGTAGTTTGTTATAATATCTCAAAAGACATATCGTTCCTGTGATTATTGGGATGATGGAGGCCCATAAGTATGAATGAGATTATCAAGTATGTAAGTACAGAAAATCTGATAAAGGATGTTTGTCACATTATAGATGAGGCACGCAGTTTTGCATACAAGACGGTTGATGCCACACTTGTTCTGAGAAACTGGTATATAGGGAAGCGCATAGATGAGGAAGAACTTAATGGGGCAGAACGTGCTAAGTATGGTGATGAGGTTGTTGCGAAACTATCTGAGGAACTTACGGAAATATATGGAAACGGATATTCAAAAAGACTTCTTTATCAATGCTTAAAAGTATATAGGATGTTTCCTGAGATTGTGAACGAGGTTCGTGCACAATTCAATCTGGCAGAAAATGTGAACGAAGCTCGTTCACAATTAGGACTGTTATCTTGGACACATTATCGGATACTGACACAGGTTGATGATAGTACAGCAAGGGAATGGTATGCCAAAGAAGCTTATGAGCAGGTTTGGAGTTCCAACACTTTACAGAGGAATATTTCGTCGCAGTATTATTATAGATTGCTGAAAACTCAGGATAAGCAGGGCGTCGAGAAGGAAATGAAGCAACTCACTTCAGAGTATCAGAATAAACTTGAATTTATTAAGAACCCTGTTATAGCCGAATTTCTTGGAATGCAAACAGATATATCTTATCTTGAGTCGGACTTCGAGCAATATATAACGGACAATTTACAGAAGTTTTTGATGGAGCTTGGGAAAGGATATGCTTTTGTTGCCAGACAGCAACGCATCCATACCGAGAAGGAAGATTATTATATCGACCTTGTATTTTATAATTATATCCTTAAATGCTTTGTTCTGATTGATTTAAAAACCAACAAGATAACACACCAGGATGTTGGACAGATGGATATGTATATCCGTATGTATGATGAGCTGAAAAAGCGGGAAGATGATAACCCGACGATTGGAATCATCTTATGTGCAGATACGGATGAAGATATAGCGAGATATTCAGTATTGCACGATAATGAGCAGCTGTTCGCTTCAAAGTATAAATTATACCTTCCATCTGAGGAAGAATTAAGGGCAGAGATAGAAACCCAGAAGAAGTTTTACTATCTGCAAAAGAAGGAAGCAGATAACTAATAAGCATAAAACTGTATAATGATTTGGGCAACGAAGCATAGGTTTAAGACCATATTAATCTTATCCCTATGCTTTTTTATTTTACAAAATCGAAAGGAGACATACAAAAATGGAACTTGAAGAAAAATCAGCACGCTTGATCAGGGCAGAAGAAAAAGTAAAGTTGGCAAATGATGAGCTTGAAAAAGTCAAGAAAGAAGAAAAGAAAAGAATGAGAAAGGTGCAGGACGCACACAAGTATATGATGGGTGGGACTGTGGCAAGGTTCTTTCCGAGATGCTATACTTTCAACAAGCTTGAGATATACAGAATCATAAGTTATGCCTTTAGCAATCCGAGCGTACAATCATTCATAGAAAAGGTTGTCAGTGAGCGTTCCAAAGAAGAAGGTAAATCCGAAAAAACAATATCGGAAAATGCCGGACCCGGCAAAAATGAAAAACATAACGGAACAGTATCAGAAAACGGACAGTAAGAAACAGCGGAAGTGCCAAAATTCTCTCACCGAGATTTTCTCGGTGCGCACAGATATACCACCAGAGGTGGTATGTGCGTCCTGCGGAGCTTTTTGGCACTTCTCTTTTGCCTACATCATATCCGTCGGTTTCGCCGAAAGTTCGTGTGCTGACGCAACGACATAACCATCCGTTTTTTACAAAGTTCGTGTGCTATCGCAACGACAGAAAGGAGAACTAAACTTGGCAACCAAACAACTGAGTACCAGAGCAAACATCGTTGGGCGGAGCGTGAATACCCACGGTGGAAGTTCAGCTATTGAGCAGTCGTCATACATCA
>JAFYYN010000114.1 GCA_017557525.1 Lachnospiraceae bacterium
CACATTCTCGCGATACTTCGGATTAAACTCACCCAGCTTAACGACAGGTATTTTAATCTCGTTGGTACCGTCCTTATAGATAAATCGGTACCTGGGACCGACTGTTTGATAATCGTTTTTTGCAAGGAAATTGTTCACGGCATCAATCGCTTCCGTATAGTTATCCTTTGTACAGATAAGATTAACCGTTTCATCGTCAAACGATATGGTTCTTATGCTGTACGAAGCACTTGATTGTATTTTCCCTTTAACCTCTATACCGAGTCCGACATCCATGCATTGCTCGTTATATTCCGTACCGTATTCTATAAACACAGCACGTTCACCTATCTTCTCCGGTCCAATCTCTAAATGCATCTGTTCGAGTATCGTGTCGCACTGATAATAGCCGTTTACGAGCTTTCTGGTATATGCAACGTTAATGGGTTCACTTTTTCTTACTACAATGTTATACATAGACTCACTCTCCTTTAATGATAGATTGAGTTCATGCAGAACATGTATCCTGTTCTCAACAATCAGTTTTTGCGTGCTAAGCTGAAGCTCTTTTTCTGCTAAAAGCTCCTGCATCCCTTTCTGATCCGCACTTAAGAAACGCCGTATCTCCGATAATGTAAAGCCGAGTTCTTTCAGCTTAACGATCTTGTAACAGTCGGAAAGCTGCGCCGCACTGTAATAGCGGTAGCCCGTGAAGTTGTCGATATATACCGGAGTAAGTATCCCTTCGCTATCATAGAAGCGAAGCGTCTTAACAGGGATTCTGCACAGGGCAGATAGTTCGCCGATCTTATACATGTTGTCTGCATCCTCTCTTTCGTAAAAGCCTTTACAATTGAAATCTATCATTACAGTAAAGGGGAGAGTCAATAAGGTTTTTAAATTTTTTTTGCGATTTAATAATTATGCCAATCAGAGAAGGCAAGCTCTTCATCCAAAACCGCGTATGCTCCACACAGAATTGCACAATCAAAATTATCCTCGATAAATAAATACGAAGCTGCAAATTTTTTAAAGCCCTGCAATAACAATATTATTTCTTCCCATATTAAAATCACCTCTTGCTATTCAGAGATCTTGTTTTCTCAAGCGTTTCATTTTCATTGCCGGCATATTCATCCATCCTCAGTAAGATACCATAAGCATTATAATTTTCTAGTATATACCGTTCCCGTCTCCGTCCACTGTGGAATGATTTGCCGTCCAAGAAGCCTTATTGAATTATCTCCAAAGAATTGCAGGATTGTAGGTATTCCCTCAACAAAGAATTCCTCCTGTGATTTTGGCGACAGGCCTCTTTGAACACCCTCCGGGTCTTTCATCACATTATCCTGAATCGTGAAATAAAAATCATGCTCCTTATTTACGAAAGTCCCCTCCACTGCTTTATATGCCGGAATTTTTACTCGATGGAGTTCAAGGAGTCCCAGCATTTCATCTTCGTAGGCTTTCCAATTGTTTTCGGAAATCTCGATCTTTCGTTTGTCAAGCATAAGGATCTCAAATAATTTTTCGGCACATATCGCATAATCGTGTAGAAAATCATAGAATGCCGTAACATCCTTTTGTTTGCTCTTGTAATAAGGTTCTCCTTGATCCCGTTCCCATGTGGACACCAAATCCTGTTCTCCACGCTGCTCTTTTAGAAACTCAATGGAATCCTCAGTATGTTCACGGTATAAGTATATGAGCAAAGGATTTAGAGGCTTTATGCACTCCACTATTTTCCTGACGAATGCCTCAAGTCTTTCGTAAGACGAAGCTTTCAACAAATATGTGAAAATCTGATACTGAAACAGACTGCTGTCTAGGATGAAAACCGTTTCTTCATCTTCCATGGCTTTCTTTGCAAATGCCTCCCATTTTTCCAGTGCCTGCAGCTCGTAACGATCCAATGAAGTCGGAAAGGCATCGTATTGCAGGAGTTCCTGATACCATGCCTGTTCTGCGGAATCCTGCCATCTTCTGCTAACAGTATCCTGATCGATTCCCACGGTAGTTTTCCTAACCTCTGCCACCTCGTCAAAAAGCTCTGAGACTTCAGGATATTTCATTTTGAAGTTCTGAAACTCCTCTTTTGTCATACAGCTTTCCGTGAAAAACAAGACCGGATGGGGTTGCGAAACCTCATGAACCCATTCAACCTTCTTTCCATTGTTTGAAAGCTGTTCATATAGTTTAAAAGAATTTGTCGATTTGCCTGTTCCGGGGAGCCCTTCCAACAGAATCAGTCTATTTTTCATTTTTAATCTCCTAAAGCCGCGCGATATCCCGAAGAATTTTCGTTGTTTTTGTACAATAATGATTAAGTACTGGTACTTAAAACCAGATATCTGTTTAATATGTTGGTATCGGTGATCCTTTCAATTTAAGCGCATTTTCATCAATCTCAAATCTGACATCATATTGGTCCCTTACAGCAACTATCGCAGGTGAAGCTCCATAATGCAGACCATCGGGATATATAAGAGCCAAAAGACATCCCGGAATTATAAGTCCTATAACAAATATGATGACCAGCTTTATTCTTCCGACATAGTTTTCAAAGAATCCACCCACAAACCATAATGCTGCTATGTTTGACAACAGATGTATTACAGACGACTGAAATAAATATGGCGGACACATTATATTCTGTTGAAGCAAGAAGATTCGCCAGAAAAATGGTGATCATTATAACCATCGAAACAATAGTCAATTTATTTTTAGTAATCTTCATTATTCCCACAACAATAATCAGTCTCTATGAGTTTAAACATAAGCGTTCACATCGACACATTTAAATACATACCAAAATGGGTTTAATAATTGTGCCAATCAGAGAAGGCCAGTTCTTCATCCAAAACCGCATATGCTCCGCACAGAATCGCACAATCAAAATTATCCGAGCATTGGAAAGATATCTCTCCGTCGCCTAATCCGATATATTCGGGCACTATATTTTTAAGAAAATAATCAAAATTGAACATCGGATAAAAAGACCTGAGAACACTCTCCAAATGTCCTTTGGGGATACTTCCGTCGTTAGGTGTCTCAAGGTATGATGAAAGGCTATTTAATCCCTGCCTTACAGGATTATAAACTTCAGCAATATCCTCTTCATTACCGTAAAGTAGTTTTCCTTCATCAAATAAACCGTCAATCGTCATGAAATCCAGTTCACTGTTATCCATATCCGTAAAAACCTGAAGTAAAAATGTACCGTTAATATTATCAATATTGTCTTCTATTTTTTTGATAAGTGTTTTAAAATACACATTTAAGTAACTAACAAGCTCATCATCCGAGCAATTCGGATTATAGTATTCCTCTATTATGTCCCATTCTCTTATTTCTTCTAAAGAGTCTTCAATCTCAATCTGAAAATCCTTAAATGAACCTATATAGCCAAGATTAATGGTACCCTTTACTTTTATCTTGCCATTTTCAAGATAAATCCTTAGAGAATCGTCTTTTTCATAATCTTCTTTAAGTATAGAATACATTACCAAATCAAATATCCCTTGATTATTTCGTCCGGCCTTACGTAATATCCCTTCTTTACGCATTCCGGCTTTTTCCATAACCTTGCCGGAATTAGGATTGTTTACATCATGACCTGCTTCTATCCGATTTACCCCTACTTCGGTAAACAAGAAGTTGATAACTACTTTCAAAGCCTCTGCAGCCATTCCTTTTCCCCACCAGTTATAACCGATGGCATAAGTAACTTCCACCGTTTCTGTTCTTTCTTTCACAGTAGGTGCGGCGATGGTACCAATCACTTCACTGGTGGCTCTGTCCACAATCGCCCAACAATATCTTGCCGGATTCTCATAGTGTTCAACAAATGTCCTTATCAATTCTTCAGTATCGGTTAATGACTTGTGTAACTCCCAAGTCAAAAATCTGTTTACCCTGCTGTCTGAACAAAGATTCCGATACATATCTTTGGCGTCTTCAATATTAAAATGTCTTAAAACCAATCTTTCCGTGTAAAGTTCCTTAGTCCCACAATGATTCATTTATCTTACTCCCAAACATTAAATCAGTTTAACAAGAAAGGCAGGTTTTCCGACAAATGTACAAGAGATGATTAGTACTGCCCAGCAATTCTCGTTTCTCTGCAAATTTCAAATACCATGCCGCAAACGCCTTAAAATCATCATCAGAAAGATCAAAATCAGCACGTTTTTCTATAGGTTCTATCAGACCATCGACACCCGCTGTAGTAATCCATTCCACCGATTTTTCCGTAAAAAGCTGTTCAAATTCCGTCACGTCATATCCGGTAAAGACCTGTTCCTTAAAATGCCTCACCTGAAAATCATCTGTAAAATTCTCTTTCTGTCCCGCAGCCCAATTACCGTAAAAATAATTTGCGTACATAATTGCAAACACAGAAATGAACGCAAATACCAAAACTCCTCTGGGTTTTGTAACTCGGATTGCCTCGTTTATCGCTTTGTTCACTTCATCCACTTCGTACAGGTGATACATTGGGCCCAAAACCAGCGTAACGTCGAAGGAGTTATCTTCAAATCGGCTAAGATCCGTCGCATCACCCTGATAGGCTTGGATATTTTTTATGCCCTTGCTGTTTTCCCGAAGAACAGTAAGATTACTTTCAACCAGTTCAACAGCAGTCACATCTACTCCTTCCTTTGCAAGAGCTATAGAATACCTACCGGTTCCCGCTCCAACTTCAAGGACTTTAGTTTTTTTATTCACAAAGCGGTGAATATAGGTCATAGTTGTATGGTATTCCAACTGACCATGCCTATTTTTTTGAAGCCTGGCGTCTTCATCTATTTGGTCATAGAAACTGCATAATATTTCTTTCCTATTCATCTTTATAACTCCATGTGAACTTTCTTATTATATTTCTCCCATTTTACAAAAGTGTTCCTGCTATAAATCAGGATTCACGCATAATACATACAAATAGTTCCTTGTGACAGTTTAAAACCATTTTTTTCATAGAATTTGGAAGCAGGTGCATATTCGCTGGTATAAAGCACGATCCCTGCATATCCTTTTTCCTTACTGTAATCTAACAACGTCTTCAATAATTGCCTGCCAATACCTTGACCCTGTCTTTCAGGTAAAACCGCCATTTCGTTAATATATATTTCTTTTTTACTTCCTGATATCTTACATAATGCAAATATACATCCAATTACTGCGTCATCTTCTTCATACACATATCCTATAAATCTTTTCTGCTCGTAAAAATCCAATAAATATTCTTTTGCATTATCAGGGTCCCAATCGATCCCCCAATATTCTATAGGAAACGCCTTAGCATATATCACTCCACACTGCTGCAAATCTTCCTCTTTCATTTCTCTTATCATAAAAATCACCTCGTGTGCTTCACAAAATTACAATTTATCTTATTAACAACACAAAAGTAAAAAGGGACTTATATTTTTATCGAAATTTCTGTTTTCCTAGGCCGCAATATTAATCGATCAAAGTTAGAAAAATTATAACAAATGCCAGTAACAGACCTTCCGCAATTATTAATGAGATGAAATTTCTCTTGGCCTTATTATCTTCTGCCCCATCCATCTCATTTCTATGTTTTTTATATATGTGAACAGTCAAGCCCAATAAAATGGAAAAGACAACCGTAACAATAGTTGCCTTAAAGAAGAAGACTATCGATTTCCCTTCGTCGCTTATACTTATCGGATTGAGAAAAAATCTCATAATCATATCGTACCTCGCTTAATTTACAACCCTCACTATTCCCGTGAACTACTTCTAGTGTCAAGTCTGACACAATTTTTTCTTTTAAGACAAAAGAATATCGTTCTCCGCCAAATGAGAAAGCGTTTCTTCCGAGATGTGTCCCTGATTGGTAATGGTTTGAGATTTTCGGTAGTAATGATTGCAGGTGAAGTCTAGTCCATCTGCGCCGGGTTTAAAGGTATATTCAAATTGATCAGGGTTAAAAATACGATCCGGCATCATTTGTCTGACGAGGTTCACTGTCATCTGCATCGGATATTTCTGAAATTTGCTAAAATACCATGCGTGCGAAAGGATATCACCATCATATTCATAATACTCGCTGTTGATTATGACATCGTCCTTAGCACTTCCACTGCCCTGAAATTCTTCCGCGCTGATCAGTCTACCCGCATCATCATATTCATACCATTCGAAATTGAACAGTCTATATGTAGTCGTTCCGTCCCGTTCAGGATCAATCCAATAGCCAATCGTCAACTGCTTTGAGAAATAAACAAATGCCAGCTCGTTACTACTATGTTCCCCTAGATGTGCCACTTTCATCGTTCCTTCACCGTCATATTTCAGAGTAACGTAATTATCTGGATTTGCATTTTTTGTAAGCTTCTTGGAAGGTACTTTCGGGAAGGTATTCTTACGGTTAGTAAGCTTCGGAATCAGGAACTTATTATATGGATTGAGCCCCTGCCATGCATCATTAAACCTTACATAGCGAATCGTCCCGCCTGCCACTTCAAAATCCGGCTCATAAGATGCAATAAATTGCCGATAAATACTTACATATTTTTCTAATAGTTCCTCGCGTGGAAAATCCATATTTTTCTTTCCTCTCATTTTGACACAATCCGCAAAACACCCTGGCCAAATTATTCACCCGTCGTTATATCCGCATTTAAACTCTTATTACGATAATTGAGATTTGTCCTTAAAGAATATCCCTGCTTCTCCCAAAATTTCTTTTTCCTTCAGCCAACTCACTGATGTTTTAAGAGCGTCAATAGTCTTCGTCTCCAGTACGCATCGGGCATTTCTTTTTCCTGCCAGTGCAATTCTTTCCCCAAGATCGATCTCTCCATCCCCGAGTGCCAAATGATTCCTGGGCGGTTTCTCGGAACCGTCATGAATATGAAAATGGATCAGCCGATCCTGATTTTCAAGAACAAAAGGAACATCTTTCTCTCCCGTAGCCTTTGAATGCCCTATATCCCAGGTCATACCGAACTTAGGACTTTCCAGAAGATATCCTATAGCTTTCTTCTCATAATCACGGAATCCGTCAGTGTTTTCGACCGCAATCATCACATCACTATCTGCGATCCACTCCTCGCATAAAGAGCGGAATCTTGCAAACGAAGCCATATAAGTGTCAAAATCCCTGTCATACATTTGGACCTTGCGGTCCGGCAGTGTGATAAATATCCCATGGTTCATATGCATATTCAATGTTAATGGGTGGTCGGGATTCCCATGCTTATCGCGGAGAGGCAATAGCTTCTTTGCGACTTCAATCGACCTTCTGACAGTTTCCAGATAAGCATCCGTAACAAGCGGATTAAAATCGGCAATATTCAGATTCTCATCCAGATGTATGGTATAATAGATACCTGCATTCTCCGCCGTATCGATCAGTAAGTCAACCTGTTCAAGCCGGTCTACCTGGTACTCCGGGAAATTCATGTTCAGCTCTATAAACTTAAGTCCCAGACTCCTGCAAAGTTCAACATTATCCTGCAAAGTCCTGTTTTCGATCAGTGTTGGCATTCCAAACTGAATATTCTTCACTTTCCTTTTCCCCTCATGCATCCTACTGTAATAATACGTATAAGTTATCCTATTTCCACCTTATTGTTTTACTTGTCAGATTCATTTTTCTTAATAGTCTCTTTCATCGCTTCATCAGCTTCCTCATCCCAAACTAATCTCTCAGGTCCTAAAGTACCATACATTGTATTTTCTAATGAATAAGTTATATCCCCGGTTCTGATCAATTCTATATTATCCGAATCATCACGGAATGTGCCCAGCTTTTCGTATATTTCCTGTGTTATCTCATAATTGTAATCTTCCATTCCCTCACGGCTGATATACAATATCTCTGCAAAATACCGATTTGTTTCCGGATTATAATATGCAGTCCAGTTATTTCCCTTTTTCTTTGTTTCCATTGTAGATTCCTCCTTCAGAGTATTTTTTATACTTTGAAGTATACCAAACCTCACCCTACAAGTCAAATTCACAATATCTTAATCTTCAAAATTTCTCCAAAAAAAAATTTTATCTGTCACTTAATTGTAATATTGTGTCACTACAATGTAAGACAAATCGATGGTCTCCGGTCAAAAACTGTTGTATAGTCATATATACAAAAATACGGAACATCAGAAAGGAACATCGTCTTTATGAACATCTGGGTAGAAAGCTTAATAAACGGATTTGAATTATATCTTAAGGTACTTCCCTTAATGATAATCATTTTAGCCTTCATAATTTTTGCAAAAAAGAACAGTATACGACCTCTCTACTTTATAGGGACACAGTGCCTTATATTATATCTCATATGCCTTGTAGAGGTTGTTCTTTTTCCTCTTCCTACCGCAGATAAAATTGCCAGTATGAACAGCTATGAGGGTCAGTTTATCCCGTTCAACTTCGTACTTGATATTGCCAGGGACAAATCACTTGGCAGCGTGCTCCAGGTAATGATGAACATACTCATGACAGTCCCTTTTGGCTTTTTCTTCAAATTTTTCCTAAATATAAAAAGAAGGAATATCATTCTTCTGACATTCCTTCTCTCACTCAGTATAGAACTTGCCCAGCTTACCGGCCTGTTTTTTACATATCCCGGTTCATACAGGCTTTTCGATGTTGATGACCTGATCATGAACACTCTCGGCGGTTTTCTTGGCACGGTACTGGCTAATAATGTAAATGAACTCGTTCCTGATTTCTACAAAAACAGAAGCATACGTATAGGTTAATTATTTGTGCCGGTTATACTTTTTAAATCCCCTGCTTATCTTAAGGAAGGAATTTCCCGGATGCCAGATAAAGCTCATACCACTCACGATGTGTAAGATCCACCTTAACTGCATCACAGATATCCTTCAGATGCTCGGGATTCATCGTCCCTGCTATCGTCTGCATTTTTGCGGGATGCCTAAGTATCCATGCAATTGCAACCGCGGTCTTGGGGACACCATATTTATCACCGATTTCTGCAAGCTTCATGTTAAGTTCAGGGTAGTCGGGATGATCTACAAAACATCCCTTAAACATACCAATCTGCAGGGGGGACCATGCCTGGATAGTGATATCGTGAAGCCTGCAATAGTCAAGTATGCCGTTATCCCTGTTTATTGAGCGGTCTGTAGTCAGATTATTGAGATATAATCCGCTGTCTATAAGCTGTGTCTGGTCAAGTGAAAACTGCAGCTGGTTGAATATCAGCGGCTGCTTTACATATTTCTTTAACAGCTCGAGCTGGCCGGGAGTTACATTGCTCACTCCGAAATGCCTTACCTTTCCTGCGGTATACAGATTATCAAATGCCTCAGCGACTTCTTCAGGATCAAATATCAGATCAGGTCTGTGAAGCAGCAGGACATCGAGATAATCCATCTTCAATCTGGTAAGAATGCCATCTACACTGTTCAGGATATCATCCCTGCTCCAGTCAAATTCCTTTGTGTCAAAATGGAGTCCGCATTTACTCTGGATTATAACTTCCTCCCTCTTTATCCCTGTAGCTGGAAAGGCCTCTCCAAATCTTTCTTCTGCTTCTCCGTTTCCGTAACATGTGGCATGATCGAAGAAATTAACTCCCAGTTCTGTAGCTGTTCTTATCATATTTACAGCATCACCGACCGACAATGCAGGCATACGCATGCATCCGAGGATGATCCTTGATGCGTTTACGGGACCGTTAACAATATCCATATACTTCATTATATTTACCTCCAAATCGATAATATTTGACGAGCATTACCTTTGCTTACAAATTTATCGTATCACATTCAAGCTTGTATTATCAAGGCACTTATGCAGTATTATCTTGTAACCATTATACCTCGTTTATTCTTTCGTTTTAAGGCTGGAACTGTATGGAATATCATTTTTTTCAAAGTATTCCTTTAAAATTCCAGGCAGTCTTTCATGAGAGTCCTCATATGGATTACTGCCTTCATCGTAATAGTCTCTATCCACAGTGACGGCTAGTTTGCATATTTTATCCACAAGCTCCGTATTCTCCTTTAGCAGCTCTATCGGTATTTCTTCAACAATATCACTGAACGTTTCTTCATAATCTTCAAAAATGCCGTAATATTCACTGGTTCCATCCCCGAATTCACCGTAATCTTCAAATTTGGGAAGGCACTGGGCAATAGCTTCAAGCGAAAATAACTTAAAATCAATATCGCGAAGCATATCCTCCGGAATTGAAGTGAGTATCTCAAGGCCTGCCGATCTAAATGCGGCCATGAAGACTTCCCTGTCTTTCCTCAGGCGTTCGGAGGCAAAGCAATATGCATACCCGTCATTCTTAATTGCTTCGCATACCATCTCCCTGTCATCCTGCAGTCTCTTTGAGGCACTGGAAAGAGCCCGGCCGTAGTTTTGTACCGCAATGCGGACCAACTCCCTGTCATCTTTTAGCTCATCGGAAGCGAATTTTAGCGCAAGCCCACAGAAATGGACAGCCGCAAGGACTACTTCACGGTCGCGGTTAAGACCTCCCAGAGCGTATGAAAGTGCTTCTGCTGCTGCGCAGGCACCACGCGCGGCTACTGCAGTCATAACGATCTCTTTGTCCGCACGCATATTTTCAGACAGATACTGAAGCATATCCCCACGTTCGGATACGATCCTCATTGCAAGTTCCTTATCCTCAAGAACATCTGTAGGCGCAAATCGAAGATAGTAAACTTTGTCCTCCAGCACCATTTCTATTATCTCATGGTCCCGTTTCAGCCTTTCCGATACATACTCATAGTTATAGCTTCCTTTCTTTATCGCGGCAATGGCGATATCCCTGTCATCCCTGAACTTTTCGCTGATATCTTCAAACAATTGGCCGTTCTTTTCTATTCCCTCAAGAATAAATTCCTTATCGTTCCGAAGTTCTTCGGATGCATAGCTTATGGCATAGCTAAAATCCTTTATGGCTTTAAGTACCGTCTTTCTGTCCTTTTTTAACACTTCGGGTGCATATTTCAGGCATTCGCCGCGTCCGGATATAAGCCTCCTGACAAAATTGAGATCAGACTTATCTTCTTCCGAAGCTTCTTTAAGCCAATCCTCCCACCATACTTCCGGCACTTTGTCGAGCACATCCTTCTTCGGATAATCCAGGTATTCATATTTCTCCGGTAATCTCCAGCATCTGATCTTAGTCCATTCAATCAGACGATGTGCGTTTTTGTATATGTGTTCTGCAGCCTTGCAGAATGCGCCCAGCCTGCTTTTAGGGAACTTAAGGGGCGCGTTCTCTTCCTTTCCGTCCGGTTCCGGCATCTGCGGACCGTTATCCAATGCATCCTTGTCCTGTTCCCTGGGCCGTATGTACCAGCTTTGGGGCGGCGGTACGCAGATGGTGACTGAAAGGGTTGACAAATCTTCTGCCTCAAGTTTTAAGGTAACTCCTTCTTCCACATTTATTCCGATGGGTTCGTTTAAACTATCACCTTCATGTAGTTCGGAATTTGGAGATGTTTTCACCTTTTCCACCCTTCCGGGGAGTTTTCCATTTACATATTCATATAAGTTTACCTGATCCACTCCTGCTTCGGTTTCATCATTCTCGTCATGTTCGATGAAGTATGCGAGGATCTTCTTCAGAAAACCTGTTGTTGCAATCCGGGCATATTTCTCTTCGCAGAAGCCATCTGCCTGATGCCTCCTTTTATTCCTGACAAGAAAACGAACATATTCATTAAATTTTTTTACGGTATCTTGCAAAAGACTTCTTTCAATATCCTGATCCATAATTTGACCCTTCTTCTTATCCTGTTTCATAATATTCTTTTTATTCCTTAAAAGTCAGTCCGAAAACCTTTAAATCCACTTTGCCGTTTATAACCTTTACGCCATCCTCTTCCAAAAGCCTGGCTTGTATTTCAGCTCCCCCGAATGCAAACCCTCCGGCAAGTTCCCCTTTTGCGTTCACCACCCTGAAGCAGGGTATATTTTCAGGATCCGGATTCCTATGCAGGGCATTTCCGACAGCACGTGCCATTTTCCTGTCTCCTGCCATTTCTGCAACCTGGGCATAGGTGGCTACGTGTCCTTTCGGTATCTTTTGTACAGCTTCATAGATACGTCTCGTTGGACTGTCGGATATTAGATCGTAACTATCAGCTATCATAGCCTTTATATCCTTATCAGGTATGGACCCGTCAAGAATAATGGTATTCCAGTGATCTTTGTTCTGGTGATATCCCGGAATCACTGACTTATATTTTGTCCTCCAGATATATGCCCGTTCCGGGTCCACCTTTACATTAAGATTTACATATCCATCCCTTTCATATGTCCAGAGAAATGCTTTCCCGGTTCCCTTTATCCTTACAAGCTGCCAGTTAGGATCATGAAACGGAGCCTCCTGGTATGTATTTTTGAATGAAAGTCCGTATTTAAGTGCTTCTTCTCTTGTTTTCATCTTCTACACCGTTTCCCTAATCTCTTTTTGGGTGTCATGTGGAATATTCCCCTTAGATAATTGTACAAAAACGAATCATGCCCGTCAAGCCAGTCTGTCAAAAATAATATTATAAAAATCATTTTTCCTATTGACATATTTAAATATATGTGTTATATAAATAATTGTTACAGATATTATTTCAGAAATAATTTCTTCAAAATATTATATTCTATGTCCGACTTAACCGGAAAAAGCCGGACACATGTTATCGCAGGCTTTGCCTGCAGAAAGGAAAGGTACCATTATGGCAAAGAAAGCAACCGACAACGAGAAAAACAAGAGGCCCTTCACAGTTGAGGATCACAAGGAGCTTAATGCAAGGAATGAGAAACTGAACAGAAATGCAGTAAACCTTGCACTCAAATTCCCTAACGGAGAAGAGTTTGAAAAGGATCTCACAGAACTTTTAGACAGTGACTGCGAAGCAAACGGCGAGACTGTAGTTGTAGCCCTCATCGATTTTGACAATTTTATGCATATTAACGATGATTTTGGAGTTGCTGCAGGGGATAATGTACTTATCGAAACCGGAAAGTACATAAAAGAGAATGCGCCTAAAGATGCTAAAGTATACCGTATCGGCGGTGACGAGTTCGGTATCATCTTTAAGGGGCTTACAGAAAGGGAGGATATTTTCTTATTCTTAAACGATCTTAAGAATAACTTCAACGTTAAGACTCCAGATGGTGCTGCACAGACTATCACTATCGGTATGGCAACAGCATTTGTTGATGCAAACCGCTACGCAGAGCTTGTAAGAAAGGCCGACGGTGCGCTCTACCGTGCAAAGGTACAGGGCAGGAATCGAATCGCAATGGCGAGAGAAGAAAAAATGATCCCTAAAACCAGCCATTACACCCAGGACCAGCTGCAGCGTCTTGCAAAGCTCTCCAAGCGTGAAGGCATTGGCGAAGCAATCCTTTTACGTGAAGCCCTGGATATGCTTATTAGGAAATATGATATCTGAGTGAAAATATAAATGTAGGGGCGCCTGACGGCGCCCCTTACTATCTCTATTTAATTATTTCAAGGGAGCTATCGTACAAAGCTTCCCCCTGAGCACATAGCCTATCTTCTCATAGCAGGAATTTGAAGCCACATAGTCTGCATCAGTATAAAGCATTGGCATAAAGCCTGCATTTTTAGCAATCATCGTTACCTGATATACAAGGTTCTCT
This sequence comes from Lachnospiraceae bacterium, assembly GCA_017557525.1. Classification (GTDB taxonomy): domain Bacteria; phylum Bacillota; class Clostridia; order Lachnospirales; family Lachnospiraceae; genus RUG11977. The sequence goes on from JAFYYN010000114.1 coordinate 13,615, forward strand.
GCAAAATGCTTCCTGCGGTCTTCCTTTCTGGTATAGACAAGCCCTATTGATGCCAGTCCGCCATTGGGATGCCAGTGACAGCTTGCTACATTTTTGCCGGAAGCATCCTTCCAGAAAAACATGCTGCCATGCCTGATCCCTTCCTCTGCTTTCTGCCTGTATTCCTCCAGTGTTCCATGGTCAATATCGACATCATGATGGAACATGTCCATGAACTCGACGAGTACATCGACATCATCCTTTTCACACTGATGCAAGCTTCCCTCGCATGCGGAGGGTGGAATAGGCTCAGGATTATCGTAAGCGAACATGTTTGTCTCGATTTTAAATGTGATACCCTCCTTTTCTGCGCGCTTTATGAAATATTCTGCAAGTTCATACTTAACATTAAAACGATGCTTTCCGTCAAGAAGGCCATTCTCCCCGCAGAGCATATATATCCTTTCCATCTCTGACTCCGATGCATCATCGGTATTCCATATCCAGACCGGAAACGGGTCATTTGAAAAACATACAATTACATTCTGGTGATCCGTCAGTAATAGTGTATTTTTCCCTTCCAGCAGGCGCCTTAAGACAAAAAATGTATATCTGTCACTGTCCAGCAGTGCATAATCCTTTTCATTCGCAAAATTATCCATACCTCTTACCTTTGAATTAAGCATGATTTATAGTATTTCTTTTCCCAAATTCTCTATATTACTTACCTCCGGCAGAATTCCACTTATACTCTGAACGCAGGATTGAATACCAACTGGCATCACAGATTCCGGTATTATTCCTGTCGGCAGCCCTTCTGGTGCCTTCATATGTCATCCCGCAGTGTTTCATTACCATACCCGAATGAGGATTCCTCGGATCATGATATGAGCAGATGCTGTTAACATTTACCTTTTCAAAGAAGAAAGCAACTACAGCCTCTGCTGCTTCGGACATAATGCCCTTGTGCCACCATGCCTTGCTAAGACAGTATCCTATCTGTACAGAATCTGTATCGTTATTCACGAGACCGTGTATGGTTCCGATAGGTTCATCTTCGTTTCCCTTCAGAGTGATCGCCCAGTGATAATAATCATCTTTTTCATAAAGCGGCAGCCATGTCCCAAGCACATATTTAGTAACATCTACACTACTATGCGTGGGCCAGGTCAGGAATTTTGTCACCTCCGGGTCAGAAGTCCAGTTTTTGAACATGGCATCTGCATCCGTCTCAGCAAGCCTTCTTAATACCAGTCTTTCTGTCTCTATCCTCTGTGTTCCGCAATTATCCATTTTTCCCCTCGCTTTCCGTTTTCCTGTCCTATTCTTCTTCGCTAAAATCCGTGTCCATTGCAATCTGAAGTGTATAGTCAGGATACTCCTTCTGTACCTTTTCGCATACATTGCGGTATACAAGACCTCGATCCTCAGCATCGAAACTTACCACGATATCAAACCGAATTGTCTTTTCTGCCTTATCTATGTAAAATGCGTGCATCTGTATTATATGCTTTTCATTAAGTACAATTGATGCTACCTTCTCCCTGGCTTTTACCGCCTCAGGGTCCTTAGTGTTATATGAATATACTCCGATCGCTGTCAGGATAATTTTGTGATCCTGATATACCTTGACCTGTATCTTACGTAAAAGCTTATCCATCTCATCCGCAGACAGAGTGTCGGGTACCTCGATATGGACCGATCCGTTATATGAATCAGGACCATAGTTATGCATTACCAGATCATAGACACCATTTACCTCAGGATATTCCAGTATGGTTTTCTTTATGTCCCTTGCAAGCTGGGGATCAACACGTTCACCAAGTATTTTTGACAGAGTATCCTTAAGCATCTCAAATCCCGCTTTTATTATGACCAGGGAAATAAGAGCACCCAGCCAAGCTTCAAGTGAGATATCAAATATAAGATAAATCGCCGCTGCGACAAGGGTTGATGCAGAAATTACAGAATCGAGGACTGCATCATCACCGGAATTGACCAGAGAATCAGAATTGACTGACTTGCCGACGCTTTTAACATACCTTCCAAGGATTATCTTTACTACAACTGCAACACCAACTATTATAAGGGACGCTGTCCCGTACTCCGGTGTTTCAGGATTGATGATCGTCTTTACCGATTCTACCAGGGCTGTCACACCAGCATAAAGAACGATCAATGATATTACCATGGAACTTAGGTACTCTATCCTGCCATATCCAAAAGGATGTTTTCTGTCAGGTGCTTTTCCGGCAAGCTTTGTTCCTATGATCGTGATTACCGAACTAGCGGCGTCAGATAAGTTATTTACTGCATCCATGACAATCGCAATTGAATTTGTTGCTAAGCCCACGACTGCTTTAAACCCGGCAAGAAAAGCATTTGCAACGATTCCTATTATGCTAGTCCTTATTATGATCTTATCACGGTTATTCTGTTCGCCCATAAATATTCTCCACAAAATTTTAATAATTCTGTCTGATTAATATTTAATAATATCTTTATGGAATTTATTTCCCTTTATATGTATCGATAACTCTTTCAATTGTTTCTTCAATACTGAACCTGTCTTCATCTATCACGATATCAGCGAATTTCTCATAAAGAAGCTTTCTACTCTCATACATCTGGTCAAGGCTTTCCCCATTTCTCAAAACAACTCCACGCTGCCTTATGTTCTTAAGTCTCTTGAAAAGCACTTCTTTGCCAACCCTAAGATAGATTACCGTCCCTCTTTCCGATAAATGCCTCATGCCTTTTTCGCTGTATACAGCACTTCCTCCGGTGGCTATTACGGAATTCTCCGGTGTAATGGACAGGATTGCTTCTTCCTCGCATCTTAAAAAACCTTCCGTCCCCTTTGAGGCGATTATGTCACACAAAAGTGCCTTTTCACGCTGCTGGATCACCAGATCCACATCCAGAAAATCCTTTCCGAGTACCTTTGCAATAATTACTCCGATAGAGCTCTTTCCCGAAGCAGGCATGCCTATAAGTATTATGTTGTCTTTTTTAGTCATATCATAATCCCTTTTAGTTTTTTCTGTTCCTTATAGCGTCAAAACGCTGATTTAGTGTAGGATGGCTATAATAGCAAATCCGTAATTTATCCCGCTGAACCCAAAATCCGCGAACAGATCCGGAATAGGATTTTTCATGGATTTCCAATCCAGATATTCTATAAAGTATACCAAATCTGCCGTTGCAAGTCAAATTTTACAGAAATACAGTTACTGTAAAGTACTATATAATAACATATTGAAAGAAAGCTAGACTTGTACTATAATTATACTATTGGAAGGCTGTAAGCATTGCATAAGATAATTCCACACAGATTCCTAATAACTTACATAATGATTCCATAAACCGGTGCTATACTGCTCTCATAACAGAGAGAAACAAAAATAAATTTTATCGGAGGTAATCATTATGAAGAAGAAAATAACATCTTATATTATCACAGGATTATTAACAGCATCACTGCTTACAGCATGCGCATCATCAGGGAACAGCGCAACAGTATCATCTCAGTCAGTCACTGCCGAACAGGCAGTTTACTCCTCAAATACTTCGACAAGTTCAGCGACGACAGCCGGAACAGTAACTGACACTTCAGACCTCTTCAGCAACAGGGATCTGAAACAGACAGCTGATACATCCGAAGCTTTAAATATCGAAGTGTCTGATAACAAAACCTTTACTATTTCAGAAGAAGGCGTGTATGTGATAACCGGAGAAGCAGAAAACTGCACGATCAAGGTTGATGCCGAAAAGGAAGCTAAAATTCAGCTGGTTCTTGACGGAGTCAGCATCACGAACGACAATTTCCCAGCAATATATATCGTATCTGCAGATAAATGCTTCATTACCACAACAGAAACAGAAAATTCTCTTACAGTTACAGGGAAATTCAGCTCCGATGGCGACACGAACACCGATGCAGTGATCTTCTCAAAGGATGACCTGGTACTCAACGGAACCGGAACTCTTAATATCACATCATATTATGGAAACGGAATCTCCGGCAAGGATGACATAAAGGTAACAGGCGGAACTTATAATATCAAGAGCGCCGAAGACAGCATCGAGGCAAACGATTCCATAGCTATATACGACGGGACTTTCAATATTGCCACAAACAAGGACGGGCTCCACAGCGAGAATGACGAAGATGATACGACAGGATATATCTATATCAACAATGGCACCTTTACCATTAATGCTTCAAGCGATGCTATACAGGGTACCTCATATGTACAGATAGACGGAGGCACATTCAATATCACCGCATCTGAAGGCATTGAAGGAACCTATGTCATCATAAATGATGGCACAATCAATATATCTGCATCGGATGACGGAATCAACGCATCTGCAAAAAGCTCCGCTTATAAGATCCCTACCATAGAGATCAACGGCGGCGAGCTTACCATAGTAATGGGTCAGGGCGATACTGACGGGATCGATGCAAATGGAAACATATACGTAAACGGCGGAACTATAAACGTAACTGCCCAAATGTCATCCTTCGATTATGACGGAACAGCTGAGTTTAACGGCGGGACCATCATAATAAACGGCAGCGAAGTATCCTCAATCCCCCAGTCAATGATGGGCGGCGGCAAGGGAGGCTTCGGTGGCCAGATGGGTGGAATGACAGGCGGCAGAAGACACTAACAGATGGGAAAAAACATGGCGAAAATACTTATAGTAGACGATGAGCCGGATATAATCCAGCTGATTGAAAGATATGCAAAACGCGAAGGCTATGAGACGAAAAGTGCAACGGACGGATCTGAAGCAATTGAAATCTGCCGCAATGAAGATTTCGATATGATAGTTATGGATGTCATGATGCCGGATACCGACGGATTCACCGCATGCAAAAAAATTCATGAATTCAAAGATATACCGGTACTCATGCTCTCCGCCAGAGGCACCGAATATGACAAGCTTTTTGGGTTTGAAGTAGGTGTTGACGACTACGTCACAAAACCATTCTCCCCAAAGGAACTTATGGCAAGGGTAAACGTTATCGTAAAGCGTAATGAAGCTCGGAAAAATCCTTCCCCTAAGCCTGATGACAATAAAGGGAACCGGCTTTCTGCTAAAGGGATCGAAGTTGATACCCTAGGATATAATGTATATATAGACGGAGAAAAAACAGACCTCACATCAAAGGAATATGCCATTCTTGTCTATCTCATGCAAAATAGGGGAATAGTGCTTTCACGGGACAAAATTCTAAATGAAGTATGGGGATATGATTATTTCGGCGATGACAGAACCGTTGACTGGCAGATAAAGCTCCTGCGGAGCAAGCTTGGCAACTATCGTGACAGCATCCATACAATAAGAGGAGTAGGATATAAATTTGAAGATTAAGACTATGACGTTCAAGAAAAAGCTGTGGTTATATTTCACACTTTTCACGGCTTTCATATTCACAATGCTCTGGCTTTTCCAGACTGTTTTCCTTCAGGGTTTTTATAACGGCATGCTCATAAAAAATACCCGGAACGTGGCTGAAGAAATTGTGGAAAATGGCTCAGATGAACAGATAAATGATATCATAGACCGACTGGCACGGGACAACTCCGTGCTTGTCTTTGTCACTGACAAAAACGGTAATCTTCTCTACGGATCTGATGAATACAAGGAAATACAGAACAACCTTGACAAGGGGAAACAGGATAAACCGGGAATAAAAAAAGAAAATGATGACCATGATTTCCTTAAAGACAAAGATGATCTGGCAAATGACCGTCCTAACCAGAAAAAACGCGGAAACCGTACCGAACTGCCCGATAATTTTGACGATATATATGATCTCCTCCTGTCCGGTTCATCAGACTCAGCAGAGCTGGATATGGAAGGTCTCTTTGCCTATGGGACATATATAAATTATCCCGGCAGCGAAGACGGGGCGATACTCTATGTCAGCACCACCAAAGATGCTGTAGGCTCATCTGTCAGGATCATCAGGATCCAGCTGATCTGGGTAACCGTCATATCACTTGTTTTAGGCTTTATCCTTTCGTGGCTGCTCGCCAGGAAATTCTCCAACCCGGTTGATAACCTTTCAAAAAAGGCAAAACATCTCGGGACCAAAGAATACGAGGAAGGGATTAATTGCAGTTTCTGCCTCGAACTTGATGAGCTGAACGAAACACTTGATGAGACAAACATCAAGTTAAACCGTTCCAGGGAATTCCAGATGGAACTTCTCTCAAATGTATCCCATGATCTCCGTACTCCTCTCACTATGATTAAAGGATATGCTGAAATGATAAGGGATATTTCCTGGGAAAACGACGAGGACAGGAACAGCGACGTCCAGGTAATAATAAAGGAAGCAGACAGGCTTACTGCCCTTGTTAATGAAATACTTGAATATTCAGAACTTCAGTCAATGACCGGAGAAGAAAGCAGTGAGTTTGAAGAAATAGAGTTAAGCGAACTGGTACGTTCCTCTGTCGAACGTTTTGAGAAACTCTCCCGTCCTGAAAATATAACCATAGAAAAAGATATATCTGGTAACATAAAAATTAAAGGCGATGTCAGCCGATTGGAAAGAGCACTTTATAACCTTATGGACAACGCAGTCCGCCATACAGGTTCAGAAAAAAACATACGGGTTTCCCTTTCGGAAGAAAACGGGAAGGCTCTTGTCAAAGTCACAGACTTCGGTAACGGAATATCCGAAGAAGAATCAAAGGTAATCTGGGACCGTTATTATACTTCAAGACAGCGCAAAGGGAAAGGGGTATCAGGCCTTGGACTAGCAATAGTAAAGCAGATCGTCACTATGCACTCCGGAAGCTGCTATGTGGAATCCACAGAAGGCGAAGGAAGTACATTTGTAATGGCTTTCCCCAAATAATCATCTGGCATCTACTTACCATCCAAACATACTTCCTTAAATTAGTGTCTCTCATCAGTATTTGTAAAACACTCACAGAACCTTCCGGAAAATGCGGGAGGTTCATTTCCTATATAGAGATGTGAAATATCTCCGAAACCTGTCACCCTGAAATAAGCTTTACCCTCCCGTCTCTCTTCGGTACATATGGTAGTCACACTCGTGGGTGCAGCGATAAAACCGTGCCAGAGAAGCATAGTCGGAATATGAAGCAGGTAGCTAAGAAGAACCACTTCAAGTCCGAAATGACAGAAGAAAACTATCGTGTCATTATTCGGCCTCTCAGCCTTAAAATACCTGCCATATCTGACATAGCCAAGCTCTGTAAGAAGTTTTTCAAATTCTGTATATACGTAATCGATTTCCTTACCTACTTCAGATGCCGCCATTACAGGATGTTCTGTCCATTTCTCATAGTCATAGAAAATATCTTCCTTTGTCCAGTCATCAGGCATCCAGTCCCAGCATATCTTCCAGTTTTCCGGCTGGTCAGGCCTGCGGATGACAGGTTTGAATTCCCTGAGCCAGTCCATGGTCACCGGAACAATTTTTTTCTTTTCCTCTCCTGTTACACTGTCAATATATGTTCCGGGATCCCGGGTCATATCGGTATCCAGGCTGCACACATTCGGCATTTTTTCAAAACAGGCCTTAGCAGTATCCCTTGCGCGTCCAAGTGGCGAAACATAGATACGGTCTATCTTCATTTTTGATACCCTGTCCGCAAGCAGTATTGCCTCTCTCTTTCCCTTTTCCGTAAGTGAATCGATCTGGTAATCGGGATCCCCATGCCTGATAATCACTAACTTCATTTAATTCACCAATCCTTTTATTAAATTCTCCTCTTACACAATTGGTGATATAATAGCAAATTTACGTTTTTCTGTCAAATCCTGTGGTTTTTTACATGATTATATAATGCACAGCACGGTTAGCGTGGCGGCACTTCCCATAAACCATATCCTGGCCATTTTCCTTCCGGTAAGCATATTGATCATAACACAGACGCAGGCAAACATAAGGACCGTTGCTGCCCAGATGGACTCAAACCTTAATGGAGTGAATCCATATGCGTTAATATACATTGCAATCTTTAAAAAAGCTATAAGTGCAAAAAACATGCTTTCAACATTCAATACAAAACTTGCAATTTTAACAGGCTTGTCCAAAGTAGGAACGGTCCTGGTAGAGAGCCAGAACAGGATGAAGTTAACCACCATCACTCCGCACATGTCTCCAAAACCTTTTCTAGCATACTGCGAATAAGTAAACTCCTGGGGAAGCTTCATTATAAACGCATCAAAAAGATAATGTCCCTGCATGATAAAGAAAATGGCATAAAACAGGGAGAAAAATCCAATGAAGACAACCCATACTGAACCAGGAACCTTTCTTAAGGCTTCAACAAAACCTTTCACCCTCCCGGCACGATAGTACACCTGCTCCTTATTTTCCCTGTAACAGCCTCCCAGCAGTCCATAAAGATACGTGCTTGCAAAAGCGTTTATTATCATTTTGGGGATAAATAAGTAATCAATATCTATCTTAAAAAAAACACCTATGTCCTGCATCAGGGCATTGTAATTATCATCGGCATCCATCAGGTATGAAAGAGCGATAAAAAACAGTACCGCAGCGGCAAACGAAGCCAGTAACACAAAAGGAACCGACTTTTTGTTTTTCACACATCCACCCGTTCTAAATACGGTAAAGATTGTTTTTGCATTTAACAGGAAATGCTTGAAGGGCATTACAAAAAAACCGACTATTCCGTCCCACACCATCATATGAGATGTTTCTCCCTCTGCCAGCCTGTCAGACCTGCAAAGAACCCAGTATACAGCATATAAATGTGCAAAGAATACGCGGATCTCCTTTTCCCAAACATTGCCAAAGGAAAAACACACTGATGAGGCAATTATTATCGTCATAACAAGCATTGCTAGGCTTTCTGCATTATTTTTCCTATTCCAGTATAGGATTTCGGTAAAAGTAATGAACAGCAGCACAAATATTCCGAACATTATATCAAATGCCTTGTCGTTTTCAAATACCATTGATGCGTACAGAAAGCAAAGCGGCCATATCAGGATGGAAATAATCTTTTCGGAAGTACTCGCTGTCATTTCTGTATTTACAATATAATAATTATATTCTTCGTTCATCATTATTCTCCCTCAAGGCAGGGATTAATTCTCCATCCTGCCTCAATCCTCAGTAAATTCGAGTATATCTCCTGGCTGGCATTGCAGTTCATGGCAAAGTGCCATCAGTGTTGAAAACCTGATAGCTTTTGCCTTTCCTGTTTTAAGTATTGAAAGGTTCGCAGGCGTAAGCCCGATTTTCTCTGCAAGCTCATTTGAGGATATTTTTCTTTTTGCCATCATGACATCCACATTTACAATAATCTTCATATCCTCTACCCCCTTATATTGTAAGATCGCTGTCTTCCTGTAAATCAGCCGCCTTGGCAACAAGATACGAAAGGGCCGAGGTACAAACAAATACTGCTATTCCCGCAAATACGATAAGAAAATCAATTAAAAGAAGTCCCGGATGGTTGATCCCAGCAAGCCAGAAAACTATACTTGTGACCAGAAATACAGCTGAGTCTGCCAATGCAAGAATGGAATAAATCTTAAAAAGCTTTGAATTTTCCATCGTAAAACTTTTATCCTTACCAATATTTACTGCTATTTTCCAGGAAATAACCATGGCAACAAAACATGGAACCGCACAGGTATAGATAAGTATCATCCAGGGAAGTACCCAGTGTTCCATCTCCGGATAATTACTTTTAAATGTTCTTGCGAGTTCAGGTATTACATATGCACAACATATAATACCTATAATGGTTGCTCCTGCAATTACTATGGTCAAATGGAAAACTAAATTCCAGTGACCACATATCCCTAACTGGAACTTACCTTTGCAAAGGAAATGGTGGAATTTAATTATCCGTAAATCCTATAAAGATATTGATTCCAGTTGTGTAATCAAATATAATAAAGTTA
>JAFYYN010000115.1 GCA_017557525.1 Lachnospiraceae bacterium
GAAATAATTTTAGTTCCATATATTCAAAAGTATTACCCTTGCATGTATTTACAGCATCCTAGTTTTAATTTATTCATTTTTATCTTATCTAACGATAACCTTCAACTACTGTTTCTATAGCATCTTTTATTAACAATTCATTTAGTTTCGCATCGTCCCTGTTCTTCGCCGTAACACTAATATACACTTTTAGTTTTGGTTCTGTCCCAGAAGGTCTTATAACAACTGAGCCATTATCTAAATAAAACTTCAAAACATCCGATTTAGGAAGCCCCTCTATTCCCTGACTGTAATCAAGCGTTTTTATTATCTTATTCCCTGCTATTTCTTTCAGCCCTTTATGGAATTCTGCCATAATAGACTCCATTTTTTCCATCCCGGCACTCCCATCAAATTCGTAGGAGTGAAGAGTGTTAAGACAGTAGCCATATTCCTTATATAATTCCTGGAGTTTATCTATAAGACTGATACCCCTGGTCTTATAATAGGCAAACATTTCACATATCATAAAGGCTGCATTTACTGCATCCTTGTCTCTTACATATGCTCCGGTAAGGTATCCGTATGATTCCTCAAATCCACAGATATATTCTTTTTCTCTTTTCTGTGCTTCCAGTTTTCCTATTACTTCACCAATAAACTTGAAACCAGTGAGAACATTTATAGTTTGTACTCCGTAATGCTCCGCTATCTTTTCTGCAAGATCCATAGTTACTATGGTTTTTACAAATACAGGATGTTCCGGCATTTTCCTATGTTTTACTCTCTGTGAACAAATAAAGTCAAGAAGAAGCAGCCCAACTTCATTTCCTGATAATAACTGATAGTCTCCTGCAGATGTCTTTACCGCTATACCACATCTATCTGCATCAGGATCCGTAGCAAGCAGAAGGTCAGCTCTGGTTTTCTCACAATACATAAGTCCCAGTTTCATAGCTTCTTTTATCTCAGGATTAGGGTAAGGACAGGTAAGGAAGTTTCCATCCGGATTCTTTTGTTCTTCCACTATGGTTATATTAGTGAATCCAGATTCCTTAAGTGCTCTTGTAACAGGCTTTAACCCGGTTCCATTTAAAGGGCTATAAACTATAGTCACATCTCTGTTTATCTCGTCACCATATAATACCGACTGACTCTTCACCTCGTTAATAAAATCAGCAAGAACAACTTCATTTATATAACTGATCTTGTTTTCGTTTTTGGCAGTTTCAAAGTCAGCTGCTTTTATATCTTTAAAAATGTCAAGTTTATCTATTTCTGACAAAATGGCTGCCACTACTTCTGTAGTTATCTGACAACCGTCAGGTCCATATACCTTGTAACCATTGTACTTACTCGGATTATGACTGGCTGTAATCATAACTCCGGCAGATGCTTTTAGGCTTCTGACAGCATATGACACTGTAGGCACAGGCAATAGCTCCGACCAGATATTTACCTTTATCCCGTTTGCTGCAAATACTCCTGCCGCTACCTTTGCAAATACATCACTTTTTATCCTGCTATCATATCCGATAACTACTGAAGGGCTTGAAAATGTACCATTGAGATAGTTTGCTAAACCTTGTGCTGCTTTTGCTACTACATAGATGTTCATCCTGTTGGTTCCGACCCCTATAGTACCTCTGAGGCCTCCCGTGCCAAATGCAAGGTTGCGGTAAAAGGCATCTTCTATCGCTTTGTCATCCATATTTTTAAGCTCATTAAGCAAGGCGGTGTCTGTTACATTTTCGAGCCAACGAGCATATTCCGATCTATAATCCATATTTTTTATCCTATCACTCAATTTTTATGCTTCTTTATGATATACATCTTTCGCAATCACGTTATATACATACCTAATATCTTTATTGGAGATTAACTTCTGACAATTTTTTACATTAAGATCATACCCCATATGCCTTGCAACCACTCATTTTCAAATATCTGAACGAGTGTCACTTACCTTAGGAAGTTAATGTAATTTTTCCTTCAAACTCATTCCAAAATTTCATCAAGTTTTGATAATGGCATCTGTTATCAAAATCCTCTATTGAACTAAAACATAACTTAAACCTTCTTGAAGTTGATTGACAGTTATTTTGTATATAGTAAAGCATATCTTGTTCTTGTGACTTTAATCCAAAGTTTAACCTAAATTCTACAATATCATTATAGAAACGCACATGCGCATATGGATGAGAAATATGATACATCTCAACAAACCAAGGAAAACTTTCTTTCTCAGCATTCTGTTTGGTATCATTTTTTATATCTACTTTTGCTTCAAACTGACGCTGATCCGAAAAACGATTTAGAAATATAGCTAGCAATAGTATAACGCGTTCCTTATCCCCATATTTTTCTATACGACTTTTAAATTTGGCAATGGCTTGCTTATCAGCATCTATCTCTTTCGTTTGTTTAAACACGCAAGCTTTATATTGTTGAACGAATGCCATTCTACCACTTTCACTAAGACTATTTTTCTAGGTATAGCAATTCAATAAACGTTCAGCTTCCAGATTTATCGTTGAAAGAACAACTTGTCCTATTTGACTATGACGGCGATAAAAATGTCCATATTCATGTCCTGTAATCAAGCGAACTGTTTCATAAAAGACTTCATCCGTAGTAACATGCATTTTCAATAAATGATTAAGATACGATATACATGGCTCATAAAGATCTATTGCATCTTTATAGAGAGCATCAACAAACTGGTTGCCCCATTTAATACATTTATTTTTATCATCAATCCTTACATTACAGTCGTTTTCAAGCTTTACTATTAATGAATTATCATTTAAATCGTCGTAAAGATAATTATTTGCCTTCTGAATTACCAGATTATATAAGTCCATTTGTGATTTGCCTTTGACTTTAATAGTGACGTTAGTGCCTGTCACCAACGTGGGCACCTTACGGTCAACCTAACTTTACAGATTTAATACAACACGCTAGCTCCAGGAATACTGCTGGAGAGTAGCGTGTTTTTATTATGCTCTCCAGTACAAAAAATATCAAAAAAATCAAAAAAGTACTTGACAACCGCACCCGGATGTGCGGCCGCTTTCGCTGATAAAAAAATCAGCGAAAGCGGCCAATTAGATAGGGAGTATGTATCGTTCCTCACAACGGTACGAAACCAATCTAATTATCCGGAGGTGCTTTATGAGTTCACTATCTATCTGCCAAAGTATCATCAGCTCAATTCAAAACCTGCTTTATTCCAAAGACTTTCTTGAGGCCCACAGGGCGAAAAAACGGTTTGTGCGCAGGAGCGGGAAACTGTCCATGCTGCACATAATCATTTATCTCTTTTATACTTCCAAGCAGGCGATGAACATCAACCTTTCAAACTTACGTCTTGAACTTCCGAAACTCGAATTCCCCAAGGTTTCCAAACAGGCCGTCTCAAAGGCGCGCCAGGGGATATTTCCAACTCTTTTCGAAGCGCTTTTTTCTATGGCGGTCGATCTCTTCTGCAAACATGTCACCAGGAAGAAATGGCGCGATAAGTACAACATTTATGCAGTCGACGGATCTAGGATCTCGCTTCCCAATTCCAAAAGCAATTTCGACAACTATGGAGAGATGTTCTCCAAAAAGGATCCCAAAAGGCGCTGGTCCATGGCGCTCTGTTCCACAATCTACGACGTATGCAACGACTTTATAATCCATGGCCTGATGAGGCGGTACCTGGCTTCGGAAAGGGAGGCCGCCCTGATGCATTGCAGTGAGATTGAAAAACTTGGTCTTTTCAAGGATTCCATAATCATCTTTGACCGTGGCTACTATTCCGAAAAAATGTTCCGGTACTTTTCGGAAAAAGGTTACCTATGCGTGATGAGAATCAAGGACAACTACAACCTTGCAAAACAATGTACCGGCGACTGTATTATCCCACTCCCCGGCGACCCCAAGGAAGGCATACCGGATATGAACGTCCGTATGATCCCGGTGAAGCTTGACGGCGGCATTACTGAATACCTTGCCACATCCATATTTGATGAAGGCCTGAAAGCGGCCGATTTCAAGGAGCTGTACTTCAAACGCTGGCCAATAGAGACCAAATACGGCGAATTGAAGAACCAGCTCATGCTGGAGGAATTCTCCGGGGCAACAAGCACTTCTATAGAGCAGGAATTCTATATAAACCTCCTGCTTTCAAATCTGTCGGCACTGCTTAAGAGCACAGCCGACGAGGAGATATCGCAAAACGCACGGCCGGCAAACAGGTTCAGATACCAGGCCAACCGTGCCTACATTATAGGACGTCTGAAATGGTTCCTGCCACGGTTCCTGTCGATGACCTGTAAGGTCGACATCCTTAATGAGATATTTGAAGATGCCTGCATTGTCCGGTCACAGATACAGCCCGGCCGTAAGGATAAACGCAAAAAGAAGAACAGCGACCGCGAACGGAAATACTTCAACAACAGGAAGCGGGCAATCTGATCAAACAAGCATCTGGCTAATATAATAACACAACCGTAAAACCATGACAACAGTTTATGGTTTATTTGTCATGCGCTAAAATACCAACATTTCCGTAAGCTCCAATTAAAGTATGCTATTTACTTTAACTTTCTTCACTTCTAATACTTCCATTAATCTTAATCTGTAACTCGCATTATATATGTCATAACAGCCACTACAATAGTAGCCTGTTTGTAACCCCTTGTAAAATGGTCATTTAAGAGATATAAGCGCCGGAGAATGGCTTAAAATAAGGGGTTTGGGCTTAGGTTGACCACGTTGGTGCCTGTCACTATTATAATTTTACTAACAGTCCTATTTCTGTTTCGTTCACATCGACAGCACTTTATTTCTGAATTCCTGTTCTGTATCGACGAAACTATATGGTGCATACTCACCATATGCTGTGGGACGACTTATCACAATAATCTGAATACTCTCTCGTGGTAAAGACGCATTTAAAGATCTTGTATATTAAATGTTGGTGCCTGTCACAATTAAACGGGCATATAAGGTCAATAAGACAATGCAAAGTGCCCTCCCAAGCCCCTCTTAAATCCTGATGTGTGGCTTTTCCGTATCCAGTTTCCTACAAAATTAAGTGCACTGCCTGTTCTGTATTTTTGAAAGATCATCTTCTTACATGCACAGTCGCTCCATTTAGCGTGCTCAAGCCGCTTTTACAACTTTATCATATTCAAATATGGCCACATCTTTTACCATAACCTGAAGACGATCTACTATCTCCTCCAACTTTTCTGCTATTTCATCACTGTAATACACTTCTCCACACTGAGAACAAACAAGCGCAGGTACATTTTTGATAATTATAATGCAGTTGTCAAATTCCTGAATATATGTACGATTTGTTTTAATAACATTTCCTTTACACATTATACATCTCATAATTTCTTACCCCTTTCTGGTTACAAAATCAGCTTCCCATTTATTAGGATCAGGATAATATGCTGAAATAATATAAACCATTTCATCTAACATTCCACAAATTACATGAAGGTATCTTCCCTTTACATTCGCCCCCAAAATCAGACAACTTGGCGTAGGAATATCATCTGGTCGATCCTCAATAATCTCCCCATTATATATTGCACTGCGAACATCCTCCCTAGATATTTTTCGTTCGCGGAGCCTTTTCATTGCATGATCTCGCCAGACTACATCACCTTGTCTGACATGTACTCTTATCTTCTCTATATCTAAAAAGCCTTCTTCAAAATCCACTGTCCTGTTTTCCTTTCCTTTTTACCTCATACTTAAGCGTTAGTACCGACTCAATGCACGCCTACAGCAACTGTAAAAAGGGTATACTACCCCTATGATTAATTATACAACGAACTACTTTTTTTTGCAATAGTGGATTATATTATATTTTCCCAAATCACGTAAAAAGGAAAAAGCCTGAATATCTCAAGCTTTCTGATAAAAATTTCTTTAGTTCTGATAGAGTTCACTAAACTTTCAAGATCAATATGTTATTAGATAAAAGGGCTGCGTGTATCATACGGTCTCCTTTAGTTTTCTGTCACTTAAGCACACACCCCAAGCCGAAGTGATAGGTTGCTCTTTTTATGCTATTTAAGCTTCAGCGCAGTGTAAACGTTAGATGTAATCGTAACAATCACCTGTGCCAAAAGATTCACTACCTCAAACATAGTAAAACTACGTTCTATATTCGTTATTATCCTATATAAAGACAACCTCGTAAATAAAAGCTCGCACAAAATATCTGCAGGCGAAATTCAAAACATCCGTTACCATCCCAACAACGCCTTGTTCTATAAGATATAATATGTTCTTAACCACCCCTTCATACTAGCAACTCTTACATATAACAGATACTATTATCCATAATCAAATAAACGCTAAATTATCTTTCGCTTCGTTCTCCGTATCATTGCTATACGGTCTGGCAACATTCAATAGCTTCACGGCTTTCAGTGCTAGCATATCAAACTTTTCTCTAATACCTCCTGTCAAGACCTGAATATAAAGGGGCACCCACTTTTTCTGTCTTTCCATTGCAAGTATCCTAATCTTTCTCTCTTATTATTCTTGTGACTTGACTTCTATTCTCTTCTTTTTGTGCAAATGACGTATTATAAGTACTATAGCAACCACTATCCCAAGTATAACAGAGGCGATTATTACTGCGGCAACCTTATTGTCCGATATTGCTTTGGCTAATAAGAGTATCCCCCATAGTCCAAGGGATAGGCATATGTAAATAAAATTAAACATCAGGCTGCCAACCATAGGATCTTCGCCACGATGATACCATCTGCCAGTAATAGCATACGATGTCGGCAAAAGGACCAAACCAATGGCCCAGTTGATAACAAAAGCCCGTTCAGGCCACATCGTCTCAAATGGATTAGGCAGAATAAACTGTCGAATTATCAGCCCTATAAAACGAATTATTACATACATAACTAAAGCCCTCTACAAATTTTTTACAAATTTACTGCTTTTTTAACTTAAGTAACAACATATCCATATTATCTTTAACAGATACACTACAATATAGATACTTCCCATTGGCCATATACGCCAGACTATTGAGATACTTAGCATATGTATCTGGTATTCTTACTACTAACTCTCCTTCAAAACTATCGGTTAAAAGCAACGCTATACACTTATCATATGAGATTGGGAAAATATAACTAACATTTTCAGAATAATCTGCAAATGGGACTCCAACTACTGGCAAAACGGGATAACTTTCATTAAGACACAGAGGAATATGCGAGCAGTATATTTTTAGATACTTACTACATACCATTTTTAATACTGCATTAAATAATATGTTCTGATCTCTTTTTATAACCCCAGGAAGTAAGCTGGTTGCTTTAGTGAAATTTTCTGCGGTATTTGTGTCGAAACTAAAAACTTCCTGAGCTAAATTTTTAGCCAGTTCCAATATATTTGGAACACGTAACATTTGTATCGCTATATAAAAACGAATTACATTTATATCAGAGTCTGATATTCTATTGTGCTCTATGTTTTTAATAGCAAAAGCAAATTTCCCTTCAATCTCTGATAGATGTTTTTCAATTTTATTCAAATGATATATATTTATGCTTCCATTAGCGTCTTTTATCTCATATAAATAATTGACACAACAAATATTTTCTATTCCTGTAAGGTGCTCCGTCCCTGTATCCTTGTTATATTGGAAAATATGATTTGGGGGAGCAGGAATACACATACAAATATGGTGTCGCAGAATAGACCGTGGTATAAAATGTTGTTTCTTTGTATGCTTCATAGGTGGCATCCTTCATATGTAAAACTTTAAAATCATCCGTATATCTGCATATATAGTCCTTGCTCTAGTCAATATTCGTATAGGTAAAACCCATAGAATAATCATCTCAGTGATACCCAGTGTTTTAGGAATAATGCGCTAAAAAATTACCAATTTTATAGTGAATCTACATCATTTTAATATCTTCATCTTCAGTTCCCCATTCAGTCCCGATCATCTTATTATTCTTGCTTAATTAATCAATCTCTTTTCTTAGCAGTGCTATTTCGTTATCCTTCTCTACAAGAGCATTCTGCTACTCAACTATAGTCTTATGCATCTTGTCATATACAGTCTCAATAATATATCCGCCCATATACTTCTTCACTTCTTCCCTTAACTTATCACGTTTGCCTAACAGCTTGTTCAAAACTCTCATAGTATGTTCCATGATATCTGCTTTTTAAAAATCGGATATCTCATCCTTGTCACCAAGCTCCTGAAGCCTGCTACTGATATCATCGATCATGAACCTTATCTTTTCGGCAATCGCAACTTTTTTATCACTTGGGACGTTAGTATCCCCAAGTTTTTCAAATTCCTTTTCCATTTTATCATATTCTTTCTCTGTGATCTTGAAAACATAGAACGGAACCAGTATTAGTAATTTCTTCTTAAACATTTCTTCCAGGGTATAATCCTTGATCTTTATCACAAGTGCATCGTAAAATGCGTTCCCGCTCGGATAATTTATGTAAATCTTCAATATATTTATATTCGCAGAATCAGACCCAAGGAATACAAACGTAGAATATGGGATTTCCATAGTCGCGCCATATCTTGTCCGCCTGACGCTGGCGAAAGCGTGCGCCGAAGCATACCTTGCTATACGTATGGCAACACCTTTCGTGCCTTTTGCCTCCAACTCGTAGTGATAAGTCTTCCTGACAAGCCTGCCCTGCATTTCCGTTAAGGCAAACAGAATATACATAAAATAACCAAAATATTCTTTTGCTTAACAAAAGGATACTACATAAAGCAGCAGAAATCAAGATAAATTTTCTTAAACAGACTTTACCAAACGTGACTTTAGAACCGTCCTACATACCTAAGCCATAAGAAAAAGAGCACAATTCAAGACATTTCCGTAAAAAACATCTTCAAACTCCAGCTTAAAACAAAAAACCAGTCTTCGGCAACTGGTTTTTTGCATATGCGGACACTAATTCAGTACAGACTAGACATCATCAAATTACTTTGTAAACAATTAATATCAATATTTTTCGGCTTAGTACTCTACGGTATTACCTGTAACATCAAACGAATCCGTTCCTTTATCTCCACTTGCTTCTACATGCATCCTTACTCTATAAACCCCATTACTTACAGAAGTCGAGTCAGAACTACTTAAGTCTAAAACATCACTATGTGACCATGATGTATACACATGCCACATTCCGCCTGTAAGCTTTTCAAGATACACCGTGACGCTGATTGATGTTGTCCCGTATTTTCCATAAACTGTAGCACTAACAGATGCTGTTCCTGATGAGATAGATAACGAACAATATGCACTGCTTACTGTTGTATAATCATCTCCAATAACCTATTCTTCAGAAGTATCCTGTTATTGACATCTTAAAATACCATAATAACGAATTGGCATCAAAATTCATGCATTAACTATCTTTATTGGTTTAAATAATATGCCTCAGTATAGCCTACAGCTGAACATCCAGAAATTCCATGTGTAGCACGAATATAATAGCTTTGCCTATTTCCACCAGCAATAAAACAATCGAATACTGAACCTTCTCCGCCAATGTTAGATGATACGCTTTCAAGTGATGGATTAACACCTGAAGGATCAACTATGTAATAATAATCTGCTATAACATACACATTTGTGATAGGAATTGAGTAAGTGGTAACACCAGCACTTGTCTGTGTTATATAACAACTTCCATATATAGTGTAAGGATAACAGATTACAGTACATGTATCCGCTGCACTAACTTTTACATTTATACCTGCTAAAACCATGGCCAAACTTGCTAAAAAGAATAATAATTTTTTTACCATTTTTCCCTTCCTTCTATCTTTTTTCAGATATTCAATTAATCGCAATGATTTAATGATCAAAACCACGAGTTACACTATTCACTTATTTGTTCACATACGCGATTTTTATCCGTATCTTATTCATTTAGGACCAAATTTTTTAAAAGCAGTATCTGCTTCAATTATCCATTCTTCTAATTCTTCCTCAAAATTATCAAAATTAAAGATTATTCCATTATGTTTTTCATATAGTTTTGAAGTTTCTTTTGCTAAATCAGGATAATCGAATATTGATAAATTTGCTGGACGAATATACTCCTTATAATACCTTTTCCGATCATCCGGACTATCAAACATATATAAATCTGAACCTTTTAATAAACCATCGTTAACTCCCCATGATATTCTCCTATTCCACGAATATACAGCGTTGCCTGTAATTGAGTCCATAGCTGTACCGTTAGTATCTGAATAATTCTCTCCATATATTATCAAATTACCATATTCGCTATCAGTTAAAAACAATTCCATCATTCTAAATGCATAGTCAGGATTATGTGAGTTTGATCTTATTGCGATTGCGCCATTAAAACGCGGATACATGTCACCAATATATCTTTTAATAACATATTTTTCTTCATCAAGTCCAGTATTTGCCGGGCAATCGATAATAGCAATATCCCAGTCTTCCAAACAATTAAGATAGGATATCTTATCACTTCGAAGGATTGTACCTTTTTCTGCTAGTTCATGCATCTTCCGAATCCAATCCTCTACAATATTCAAAGACATTATATTCTTTATTTCATTATTCTGAAAATATATTCCATACTGTTCATAATTAGGAATTCCATATAAATCGAGATATCCTGTCCATCCACCGCTTCCAAAGAAAAACAATTTTCTACCATTTGACAATAAATCCATCAAACTGTCTATCGTTCCATCAAATGAAATAATCTCATCGTCTGTATAAGACCCCCTTTTAAAGACCACTGCCAAATTATGGTCACCAAAGTTTGTATTCGGTATAGTATATATACCATCACCATATTTTATCGAGTCCCACATTATTTCCGGATAAAAATCATATAATTTACTATTTTTCAGATAATCATCAAGTTTTAAAAATTTCCCTTCTGTTATTGCTTCTATTGCAGGCGACCAACTACCATCAAATTCGCCAAAAGTCATACCATCAAATACAATATCCGCGTTGCATTCCATAACTCGCCTGTTGTACTGATTCATTCCTAATACAACACATTTAAGTCTAAATGGGTATCCATCTTTTTCCAGTTTTTTATTTACCCTCTGTTCAACTTCTTCATTTCCGGCAGTACTATCAAAAAAAGCCCAAACAATTGTATTATTATCTACATTCCATATATCTTCATTAATAATATCAACACTCGAATTAATTGTTGGCTCCTGAACCATCTCTTGGTTATTGCCCTTTGCTAAAGCTTTATCCACAGATTCATTTTGTATTTTATCAGGAATATCAACCACTGCATTTTTGTTATAATTACAGCCACACAAAAAAATCCCCAGCAGTAAAAGTGACAGTAAACGTTCCCGAATGAATACTTTTTTTATTTTCATGACTCCTCCAAAATAGCCGCAACATATTGTATTATATGTTGCGGCTAAGATAATCAAACAAACATATAATCATCAATAATATGCATATCTCATACTTTTTTATTCAAATACTTCGCCATCAATCACCACCGCCAGTTTTTCATTCACGTTAAATATGTATCCAGGACTAAATTTCACAATCCAATTTCCAGTTTTGCTATCTCCTTTTCCAAATCCAACCGGTCTAAGCAAAAGATTACTTTTACCATTTATAACAAGTTCAATTTCAGTACCATCTTCTTTTCTTAGCAGTACATTTATTTTGTCATTGATATTATATGATATCATAACAATCGTTCTACCAATAATAACTTTGCATCTGTCAGTTTCTACAACTCTGCCCGTGTAAGTATCTGATTCAAAAGTGTGTATCTCTGCATATTTATCAATAATACTCATAATTTCCGGGTAATAGTCTTTACATTCTTTTTGCTGCTTGAACTTTCCAGTTTTGTTATAATAATCAATATCTACCTTATAATATGATGAAATATCAATTTTATCCAGTTCACTATATGCTCTTTGCCAGTTTTCCTCATCAAAAACAGCAAACTGCATATTCATATTTTTATCCTCTTCATTATCATCCCATTTTATAGCATTTAATAATATATTTGATCCTTCTATATCGGTCGCAAAGTACTGTGCATCTGTAAAAAACAAATATGCATTGTCATTTTCTGCGCTAATTTTTATCAGATTAAGTCTAAATCCAGAAAATTTTTCACTAATAAGCTTTTTTGACTTATTATCAATTAAAGATTTATCTATTTCAATATCAATAGGAATACCTGCATTATCCTGTAATTCCATAGAGAGATATCCTGTACCTGAAGCATTATCGTAAATAATACCATTCATTATCAGCTTATGATCCCCTATTTTATATTCTTTCTCTATCGGGATATATATATCCCTAAATTCATGTTCCTTAACCTTACCGAAAAAATACTCTTTAATATATGAATTATTAAAAGCGTATGCAGTTACACTACCTAAAAGGAATATACAAAATACTAGTGCAGCTATCATCGGGAAACTCAATTTAATTATCTTTTTTCTTTCCTGTTCTTTTTTATTAGCTATTTGAGTACATCTTTCCTTGAAACCCGTTTCCTCAACCTCTTTGATCAGTCTATTTATTCTTATTTTCTCATTATCAGAAATAGTTGGTTCTCCATAAAAAATCTTAAGTACCGCATCAAAAGATAGGGTTTTCTCTTCATCTTTTTCATTTTCTTTTTTCATTTCAGCCCCCCAGTATATATTATGCTGCTATCAGTATATTCCTTCATTTTTATACTCCTTCCATTTTTCTGAATTTTTCAGTTAATTTTCTAATACTACGATATACTCGTTTCTTAGCAGCTTCCTTTGTTATCTTATGTTTTCTTGCAATCTGCTCATAGGACATTTTTTTATAGTAGTATTCATCGATATAAACTGAGTACTTTTTATCAAGTTCCATCAAAGACTCCAAAAGTATACTTAAATCATATCGCTTTATTATGTCTTTCTCAAATGACTCTGTTCTCAATTCTTCGGGAATCCAGGTATGCCTTTCCTCATTATTATTCGCATTTCCGTTCTCATCAGGAAAAGCAGTCTCTACCCTTCTTATAACTTTATACTTCCTATAGATACTGATAGCGGCATTTTTTGCTGTCTTTTTTATAAAGCTCTTTGCTTTATGCGGATTATCATCAATAGTGTCAATATTCTGGGCAACAGAAACAAACGTCTCCTGAAAGGCGTCTTTAGCAAGCTCGTCGTCGTTCAATATTGAATGGGCAATGCTCATCACGTATTCATTATATTTATCATACAGATTTTCATATGTCAGCTTCATATCTTGTCCACTCTGTCAGGGCCCATATTTTTCAAAAATCTCATCCGATTCTTTCATCCATTCATTTAACTCTTCATCTATATCTCCCTTCTTAAAGATTATATTTTTATGCTTTTGAAAAAGATCACCCAATCCTTTGCATAATTCATAATAACCATAATAGGATGTTGCTGCTTCACGGAAATATGTCTTATAGTAAGTCTTTCTCTCTTCCGGAGAACTAAAGGTACACCTGTCATCACTGGTTCCTTTAAGTATCCCGTCATTTATCCCCCATTGAAGTCTTCTGTTCCATGAATAAATAGTTTTTCCAGTATCCGGATCAACTGCATACCCATCCTTTTCTGTAACATTTTCCCCATAAACTATCAGGTTACCATACTCAGAATCTGTAAGAAGAAGTTCTAATAGTTTGAACGCATATTCCGGATTATGTGAATTTTCACGTATGGCTATTGCGCCGCCATAGCGCGGATACATATCTCCTTTGTATTTTACAACATAATACTCGTTTTCATCAAGGTCCGGTTTTATTCCGATATTCAAAAGAGCAACCGACCAATCATCCTTACATTCCTGATAGACAATATTTTTCCCGTTTATAAGCATTCCCTGTTCTGCCAGATTATGAAGTTCTGTAATCCACCTGATATTTATTTCCAGATCCATTAGGTTTTTAATTTCATCATCTTCATAATATATCCCATACTCCTCATAATTTTGGATACCGTACATATCCAAATAACCTGTCCAGCAGTCGCTGTCCCACAGATACAGTTTTCTGTCGGGATCGACCAGTTTCAGTAACCCATCCAGGGTATTGTCAAATGATTCGATTTCCTCTTCTGTGTATGCGCTTTTTTTAAAAACAACAGCCAGGCTGCTGTCATAAAAATTTGTATTGGGAATACTGTATAAGCTTCCATCTACACGTATAGATTCCCACATTGCCTCCGGGAAAAAATCATATAATCTGCTACCACTTAGATATTCATCAAGCTTAAGAATTTTACCCTCCAGTATTGCGTCATGCATAACTGACCATTTATATGTGGAATCCGGGAATCCAAGTCCGTCAAATATTATATCTGCCCTGCAATCCTTTACCCTTTGTGTATATTCCTTCTTACCTAAAACAATACACTTTATTTTGAAAGGATACCCATCTTTTTCCAGCTTTTCGTTTATGTGCTCCTCAACATTACCAAAAATACCAATATCATCAAAAAAAGCCCAGATTATTGTATTCTTGTCTACATTCCATTCCTCATCCGGAATATCCTCAGCATAATCGAAATTTAGATATTTAGGATCATTTGTAATTGCATCGTCTTCTTCCGAGTTCCTTGATGTACTTTGTTTTTCATTTTCTGTTGTGTTCTTTGTGCTCTCCAACGGCAAAGCATCACTGCTCATATTACCAGGTTCGCTTTTATTTGTGTTTCCTTTATTAACTTTACTGCATCCTGATAGTATAATACTGTTTAACATTATAATCAATATGATAACGCCTGCAATTTTGCACTTCATAAAATACAACCTCTCTGCTGCCTTGTAAAGTCAGGCAGCTAAAACCAGAAAAGCCTTTTTATGCTTTTCATGCCAGTTGGAACGATAAGGATGCGCGCTATCCCGGATATTATGTAAATGTCAAAACTCTTGACATAAACATCATTATATTATCTTTTAAATGATACTTCAGTACTGTTTTCTATATTCCCATCAATAAAGTCTTTATACTCTATCACATAGGATGTATTTTTCCACGTTTCCGGATCCCATATGTTATAATACACCAGTCCATTTATCATTGCGTCTATAGTCCCTATATATTTATTATCTAGTTTCCCATTCCCTAAATATTGGATTTTACCGGTAACTATATCCATACACCAAACCTTTTCGGTATCAGTCATATACAGAGTATTATTATATACATATTTATTTATGTAGGGAGGATCATGCTCTGCAAGCTTATCTATGGTATATTCTGCCACCTTTTTCCCGTTTTTGTAGAAAATACACTCTGTTTCATTCTCAAAAATATAATATCCCCCACTCGGCTGGCTGAAGAAGGTTATTTCAGAGCCGTTAAAGCTGCGAATTGTCTTATTTTCACCGGTTTCAATATCATATGAACAAAAGTCATATCTATGAATGCTTTTATCATAATTCCCTTCTTTTACATTTGTATCTGAATAATCAAGGTACTCAGTCCTGTATGATAAAACATAATATACTTTTCCATCATCTATATATACAAAATAGACATAGGCGCCGTATTCTTCAATCTCATTTATCAGTTTTTTCTCTTCTGTTTCAAGATTTACAAGATATACGCCCGCCTTTCTTTTTTCAAGCTTTCCAAGTACTATATCGTCCTCGGGCTTTTCACGGCTTTCTGAAACACAGTAAGCAAACGCGAAACAGTCCTCGCTGCAGTATGCGTTGTTTATACCTCCAACCTCCTGAATATTCTCAAACTCAAATATTGTTTTCCTGTTTTTCCCATTCAGGTCCGCTTTTACCATCTTTCTGTCAAATATGCTGCCGAGTCCGTCATTACCGGACCCCATCTCGCAGATATAATATATGTTCTGACCATTCATAAACAAAAGGTCTACTCTGTTACCCAAAAAGGCATCACAGCTCTCTCCGCTTGCCTGTCTCTTGGTATGGCTGCAGTTGGGCTTAGAGCATAATACTACGCTTTGTTTCGTTTCAGCGTCCCAGAAATTGGCAATCCCACTCTCAAGCTTGCATACCCCTTTATTACAGAATGAAACAGCATTACTGGGAAATACTACTCTGTATACGTTATCCTCTGTCGGGTCATCCGCTGATTTATCCGTATTTCCGGTACCGCACCCGCACATCGCTAACGTTAAAACAAAAATTATCGTAATTATTTTTCGTTTGATATTTTTCATTTCTGATCTACCTCATCCATCTGTTATATATAACGCACGAACATCCAAAACGGGACATAAAATATGTGTTTTTTTTCATTTTTTCATTTTAATTAATTTTCATTTTATTACATATAATATAAGTAACGGACCTACAAATACCACCATGCCTGTAACCATAGTCCTGCTCAGGCTCCGCAGCTTTTTTGATATAATGCTTAACACGAGCATTTCCGATACCATGATCAGATATTTTAACATCTGAAAGAACAGAACACATCCGCCGATATTGAAGCCAAGCTTTTCAAAGACAGTTCCCTCCAGATTTACAACAGACTGCGCCGGAAAGCTTAAGCCGCTGCTCCCATATACCTTTAGTGTGCTTAACACATCGGGCACATAGTTTACAGCATAAATAACAAGGAGTATTCCACACCCAAGCAGAATTTTTTTTGCCAGCAGTTTTTTCCGTCCCCTAAACGTCACAGATGTTACCCTGTCCATATACAGCCTGTCATCACCGGCAAATAAAAAGGTCAGCGAAAGCACGACCATTATTCCGGCTGTTATGGCGAGCGTAAGCTCCTTTCGCGCAGCCATGCTGTCAAACGTCAGCAGCCTGTATCCTGTATCATACACTATATACCCGCCGTTTTCCTTTAAAGCATCGATCCTTTGGACCAACATTGCAAGTCCTGCTTCGGGCTTTAACTCTTCCTGATACTGTGCCGCAATATCTGCCGCAAGCTCAGGCGGACACTCTGCCAGCACTAAGCTTAGCTCTTCACCCTTCTCCCTGAACCCGACCTGCTCCGCTCCTACTGCTTTTAACTTATCATCGGTTACCGGTCCTTCGTATTTCCGCAGATATCTCTTATAATAAAAGTCGTCCTCGTTCTCAAAATACTCACGCGCCGGTGTATAAT
This sequence comes from Lachnospiraceae bacterium, assembly GCA_017557525.1. GTDB lineage: Bacteria > Bacillota > Clostridia > Lachnospirales > Lachnospiraceae > RUG11977. The sequence goes on from JAFYYN010000115.1 coordinate 17,122, forward strand.
CCATGATACTGAACACAGCAAAGAAAATAAGCACCCACAAGGTTCCGCCACATATTAAGAGCTTATAGGCTTCATGTCGCATTACAGAGACCGAACCCTGAACAGCCCTTTTCCCGAAAAGGCTCCTGATACGGTTTCTTTTTACCACTATCGTATTCTGCACGCCATATGCTCTGACAGAAAGCGGTACCAGTACAGTAGCAATCACCGCCAGTGAAATGATAACAAACAGCAATCTGTCCACGGGATAACCTGCCAGGCTCACATTCCCATAGACTGACATATATCTCCCGGTATTCAGGAATGAAATCAGGTTAAATTCCCTGAAAAAAGCCAAATAGCTGTTCTCGTTTATAAGATAGTATAACACCGCCTCCACACCAAATATACCGGCAACCGCCAAATATACCATTACGGATGAATTGATAAGTGAGGCCGTAAAGAATACGACCGTACTCACGACTGCTGCCGTTATGGAGAGTAGCAGAAAATAAATCAGCATATATTCCAATACTGATATTTCATATATACAGCCCTTAAGCCCAACAACCGACTGTACCGGTCTCGTGATATCCCCTATGCCGAAAAGATAAGCGCATGTAAAAAAATCAGTCAGCAGTATGATGAATGTTACGGCAAAAGCTGATGTTGCGCACACCAAAAGCTTTACAGCACCATGAGCCTCCCTGCCCTTATCCATCGTAAAAAGCAGGTTCAGCTGACCATTTTCCCTGTCTTTAAGTATCATTTCGTTTATCATCAACATAAGGACAAGGATTATGATTATACCGACTATACCGTTTCCGGACCACAGCTCTACGCCTTTTGACGGCCCTGTTTCTGTTTCTATCCTGCCCTTAAGCTTTTCATATTTCTCTGAAATCTTTTTTGCGTTCCTGTATGAAAAGCTGTCCTTATCAGCGAATATCGATACAGAAGTGATCCTGTCAGCAGTATCCGTTATACCATCCAGATAAGCTTCATAGGACACCGTCTCGGATAGTTCACTCTTTATCGCATTATTTAACAGTGCTTCACGGCTGAAATCCATGACCCCATACTGTTTATCCGCATATCCGGCATATGCCTCTTCAGGACTCAGGTTTTCCAGTTGGCTGAACGCTTCCTTATAATCAGACGCCTGAACGTAGTTTAATATTTTTTTTGACTGTATATTCAGCACTCCGAATGTCGCAAAACAGGCTATAATGACTGCAAAGATTATACCGGGCGTTTTCCAGAGCCTGTGCATTTCATCTATATATATACGCATAGCACAATACCTATCCCCTGTTTTTCAAGCTAAAGCCTTTCACTCCCGCACCCTGTACAGGTATACATCCTCCAAAGATGGCACCTTTTCAGTATATCCGTACCCGTAAGGTACTCTGTCACCTACCACTCTGACTCTTACCCCGTCACGGTCCTTTACCATATCAGCTACTTTAAATTCCTTTTCTATATCCGGAATGTCTCCCTCATCGGCCTGTATCTCAA
>JAFYYN010000116.1 GCA_017557525.1 Lachnospiraceae bacterium
AAACATCTTTTGCGCAGCATTTTTCTGTTTTTCCGTCAGTTCTTTCCTTGTCGACCTTAACGATCGGAATTATTCCGAGATGCAGATGCGGAGTTCTTTCATCAAGATGCACCTGAGCATAACAGATGTTTTCAGCACCAAATTTTTCGATATTGTACTTAACAATTTCTTCGAAAAACTGTTCCTGATACTGAGGTTCGAGATCTTTGGGCAAAGTCCAAACCCATTGGCCAAGAACTTTTACATCTGCTCTATTTTGGACTTTTACTTCGCTTAAACGCTTATTCAGATAATCGGTGGGGGACATGCCGTGATCGATTAGAGCATAATTCAGATGTGTTCGAGCCGGATCGATTTCATGTTTTTCCGGATCAAAGGTTCTTTTCATTTCCGGTGTTCTCTGTATTTCGTCCAGAATACCGGAACAAGCTGCTTGTTTAGTCGTTTTCGTGAGGTTTCCCATTCTTCTTCCCCCTTTCAAACGGTTTATATTCGTCTATGTGTGATGCCGTGTTAATCAAATGACGGTACGGGTGATTTACAGCTTCAACAAGCATTTCATTGAGCTTATTTATTGTTTCCTTTAGTTCTGAGTTCTCTGCCGTGAGAGCTTCTACCTTGTCCATGAGTGCTTGTTTTTCTTTTTTCAGATCCTTTACCTGATTCTCATACAGTTTGATTGTTCCGTTTCGTTCAGCTTCGGCGATTTCACGCATTTCTGAAACACTTGAATCAATATGCTCTAACATCTGTTGCCTTGTGGTCATTACCTCTTGTTCTTTTTCTCGAAGAACGGCTTCGACCTTATCAGCTTTTTCTTGAATGAGTTTTTCACGGTCTTGTTGTATCTGGAGCTCTAAATTCTGTTTCAAAATCAGATTACTTGCTTCTGTCGGACCGAGCATCTCATTCAGCTTCTGAGCATCTTCGTCAGACATAAATTGTGTAGACTTGCCGTTCGATACTCCTTGAAAGGTTGGAATATTGAAGCGTTTCATAGCCTTATAAACGCCTTGTCTTGTCATTCCTCTTTGAGCTGCAAATTCTGCTACTGTAACTGACATGATCGTTTCTCCTTTAGGTCTGATATAATCATTTTACCCCTTGTAAACTATGTTGTAAACCGTTAACAAACTTGTTTAATTGAGTTGGTCTAGCCCGTTATACCATTTCTACGAAATGGAAACGGGCGCTTGCAGCGGGCTTGCCTTCGGCATAGGGCGTTGCCCTTAACCCAGTCTTATGCAGACAGCAAAAAAGGGGCTTGGCTCGCCCCTCTTTACACCCTTCCGCACCTTCCTGAGTATTGTGGTCACAAATCAAGACGCTTCTTTGTAAGTTCCACATACTCAGGATCTAACTCCACGCCGATAAACTTTCGGTTAAGCTTCAGTGCAGCTTCGGCGGTACTTCCCACCCCCATAAAGCAGTCAAGCACAACATCGTTTTCGTTACTGGCGATTTTAATGATGTGCTCCAAAATCCTAACGGGTTTTTGTGTGGGGTGGGCGTTTTTTCCTTCTTTATTCTTTATCCGTTCTTTTCCCATGCAAATTGGTGACTCTATAAAATTGTGCATTTCGTTTTGCTTGGAAAAGTTCCATGTATGACCTTTGTTCCAACAACAAACGATTAGTTCAACTGAGTTCAGAAAGGAACTTTTGCGGATATTAGGCACAGGATTAGTTTTGTGCCAAGCCATAAACTGAAATGTATCAAACTCAGGATCGAAAACTTTGTGATAATCACCGAGCAGATTATACGAACAGAATATAAAAATATTACCGGTAGGTTTTAATACTCGTTTGAATTCTGGAAGAAGAGAAGCTGGATCTAACGGTTTTTCATCCCATTCAGCAACATCATTATTGATTTCGGCTCTCCAATCAAATTTCATATTCCCGGTTGAATAATTAGCCAGGTTATAGGGCGGATCCGTTAATATTAGGTCTACTGACGCATCAGGAAGTTGTTTTAGTGCTTCAAAACAATCTCCGCAGACTATTTTATATTGCTCATTTTCCTTGAGTTTGATCATTAAAAGTACAACTCCTTAATTCCTTCCAGTGTGGTTCGAATGTAATTAGCAGACTTCTTATATTGCTCAAAAACGATATTAAAGCCGTCTTGGTCGTTGCATACGAAATTCCAATAATCTTTGCCTATTAGTAATTCATCATCGGAAAAGAACTGTCTTACACGTTCTTGTTTCCACTCATTGCCTTCACCAAACTTGTTATAGGCAGTACCGAAATAAATCTTTACAGTAGCCTTATCATTTACGAGGTTCTTTAGTAAGAAATACTCCTCGAGCAGAGCTTCTTTCTCGCTTCGAGCCTTTTTATTGTCAAGATCGCCGCTTGCTTTCAATTCAATCAGGTAGTGTGAATCGGTTTCGGGATCGTAAAAATAGTGGTCTGTAACATGGGTGCGTTTATAACTTTCAATATTTGAAGGCTTGATGCAGTCAAAATTTGAGTAATGTGTAACCGCAGGCTTAGTGTGTGCAAGGTATGAGCTGACGATTGAAGCAATTCTCTGAGTCTGATCGGGGATCATAAAGCTCTCGATGTTATGGTGAACGGTGTAGCTGAGTTCGGCTAATTCGTTTCCCATTTTTTCTAAAACATTTCCGAAACTCGAATCAAATGAGCGAACGAATGCGCTATAGAACATGAACTCTTCCCCGAGTTCTGCCATAAAACAGTTATTCTTCTTGGAATTTATAACACCTTGCGGATCATCTACTTCATCCTTATACCTTGTCATCAAACCTTCTGCAAAGGCATATATAGAGGCATCAACTATTTTTTCGATAGACTTTTTCTTAAAATCATCCATATATTGAGCTCCTTTCTGCTGTCTGTGTTTATTATATCAACCAAGCCGCCTTTTAATCGGACGGTTACAGCATCAATGCCCTTCTTTCCAGAAGTTTAGAGTTGCTTGCCTGACATACGAATTGATATTTTTTATTTCCGGTTCTCCGTTCAGTCTTTTATTTTCGATTTCCTGTCTTACCTTATCGAGTATCAAGACGAACTGTTGAATATCATAATCGAGGGGTTTCTGATAATCTCCGCTATACTGTCCGTACTTATGATCAAGCTCACGGTAACATGCAGCTATTGTGGAATCACTGAGCATTTCTATAAGCGGATTGTCAATCTTTAATCGTATGATCGCTACCGTTCTGCTTTCGTCTTCGGTTAATATTGATGACGAAATATCAATTGGTTCATCATCATCCATCATGTCCTCAATAGTTATCTGCTCCATAGCTTTCTTGTATTTGCTTTCTTTCTTGGGTTCAAGATGAAATTCAACCCCTACAACCCTACCGCCACGCCCACGCCTGATCGGTTTATATGTGAACTTGCAATCTGTTCTTTCCGCAAGCTCCTTTTGTGATGCCAGAAGAACTTTTGAATTAAAGAAACGATATTCCTGATATGTTGGTTGATCGGAACAACCCAGAAGCTCCTTTAACTCCTCAAGTTCTACACGCCAGTCTGTATGCATGAAGCGTTGATCTTCAAGATACATATATAAGAAATAAGCATATCTGGACGAGAGATTTACAACATTAAGGAGCCTATAACGGAGATAATGAATATTTTCCGGAATGAAAATATATTTTTCTGCCTTATCAGTCATTTGGAAAGTAACAGTCCAAGTTCTGTTATCGCCTCTTTCCGCATGGATATTCTCAAAGAGCCATACAAGGTCTAATTCATCTTCATTATCCTTTTCTGATACTTCTATAGGCTGAGATAATTCTTTAAGACGAGTTTTCATCGTGTTTTTATTGATGTGTGTTAGTCCCAAAGCCTTTTCAAAGTCGCCATTTCCTATTGTGATTAGCTTTTGGCTGCTAATCTTTTCTGTTTTTCCGTCAGGCGTTAGCTGTTTTGAAAGATAATTATCTAGTTTAGAAAGATACAGATCGAGAATCTTAAGAGCAGATAACGGCAGCTCACTATCTTGTAGGAGCATAAGAGATTTTTGTTTCTGCACATAATTGCGTTGAGATTTTTCTGTATATTCGATCATGTCCGGTCTTTCCGGCATGCTATTTTTCATGCTCATATACTCCTTGTTTTTATGTTACTTTTCGCGCTTTTTCAATGTAACATCTTAAGTATATTATTTTGTTACTTTTGTGTCAAATTGAATGTAACAACTTGGCGAAACTCGGTAACAACTTCGGCGAAACTCGGTAACAACTTCGGCGAAACTCGGTAACAACTTCAGTCATTAAAATGCGCGCGTATATATAATATTTTATATCAAGACTATAGACTATAGGAAAATATCCAGACGGCAAGCCGTCTGTCTATATAGGAAAAGACAGACGGTATGCCGATCATTTTTTCTTTTTTGTTTTAACGAGAGAACCCTATATCTCGATTGTGTTTAGGCTCAAGAGATTCTTCATCAGGAATAATAATTCCGTTTACTTTTTCGAGAGTTATTTCTGTATCTGCAATGTATTCTTTAACCTGTTCTTGAGCTTCTTCTTCTGTTTTTTCACCGCCGGTAAGCCAATGATAGAACATCTCCAACATGTTTGGGTGTCCTTTGAGAGCTTCCAGAAGACCCTTCACCTTTTCCTGAATCTCGCCTACAACACCCTTTAGAGTTTGGAGAATGCCCTTCTTTTGTGCTATTTCGGCATCAAGCTGCTTGATCTCTTCCTTTTTCTCTTCTATCTCTTCGTTCAGATCTGCGATTGTTGCTTGTAATACCGGAATCTGACGGGCTAAATCTTTTGCTTTTTTATAGTTCGCAATACCGTCTACTCCGAGAGTTTCGCCGTTCAGAATATTAACATCTACACCTAATTTGGCTTCAAGATGTTTCTGAAGATCAGCATGAGCATGTTGCAGATATGCTCTTGTAAAAACATCTTTTGCGCAGCATTTTTCTGTTTTTCCGTCAGTTCTTTCCTTGTCGACCTTAACGATCGGAATTATTCCGAGATGCAGATGCGGAGTTCTTTCATCAAGATGCACCTGAGCATAACAGATGTTTTCAGCACCAA
>JAFYYN010000117.1 GCA_017557525.1 Lachnospiraceae bacterium
GACCCATACGATATGGTACTGCAGTGAATATATATATCCACGACCATGCGTAACATCTTTAGGCATTGAAAAATATACTGTTTTATCCATGTAATGATTATACCATAAGACTATATTTAAGTCAAGTAAAGCCGCCTAACTCACGACTAAAGTCACGAGTGTGCGGCGGCTAATTATCAAATCTCTCAATTTTACCCATTTCTTTTTCCTCCATATGTTTTACTCATATTGTCCGCTATTGCTTTAAGACGCTCTCGAACCTCCTGCGGTTCAAGCACTTCCACCCTGTCTCCAAATGTCAGCATCCATGAAACCAGATTGTCCATATCGGAATAATCCGCACTGAATAGTATCTTTCCATCGCTTGACTCACTGTAGCAATCCGTACCAAACTCCTCCACCAGCCTCCATTTCATGTCACGGTCAAAAAGCGCCTTAACCTTAATATTTCTAGGATATAATAATTCTGCTGACATGTCAGGCAGCGGTACATTTCTGCATTCAAATTCCGTATCTGATATCAGCACATTATCCATTCGATTCAGCTTGAACAGCCTGTAATCTTCCCTTTTCAAGCACCATCCATATACATACCAGCTGGTCCATTTAAATACTATATAATAGGGTTCGATCGTCCTTTCACTTTCCCCTGACGGTGCAAAATATTTGAACTGCAAAAGGCGTCTGCTTTCAATCGCATCCTGTATCATCGATATTTTGGGAGCCAGCGTTGTTTTATACCAGGATGATAGATCAATCAGTATGGATTCTTTTCCGCTGACAAGTTCCGACGAACCGGCCTGTATTTTTTCCATTAACTGACCGTAATAACTACTGCCGCTTACACTGTCCAGGCTTCGAAGTCCCGCCATGATCATCTGCATATCCTTGGATGTCAGGATGGTCCTATCCATCCTGTATCCGTTCATTATGCTAATACCTCCACCGGTGCCCTGAAAAGTCTGTATCGGTATTCCTGCCTTACACAACGACTCAATATCACGGTTTATTGTTCTTCTTGACACTTCAAAATGTTCGGCCAGCTCCGGAGCAGTTGTCATCTCCTTCTGAAGCAGTATAGATAATATCCCGATAAGCCTGTCTATCTTCATAATGCATTACCCCCCTGCTTTCCAATAATATCTTACAACATCTAACATGTCAACATTATGTCATGTTTATAGAAAAATTTTTCTTCTAATATTCTATTTCTCAATTTTCTATGATCTTTTTTTGCTATAATACATTGTATGAAAATATAATCTATGTTATACTTTATCGTGCAGTTCTGTAATACATATATGTACCTCACAGATGTTGAACTGAATATCACTACCAAAGTACGAGGAAGGAAAAGGAAATGAAGAAATCTCTGGCACTAATACTCATGATTGTATTGATCTTTTCCCTTGTGGGATGTAATTCCTCCGGGACTGATCAGAAAGACTCTCCGACAATTACGGCAACCCCGGATGCATCTCCCACAGAGGCTGCATCGGCAGATATAACACCCACGGCTGAACCAACGGAAGTTCCTGCAACACCCACACCAACAACAGAAGCAACTCCTACGCCAACCCCAAATCCTCTCGAAGGTAAATATCTTAAAGATCTCTTCGCTGAACACGGTATGAAGGTTGGTACCTGCCTTAATATGCAGATGATAAACCGTAACGGTGTTAAAAAGATTCTTTTGGATAATTTTAACAGCGTGACAATGGAAAATGATATGAAACCCGACTCCATTCTCAGCCACACAAAAAGTCAAAGTGAGGGGAAAATCGTCGTCGAGTTCAGAAGCGATGCTTTAAAAATGCTTGAATGGGCTAAGGAAAACAACTATTCCATGCGCGGACACACCCTTATCTGGTACAGCCAGACTCCGGATTGGATTTTCCATGAAGATTTTGACTCTTCAAAAGGACTTGTGGACCGCGATACAATGCTTGATCGTATGGAAGGCTATATCAGGGATGTTTTCCAAACGATTGAAGACCTGGGATACACTGACTTATTCTACGCATATGATATAGTAAATGAAGCATGGCTGGATAACGGCCAGATACGTAAAAACCGCTGGACTGAAACCATTGGAGATGATTATCTGTGGTATGCATTCTATTTTGCAGATAAATATGCTCCTGAAAGCATCGATCTCTACTACAACGATTTCAATGAACAGTTCAAGACCAATGCACTTCTTAAATTTGTAAATACGCTTGTCGATGAAGACGGAAGGTACCTTATCGACGGTATCGGCCTTCAGGCACATCTTTACACAAGCGATGACCTTACCAGCTACTTTAATACTATTGATTCACTTGGTGAAACAGGCCTGAAGGTTCAGCTTACCGAACTCGATGTATGTCTAGGCAGATATCAGAAACCCCTCCCAGGTAATGAGGAGAATTATAAAAGACAGGGACGTTTTTACTATGAACTGATCAATGGAATCTTTGAAAGGGTTGACTCAGGGAAAGTAAAGATGGATGCACTTACATTCTGGGGCATAACAGATACTATGTCCTGGAGAAAAGAATACAAACCACTTCTGTATAATGAAATTCTCGCTCCTAAATTTGCTCTTTATGGAGCACTACAATTAAAAGAATATGCCGGTTACGAATAAGAATGACAAAGGACGGTTCTCCAACAGAGTGCCGTCCTCTTCTTATTTTCTCATATTATTTTATTTCTTTTTAACCGGGATCCAGATTTCACAATAATAGTTTTCATCCTGTGTTCCCTTTGCATACTTTGTAGGGTTATCATAAAATTCTACGCAGTATCCGGCAGCAAACTCGTATTCCTTTAATGCCGGTAACCACTCCGTGAAAATCTTGGTATTCACATCCTGAAGCGCGTTAGGCATAGCACCCTTGCAGGGGAATACAGCCCAGTCAAACGCAGGAATAGTCCTGGTTATCAAACCCTTAGGTACTTCTTTCTGTGGATCATACGGATCTGCGATCAAGTACTCAAATTTTTCCTTGCCCATTTCGGCATCGATGTTGATACCATAAACACCCATAACATACTGACCCATTCCGGCCTGGTAATGCTCCTGCCAGAACTGAGGAACTTTTTCCTTAGCCCCTTCATAATCAAACGACTTTGCGTTAGCAATAACGGTAAACGAATCTTTTTTCTCAATCTTGTAATCCATGAGATAGCCTCCCTCTAATAAAATCTTCAATTTCAGCGGAGCAAAGGTCTTGATCACTACCCCATCCTTGCGCACGGATAAAGGCGTAACTCCATGGAATCTTGTAAATGCCTTGGTAAAACTATCCGGAGAGTCATACCCGTATTTCAGGGCTATATCGATAACCTTTTCATCCGTTGTCAGAAGATCATTACCTGCCAGAGCAAGCCTTCTGTTACGGATATACTCCGCTACACTGAATCCGCAGAGCATTGCAAATCCTTTCTGATAATAGAAAGAGGAAACTCCTACCGCCTTAGCTACCTCATCAGGTGTCACATCCTCTGTCAAATGCTCTTCAATGTACTGAATCGAATTGCCGATTATAGCCATCCATTCCATGAAACTTTTCTCCCTTCGCTTGCTGTACGACTATCATATCCCATAGAAGAATCTACTGCCCGACTTTTTTTGTCTTTTATTGTCCGTTTTTCGTTCATTCTATAATATCTTCTTTTGCAGCCATAAAAGATCATACCATCTGTCAAATTTTTTTCCAACGCCTTTCATATGGGCAACTTCGGTATATCCCTCTTTAAGATGAAATTTCAAGCTGTCATTAGTTAGATACTCATCCTCTGTTTCAATATACGCTACTCCTGCAAGAAGATTAACGATCCCCATATCACGCAGCCTTTTTTCCAATTCCCTGTACAGCAATGATCCTATGCCCTGTCGCCTGCATTCCTTATCAAGATATATCGATGTGGTCACAGTCCAGGCATAGGCCTCTCTGGAACTATATGCTCCCGCATATACATATCCGGTTATCTTTCCATCTTTCAGGCATACAATATATGGGTACTTATTTTTTATTTTCCTTATCCGTTCTCTGAATTCGCTGACAGAAGGAACCTCATACTCAAAAGAAACCGCGGTATTACTGACATAGTGGGAATATATCTCTACCAGTCTCTCGGCATCCTCAACCTGAGCATCCCTTATCACAAAATCACTCATTTTATTCTCCCTTCGGGAAAACAGGTTCCTGTTTAATTCCCTTCCGCTCTTCTGCCTTTTGTATAAGTTCACGTGCCTCCCGGAACGCATCGGGAAGGTACTGGGAAGTCCATTCCTTTCCTGCTTTTTCACTGCGTTTTATTTCATCCCATGCGGCGAGTCTTTCTTCATCTGAGGAGTATTCCACTCCCGAAAAGACATGGGGATGACGCCTGACCATCTTATCTGCTGCTGTTTTTGCAACATCTTCGAAGGTAAATAATCCTTCCTCCTCTGCAAGAACGGCATGGAACATAACCTGGAGCAGCAGATCTCCCAACTCTTCTTTCAGGTTATCAGAATTCCCGGTTTCTTCAAATATATTTATACCGCAGATCACTTCTGCCGCCTCTTCAATACACTCAGGCTTAAGTGACTTATGTGTCTGCTCCCTGTCCCATGGACAGCCGGTATCGCTTCTTAATTTTTCAACAATTCCTTTTAGCCTTTGTACTTCTGCCATCATATAAGCACCTTATTTACCTTTACTTTTTCTCAAAACTGTCCACCATATCCTGAAGTTCTATGTAGCGCTCCATTTTTCGTTCAATTTCTGCTTCTGTTTCTTCCTTTTTCCTGCCAAGTTCCATAAGCTTAGGGAAGTCCGTAGCAGATACTGCTATCTGTTTATCTATTTCCTGGCATAATTCCTCAAGTTTTTCTATCTCAGACTCAATTGTCTCATATTCTTTCTGCTCACTGAATGAAAGTTTTGTTTTCTCTCGTGGAGCACGGTAATTATTCTTTTGAGGAGCTTTTACAGATTTTTCGGCAGTGGTTTTTTCGGGTTCGCCGTTTCCCTTATGCACGATATAATCGGAATACCCGCCCTCGCTCTGAAACAGCGTTCCGTCATTCTCAAACGCAAATATCCTGGTAACCACCCTGTCAAGAAAATACCTGTCATGGCTTACTGTGATAATAATCCCTGCAAACGCATCCAGATAATCCTCCAGGATCCTCAGTGTCTGTATATCAAGATCATTAGTAGGCTCATCAAGTATGATCACATTGGGCTGTTCCATCAGCACCTTAAGCAGATACAGCCTCCTTTTTTCTCCGCCTGAAAGCTTTGAGATTGGTGCGTACTGCATATCAGGTGTAAAAAGAAATCTTTCGCACATGGCAGAAGCGGATATCATCCCGTCAGCCGTTCTAATAAATTCAGCTGTATCCTTTAGAAAATCTATCACTTTTTTTGTTCCGTCCAGTGCCTCATTTTCCTGACCAAAATATCCGATCTTGATCGTCTGGCCTATTTCCACTGAACCCGTATCCGGTAAAACCGATCCTACAATGCATTTCAGCAGCGTGGACTTACCGCATCCGTTCGGACCTATAATCCCGATCCTGTCAATCTTGCCAAATGTATATGTAAAATCGTGGAAAAGCCTTTTGCCTTCATACGCCTTTGATATATTATCCAGGATAATAGTCTTGTTTCCCATTCTGGTCGGAAGGGAACTAAGCTCTATCTGCCTTTCTTCTTCAGGACGTTCCCTGTCACGGAGCTTTTCGAAACGCTCTATATGTGCTTTCTGCTTTGTGGAACGTGCACGGGCACCGCGGAGCATCCATGCCAGATCCTTTTTATACAGGGTCGCCGCTTTCCTTTCGGCAGCCTGCTCATAATCAAGCCTCTGCTGCTTCAGTTCAAGAAACCCCGAATAATTTGCCTCATACCTGTAAACATTTCCCTTATCTATCTCGAGGATCTGATCCGTCACTTCATCAAGGAAATACCTGTCATGGGTTATCATCAGTAATGCGCCTTTGAAGCGCTTAAGGTAGCCCTCAAGCCATTCAATCATCTCAGAATCAAGGTGGTTTGTAGGTTCATCGAGAATGAGCAGATCTGACGGAGTCATTATAGCTGCTACCAGTGCCGCTCTTTTCCTTTGCCCTCCGGAAAGAACTTCGGGACTGCATTCAGGATCATCTATTCCGAACTTGGCAAGATTTGCCTTGATCTCACCCATCTTATCCCAGTGGTCTCCGCCTGCATATATCTTATCCGTGATATTTTCCAGAAGTGTTTTATCCATATCAAAACCAGGATTCTGGGGCAGGTAGGATATCCTTAGATTATTGCCGGTTATCACGCTGCCTTCGTCAGGCTCCGTTACACCTGCAGCTATAGACAGCAGTGTTGATTTCCCGGCTCCGTTTATGCCCACTATGCCTATTTTGTCGGTATCATTTATGCCAACTGAAACTCCTTTAAGTACCGGCTTTGACATAAATGTTTTCGACACGTTTTCTATGTTCATGATATTCATATATAAATACCTTTTTTTATTTCAATTATTCTTCAACAGCATGGAGTATCTCCGGGAGCAGCTGCTTCTTACGGCTCATTACACCGGGCATGTCAAACACTCTCTCTGTAATAAGACTGTACGGCAGATGGTTGCCGGCTCTGAAATCAGTAGTGAACAGCAGGCTGTTCTCCCTTATCACATCCGTTATCATAAGAACCGCCCAGTCAAGTTCGTGTTTCTTTCTGATTTCATCCAGAGCATCAAGATACTCCTGCCTGTAATCCTCCATATCCTCTAAGGTTGTACACTCGCACTGGCCGATTCCGATCTTAAGGTTCTTCTCGCGATAAACCTTGAAGTCGGATTCTACCGCCTCTTTAGGTACCCTGTTCTTAAGTCCCTCCATACATGAGAACATACTGAGTCCGAATTCATGGAGATCCACTCCGATAATCTTAGCCAGTTCATTTGCCGATTCCACATCAACCGGTGTAGTAGTGGGGCTTCTGAGTATAAGGGTATCGGAAACTATTCCTGCAAGCAGCATCTTGGCTGCATCAAGGTCAGGCGTAATCCCCTCAAGGACATATTTTCTGTATACTATAGTGCATGTACTTCCTAAAGGTTCCGCATCTATGAATATCGGCAGCTCCGTTTTGATCGCATCAAGCCTGTGATGATCGATTATCTCAACTATATTGGCTGTTTCAATCCCGGAAATACTCTGTTTAGCCTCATTATGATCCATAAGTATTATGTTATTTTTAGGAGCTTTCAGGAAACATCGCCTGGTAACAAACCCTGCAAAAACACCATTCTCCATAACAGCCAGCCCGCGCTTTCTGGATGATGAAAGCCGTCTTTTAGCATCCTCGAACAGATCGGATACCTCGACAGGTTCTTCTTCAGCCCTCATAATATCACGTACTTTGGGAATATCGCCGATCTTACCCTTTTTCATGATTTCTTCCATTGCCCAGCTGGTAATATCATCAACACTCAGAAGTCCGTAAAATCTGTCACCTTCAAATACTGGGATAACAGAAGGATTTGTGGCTTTATACGAAGAGGCTACGGAATTAAGTGGAGCATCCGCGTCAATCCTTACTCCGGAAGTAAGATAAATATCTCGGACTTTTGGATATATGTCCCTCATATATACCGGCGGTTTTATCCCAAGCTTTGCAAATACCTTCTTCATGCTCTCCGGAAGATGCCCACAGCGGGCAGCTATATACTTATTAGACAGATCGATCCTGTTCTTTAATTCAGCATATGCATATGCTGAGCAAACACTGTCAAAATCCGGATTCCTGTGTCCTATTATATATATTTTTTCCACGATATATCTTCTCCTGTCTTAATTAAGTCTCAATTCCTTATTCGCCAGGGCCTGTCTCAACCACAGTCCCCCTTAAAAATATAAGTATACCAAACTATCCTGTTCAAGTCAAACCAAATGCATTCCCCAGGCACACTAATGAAAAAAACAGGTATGGAAAAATCTTCCCATACCTGAATTATAAGCATTCATTAGTGTTCCAACCGGCACTATCCACCTTAGCCTTTAACTATCTCAACGATGTTCTTGCGATCGGTTGCGGTCGCTCTGATCTTAACCCTTTCAATCCACTGCAGGAGAATCTTATCAATTCCTTCTATGGTACAGGGATTATCCTGAGGGAACTTCTTAAAGAAATCAAACTTTTCTTTCTCTTCAGCGGTTACCTCAGGTGAATCTGCAGGTAACGTAGCCGCTTTAACCTCTGTAAGGGTTAATGTCTTATGGAAAATAAGCTCATCACACAGTGCCAAACCCTTTGAAACTACAGTAAAGGTATGTCCCGCCATACGGAACCTGTCTCCCTCAGCCAGAGTCCCGCCATCATTACGTGAAAACATCAGTGCAGGGCGGACTCCCGACCAGAGATAATCACAGCCTTCAGGCCAATCAAAAGTTCTGCCGCTCGCATTGACCAGCACGACCTTGTCTAAACCCTTAAGGCAGTACCATATGTTCTCTGCACCCTTTCCGGCACACTTCTTTACAGCAAGCGCTTTCTCAACAGGAAGTAGTGTCACTTTGATTATCTCGATCTCACAACGTATTGTTCTGTCATTATTATCTGCCATATATCCTCCTTGATCATCAATGTCTTTTTAGCATGGATACATTCCCCATACCTATATTATATCGACATAGATCTGATAATGCTTAACCCCATTTATAGTTTTTTAAGATTTAAACCGCTTCGTGTACTCCACTCTTCTCATACGGTTTATGACTGCAAGCAGATCAATTTTTCTATTTTCGCTTTAGCAGAACCTTAGAAAGAGTTATAACGTCTTTATGTTTAAGTTTTCTCGGCTCAAACCTGATAAGTGAATACACCAGCTGCATTACGAGTCCTGCACCAAAGGTACTTATCAGAGTTCCTATTCCTACCGGACCACCAAGCAGGTATCCCGCCAGCAATACCACTGCCCACAAAAGTATTTCCACAACACCGATGGGTACCTTCGGCATTCTTTTTCCAAGCCCGACCAAAAGAGAATCCCTTGGTCCGCAACATTGCTCGGCACTCATGTATATCCACATCCCAAGTGCCATAAATACAAACCCCACGATCATAACGGCTATTCCAAGCCACATACTTTTATTCTCAGGAAAAGGGTTTAAATAATTAAATGCCTGAACAAAATTCCCTGTTAAAAACGCGTCAATGATCGTGCCAAACCCTATTCTTTCCTTAAGGATTATATCTATTACAAGCACGGTCACCGCAATAATGGTCATAGAAATACCATAGTTAAACGGTGTGTGCTTTGCCATGCCCATCCCCAGACAGTCCCATGGGGCAAGCCCTATATTTGCGTAGATTGTCAGATGTACTCCAAATGCAAATACAAGTAATCCCAAAACTATCTTTAACCATCCGAAAACAATCTTTTTTCTGCTAATGTTATCCGTCATAATTCCAAACCTTTAAATAAAAAATACCCCTAAGGTATATTTTAACACCTTAGGGGCGAAAAATCCACATATATTTACGGTAATATTTCCTTTAATGCGTTGTAAGCTAATGAAAAAGATTCAAACCCGCTCATTACGCCCATATCCAGCCTGTTCAGCTTACCGCCTTTTTCCAGCTGTGTAAACCCTTTGAAATCGAACAGATGCGGCTCCAGTGATAAGAAACCGTCAAATCCGTTTTCAAAAAGCCTGCGCAGGATCTCCTTAACATTCCCATCACCATAGCCGGCCGGCATAACCTTGCCGTCCATCATCCTTGCATCCTTTACATGGATGTATGCGATATAATCCTTAAGCATCCCATATGCTTCAAGGGTATCCTGTCCCGCCTGCACGAAATTGGCAAAGTCAAAAATTGCCTTGAAATGATCTCCATAAAAACGCTCCATGAGTTCCAGACATTCCGGCGCTTTTTCACCGTATATCCCCTTTTCGTTTTCATGAAGCAGGATGATATCGTTTTTATTTGCATAATCCACAAATCTGCCAATCCTGCTAAACACCTCTTCTCTTATTGTTTCCCATTTGTCCGCATTATCCGGAGAATCTTTTTGAGGTACATAAAAGCTGAACATTCGGATATATTGGCTGTTCATATAGTGGGCCACGTCAACTGCATGCTTGAAATCTTCAAAATGTTTTTCAAATGGCGCGTCTATTCCTATCTTCCCCAAGGGAGAACCTATGGAAGACACCGCTATCCCTGCTGAATCCAGGCGATTTTTTATCCTCTTAACATCTTCCTGTTTGTGGAATATTATGTTGTTCCCATCAGCTCCTCTGATCTCTATATATCTAATCCTAAGCTTGTTCAAGCCTTCAACCTGTTTTTCGAGGCTGTCAGCTATTTCGTCCGCGAATCCCGATATCTTGTATTCTTTTGCCATTTCCTGCCTCCTTAATATGTTCCGGTAGTATCAAATACTATGCCCTTATCCGTTTTCTTCCTTGAAGATGCCCTTCTTTTATTCAGCTCGTCAAGGAAAAGGTCTTCGTCAAAAGGTATTTCCACAGTCCTGTCAAGCCATGACGAAAGATGCATTGCATTTGACAACGTAAGCCCGTTTATCCCCTCTGTTCCTTCGGCAACCAGTTTCCCGCCATGAAGTATCCTGTCGGCGAAAGCTTTTAGAACGCCGGTATGCTGCTCGTTCTTGCCGTCAGTTTCAACTTCGACAAAGGTCATTTCCGGTTTTCTGAAACCGTCCGGACAGTTTTTACAGAATTCCCTTTCACTTTCAGAAAGCTTATACAAAAGCAGCTTGTCATGTTCACAGATGATCTTTCCACGGTCGAATGTAAGTTCAAGACGGTTTGTCCCCGGCGCATCTCCGGTAGTTGTAACAAATACGCCTGTTGCTCCGTTTGGATATTCCAGATATGCGGTAACATCATCCTCAACCTCTATGTCATGCCATTTCCCTTCGTGGCAGAAAGCCCTCACCTTAACGGGCATTCCGCAAAGCCACTGGAGCAGGTCAAGCTGATGGGGTGCCTGGTTTAAAAGAACGCCGCCACCTTCACCATCCCATGTTGCTTTCCAGCCGGCAGCATCATAATACGCCTGTGTCCTGTACCAGTCCGTTATGATCCAGTTTACTCTTTTCATTTCGCCCATTTCACCGCTCGTTATCATTTCGTGAAGCTTTCTGTACACACAGTTTGTCCGCTGGTTGAGCATTATTGCAAATACCTTGTCGGATTTCGACGCCACTTCATTTATCTCACGTATTTTTTTGGTATATACTCCTGCCGGCTTCTCGGTAAGAGCATGTATCCCATGCTCCAAAGCATATATAGCATAATCGGGATGGAAATAATGGGGTGTAGCTATAAGCACTGCATCACATGTTCCCGAATCTATCAGTTTCTGCCCGTCATCAAAAACTGCAACCGTTTCCGGAAGATTTTCCCTTGCCCACGAAAGCCTTATATCCCTTGTATCAGCAACCGCCGTAAGCTGTATTTCCGGTACATTTCCTTTAACAATGCTTAATGCATGATTTGTGCCCATTCCTCCGATGCCTATTATGCCAAGCCTTAACTGTTCCATGTATTTAACCCTCCTTTTATCATTGCCCGTATATCTTCATCATTGTATAAAAAGTATTTTCTATATCCTTTATCCCTATAGGGAATACAACGTTCCCCTCAAGGCTTTTATAGAAATCTCTGATACATGCCATATGTCCGCTGCCCCAATATCCTTTTCCTATCCCCCTGTCCTCTTCGGGAGAAAAAAGGGTCGTTTTTTCGCCTGTTTTTAATATGATGTCGGTTCCGTTAAGTGATATGGTTCCATTCTCGCCATGCAATTCCAGGAAAATCCCGGCATCATAAGTATAGGCATTTGAAGCATAGAAAACCGCGCGCTGCTCCCCGGCAAATTCCATATATGCCTCAACCGTATCTTCAACGTCGATAATGTTCTCAAGATGATGATTTGATATGGTCGACCTGATCTTCTCCGGCTTCCCGAAATACTTAATGAGGAGATCTAAAGTATGTATCGCCTGGTTTATCAGAACTCCGCCACCTTCTGTCTGCTTTTTCCCTTTCCAGTCACTTTCCCCGTAATAGTCTTCATCCCTTCTCCAGGTAACAAATGCTCTGCCGCCCTTTAGTTTTCCGATGCTCCCATCTGCTATGAGGCTGTCGATCATTTTTGTGGTTTTGTTATACCGGTTCTGGAAACAGAACCCAAGTTTTCCCGAATGCTTTGCATCTTCAGCCTCTAACCTGGTGAAATCGGTCTTGGATATGGCGCATGGTTTTTCCATAAATACTGCTTTGCCGCTCTCTAATAACTCCAGTGCCATAGGTGCATGTAAATAATGGGGCGTGCATATGTGCACCACATCAATATCGGCATTTTTAAGTTCTTGCCAGTCGGCGATTACCATTGCTTTTCCGCCCGTGTATTTTTCTGAGAGGCTTTTTGCTTTTTCTAAATTTATATCACAGACAATCTTTAAATCCGCATTATCCAGATTGTTAAGTACCCATCCATGAACCTGGGCAATACCTCCGCAACCTATAATAGCCGCTTTTTGCATCCTTTGATCACCCCCTGTCTTAGGAGCTTTTTTATTTGTAAAAATTTCATACCTTGATTGTAAATTATTCCCATATATGTTACAATACACATAATATACTTATTTTATGTATTATTCCGACCTTTTCAAGAATAAAAAAAGGGATACCAAACAAGAATCCCTTTTATCCATGCAAATAAGTTAAACCAGAAAGAGTGATCATATGAAAACCGAAGTCAGGCATGATAAAACATCCTTATTTTTCCCTACGGATCCGCCTTTTGATGCGGCTTACCGCAAAGGGAGCACTGAGACCCCCGTCGGACCCCATCAGCACGACGCGATAGAATTCTATTATACCCTTACGCCTCTTCCTGATGTCCTGATAGACAACAGGATCATTGCCGTGCCCGCGGATACCCTCATTATCATCCCCCCATTCTGTGTACACCAGCTGTATCATGAGGCAAACCTGATTTATGAAAGATACGTCATCCTTATTCAGGAGCAGTGGCTGAGCAATGCATTTTGCGGTATTCCTGCATCCTTCCCGTTTATGGAATCGGGCAGTCATCCGTTTTTTATCAGACTGGACAAAGAGTTAAAAAATGATTTTATAGAAAAAGCAGAAAGTCTCGTATCAGCAAATATGCTAACTTCACCTTCTGCTCTTTCATCACTGTTCCTCTTCTTAAATCTTATTTCCGGTTTGCTTCCGGCTTCAGCCCATAGACCGTCATTCAGGCAAACGGCTGCTCAGAAAAGGATCAATCAGATAATCAGTTATATAAATGTGCATATTCATGAAAGCCTTGAAATATCAGACCTTGCAGATCATTTTTACCTTAATCCCGATTACCTTGCAAGGATATTCAAGGAACATGTGCACATCTCATTGGGACATTACATATTACTGCAAAGGATTACTGAAGCACAGAAGCTTCTAAGCCAGGGTTATACCGTATCCGAGGTTCAGGAAGCGTTGGCCTTTTCAAGTTATGCGCATTTTTTCAAAACCTTCAAAAAGATAACCGGAATTTCCCCTAGCAGATACAGGGATGTGTGACATTTATTATCCCGCATTCCTATAGTACTGTGCCTGAGCTTCATACATTTCTGCAGAAAAACTTTTCGTCTACGGCTCCAATACCGTCTGCTTCCACTGTCAAAGTACAGCCTCCTTCTTCGTATCCCGAACGCAGGATTACCATAGCCCGTCCTCTGTAGGTAACTGCGGAAGAATCTGTATAATCTTCTTCCGTTACAGGGTTACCCGAGCCAAATCCGGCAAGCGTACACGCTCCTTCAACTTTCGCTATAAGGTCAACCTCTGCATCCGGCACTACACGCCCATCCCGGTCAACAATCTCTATCGCCACATATATAAGGTCATGTCCATCAGCCGTTGCTTCCGTTTTTTCAGGAATCAGTCTGATACCGGACGGAGCCCCTGTGGTCTCTAATGTATCACGGCTTACTTCCTTTCCGTCCCGGTAGCTCACCGCAACCACTGTACCCGGTCGGTAGACCGTATCAAAGCGTACGCTATGCGGTAAAGGTCTTTCTGTAGAGACTTTTTTTCTTCCGATGCTCACTTCATTGACCAGCACTTCAACTTCCTCGGCTCCTGAAAATACAACCAGCTCTACAGGAGCACCCTCAGCACTACTATAGTTCCAGCAGGAAAGAACCACAGGGAATCCCCACATGCTTGTCATTTCTGATTTTCCGTATGTATCCGGGTGCATAGAATACAGATATGTCTTCTTGCTTCCCCATACTATGCTCCTGTAAGCACCTTGGGGCAGCATATGCCCTGTAATATCGAAATCTGCGTCATTTGCCGTTCTCCAAGGATACGGAGAAGTCCCTTGGGGCATAATATCCCAGGGATATTTCGGGGCTTTGGGATCATCTTTATCAAAGTATACAGCCTTTCCGATACCGGCCTCGCCTAAATAATCCCATGCAGTCCATGTAAAATCACCTATGACATACGGAAGTTTTTCTACCAGCGGCCATCTGAAACCTATCTCCTTGGGGAAGTTTTCCGAGCCAAGGATGACCCTTTCAGGGAACATCTCATGATCCTTTTCATAAAGGTCTTCCATATAATTATATCCGACTACATCCATGCCATTGGTAAAGGCTTCCGTACCTCTCTCCCAAAGAGCTGTAGAATAATCGTCACCGGCATTCTGAGCCTGGTTCTGCCCTTTTGCGAGAGTGTCATCAAGTCCGCTCCAGAATGAGCATACACCGTTGCTTATGGGCCTGGTCCCGTCAAGCGACCGTATCGTATCGGCAAGCATTGCTGCCCTTACATATCCTCCTCCCAATCCGCCACGCTCAGGGATCTCGTTTCCGGTTGACCACATGATGACTGACGGATGTGACCGGTCTCTTTTTACAAAAGCGGTCAGATCCCTCTTCCAGTCAGAAGCAAAAAACTGGTTGTAATCCCCGGCACGTTTACCCATCGACCAAGCATCAAATGCCTCATCGAATACATACATCCCGAGCCTGTCACAAGCCTCTATAAGCGCGCTAGATGGCGGATTATGTGAAGTACGTATTGCATTGAATCCTACTTCTTTAAGCTTCCTTATCTTTCTTTCCTCTATTGTGGGCAGTGTCACAGAACCGAGCAGGCCGTTATCATGATGCAGACATCCGCCTTTAAGCTTAACGCTCTTCCCGTTTATTAAGAGCCCGCGAACAGAATCTGCGGTAACGGTACGTATGCCAAACAATACCTCTGCCTCATCAGTTGTGTTATTTTCGGACTTTACAAAATGTGTCCTGTATTCACCAAGGTCCTTTACTTGAGCCTTTATGCGATAAAGGTTCGGATGATCAGAATCCCATAGCAAAGGATTCTTTACATTTACGGACAGCCTTGCCGTCTCCGTCGCACAGGAGCACACCTGTATTATACGCTTTGTTTCCGTAACCGTTTTGCCGGTTCTTTCCTCCAAAAGTGATATCGTAACTTCTGCCAGCCTGTTACCAAGCCCTGCATTCTCAACCTCAACACATGTTTCAAGAAATGCATAGCCGTCAGCTATTTCTTTAGTATATGCAAAAATCCCGTCAGGTACAATATGTACTCTTGGACCATGCATCAGCTTCACTCCCCTGTACAGTCCCGAACCGGTATACCATCTCGAATTAGGCTGCATGCTTGTATTGACATTTACAGTGATCCTGTTCTCCTCCCCAAACGTTACCTGATCGGTTAGATCACAGTAAAACGGTGCATATCCATTATGCCAAAGAGCTGCTTTACTTCCGTTTATGTCAACCGTCGCATTCATCATTGCCCCGTCAAACTGAAGGCCCACGCACTCATTTTCCCATTCCTTGGGGAAATAAACGAATTTCGTGTAATTTGAAACTCCACCCGTAAAATACCCCATGTCCACACCTGCCGGAGCGTCAGGGGATACAGGTGTCCCTATCATCCCGTCATGAGGCAGGTTTACTTTTGTTCCCGGTGTATTTTCAAGCATTGTTATACTGTCAAGCCATCCCCTTCGAAACTCCCAACCTTTGTCTAATTCAACTATTTTCATAGGAACCCCCTTTTTATATTATTCATCCTCTAGAAAATGATATTTTCAAAGCGTTCGGATATTCTTTATCCCTCTTCTCCGGCAGGTCTATGACCAAAATACCCGAGTGCTGCATAAAATTCACACTTCCATATCCCAAAAGTTCAACGGTCGATACCGTTTCTTCGGGCTTAAAGGTTTTAATTACCGCTGTTTTTATTGTATCGGGTTTCATGATGAAAGCGTATACGTTTCCATCCTTCCGGGTAAATCTGATATCATCTTCCTGCCACTTTACCTGATCCTCACGGAATCCGTCTATAACAACAGTGGAATGCCCCTCGCCGGAAACCCTGAATGGTCTTGTTCCGTATATAGCCTCACCGTTTACATCGAACCATTTTGCAAGCTCTGAAAGAATCCAGTCCGCCTGCTCATCGATAGTTCCGTCAGGTCTTTGGAGTATATTCAGAAGAAGTGTCCCGTTTTTAGCCACGGAATCAATAAGAATGTCTATGATATGCCTGGGTGTTTTATAATGAGCCTTTCTGTCATAGAACCATCCGCCTATACAGGTCTCTGACTGCCATGGAACAGGACAGATATCCGGGAGCTGGCTTCTTTCTATATCAAGGACTCCGACCTTATATATCTTTTCATCCCGGTGTTTTTGAGTATATACTGCCTGATTGGTACCGTGCAATCTTTCCGACTGATTATAGAGATAGGAAACAGCATTAAGACCATAGCGGTAAAGGTTGGTGCTGTCATCTTCCAGATTCTTTTCTTCCTCAAAAGGCAGCCAGCTGTCTGAATATAGCAGATCAGGCTGGTATTTATCAATGATTTCCTTCATGACATTCAGCCAGTATTCATGGAACTTTTCATTTTTCGTAAGCCATACCCACTTATCTTCTTCCCCGGGTTTTGCCACATGCTCATAGTTATCATGGTAAAAATCACGGTATTCAGGATCATTTCCGTCATAAGGGACTCCCTTATAAGGACCGTATGTATCGCTTCCTTTGTTTGAACGCCACCATGCAAACGATGCCCCCAAATGCTCCGTCATTCCAAAAGGCATGTTATATTTCTTGGCAGCTGCCTTCCATAATCCGCAGATATCCTTGTGAGGTCCTACTTTAACGCTGTTAAAACGGTTATAATTCGAATCAAAATTAAAGAAATGATCATGATGGGAAGCCTGTGCAACAAAATACCTGGCCCCTGCTTTGTAATACTTTTCCATCAATGCATCCGGATCAAATTTCTCCGCCTTCCACAATTTGCATATATCTTTGTATCCGAACTTTGACGGGTGCCCATATGTCCGTAAATGATACTCATACTGGTCAGTCCCCTGAATGTACATGTTTCTTGCATACCAGTCCCCGCATTCCGGTACCGACTGCGGCCCCCAATGGCTCCAGATCCCGAATTTCACATCCCTGAACCATTCCGGGCACTTATAGTTCCTTAATGATTCAAACGTAGCCTCAAACATTTTTCTCCTCCTTTTTGCTTTTGAATAATTGCTATGCTTTACAAATGAATTATTATGATGTATATTACTTTTTATAAGCAAATGATACAGCATATTGCATATTATTACAATTCCGATAATTGACAATCATTTTCGAAAAATACACTTTTTGAAAGGAGGTTTGCATTTTGAGCAATTCGTTTCTGCTTCAGAATTACGGAAGGGACTACAATCCCCCCAACTGGTTTTACAACCCGAACTATCTGGTAAATAGGATTTATTACATAGTAGGCGGAAAAGCATATTATAAGAAAGATACCCTTCTAAAAAAAGGGTATCTGTATGTGTTTGGAATGGATTCTGATTTTCGTGTATCCCAGGATCCTAATGACCCGATAGATCATGTTTTCTTTGATTTCGTATCATTTCATTCGTATCTGAAATCCCCCATCAGAGAGGTGGACCTTTCCAAGAATGAAAAGTTAAAGCATCTTATACTTGCACTTACGGAGGATTTTTCCACCCCGGACTGTCCCCGCCATATAGCGAATGCCTATTTTGAACTGATAAGTCACGAGCTTGAAAAAGTACTGGTCTACGAGCAGCATTATTCCTCCTTAACAGAAAGCGTTCTGCGTGTCATACACTCAGAGCCTTTAGGTACCCTGTCTGTAAAGGAAATAGCCTCCAGAATCAACATAAACGAAAACCACATGATCCGTGCCTTTAAAAAAGAAATGAAGGTCACGCCCCTGGCTTATCTTAACCTTCAAAAGGCTGACCACGCAATTAACCAGATCCGTCAGGGGAAAAAAATACAGGAGGTCGCAGATGCCCTCGGGTATTCATCTGTTTCCTCTTTATCGTATTCATTTAAATCCATAACCGGGAAAAATCTTTCAGAATTCCGGTAGAAACATAAAATAACTTGTTTTCAAAACTAAATTTGTGCTATATAATGTATTCAGTGGGAATACTCTTCCCAAAACATATTTTAAATTTCGGAACGCGAGGAGGATTGTGGGATGAATCATATAATAACCAAAAGGAACGAACTGTTGGCAGCTAAGGTAATCAAGGGTTTAGAGTCCAGAAATATGTCCGGGTACTATGCAAACAATAAAGGAGAAGCTTTGCAGAAGGCTCTCGAACTGATACCGGAAGGCTCATCCATAGCCATGGGTGGCGCCATGAGTGCAAATGAGATCGGTCTGGTTGACACATTAAAGAACGGTAACTATAACTTTATTGACAGGGATAAGGCTGTAGATAAAAGGGCGGCAATGCTTGAAGCATATGATGCGGATATTTTTCTTTCAAGTGCAAATGCCATGACCGATGATGGCATAATGATAAATATCGACGGAAATGCAAACCGCGTATCCGCTATAGCTCAGGGACCTAAGAAAGTAATTTTTATAGTAGGTATGAACAAGATAACAAATGATGTTGATTCCGCAATGAAGAGAGCCAGAAATGTTGCTGCTCCAATAAATGCCCAGAGATTTGGCCTGTCCACACCTTGTACAAAAACCGGGGCATGCATGGACTGCAAATCTCCGGACACTATATGCTGTCAGATTCTGATCACTCGTTTTTCAAAGCACAAAGACAGGATCCATGTAATACTGGTAAACGAAAACCTTGGATTTTAATATTTTGGGGGATGTTGTATTCAATACAACATCCCCCTTAAGTTTATTCATAAATACAATTTATTTATGAAATTCGTCGCTTTATCGTTAGATGTATATGAAGAAAAAGCAACACCTCCACAAAATCTTAAAGCATCTGCAAGTCTTTCCCTGTATAATGGATGTTCCACCATCTTTACTGCTTCTTCCGGGGTTGCCCAGCATACGTCTTCAGATTCTTCTGATGCTGTCACCTCACCACTTATATATCTGCAGGTAAAGCATAGATTTATGATCGGTGGAATTTTCATTCCTTCAAGCGGACCATAACCTTCTTTAACCAACAGATTCTGATAAACACCTACCAGGTGCTCCGGTTCGCAAACAATCCCCGATTCTTCTAATACTTCCCGTTTCAGTGTATCGATAATCGTCTCTCCTTGCTCCGTTGTCCCACCCGGCAATTCCTTGTTTTCAAGCCATTTATCCATTAAAATTATTCTCTCTTTCTATCTTGTTCCAGTTCCTGTAAATGATCGCATTTTTATTTTAGCATAAATACACAACCCCTTCAACTGGTAATTTGATACCTCCATTTAATATGGCGCATCCTGTTTATGACTGCCATAAAGTCCACTTTTCTGGGAACTGCAAGGAACCTCTCACAATCAGGGAAATTACCTGAGTAAACCATGTCGATATCACTTTCCTCTATCTCCCTGTAAAGCTCATCAACCTTCTGTGTTATGTCAACAGTTTCATTTGCCGCTTCAGTAAACAGTCCGCCGCCCTCCCTTGTTTCAAGTAGCCTCAGCATGAAGCCTATTGCAGTTCTCTGATCATTGCAGACTATATCATGTACCGCGTTCGCATTGATCCTCTCTTCACCTATGATTATATATCCGATATCAGGCACTGCAAGCTTTTCTCTTCCAAACTGCTTCGGATATGGTGAAAAATTTTCAGTCTCAAGTATACGGTGCTGCCCCCAGTCTTTAACGGGCTGTATCTGAACCGGTTCCACAGCTTCTACTCTTTTACAATATATCTCCCTGGCTTTTTCCGTTACGTTTGAGATCAGGTACTCATCCATAAGATATATGTTATCGGCTCTTGAAAGGTATTCCCCGCTGCCGCCGATAACAAGTATTGTGGAAACTCCGCAGGATTTATCCAGCTCGTTAACTCTTTCCGTAAATGGAGTTATCGGCTCCCTGCGGATCAGTTCCTTCATCAGTGCATCCCTTATCATAAAGTTTGTTGCGCTTCTGTCTTCATCGATAAGCAAAAGCTTCGCTCCCGCATCCATAGCCTCCAGGATATTTGCCGCCTGCGATGTTGATCCTGATGCATGTTCGGTTGAGAAATGTCTTGTATCTCCCCCGGGCAGCCACGAGATAAAAGGAGAAATATCAAGGTTCTGTACACTCCTTCCATCTTCGGCTGAAATGGTCATGGCCGAATAATCCGTAACGCAGAGCTCTCTGCCATCTCCAAGGATATGGTCATAGATACCTGCCGAGATAGTATCAAGTACAGTAGATTTTCCAGAATAGCCGCCGCCTGTAATGACGGTGACTCCCTTTTTAATCCCCAGTCCTTTAATCCCGCAGGCTTCTATTTCTTCATCTTTAGGTGCCATGAACGGTATTGCAGACTCCAATGCCCCTCCGGTTTTTTGATTTCTTGGCAGGATGCTTCCGTTTGCCAGGAAAGCACAGTAATCACTTGTTGATAGCCATGATCTCAATTCTCTTTGTTTATCAGCCAGCTCCCCGACTTTTTCACTCCGCTCCCGGTCAAAAAATTCAATAAAGGAAGTTGCCGCAGCCGGCAGGTTATTTACCAGCAGAAGTGTTGCCTTTTTCTTGTCATTCGGCTTTAACTGTACCTGGAATCTCATGCTCAGGCACATCTGCGGTTCTCCAAGCTGCTCCTCGGGATAATGCGATATCTTATATCCTCCAAGATTTTGATAATCCTTTCTTGGCCTCATGGCAAAGTATGCCGTGTTCCTTTTAAGGATTTCTCCGCCCGGATGTGCCATATAGTAATATCCGGTCTCTTCCGGCGGTTTGTTACGATTATACAGTTCTTCATTTAATGCTTCTAAATGCGGTATGAATTGCCGGTAACAGTCATCTGCGACAGCTGTGCTGTAGTTTGTAATACCCAGTTTTTCCGCAGGTATCTGACACAAGATCGTTGGTCTGTCAAATGCCATACGGTTTGTTGTTTCTATCGTAAATGAAATATCCCCTCCATACCAGTATGTCGGATCACTTCCCGTTTCCGGGAAATCCGACGGGTTTCCCGGCGTTCCTGCAGGAATGAAAATCATTCCCTCATACATTTCTCTCCAATTTTTTGTCTTGTTTTCCATCGCCCATAAAAAGCTTTTAAGACGTGTCATTCTTTCACCCTATTAACCTTTCAATGTGTAAGATATTTTTGCTAACATGCACATTGTAACAGTCGGATACTATTCGCGAATAATATCTTTTGGGGCAAAAAAATACCGTGACAGAATGCCACGGAAATAAAAATGGATATATTTTTAACTAGTATTATTTATCCAATTCCCGAGGTAATCTTATGGTATTAAGTTTGCTCACTGTACTTGTGCTCAACATGTCAATTACCTCCTTCTAGAATTGAATCTCTTATTTTTGTTACGTGAACGATATAAAAATATCATCCTTTAATCTTTTCGTCAAGTATTATTTTGTGACATTTTTGAAAAATTTTAAAATTCCCGACGTAAGCTCCCAATATATGCAACCGTTTGATTAGAAATCGACAGCATTCCATCTTTTGAATACTTATTAAATATTTCCTTGATTTCCTTCGTATAATCTTCGAACCCTTTGTCCCCGGCCTTCAGCGAATAAGAACCGGACAGGCTTCTTGACATGAATTTATCTTTATCATAATGAAGCGGATGATTAAAGGCTACATAATCATAATGATCGTCGAAAAAGCTCCTGATTCTAATGTCATCCTTCTTGATCCCACCATTAAATCCTATAAAATTCGGACAATACTTTTCGTAAATTCTGCGCAGTTCCTGATTTACAACGTCACTCTCGTCACGGATGTTCCATATCAAAAATACCTTGCCGCTCCTTTTCATGATACGCATGCATTCGCGTCGAAATGCCGTTACATCAAACCAGTGAAATGCCTGCGCTGCCGTAACAAAATCAACAAAACCATTGTCTAAGTTAGTGCATTGAGCGTCACCGGCAACGGAATGAAAGTTCTTATATCCTCCAAGCTCTTTCTCTGCCATTTGCCTCATATCATTATTGGGTTCGACGCAGTATACTTGACTTCCCATTTCCAACAGGTGCTTTGCAAACTTACCCGTCCCGGATCCAATATCTGCTATAACAGAACTTTGAGAAATCCCGTAGCTGCTGTACAAATAGTTTATCAACTCAGGTGCGTAACTTGGCCTGCCAATGGCATAATCCTTAGCAAATCCATCGAATTTCAATGTTGAATCCATAGCTTCCAGCCACTTAGCAACACCATCCTCATTGTTAGACTGTATCACATCCGTAGCCTTTTTCTTGAGGTCTTCATGTGCATTTGAAACGGCATAACCTTCATCCGCAATCTCAAACATATCGATATCGTTTTTCCCGTCTCCAAAAGCTACTACCCTGTCGCATTGCAGCATAGATTTGAGCTGAAGTATCGCGTTTGCCTTGGATGCCTCTTTCGGCATTATTTCAAGCCATTGTTCATCTGTGTAGATATCTATCTGATAGACGCAGTGGTATGTATCCATGTACTTTTCATATATGGGTCCAAGCCTCTCAGGATCACCGATACAGGTTATATAGAATATGTCCCCTGCTTTAAGTTCATCAGGGGTGTTAACGATATTTTCCCTAATGTCCCCTTTTCGGCTGTCAGTAAACTTTTTCATTCCTTGCGTACTTAATCCGGGAATGAATGAAAACTTCTCCTTCCCATCTATATATGCATATACTATAGGATAAATCTCGTTTTTGAACAGTGTGTCTAATAACGTTTGCACCGAAGACTTTTCAAAATAATTAGCTTTCAGGATTTCCCCTGTAACGTTGTCAATAATAAATGCTCCATTATAGACTATAAGCGGGATCTTCGCATTGATGCCTTTAGCAGCTTTCTTTGCAGTGATCAGTGAGCGGGCCGTAGCATATGAAAAAAGCATGCCTTTAGCCGTCAGGCTATTTATCACCATGTTCGTATAGTCTGATGTTCTTTCATTGCTTTTAAGCAGTGTACCATCCAGATCGGAAACATATAGAGTTTTCATACAGATATTTTTTCTCCTAATCAGTGCTTGTTTTTTGCAAAATTCTTAATTCATAATCCAATCTTATAGCATTTTGTAGCAGTCAAGAAAAGTAGACACGAAAAATATGTTTTAACCTTACTATTTCTGAAAATGTTTCCCGAAGTTATTCCAGAAATACCCATATTCATCGTTTTTTGCAAACACAAATGCATAATGGGAATTCTTATGTTCACTCTTCAGGCAGTTTAAATATCCGGATTGGAATGGTGCTGTAAAAGTTTTGTCATTATACATAACGATTAACGGAACATCCTGATAGTTCTTGGCTTCATCCGTTGTTTGCACAGGCTTTTCTTCATCGATAAATCGTAAGGGTATCCTTACAAGTTCTGTCATAAAATATTGAGAAATATCCGGCATGGTTTTCTGTATTGAACCCAAATATGTGCGTACCCATTCCTCACCCATGCCGCCGGAAGAATATTGTTCCGCAGAATTAATTGTAGGAGAAAACATAGGAAGTTTCACCTTCTTTCCATATACAAGCTTTTTAACAGTTTCAGGGGACAGAAAGAATTCTTCCGCTATCTCCATAACAGAGCATCCGGCAGAATAATGGCTGCATATCGCAGCATTACGCTTATTCAGTCTGTCCCTGTATCCGGAGGCTTCACCCCACCCCTTCGGCTTTTCACTTTTAGGGATGTAGATGACTTTACCCTCCGCATACTTTTGAACTTCTTCCAACAATTTAACAGGAAGGATATCTTTGGCATTTTCGTATTTCATAGTTTCCTCATGCAGTTAGTCTGGACATGCGATCTTCCAAAGCATTTATAGATTTAACAATGGATTCACATGACTCAAGATCATCTATTGAAGCATGCCATCTCAAAGTAGCAATCCCCTTAAAATATGCCATACACAGGAAACGTTCCTTAAAATTCTCGATGGCTATATTCTTTTTCTTTGCATATTCATATAGTTTTTCCGGAACAAAAAGGTAGGGTTTATTAAGATCCAGTATGGCAAAATCCATCATATAATCCATGATCCCGGCTCTCCCCCAGTCTGCACAATATGTCTTACCCGAATCATCCACTATCATATTGCAGAAGAAAGTATTATTGTTAACAAGATATCTGTGCTTTTCACAATAAGGAGCTAATTTTACCGCTCTCTCAGCAATATCATAATAATATTCTTTTTCAAGGAAGGTTGTTCCAAACATCTGTGTCCAGTTTTTCCAATACCCTTCTGTTTTCTCATTAATAACTTCATCACGGATGAATTCCTCTAAACTTTTATAAGGAGCTTTATTGTTCTCGTCGAATTCTCCGTATCCTGACAGTGAAGAAATATCTGCGGAAGCGATCTCAAAGATCATATCAAAAAAGTTCTCAAAACAATTTTCAAATTCCTCGGGAGTCAGTTCGTTGGCATTTCTTCCCTTCGGGCTCATCTCTATATTGTCCTTTGTAAGATTTCTTATAAAAATATCCCTGTTCATGATCATCATCCTTTCTCTTTTGCAAATCATTAATTATTTCGTAAAGCGCTTTTACATTTTATATAGTACCATCATCTTACATCTTTTCATAGAGAAAAAATGATTATAACTGAACTTTACCTATATTGACTGTCTTTTGACTTTATTGCAGTTTTTTACTTCAGAAGTATATCTCCCTCTATAGCCTTTTTCCAGTCACACGAAAGCTTTACCTTTGACATACATGCGATTGCAGCAAGACCGTGAGCGGATGACCAGAGCTTTAGGAGGTCAAGTTCCTGCTCATTTTTTTTCTTTTTAATATTTTTCTCGCGGAGAAAATTTATATATATTTCCTTTAGTAATTTAAACGGAGGATAATCCTCCTCATACTCTTTATCCGTTCTAAAATGTGCCACAATGTTCTGGCTTCCGAATAAAAACTTAAAATAATCGGGGTTATGCAAAAAGAAAAGCACATATCTTCTTCCCATACTGATCAATGCACTCTCGGCATCAGAAGCTTCCCTTACAGCATTTTGGAGTTCCTCCATAAACTGCCCGGTAACATTCTTTTTTATTTCCTCAATTAGTTCTTCCTTATCCTTGAAATGTGCATAAGGTGCCGCATGTGAAACATTGCATAGAGCTGCAGCCTTTCTGAGAGAAAGCCCGCTTTCACCACTCTCGTTTATTATCTTCACACCTGCATCGATCAACGCCTGTTTCAGGTTTCCGTGATGATAGCTGTCACTCATGAATACATTTCTCCTTTATCTGTCTCATTATTTCACAGGTTACATCGGCATTTTCCCACAGGGGGCTATGCGCCGAGTCCGGGATAAGATAAAAACCTTTATCCGGCGCTTTTATCATATCACAGTACTCTTCGACCAGTGGCCACGGGCAATTATAATCTGATTCCCCGCTTATAAAATATACCGGGATCTGCAGTTCCGGGATTTCCTTTCTGTAATCAAACCCTTTCAGTTCTTCTGAGAGAGGTGTTTTTCTGTACATCTTCATGCCCCTTATATAATTGATCTTCTCTGATACAGTATAGCACTTCGAAAATATAATGGGAAGTACAATTCCCGTAAATTCCGTTTTGTTCAGTATCGTTCCACCGCCCGCATCATGAAGCAGATTCACGAACTCATACCAGTCATGGCACTTTACATTACCACCATCCACATGCTCAACTATATTTTCAAGTTTATTAAGGGAGCTTTTGTCATTCCGTGAGGTGAAGACATCCTTCATGAAACCGTACATTAAGGTATCCCTCTCACAGGAATCAGTTATGCACTGCGCCATATTTATCAAGGCATAATAATCCTCAGGATGCCGGTATGCTGCCCTTAATGCCAGATGTGTCCCACCTGAGAAGCCCATGATAAAAATCCTGCTCTTGCCAAACCTTTCCTTAAGGTACTTTGTTACCGTATATGTGTCTTTTAGCAGATTCTCCAGCGTTATCTGTTCAGGATCATAATCACTGTCATATGCAATGCCCATACTCCTATAATCCCAGTACACAACCGTGAAATAATCCTCGAGGGTCATATCTTCATATTTATCGGTGAATACATAGTCATCTGTTCCCGGTCCGCTGGATACAAACAGAAGCACAGGATTATCTGTATTTTTGCTGTTAATGAAAAAACCATTAGGTGCACCATTTATTTCTTTCACAAATTTCTCGGAAAGACTCTTCTCTCCTTCGTATGTCCTAATGGTACCGGAACTTATAAATACCCATATCACAAAAAGCACCAGCAGTATTCCCACCAGGCATAAAGCACCTATTAACATTTTCTTTCCTACCCTTTTCAAGCTTTTCTCCATCCTTCTTTGTATGTTCAATCTTTACATTGTAAAGTTAATATATCACACAATCTTTACGCTGTCAAGATGTAAATGTAAAAAGGGACGCTTCTCCTGTTGAAATCAATCAGAGAACCGTCCCGGTGATTGACATGTTTCTATTTTATTATTTTATGCTGGTCAGATTTTTATTTGCCTGATCCAAAATTTCTTTTAACAGCCCTATTCGTTTTTCACAGACCCTGTCAAACATTTCCCGCGCAGTCTTTGTGCCGCGCTTTAGGGACTTAAGCCACTCTGCTTTTTTAATGGCTTCGTTACATGCTTCTATGATCTCACAGTTGGTTTTCTCATATACGCAGTCACCCAGGACCATCGATGTCCTGATAATATCAAACCTGTCGATGTCATCACTGTCCCGCACCGTCATCTGGAACACGGTCATGTCATCCGGGAGCTCATCCGTCAGATTATGTCTCGCTATAGCAGTAACTATTTCTTCCCGGTAATCGATATCATAATTGATATTATCAAGATAAGCACTTGCTATATCGGCACTTACAAACTGATGAACCCTAAATCCTCCCTTGCTCTCGCTTTCCTTATATCCGATGTCATGTAAGAGTCCTGCCATCACAAGCTGTTCTACCGGTAAGCCTTCTGCTATAGCTATCCTTCTTGCATTTTCGGCAGTCCTTATACAATGCTCATATCTGTATAGCATATCCCCGCGGTCAGGTGTCGGCTCCAACATCTCATATAGTATTTTCTTGGTCTCTTCTATCGGGTCGGTGTAACCGGTATGTAACGAAAGTATGTCACTCACTCGTTTGGAAAATTCGGTACCGTATTTGTTCATAGTATCTCCTGCTTTATTCTACAATCTCATATTCAAACATCTCATATTTAAGCTTTGTCCCGGCATCTATTCCATCCGGAAGCAGTGCCCTAGCCACAAGCTTAATCTCATCTGATTCTATATCAGTACGTTTTAGATTTGCATAATCACCATCTATACTTTCAACAATGTAAAATATCGTTTCCATATGTCAATTCTCCTTTTTTTCGCCCATAATAATCACTTTTAATTGTTTGGAAATTAGATTTCAACTATATCTAGGATTTTCTGTGCAATTGCATCAGGATTCAGTTCCGTTGTATCTATACACGGATACTTATAATCATTATAAAAAGAAAAGGTATTCTTGATGCCCCTCTTTATTCTTTCCTCATCCCTTCTATCTTCTACTAGTCTTCTCAAATTTTCTTCAAGAGAACATTTTAAAACAATAATTCTTTCTTCGAAAGCTATTCCCGTGTCCCTGAGTCTAGCCATGACATTATCATATATAACTTTTCTTTCGCCATGCCAGCTATGTGTAAAAACCACGGTATCTATCTCTTGATTCAGAAGATAATTGTGTATTAAACAAAATATGTTTTCTGTCACTGTTTGCCTTGTAGTATCAGTAAACATAAACGGATTCATAATACGACACCAGTCAGAATCTACCATTGCGCTTCTGCTCTTTAAATCTATAATCGCCTTAGCGGTGGTAGTCTTTCCTACACCATTCGGGCCAATTAGAACTATAACCTTCTTCATTCTTTCTTACCACTCAGTCTTCACATATAGATTTCAGTTGCGAAATTTCTCTTTTAGCCCAAAGAACATCATTATCATCCTCAGACATATTGTGTTCTTTAATCAATGTCTCTACAATCTTTTCCCATTCATTTTTAGCTTTTGCATGTCGCCCAAGCTTTTTATATAAGAAAGCCAGCGAGTACATCATATCCATCCTATGCGGCGCCTTTTGAGCCTCATAGGCATTAGTAAAGCATTCTATGGCTTTTTCATAATCGTTTAGACGATTAAAACGCTCTCCAGCCTCATACTGTCCTATCCAGTTATCTTTAGGTATAGAATTCCAGATATCTTTTGCATCCAGTTCCTTACCCTTTGCAAGGGCAAGATCTCCAAGAAGCACCTCCCGTATATACACATTTTCACCCTCAAACTGCGCTTTACCAAGAAGATCTTCTGCCCTATCAAAATACTTCATACTGATCATCGCCTCAATCAGCATCTGATACAATTCGCAATTCTGAGTGTACTTTTTTGCATAAGGCTCACATACCCGGATGAACCAATCATTACTGCTATGCTGTGTATACTCACTTCCCCCGCGAACCGAGCGATACAACGAATATAATTCCTCATCAAGAGGACTGGCTGTCATTGCCTTCTCTAGCATCCTGCCTGCTTCAAGCAGATCATCATTCGACTTTGACAAATATACCTTTGCATATCGCTTAACTGCTTCGACATTTTTTGGATCATTCTGCAAGATACCATCCAATATGTGTTTGGCATATGAATAATTTCTATCGGTCATAGTTTCACGCTTCAATATATTGTCAACCCGTTCCAGTTCGTCCTCATGATCAATAGAAAATAGCTCATCAATCTTAATCCCAAAAAATGATGCTAATTTCGGCAACAGTGTAATATCAGGTAATGTATTTCCATTTTCCCATTTACTTACTGCCTGATAAGATATCCCTAAATACTCTGCCAGTTCATCCTGTGTTACCGATTTCTCTGTACGTAATCTCTTGATAATATTTCCCAACTCTAAATTCATAGTTGAAATCCTCCTAAAAATATATTATCAGCTGATGCTTAAATCATATTAGGCTCCCCGCTACTTCGTGTGGGTAAAGCGCAAAATCATACCTGATATGAAGCGATAACTTCATCGATTTTCAACTTACCGCACACTAAATAAATCATGGTTTTAAAATACTCATCATTTTTAAA
>JAFYYN010000118.1 GCA_017557525.1 Lachnospiraceae bacterium
ACTAAGGGCTTCAGTCCATAATGGACTGATTTGTGTGATATAGTAAGGTGAGAATTAATATGGAGAAAACACCATTTTGGGAAGAAACATATAGAAACAATGAAATAAATGCTTTTCCGGCTGAACCAAACGGAACGATTTTGGAGTTTGAACATCTCCTTAAAAAGGATTCGGTTATTCTTGAAGCCGGATGCGGAGAAGGCCAGAATGTCAGATATCTGGCTAAAAACGGATACTCTGATATAGATGCTTTTGATCTGTCAGAGGCCGGGATCTCAAAGCTTAATCAGATTTGCGAAAGAGACGGATTAAGAATTAATGCTTTTGTAGATGATCTTACTAAATATCATTTTATGAAAACATATGATTTAGTTATGACATTCGCTACACTTTGCTTTGTCGAAAAGGATAAGTGGAGACACTTTATCGAAGATGCTAAAGAGCATACAAATCCGAATGGAATACACATTATTCATACATTTACGAATACAGTTCCGGCTTCACTTGACATCGCACCTTTTGCGGTTGGACTAGCAGATGAAGGGGAAATAAAGGATTTGTATTCAGACTGGGAGGTCCTGCAATTTAAGACATATGTATTTGATGATGAACATCCTAATGTTCCCAAACATCAACATGCTGTAAATAAGCTGGTAGCACGGAAACGCATTTTGCTGCAAGAAGAATGATGGAGCATATAACTTTATGAGCAAAGTGATTGCTAAAAATAGGAGTGGATGGATCCTTCATGAATATCTGAATGTCCGTGAAGAGCAAATATCTGAATATCCAAACGTTACAGGTGCCTTTGCTAAAAGCGTCCTTAACAGGATTCATTCGGCTAAAGAACTGGCTTAATTGC
Organism: Lachnospiraceae bacterium; assembly: GCA_017557525.1. Classification (GTDB taxonomy): domain Bacteria; phylum Bacillota; class Clostridia; order Lachnospirales; family Lachnospiraceae; genus RUG11977. Next base: position 863 of record JAFYYN010000118.1, read on the forward strand.
TAAATTTCAGAATGATTGAACAGGACAACTCGGAGTATTAGTTGTGAGGTGACTGAAAAATGACAGCAAAAATAATCGTGAAATGTATCATATACAATAGGGTACTGAACCGATTTCTGTTAGTCCAGAGATGCAAAAATGACGATACAGGTGCGAACACATGGGAGAATGCAGGCGGCAATATCGAAGGCAAAGAAACGCCTGAAGCAGCGGTGTTTAGAGAGATAAAAGAGGAAACAGGTATCTCGGATATAGAGATAAAACATATCGCTTATGTAAGTATTCTAGAGGGAGAAATGCCCAATCTACTGATCGTTTATTTATGCGAAACCGCGAACGATAATGTTAAAGTCAGCTTTGAACATCAGGCTTATATCTGGGCAGATGAGGAGAAGTGTAGGGCGCTTCTGCCGAAAGCAATCATCAGTGATTTTGAAAAGAATCATGTTTTTGATATGTTATATAAATAATCCAAAATGTTCGCATCCCCGGCGATAGAACGATAACTCGGAAGTTAAAGCGGGAAAGCCACTGCATCTTTGTACAGCTTCTGAAGTGTTTGTATAAATGCAGCAAGACTCTCACGACTATCCGTCTTGTGAGTGCATAGGACGCAGTGAAAACATTCCCTGCAGTCATAAGGGATCCACGCAAATTGTCCGCTATGGTCGTTTAAGAATCCTGGAGCAAGGCAGATACCTTTGCCGGATGCGACATGTACAAGAGTAGAGTCGTGATCGGGACTGTTAAAATACTCGATCTTCCCGGAGGAGATTAGTTTTTGCTGGACGGATCGTAAA
>JAFYYN010000119.1 GCA_017557525.1 Lachnospiraceae bacterium
CTTAATCATAAGCAACTTGCGTCCATCAACTCAGACGCCCTCGAATTATAATGATACAATACGAAATTGTTTTTTTCAAGCCTAATAAATTATGTTCTTTATCATGTCAAACTCTATCTTTAAGGCTCTTTTTCGCTTGGCTGAATCGAAAACAATTTTCCTGTTTCGTTCGGCTTCGCTTCTTTTAACTTTCCTTCCTTCTTTAATGCCGGCTCTGTAAACTCTGCCCAGGCCTTTACGAATAAAGAAAAGCTGTTTTATTATAATTCCCGCTTCCTGAGCAGGGAAATTAACAATCTTCTGTAAAACCGTCTGGTTCTTATATCTGACCAGAATGGAGTTTCTTGCTGCCAGTTTAACCTTGTATTCGTTGTAACGTGAACCGCTTGTCGCACTGCCCTCGTGGAATACTTTTGCCGCGGGCTCATACTTATTTACATATCCGTAAACACGAGCCCTGAAACCTATATCCACATCCTCTAAATATGAAATATGATTTTCGTCAAAGAGTCCGAGTTCATTAAGTATGCTTCTTCTGTATATGGATGCTCCCGCACAGGATGAAAAGATTTCGCCGGGTTTATTGTGGCTGTCGGCAAGCTTGTCCTTGCCACGTGTTCTCGCCCATCCGAATATATTGTAAAAATCTCCTGCATTGTCAATCAGTGCATGATTAAAAGCCGAAAGCATTTTGCACTGTATTGAAAAGGTGCTCTCCCCTTCCGCATCCATTGCTTTTACGAGAGTGCTTAAACAGCCATCATCCACATATGCATCATTATTAAGAAGAAAAATGTACTCGGCATCGGAAGCCTTTATTCCGTCGTTTACGGATGCCGCAAATCCGCGATTTTCACTGTGCTTAATAAACTTTGCTCTCGGGTTTGCCTTAACTGTTTCTTCTATTCCCTCTACAGTTGAAGCATCGTCCACAACTATGATGTCGTAATCCGTGAAATCCTGTTTATCAAGTGCGGCAAGACATTTTTCCAGATACATTATTCCGTTGTAATTGGGTATTACTACACTTAACTTCATAAAGGTTAATTACTCCCGCTTGCGATCGGGATCGTATAAAATTCTATACCCAAGTTCTTTTACCTTCTTACAGAAAGCAAGGCTTATATCCACATAATCGGGAGCGTTTTTCGCAAGTTTCGATTCTACCATCTCATCATAAAGTTTTTCAAGAGCCGGATTAACTCTCATGTTTCTTACATCACCGGCCTCAACCTGCTGGATGAGTGAACCTCTGTGCATATATCCGCCCATGCCCTTGGCAAGTCCGCGGTACATAACTGTTCCGTCTTCTCTCATTGCGCCGCCCGAAAGCTTTCCGAATCTGTAAATCGGTCCGCAGACCATTCCGAGTTCCGGTCTTGTGGTGAAAAGAAGGTTTTTATATTCAATATGGTAAAATCCCAAATGTGAAGTATGGCTTACCGTAACTGCCCAGCCCATTGTTTTGCAGAAATCATCCACTGCTCGGCGGCCTGCTTCGTAAGCATATTCTTTCGCATCAGTATTCCCTGCGGTCGAATTTGCGTGACATCTCCAGTGATATAGAATTCTGGGCACATGAAGAATCTGACCGTCGGGATCGTCCATACTCTTTACAGCTCTTAAGAAAATATCGTAATCCTGAGCACCGTCATATTCGGGACGGAATAAAAGTTCCTGAATCAGATTTCTCTCCAAGAATGCCAGGTGACAGATATAGTTGTTTGTCAGGAACATATCCAGATTGAAATTTGGCTTTCTGTTAGGCTCAAAGAATGATTTTCCTTTAGCGTCTGTCTTGTCCTCATCAGAGTAAACAAGTTTTGCCTTGTATTCATTTGCAACCAGGGCTTTTGACATATAGTAAAGTGCATCGGGTGTAAGCAGATCGTCGTGATCGAGTACTCCGACATAATCTCCTGTTGCAACTTTTACACCTTTATTAATGTTAGCGGATATTCCTCCGTTTGCCGTAAGATGGATATATCTTATAAGGCATCCGTCGTAATCATAAGATACGTCCGTATCGGCAGACAATCTGTGAATACTTCTGATATCTTCTTCGCTTAAGGCTCTGCCTGCAGGCCTGTCGCCGTTGACTACTCCGGTCATGTTTTCGATTTCATCCATAAGTCTTCTGTTTCTTGAACCGTCGACCACGATGAATTCCCAGTTGTTGTAAGTCTGTCCGAGGACACTCGCAATCATTTCATCGAAATACATGATGTCCGTTTCGAATGCAGGAACTACCAAAGAAAACTTGATGCTTGAGGAAAATCTGCTGCTCCAGGCTTTCTGTGCTTTTAATTCTTCAGTTGTAGCAAGCTGATATCTGAAACTTTTAGGAGGTTTGCTGAGTGCCGTGTCTGCCACAGCCACAGCAGTCTTCTCTATTCCGTTTCTTCTTAAATATCTGTTAGCCTTTCCGACCATTTCGTTTGCCTTGGCCATATCCCGTTGCCTCCACGCCGTTTGAATCGGATTTCTGTGTCCCGATTCCAAAAAATTCAAGTTAATTGTTATTATGCAAGTTTGCTCTTTAAAGCATCTGTAAGTTCTGCAACCTTCTTCTTTGAATCTTCAAGGCTCTCGCCCTTTACACCCATGTAGAATTTAATCTTGGGCTCTGTTCCGGAAGGTCTTGCGCAGCACCATGCATCATCCGAAAGTTCGAAGTAAAGAACGTTCGAATAAGGAAGTCCTGTTGAACTCTTCTCGCCTGTAGCGATATCAATTCTTTCATCCTTTGTATAATCTCTCATGGCAAGTACTTTCCATGCGCCGAATTCCTTGGGAGGATTGGCTCTTAAGTTCTCCATGATGGCTGCGATCTGTTCGCTGCCTTCCTTGCCCTTCATTGTGATTGTATAAAGGTCTTCTTTGTAATATCCGTACTTCTCGTACATATCAAGCATCATATCCCAAACAGTGATGCCCTGCTTCTTGCAGTATGCCGCAACTTCGCAGAGACACATAACGGCTACGATGGCATCCTTGTCTCTTGCATGGGTACCTGCGAGGCATCCGTAGCTTTCCTCGAGACCGAATACATAATTGTTGGTACCTTTTTCGATGAACCACTTAATTTGCTCGCCGATATATTTAAATCCTGTAAGGACTTCTACTTCTTTTACGTTGTATGCCTTGCAGATAACGTCTGCCATATTGGTGGTAACGATTGTCTTAACAAGTGCAGGGTTCTCAGGCATAAGACCGAGTTTTGTACGCTCTCTTAAAATATATTCTGCGATAAGCATTCCGGACATATTGCCCGTAAAAGAAACATATTCGCCGGACTTTGTATCGTAAGCGTAAATACCGAGTCTGTCCGCATCGGGGTCTGTAGCAAGAACAACGTCTGCCTTAACCTCTTTTGCAAGCTTAAGAGCAAGTGTAAATGCCTTGGGATCTTCGGGATTGGGATACTCAAGTGTAGTAAAGTTGGGATCGGGCATTTCCTGCTCGGGAACAACAACTACATTCTCAAATCCTAATTCTTTTAAGATTCTTCTTGCAGGAACATTACCTGTTCCGTTGAAAGGTGTATAAACAATCTTTAATTCCCTGCCCATCTCAGCAATTACTTCGGGATGAATAATCTGCTTCTTTAATTCTGCCATGAAGGCATCATCAATTTCCTTGCCTGTCTGAATGTAAAGGCCCTTTGCAATTGCATCAGCCTTATCCATTGTTTTAACTGTATGATAATCGGTTACGTTTTTAACGTAAGAAATAATTTCCTTATCTCTGGGGCTTGTAATCTGAGCGCCGTCTTCCCAGTAAACTTTGTATCCGTTATATTCGGGAGGATTGTGGCTGGCTGTAATAACAATACCTGCCGTACATCCTAAATATCTGACAGAGAATGAAAGTTCGGGTGTGGGGCGAAGTGCATCAAATACATATGCCTTGATTCCGTTAGCTGCCATACAGAGCGCTGCTTCATCCGCAAATTCGGGAGACATACGTCTTGAATCGTACGCAATTGAAATACCCTTGTCCTGTGTACCCTGTGCAAGGATATAATTTGCAAGACCCTGAGTAGCCTTTCTTACTGTGTAGAGATTCATTCTGTTGGTTCCGGCACCGATAACACCTCTTAAGCCACCTGTACCAAATTCGAGTTCTCTGTAAAATCTATCTTCTACTTCTTTATCATCATTTCTGATTGCAAGTAATTCTTTTTTTGTTTCTTCGTCAAAATAATCGTCTTCAAGCCAGAAGTTAAACTGCTCCCTGTAATCCATAGTATTTTGCTCCTTTTTTATTTTGATTTTTGCGCATAAGCACACACTATATATTTTAACTCTTTTTTACATTAAATACAACAAAATCAAGTTCTCATAAAAGTAAAAAAGCAGTCCGAAGACTGCTTTTATAAACATGTGATGTGAAATGCCAGAAATAATATGTTTCTTACCACCCACTGCCCCAGTAAAATACCGATTCCGACGAGTATCAGTACCGTTACCGGAAACCCCTGAAATCCAAGTTTCTTAGTGGCTTTGACAAGTATGGTATTTATCATAAAAACTATATACACAGCGTATGTATACGGCACAAAAGGATTCATCAGAATACTTTGTAATATATGACCGTGTACCATGTGGTAAAAACTTCTGGTGCCGCCGCATCCCGGACAGTATATGTGGATAATGCTGTATACCGCACATTTCATACCGCCGTCGATAAGATAATCACCCAGTACAAAGAATGCAACTGTAATCGGAATCGTCAGGATACCGAACGCTATTCCGAGCTTAAACCAGGTATCGGTAAGATCATCTTTAAAAAGGCGTTCGTTCATATTATTGTGTAGCTTTTACGATGTTGAGGATAATGATTACCAGCCATACAATAATTACGATAAATGCACCTACAAGGCCGATAATACTTGTAATCAAACCGCCTGTAGCAGGGCCACCTGATTTTTTCTTTTTGGCGATAATACTTAAAATCAGACCGACAAGACCTAATACACAGTTAAGGCAGGGAATTGCGCAGCAAAGAAGCGATGCGATACCGATAATAAGACCTGCGATTGAAAGTCCTTTTGAACCGCCTTCTGCTACTGCTTCTTCAACATCTGCGGCATAGCTGTATGTAACCTGCTCTGCCTGTTCTACAGTTTCCTGAACATCCTGTACTTCCACAACAGGTGTCTCGTTTAAATTATTGTTATCCATTTCTTTTTACCTCCGGATTGATAAAAATATTTATATATGTTTAAACGCATATATTGGCAATTTGATTAAACATGACTGATATCGGTAAACATTGCAAGGTCCATGTC
>JAFYYN010000120.1 GCA_017557525.1 Lachnospiraceae bacterium
CTATTGAAAGACTAACTGGCGTGTTAATGTTTATCAACACAGGTATCACCTCCGGAATGTAATACCTGTATTATATCTGTTACCTACAACTTGTACATTTTTATTTGATAATTTTTGTACATTTTTATTTTAGCATTTATATTCGTATGAATTTCGCTCCATATGGTAACTATCATTCACACATACTTCATAAAACAATAAATATTTTTGTCTTGTCTCTTCTGATCCACAATTCCCCAGAAATTTAAGTAATCCGTCATACTCATTGTTCTGAATTTTTTTTGCTATCTCCTCCCAAGGCATTTCAAACGCGTCTTCTGAATAACCAAGGTACATGTCTCCATTAGAGCAAAAATAAACACCATCTGTTCTTGAACTGTTCGAGTAAAATACAATATAGGGCATTTTTTTCAAAATTTGATCTGTATTTTTTTGATCTGTAATTTTATGTACTATCCCAATAACACATAAAACTAAAATGCTTAATGCAATACCTGCACATATTATATATATTAGTTTTCTTCTCATTAATTTATTTCCGTCGCACTTTTTGTAAAAAATTTATTGATATCATTTACGCCCGTATCATCTATCGAGAATACTTGCCATACTGTACCACTCTTTCCACTTGGAACATAGCTACTCCCCCTCATTGTCCGATCCAAGGTCAGATTCGTTGACTCCCACAGCCTTTGTCTCGATGGTTACCTGCTTGGTATAGGAAACAAGCTTCTTCTTAAGCGAACTGGAGACGGATTCATTGTCGGTTTCCGTGAAGTACATGAATAAATGTGAGTCATCTATGGCCCTAAACACTCCATACTCGTTACCCATGTCCGTTATGATCATGTATTTGCCGTTTCCGTCTTTTTTCAGCTTAAAGTACTTATCAGCGTCATTCCTATCAATAGAGAATCTTTCACACATGTAGTCTAGCAGTTGCTTCTTGTATTTTTTCTTTGTAAGGTACTTGCATAATACGTTTGCTTCATCCTCATATTCCGTATCAAGAACCACTGCGATTACGGGTTCATCCTTGGAGGTTGTAAATTCCATATAATTGCTGGCAACGGTCTCATTAGGCGCCTTCCACTTGCTATAGTAAGGGACATCACAGTTTACCTGTATCCCTCTGATCTCACCATTGAGGTACATTGTTATAGTCTTCGTCTTGGAACCTGATTTTGCGTTTGCGGGCACGGTGAGCATACTGACAACCACGCACAAAATGATAATTAATGATAATGCCTTCTTCATGAAATACCTTCCTCTCCTTTATAAAGTTATAGATTTTGTATTAACAGTCATTAGACGAAAGCCGGCAAGGGGTGGTTCCATTTTTTTGCACCTTTTTGCACATTTTGCACATTCTCCTACACATTATTTTAGGATAACAGGGATAAAAGAAAATCAGAGCACTTTCCAAACGGAAAAGTGCTCTTTGTTTTTCTTGTTTTAGCGGCAACATCCTTTAGGGATGATCAGACCACCGAAATATTCGGGATTACCTTCAATGTCAAATAATACGAATGCTCTGGTAGAAAGCTGCACATAGGATCCGTCAGTTTTACGCGCACGATACAAAATGGGGCGGATCTCGGCATTCCCACATAACGCTGCTTTTACAGCCTCGCTATATACATTTATATCATCGGGATGGATGTATTCATGCCAGATATTTCCGGCGTTATACATGTATTCCGATTCCAGACCGAAATCATCGACCAGCGGAATGGACCATCTCGAATAATCATATTTCATATCATTCAGAAAAACATATCCGTCACCGGACATAGTATATAGTGCTCCGAACAGACCGTCCAGTCTTCTTCGGCGTTCGTCCGTGATAGGAGTGTTGAGTCTTTCGGTTTTACTGAAGCTCTCTAAATACTTTTTGGATTTCAATTCGCTCTTGTTCTCATACATCAGACTGTCGGCACGTTTAAAGACCTGCATAACTTCTTGGTCCGAGTCCGGACTGTATACAGCCATACCGCTGGCTATTACGGGACCTGAACGTAAACGGGCGTTTGTTTCCGATTCGTTCCTAAGATTTTGTAACAGACAGTCACGATGTTTGTAATCACATCCTGTAAGAACAACAGCAAACTCATCTCCACCGATCCTGAAAACCGGGCTGTGCCTGAAAATATCACAAATGATACGGCTGGTCCGTCGCAATGCTTCATCACCAAAGCTGTGACCTCTGGTATCGTTTATAAGTTTTAGGTCGTTCATATCACACATAACGATGCCGAACGTTATATCTGTATCTTCGGACCTTAGTTTTTGATCCAGTGAATCACAGTATTCCTTAAAAGCATTTTTGTTCTTGATCCCTGTCAGTTCGTCCAGTCTTGCCATACGTTCGGCGGATTGGAGGTTTTTCTTTTGTTCTTCTTTTTCATTGTATTCGTTTTCGATATTTTCTATTCCGCATATGATGTGTTTATTGTCTTCGCATCTCATGTAGATCTGCCTGATATGGATGATCTCGGAATCGGAAACAAGTCGGCAGCTTAAAGAACAAGAATCTTTATGGGAAAGATTTTCAAGAACAGCACACCTATCGTGAAATTTAAGCACACTTTTTAAGTCGTTTGGGTGAGCGAATATATGTGCGTAATTGATGGCCTGGGCAAAGAAATCTTTACCCCGGTTAACAGTAGTCACATCCTTAAACAGATCTGATGGTCCGAATTTGGAATAATTTCCGGATTCAATCTCAATGTAATACAAAGTTTCAAAATGCCTTGCCAACGTAGTTGCTATCTGGTTAAATGCAGTATGATCTATAGTCATGCATGCCCTCCCTCCGTGAAGAACAGAAACGTGAACAGGGTCAAAATGGTGTAAGAATCATTATATCATATTTCTGTTTAAAAATCCAGCAAAAAATTCGTAAAGTAACTGCCGTTCCGGCTTCCAGTCTCTTAAAGAAGATACCAAACCACCAAATGTCTATGGAGGCGTGAATAAGTATGGACAAATATCAGTGTCGAACAGTGACGGAAGTGATGGAGCAGTTACCGGATGTGCAGGTGAAGGAGAAACACGGGAGCCAGCTGAAGTTCAGGATGTATATGACGAGGGAAATGATGGAGGCTCCTCTGGATGTACTTGATCTGGGTGTCAGGTCATCTAACTGCCTAAAGAGAGCCGGTTTTACCACGGTAGGTGAGGTGGTAGATGCCGTGGCTTCAGAAGAAGGTATTGGTCACCTGCGTAACTGCGGTACTAAGAGCGTTAGGGAGAATTTCTGTGGATGACATGGTTAGAAACATGAGGAGGGGTCGTAGCTTTGATGATAAACACTATAAATATGTTGATGGATTAAATCTAAAAGTGTTTAGACCATAAGATGTTTTAGACAGATAACCGGTAAGGAGTTCAGAGATGGATTCGGTACCGGTTCTTTTTGTTTGATAAGGCTCCATGACAACCCAAATAAATAAGCAAACGGAGCAGGCTGATCCTGAAGGACGGTCTGCTCTGATTTCGTTGTAGGGGGATATAGCGGATGGAGTAAATTTTATATAGTATTATTATCCCAAATGTGGTATAGTGGTTATATATTCATTGTTTTGACATTATGAAGCGGTAGTGTAGCTGCTGTATCGAATATAGGTAGTTTGTGTTTGTATTATAATCACGGAGATATTGGGAATGGATAAGAACGCATCTGTCGGCACTTTGACAGGTTTAATACCTCGTTGGTTTGGAAAGGAATGGTCATATAAATGATGAATAGTATGAAAAAAGTCCGGGATATGATTAAGGCCGGTATTGAAAGAGACGCAAATAAATCTGTACTTATCGGTGTTTTTAACAGCGGATATCTCATTGCCCTATTGCTCTTTCTGGCAGGGTCTATAGGGTCTCTATGCGACGGAGTTATCGCTTCAAGAGGACTGGGAGTTGCTGAACTTGCGGCGATAGGCATTGTATATCCATATACAAAAATCATGGAATGCATTTCTCTGTTGTTTTCAAGTGGTTCCCAGGTTATTATGGGAAGAAAGATAGGACAGAATAAATTTGAAGAAGTCTCAAAGATTTTCTATACATCATTGACTTTTATTGCGTCTTTGGCGGTGCTTCTGGCGCTGGTTGTCTGTGTGTGTTCCGATCCTATATCTAGGCTGTTTGGTGCAAATAGCAGTGGTGGAACACTTAAGCCTACCATGGAATATCTTTTTTCACTTGCCATCGGTGCACCTGCGCATCTTCTTACGCTGTATATGATTCCACTATTTCAGCTGGATGAGAAAAAGAAGCTGATAAATATAACAACTGTGATCATGACAGTTGTAAATGTATGCCTGAATATACTGTTTGTGATGGGAAACATGGGAATTAAGGGTATTGGCTACTCTACATCCATCAGTTATTATGTGGCGCTGATCATACTTAGCACTCATTTTTTTGAAAAGAAACATGGAATTCTTTTGCGCGGAAAATTCAGTATAGATCTGAAATATCTGATAGAATCGGTAAAAGAAGGCTCACCGTCTGCATTTAAGAATATATCCTCTATTATCTTTAATACATTTGTTAATAATCTGATCGCCAGAGTCGGTACGACGGATGCAATGGCTGCTTTTTCAGTCTTTAAGATGACAAAGTTTATTTTCTTATCTGTTTCGGAGGCAATCATAAGTCCGGTCAGAATGATCCAGTCAATGCTGATTGAAGAAAAAGACAGAAAGATGATCAGAGAAATTTTCAGATACTCTATATTAAAGGGGCTGACTTTTTCCGTGCTGCTCTCTGCCCTTCTCTGGGTATTTGCAAGAGACATGTTCAGTATTCTGGTCTCCGGCAATGTTCTTGACGAGACAGTTTATCTTATGCGATGCAGCATTATTGTATATGTTCTGAATACATTTGTATGTTACTATCTTGCATATTTTCAGGCAATAGGGAAAAACAGGATTGTTTATTCTATTTCTGTAGTCCTTAACATCGCGACATTGCCACTTTTTTATCTGCTTGGTAAAGCATTTGGCGCCAGGGGCATATGGATAAGTTTTTCTCTTCAGTTTGTCGTAGTGGTTTCGTATGTGATCATTGCTGCTCTGATTATGGGACGGAAGAACAGAAGTATTGCGGATAAACTTCTGATGATGCCTGCTGCAGAAGACAGGGATTACGAAACATATGATTTTCATGTTGGGTCAATGGAGGATGCAAAAACCGCATCCTCTGAGTTTGGTGATATCTGCAGAAATCGGATTACCGAAAAGAAAAAGTCCTGTTATTGCAGCCTCGCGTTGGAAGAAATACTTTTCAATATTCTTGAATATCAGAAAGCAAATGATGAAAACAATCCAAACATTGATGTACATATTGTTTTATTCGGAAATAATAAGATGATCATGAGAGTAAAGGACTGCAGTAAAGAGCGAGATCCTTTTGCAAAATACGAATACAGAAAGGAAACGGACGGTCTTGAAAACATTGGCATAAAGATAGTGAAGTCATTTGCTGCAGATGTAAAATATACGTTTATTTATGGTGTCAATTTTATAACTATTACGGTTTGAACTGAAGCCATAGGAATGGATGGTAGTTTAAATCGGAAGATATTTTTGTAAGAATACCCTGTCATAGGGGGAAATATTGATACAGGAGGAAAAACAATGAAAAACGGGGTGACGCGTATGAAGAAAACAACTGTTTTAGTGCTTATTATAGCGATGATTATCGGGACCTTTAATATCCATGGAGTAAATGTACATGCGTATGATAATGCCGGTTTGACAGAAAAAACCGAAGATATCATTGAAGGTACATTCACTTATATGCCCGCATTCAGTCCTGCATGTGAAGAGACCTTTTACTACAGTGATTCGTATTTTTCACAGAGTGGTACTGTTTATAACGAGCATCTTCTTTCAATGTCCCTCTGCCTTGAACTTTCTACTTTCCAGATAAGATGCGATTCATGGGTACGTAAGCTGTATGAGGACATAGGGTTTACAGATATTGAGACCATGGATATGACCGACGGTGGTACCCCTGATACCATAGGAACAGCTATAGCACATAAGAAAATTAATGATCATGATGTCGTGGCTATAGCCATACGCGGGGAGAAGTATGAACAGGAATGGGTTTCAAACTTTATTGCCGGACTTTCGGGTGATGCAAATGGTTTTGCAGATGCGGCTCAAAAGGTAAATGACAGGATCAAGGATTATATAGATAATCATAATCTGGATAAAGTAAAAATCTGGATGACAGGCTATTCCAGATCGGGATCCGTTGCAGATCTTAGCGGAGCGTATATAAATAATCACCTGAATGACTACAACACCACTGCCGATGACATTTACATATACATGTTCGAAACACCGAACTGTTCTCTTGACTCAACGGTTTATGACAACATGTATGATGTTATTAATCCCAATGACCTTATTCCCAATTTTTATTCTGAGGTATGGGGATTCAGTAAAAACGGCAAGAGAGTGGAGATTACGGAAAGCTCCACGATCATGACATATTGCGGAATGCCGGGCGAGAGGGAATATGGAGAAGTATTAACCTCTGATTTTGTTAAGGAAGCGGTTGACTGGCTTTCTACGAGACTTACCAGAGATAACTATGCAAATAATCTTCAGGAACCTTTAGGCTTTATGCTTAATCTTATACTGTCAAAGACCGAAGAAGAGCAGGCTGCGATAAAGGATTACTTTCTCAATGTATTTAATCCATGCTTTGCTGAATACAGAGAGGAAAACCCTGAGTTTACCGATCTGTTGAATCTGATGACGGAGCATGAGTCGGAATTCTATTACAATAAGCTTGCAGATATATTTGTTTATATTCTTGATACATCAAAGGAAAGGTGTGAAGAATTCCCACTTACCGAAGAAGATTTTGAGAAAGTGAAGAGCTATATCATACCGATCATCAAGGTGCTTGCTCCTATAGCAGTGGATGATTTCTATTATTATCCCGACAGGGATTACGATGTATTTTATGAGAAAAATGTACGTTTTTATCAGATGCCCGATGATGAAATGGGCACGTACGAAGGCTCAAGCATGGGTGAATTCGATGGATATACCCATGGATTTGATGACGAAGAATATAATGATGAACCTGAGTTTATAAAGGAACTTGGTCAGATATATACCGATGCATATATCGCTGCATACAAGCAGGCATACGCTGAAGGGTATGCTTTAGGGCAGAGACACAGGGAGAACCTTGCTGAACGCGGCACATATGATGGCATAATAGAAGGTTATACAAGCGGGTTTGCAAATGCGGTTAACGGAAACGAAAAAAATCCGGTAAATGAATACTTTTATGAAAGTGACTGGATGACCGCTGAGTATATCGAAGCATATAATAAAGCATATGAAGAAGAATACCTCAAGGGTTACGATGAGGGATTGTTATCGGGACCTGTAGGATATGAGGAATCATTAAATCTTTATCATTTAAGAACACTGATCAGGAATTATAAGGAAATCCTTGCAAATCATTATCCTCAGAGGACTCTGAGTCTGGTTAGGGATATGGACTCTTATTATGGTAAATATAAACGTACCATAATGCTCTACATATGCGGATCAAACCTTGAATCGTGGGATGAGATGGCAACCCATAACCTGAATCAGATTTTTGATTCAGAATTCTCCGAGAACGATGATATAAAGGTTATAGCCATGACCGGAGGAGCAAGGAGATGGTATGTGCCTGCTGAAAACCTTTATGACTCTGCAACAGGCTCAAGCCCCGGCGAAATCAGCAACAAATATAATCAGATATGGGAGATAAAGGGTGTGGATGCTACTGAAACAGACGGTAACACACAGCTTAGTTCAAAAATGATCCTGATAGATGGAGATGGCGTGACCGGTGATGGCGAGAAAGCTAAAACATCTCCCAATGAACTGATGACGGATCCTGATACATTAAAGGCTTTTATCAATTATACGGTTAACAGATTTCCGGCTGAAAAGTATGACCTTGTTCTCTGGGACCATGGAAGCGGAGCTGACGGAGGATATGGTTATGACGAATTCGGCATTGATAGTGAAACTTATGAAGCTGATGTCATGACACTGTCGGAAATAGTGACTGCATTGTCTGAAAATGATATTACCTTATATGGCGACAAGTTTGATTTTATAGATTTTGATACTTGTCTGATGAATTCCGTCGAACTGAATCTTTTGGTTGCTCCATATACAGATTACTATATCGCGTCCGCATTGACAGAGCCCAGCTACGGTCAGGAGTACAGCGGATGGATATCATCTCTTAAGGATGATCCTGATATGGACGGTTATGAACTTGGAAAGATCATAGTAGACAGTTTTATAAAATATTATGATGAAGATCTTTCAAGCCCCGGGTATGGTGAGGACGGTACTCTTGCTGTCGTTAATTCAGGAAAACTTCAAGAGAGCGGATTCCTGGATTATCTTACTCAGTGGAATGATATTCTTTACAGTGAGATAACCACTGACACGGAAAGCGGTCTTATGTATTATGACGAACTTGATGCTGTAAGAAATTCCTATATGTATACAGATGATGCTTACAGGGATTTTGGAAACCTGCTTTCTATAATGACTGTTGCCGCAAAAGAGGTAAGTGAGAAAAACATCGCGGATGGCAGCTATACACCTTTAAATGATTATAAGGATGCCACGCTAAAACTGCTTGAAATATTAAATGACGAAACTATAATCTACGCAGGAAACACACAAAAGATAGAAACTGATTATGTTACATACATGAATGGTGACGGTGATCTTGGATATGGCAAGCTTCCGGGCAGCGGCATGTATATATTCTTCCCTAATATAACATCGAGCACCGGATTGTATGACTATTTCAATACCATAAAGGAGCTGGGGAAAGATAATCACAATAAAAATACAGATGCTATGCGATTCCTGTCATCGTACCTGGCAACAATAATAGAGTATTCACTTGTTACAGAATGTGGGCAGGCTGTATCTGCCCTTGCAGCATCGGGTATCCCCAAAAACGAGATAGACTATGAGAAAGTCAGGGAGTACTGGAAGGCACATACGGTTAAGACTTCTAATGGCTCTCTTAACCTCTGGGATGATGTTTTATCTGATGTTCTTAATTATGTCGGCGGTGAAGAATATATGTCAGACTGGTTGTCCGGACTTATAAGCCAGCAGGCTGCCGACGCCGTGATCATAGAAAATATTTCCGTTGCAAAATATAAAGCAAAGGAATATGAAGGCTTCATGGTTAACATAAAGGATACCTATAAGCGCATTATCGATGAGGTTGAAGTAAAATTCATACCGGAATTAACTGCGGTTAAAAAGTATCTGGAAGAACACGAGGGTTTTGAATACTATCTCACATATATGCCGGATGCCTTTGATTTTGCATTGGATACCGTTTACGGAAGCTTGGATTCGAGTGATATGGAAGGCAATGTAAACGATTCCCTTGAAAAGCTGATCAGTGATCAGATTAAATGGTATTCGAAAAACGAAAGCACATGGATCATTCCCTCGACCCAGGAACAGATTTATGCATTACAGGATGCAGAGGGAAGGCTTCACGCTGCTAACTGCATTTTTGAAAAAGAAAAAGCTATCGTACATATAAGCTTCAGGAATGACGGCCTGGATGAATACTTCGAGGATGATGATGAAATATACGGAAGACTTATATTTGAATCAGAACCGGATGGATACAGGCTGTCACAGATATATCTTTCCAATGAGGATGGAATGCGTCCCGTATCTGCTTCAATGCTGAACAGAACTATACAGGATGTACATACCTGTGTCGGTTTCAGAAATATGTCAGCTTATGAATATTATTTTTACTTCCCGCTCACATTATCAAGTTTTTCCATATCAAAGGAGAATGCAGATTCTATCAGGCTTGTTTTGGTAGATACAGATAGTGTGGAAGATATAGAGGGTTATAGATTCAAATACGTTATAAAAGATATTTACGAGCATGAATTTAATATTTCTGATATGATCAGTGATGTTAACGAAACAATTTACAATATTGATATGGTGACCGTATCGGATGTATATTATAACGGCAGTCAGCAGGGCCCCAGGCTTTCGCTTAACGGTTCTGTTTTAAGGGAGGGCATTGATTATACCTGGCAAAAGGTGGAAGGCCTGCCGGATCCTATTTACGCAGGTTATTATGAAGCTCAGCTTGAGGGTATAGGAAATTATACAGGCAGCATAACTGTTTCCTACAATATCCTTCCTGGTGCATATTATTATAGTGATGCCTATAATACCGACATTTCCGATAATAATTCACAGGATAACGGAACGGACGGAAGTACTGCAGACGATAAAAACAGTCCTGCAGAGGAGATTAAGACTCCGTCTCTTGAGAAGACTGAGATATCAGGCTTTGAAATCACGAAAAAAGGGAATCTTACTGTTGCATGGACCGAGGCAGAAGGTATAGAAGGCTATGAGCTGCAGTTTAGTACGGATAAAAGCTTTGATACCGGAGTTAAGACTGTAAGGATCAAAGACGGTTCATTAACTCAAAGGGTTTTAAGGAAGCTTAAGAGCGGGAAAACATATTACTTCAGGATACGTTCCGTAAAAGGCAAAGATAGTTCTGCCTGGAGTAAGACAAAGAAATTCAATTATATCAGACCTTATATCACAGCTACCGAAAAAATCTGTAATGTCGGGGACAAGTTTTATGTTAAGCTAAAAGGTGTTGGTACAGTAAGCTATAGCATCAAGAATGAAAAAATAGCTACTGTAAATGAAAAGGGGAAAATTAAGATACATAAGGCCGGCACCACAAAGCTTACAATACTTGGTGAGAACGGGAAAAAGTATACCTGTGTGATAGTGGCAGGCAAAAAAGAAACATATTAGCCTGCAAAGGGATCTACCGAATGATAACCGAGACGGATAAGTACTACCCGGAACTGCTTCAGGTAGTTAAGGATACCCCTGAATATAACAGTGCCGCCTGGCTGCTGAAGTACCAGATAGAGAGCATGATTGACATATATAAGAGGTTGATGTAGAAAGAACGTGCTAAAGGGGGTGACTTCTAATGCTCATGAAAGGCAGTAAAGTAAAATATCTGGCTGAATCAAACTGGGCTTATGAAAACGGAGAAATCTACGAAGTGATGGGATATGACAGGGAATTGGATGCCTGGGGAGTCAAATCTAAAATCGGCGAGATATACGCTGTAGGAGAAGATGACCTGGAGGAAGTTACGGATATACCAAAAATAGTTTTGAAGTCAGGAAAAAACAATAATACATACTCTTTATTCAATGACAGAATAGTCATAAAAGGCAAAACAGAAACTACGATTGATCTACCTAAGTCACAGGATATTATCTGTTTTTCTGATATGTACTATGAAAATGACAAGCTTAGTGTTTTTGCAGCCACAACCGAGGGTTATGACAAAAGATATTGTCTGGATGAAAATTTGCTAGCATTAGAGGAAAAAGGCTGGTCTAAGTAAGATACGTAACGAGTTTAAAAGCATCGGGATCATATCAAATCTCGGTGCCATTTTTTTGGGAAAATATAGCATTTTTACAGGCGATGTGTTATAGTAGTATAATAAATGTGGTAAAGAGGAAAGAGCATGAGGTTGTTCATAGCAATAAAGCTGAGTGAAGAGTAATAAGAAGGTGGATTTTGCAAAGTAAGAGAAACAGCTTTATAACGCTAAACTTGGCTGAATACCTTTGCGAAAGGAAGAATGCACGTGGAAAAAACTTTTGATGAAATTATAAAAGAAATTAATGCCGGTTTAACAGGTGACTATAAAAAGGATTTGAAGTTTCTTGAAGAGAAATGCCGTGAGTATAAAGACCATGAGATGGGGAAAGAAATAGTAAGAGCATGTGGACGTCTTATGTATGATATTATACCTGAAGATAAAAGGGCTGAACTTGCCAAAGCAATGGAAGAGGATAGGAATGCTGACAGGGCTATCATTGATGAGATAAGGTTTAACATATTTAAAAAGGAATATGATAAGGCTCTTAAGATGCTGGAAGAATATGAGAAAAAGATCTCGGGAATTGATTTTTATGAGGATGACAAACTAAGTGAATATTTCCAGTTTGATGAGTTTATGCAGGAAATCCTTTACAGGTATTATAATAAACCTACGAAGGATATCCGTGAGGCACAAGGGGTTCCCTACTGTGAGATTTATATGATCTATGGAAGCCTGCTTGTGGAACTAAAGCGGCTGGAAGAAGCAAGAGCAATGCTTAAGAAAGGCCTCCGATGGAATCCGTTGAATTTTGATATGACTATGGAGTATATCGAGACATTTAAAATGGAAGGCAATATCGATGAGGCTTTTAAACGTACAGTTGATGCTTTCAAGATTGCGATCCATACTGCACAGATTGGAAGGTGTTATAGAAATCTGGGATACATCTTCGCCGAGAAAAAACTGTATCCTGAAGCTGTCGCATGTTATATAATGGGTGACCAGTTCGACAAAGATGCAAAGCAGACGCAGGCTGAACTTTACTATATACAACAGGTAACCGGAAAAACATTTAATCCGTCTATGAAAGATTTTGAGGAATATTCAAAGAAGTATGGCTTTCCTATAGGAGCTGATAATGACGTTATTGGACTGGCCTATAACTATGGAAAGCGTTTTCTGGAAGATAAGGAATATGAAGGTGCGAAGTATTGTCTGGGGATTGCCTATGAGCTTACAGAGGATGAAGAAATAAAGAAAGTATTGGATACGATACCTCAATAAATGATTGACCTGAAAAGTACTATATAGATATGTATCATAACTTCTATTAAGTAAAAACAGGATACAGAAAATGATAGAGGTATCCATTGTATAAATCTGCGGCAAAAAAATTTATGGAACCGTTATTTCGACATGTTCGTCAAATATATAGAAACACAAAAAATCTTTAATAGAAAGGGTTAAGAAAATGAAAAAGAGATTAGTTAAGTTATTGGCAGTAATGCTGTGCCTTGTTTTAGTACTTACTGCATGCAGTAAAGCTGATACCGATGAGGGTGATAACAAAAATGGCGACGGACGTATCGTTACCGTGACTCCTGATGAGGATAAGCCTGCCGATAATATTACGGACGTACCTACAGTGGTTGTAACGGATGTTCCTGTAAAGGATGTTGTTGATGAATATGAAACAACATTGGGCGATAAAAACGATGATACTTTGAATTTTGCCGGTGGGTCAACAGAGACCTCTAACAATGAGCCTACAGCGGAACCTACCATCGAACCTACAGCAGAGCCTACTGCAGAACCTACCATCGAACCTACAGTGGAGCCTACTCTTGAACCTACAGCAGAGCCCACTATTGAACCTACAGCTGAACCTACAATAGAGCCTGTAGATGATGACGGTATCGATGATAATGATCTGCCGGGTATTCCTGTGGAAGGCAAAAGTCTTTCAAGTGAAGAAGTATTAAGTTTGGTAAAGGCTATTTCGGACGCATCGAATGGTAAAAAGAGATACATGTATATGGATTCGGCAATGAGTATAGATTATGGCGGACAGCCCATGGATGTATTAATGAGTGAAACAGTTTATGTTAATGGTAATAAACTTCATTTGAATACATATACCAATATTTATGACAGTGATACGAATATCGAATCTTATTCTGTGGGCAACAATGATGGAACGACAGAATCTTATACAACTTACAATGGTGGAGCTACATGGTATAAGAGTAACGACGAAGTTCTTACAATAGGCTCTCCTTTGGATAGTGATTATGAAGAATTTGTTGATTTTATTAAAGAGGCATATATGGTAGAAAGTACTTCAGGTAATACCGTAACATGTCAGTTACGTGTGGATGAAGATGGTTTGACACTCATGCTTGATTGTGAGATATATCTCGATACTGAAGGGTTAGTTACAGGATATAAGATGTCTCTTAATGCTCCGGTAGAAGAAAAAATAGATGGCATGAACATGGTTATGACTAAGTATGATGTAGTGTTTGAAACTGACTGTCCCGAGATAGAGATACCTGCAGAAGCTCTTAATGCTACAGAATATGATGTAAATGATCGCTCAGGTTTAATAGATGGAATTGATTATTGATCCTTAATCTATGGGATTAAAAAGAATATTTTCAAAGAGATTTTATGAATGAATCGATGCGTGCAGGTACTTTCCTCAAGGAATGTGAAGCGGCTGCTATGAAAGATGATGGTGTTGTAAGTAGGGAAGAGCAGGCTGTACTAAAAAAGCTGCAAAAAACTGTACAGGAATATGTTATAGCATTGGAAAAATTGTTAGTTTAAGTGTTTAAGTAAATATTGTTTTTGACTAAAAGAGGGCTGTTCATAAAGAACAGCCCTGATTGTATTCTTTCACAGTCTGTGGTATAATACTTTATATATTCTCCTAATAGCCATAACTATTACCAGCATAGCAACAGCTAAAATAATAATACCACCAATAAGAGCTAAAGGGGTAGCCTATGAACAAGGATATTAAGATGAGTGTGTCATCCATGACAAGGAATAAAGATAAGAAGGCGATATATGTTTTCTTTCAGGATGGTGATAAGACTGCAGAATTTACACTTCCAGGGTGTGAACTTGTGAAAAACAAGGGATTTTCAGATGATGATATCCGACAGCTGAAAGATTACATTAACAATGAACAGGACACCATCTTTGCTATGGCTAAGCAGGTTAACCCTCTTAAGGCAATGATGGGCAAATAGGATCGGGTTTTTGTGATTTTTTATAACATTTTTCTAGGGAAAATGCTATAATTATATAAATGAATTTATCAAGGAGATTTATTAGGATGAATAAACCGGTTATGTCTAAAGAAAATGTAGACGTTTTATATGATGCAAAATATCTTAAGCTTTATGATCTGCGTTACAGTCAGGGAAAGCACTATTTCAGTGCAAGCAGGTGTAATACTGAAAATCTGGTAGCGATTAAATCTGACGATGAGTTTAAGGCTATGTTACCTGATGCGGTAACTATTGCTGTTGTGCTTCACCTGCCAAAGCAGAACCCTAAGCTGCTTCTTTCTTATGAATACAGGTATCCGGTTGGCAGGTTTTTGCTTAGTCCTATTGCAGGATTATTGGATCCTGAGGACAGAGAAGATGAGAATCCCCTGTGTAGTGCAGCTGTAAGGGAGATATATGAAGAGACCGGGATAAAGGTGGCTAAAACAGATAAGATCACGGTTCTTAATCCATGTGCCTATTCTACCCCGGGCATGACGGATGAAAGCAACGCATTTTTGTGTGCAGACATCACGCTTGCGGATACTTCTATGCTTGATCAGAGCGGCTGTGTCGGTACTGAACTGTTTGACGGGTTTGAGTTTGTAGATGTTGATGAAGCTGCAAAAATATATAAATCAGGACGGGATAAAAATGGAAATACTTTTTCGCTCGCAACCTGGGCGGTACTAGGATGGTTTATTATGCAGTACGGAGAATAATGTGTAGGTTATTTAAATATATGGGCAGGGAAGACTATGGGATACTTAATAAGTGAGACAACAAAAGAAGAAAGAGAACAGATTGTTCGTGACGCACTGGGCAATATCGATTCCCAATGTGATGGATGCATGGCAGGACTTGCCGAAATGTACCAGGACTATATAGATGGCAAGAAAGAAATCCGGGAAATCAATATGGAGTTCCAGTCGCACTATGTTTCAGGGGCTGATGGTCCTACAAAAGGTATGAGCTGTATGAACTAAACCCCATAAAGGCTTTTATGGGAAGTTAAATAATTAAGATGACAAGAAATATGAACCACTTAGCAAAGGCGTTGTTTTAACACACAGAAGGAGGAGACTATGACTTACGAACAGATTGTTGAAAAGGTAAAGAAAGCATTGGCAAAGGTTGACGCATCAGGTGTCAAGGGACATCTTGCAGTGCAGGTAGATGTTTACGGCGAAGGCGAGGGAGCTTTCTATATTGAGGTTAAGGAAGGAAAGGTAGATGTACAGCCTTATGAGTACTTTGACCATGATCTACGTATCCGCTGCACAGCAGGCGAGATAATCTCCATTGTTGAAGGCAAGAAGAAAATCATTGAGGAAGTAGCTGCACAGAACATAGAGACACTCCGGAATGTTGCTAGAATCGATGACTTCGCAGAGCTACTTTCAAGCCCGGTGGCAGCAAAGAAGACAAAGGTGTCTGTAGGAGCAAAGAAGGTTGGTGCTGAGAAGGAGACTGTGACCAAGAAGGCCACTGCTAAGAAGGCTGAGCCGAAGGTTAAGGAAAAGAAGGAAGCTAAGCCTAAGAAGGAGAACAAGGCGAAGGCAGAGCCAAAGCCGAAGAAACCTAAGACAGAGAAGCCTGCCAAGAAAGAAAAGACTGTGAAGACTACTGAAATAATTTGATCATAACGAGAAGAAGCAGCTCCGAGATTGGTAAGAGCTGCTTCTTCTTTCGAGAAAGGAAAAACATTGTTGTGCCGGCGTGCACTCCGACACTTTGGAGGTAGAATAATCATGATGAAGATTCTTTTATTGAGACTATTATACCGAAAGAATAAGTCGGATTCAATAAAGATTTTCTTAAAATCCCATGAAAAATCAAAAGTGGACTGCGATATTCAATCACAGTCCATTTTGATAAGGGAGATTATTATGAAAAAAAGTTTATCTTAGGTATATGCACTGATCATTTACGCGGCAACCCGTTTTACTACTACAACCAATCCGATGATTGCAAGTATCGGGAAAGCTACTACAAACAATCCTGCTATTGCTAATCCTATAAGCATTATTGGAAGGAGCAACAGGCAGAAGAAAAATTTGGATATTCCCCAGCAGGCCTTGATGCCGAGTATCATCATCTTAAAGAATACGATTATCATTGCAATTGTAAAAAGTATAATCATAGCATCCACCTCCTTGTCTGATGATTATGCCTTCTGTTTATGTTGGCATTATTATATGCCTTTTGGTGTTCCGGTTAAAGAGCTTTAACAGCAAAATAGAGTATTCTAATTTGTCTTGTTATATTCAAGCGTGCCGACCAGGTGATGTATGAGCGCAAGAAGGAACTTAAAGGTATGGGCGCAAAAACCAGGGATTCATAATTCTTTTTGGAACCAACTATTGAATATTTCGTCTAATGTTTAGTAGGAGGTATAATTGAGATGAAGAGATGTTCAATATTCATGGTTATATTGATTCTAGGCATGATTGGTTCGGGGTGTACCAACAGGGAAAGTGAAGCTAATAAAGCAAAAATAGAAGATGTTTCATTGGTTGAAGTGCAATACGATATTGAGAAGGTTTTTCCTGATCCTCTTTTTGCAGATATAGTGGAAGGCAAGATAATTCCAACTGAAATCCGGCATGGTGTTGGCGGTGAAGGGGGTTATATCCAGTACCCATCGAAAGATCCAGAAGTGATAAATAAATATATAGAGGCACTGAGAGAGTTCAAAATAGAAAAAATCGTTGAGGATCAGAATGATTTTAAATATGTCGCTGATGCTGTAAATGATTATATTTTTTACTTGGAAGACGGAAGAGAATTCCTTATTTCTATAGATTTGGATGCTTATGTGATTGACAGGGAAAAGGGTGTTCAATATGTTTTCGAGTTTAACAAAAAATTATCTGACTTAAACAGGGAGGGGTAGAAGAGACTGCGACTTCAGTAGTTTATACATATTAATAAGATATAAACAATTTAATATCCGAATGTAAATTAAGCTACACTTCTGAGAAGAGGTGTAGCTTAAACTACGTTTTGGGGTGATTCTGAATATTGAATTATGCCGATTTCAGGCGTATTATAAAGTCACAACGAGGGAGGAACCATCAAGCCGAAGGCTTGATATTAAATGTTCCGACCGACCTGCCTCCGCACGTCATGAGGTGTCAGCCTAGCTGACGGAGTCCTGATGACATTACACGAAGTGAGGGGGAAATACAATAAAGGGAACAAAAGGAAACCTTAAAACAAAAATGGAAAGAGAAAGCGAAAGGAGGAAAATACAATGCTTGTATGCGGAACAATGGTAGTTTTACTCGGAGTCAGTGTAATTGTCGTCTATATCTGCAAATAATATTATCAAAAATTTAGATTAATAAGTAAAGGAGTGAAAACATTATTATGACAGCACTTGCAATTATAACTCTTTGTGCAATCGGATCACTGCCAACAATTCTGATAATCCTGCACAACAAATGACATTTTTTCAATAAATAAACTTTTAAAAACTCAAAGGAGGAAAGAATATGTTTACAGCATTACTTATCGTAGGTGGCAGTGCTATCGCGCTTGAATTCTGTTATATGGGATATGTATATTTCTGCGGTAATCCTTTTAAGTAAAGGGAAAACTCCCATACAGCATAAGTATGAAAGCTTTAAGTACCAACAAAAAAACAAAAAAAGATAAACTGCCCTCAACGGACAGTTTTTTTATGTGATAAAGAAAAAGCAGATAGTAGAAATGCATGATATGGGGCGGATAGAAGATTAGGAAAGGAGATTGACGCTTGAAAAAAGCCTGTGTATATGTTATACTTTATTTAGATGCTAATGAGGGAATTTGAATTTTTAAGGAGGTTCTTATGTGTAAAGTGATTACAATGAATGTTGATAATCGTAAATTCCGCGTAGCTGAAATCAAAAAGAAATATATGACTAATATTATAGATGCCGCCAAAAAGTGTGACTTTATTGAAAGAGTGGTTCTGTTTGGATCCAGTATTGAGGATAGATGTAGAGAAAGTTCGGATATTGATATAGCAGTGTTTGGTAACCAGATTCGTTCCAAAGCTCTTTCATCCAAAAAGTATGAACAGTTTGCCAGACAGGTATTTGCCTTTAGTAATTTTGATCAGGATTATGATATATTATACTTTAAGAGTGGATCAAATATAAAAAACTTGATTATGGATGATATTAATAAAGGGGAGGTACTATATGAGCGTACGCAATAATCCTCTTTCAATAGGGCAAATAGAAGCTGATTTATTTATGGCTGAATCTGCTATGGAAAAAGCAGACACTTTACAAAAAAGCTATCAGGAATTGCAAACATGGTTCAAACGTCTTAAAAGTAATATGAGATAAAACACTTGGAGGATTTATAACGATGACATTTGAAACAGATATCTTAAGTGTATTTGATAAGCAGTGGGCTCTGCTTACAGCAGGCAATAAAGAAAACTTCAACACAATGACCGTAAGCTGGGGTGGCATGGGAACTATATGGGGTAAGCCTGTAGCGACAGTTTATGTAAGGACATCCCGTTATACCCACGAGTTTATGGACAGGGAAGATTACTTTACAGTAAGCTTTTTCCCTGAAAAGTACAGGAAGGTTCTTGGAGTGCTTGGTTCAAAGTCAGGAAGAGATATGGACAAAATAAATGATTCGGGGCTGACTGCCAAGGAAATCCAAAAGTCAGTAACCTTTGAGGAAGCAGAGATAACTATTGTATGTAAAAAGATGTTCATGCAGAGACTTGAGCCTTCAAATATTATGGATCCTGATGCTGCAAAGTTCTATAATGGTGATGCTCCCCACGATATGTATATTGGCGAGATAGTGGATATTAAAAGAAAGAAAACTTTAGACACTGCAAATATAAGCTTATCGGGTGAAACAAACGCTGAGTTGTTTGTGGAAGAGCCGTAATGTTGAATAGTATAGTTTTATTTCAAAAACAGGCACCGGAGAAATTCCGATGCCTGTTTTACTTCATCATTCTTCTATCGGGAAGTATACCTGATATCTTTCATAACCTATGTTCTTAAGAGGAATGAACTTAATTCCTACATCCTGGAAACGGGTTTTAAAGGTATCCTTCCAAGATCCCCACTCACGCTCATTGTCATGGGTTAAGAGTTCATCTACTTCGTGACCTTTTAAGTGAAGAGTGCGCTCTGCATCTGATAATCCTGCAAGTGCAATAGGACCGTATGAGAATGCGTACATGTTTTCAGAGCCCTCAAGCTTGGTTGCATAAATGTCAAGAGGAAGAGAAATACATATCTCATCATTGTTTTTGAAGGTTCTCTTTAACTTTATAAATCCGGCATCAATAAGACCTGAAATATCAGTAACTTCTCCGTTTACTGTAAGCTCAGCCTGCCTTTTAAGCCATTTAGGCAGTCTAAGGCAAAGTGTAAACTCCTTTTCACCATCCACCAAAACCCTAAAGCACTGCTTCATAACGTCAGGCTGGTGAGGATAGATATGTGTATTGTCACCAAGTGACTGGAGTGCGGACGAGGTGCTTGAAGAATGGAAGCTGCCACTTAAAGTATCCCTGTGCTGTTCAAGAGTTACCTTCGTTCCGTTTAAATCAATTGTAGCTTTGCTTGAAGCATAGACACCGGTATAAATGCTTTCGCCATCCACATAATAGAGATACCTATTGTGAGCTGCATTGGCCTGTACAAGTGTCCCATGACAGCAGAAGAAATCTGAAAACTTTGCTCCCCAACCCTTTCTTAAGCCTGCAGTCAGGGGAAGGAAATAGGTGATAAGTCCCTCCTCCGGGAACTCGGCAGTCTGACCGTTGGCATGTCCGCCCCTGAAATAGCCCTGAGCCATTATTCCGTTGTAAAGATTCTGCTCGATATAATCAAGGAATTCAACCTTACCGGTCCACTTAAACAATATATCTGCAAGCCGGATCATGTTATAAACTGTACAATGCTCCTGGTTCTTGTCTCCTAAGCGCTGTGCCATGGACTTTAAAGGAGTCCAGATCTCACCGCATGTCTGACCGCCTGTGACGAATGAACCTCTCTTAGTTACAGCCATTTCCCAGTACTTAAGGGCGATATTCTTATAACGCTCCTTGCCTGTTACCTCGTATACTCTGGCTGCGCCAATCGCCTCAGGGATTGTTGTATTGGCATGCATATTTGTAAGAGCATCGACATCGTTCAAGAGCCTGTCAAACAGCCTGTGTCTGTCATAACGTTCTATCAGTTCAAGGAACATATCATCCTTGGTAAACTCATAAAGGTCAGCCCAAACCTCAAGCATACCGCCGGTTTCAAAGTCAAGTATGTTGTCCATCTGCTCGCGGCTCTTATCATTGGTATAATCATAGAACCATTTGGCAAATGAAACAGCAACCTCCAGAGCCTCTTTATTGTTCATGTAACGGTATACATCGCAAAGTCCCATAAAGGTCTTGTGGACATTGTAGTGTGGTGCCCACACCTGCTTGCCCCTTGCGATCCAGTGGAAGTATTTCTCAGGTATTGAAGCAGCCCAGAGTCCGCCGTTTTCATGTTGGCAACGCTTAAGCTCATGGACAATATGGTTTGCCTTAGCCAGCAACTCCTCGTCACCATTCTCATAATACCTGATCGCGCATGCACTTAAATAATGTCCCAGAAAATGTCCACGCAGCTGGCAGGAAGGATCCTCCCATCCGGTGTGTGCCATATATTTACTACCGAAATTCTGGTTGATACCTGCCTCCTGATAGAAATTCTGAAGCAGTGCCGGTGATTTCAGCTCATCAAGATAACCTCTGTTGTCGCGTTCCTTGGCGAGAAGTTCACCATCCCTTAATTCTACGTCTTTTCCAAATACAGATTTCATGTGTCGGCCTCCTTAGTTTTAGTTTGATTTAAAAAGATTGACAATTTGTTTTATGTTTATTATAATTACATTATAGTCGCATCGAATCTTAAAATAAATGCCATATATATGCTAAAAAATATAAAATAGTCGTATTTTGCCGGAAAATCTAAAGTTTTGTATCAAGGAATACTAAGAATGGGATATGAAAATATGAAAGAAACGAAAGATAACAGAATTAAATTATATACTGACACGCTTCCCTTAGTAAGTCTGTGCGGATATCTTAGCACCGACTCCGGTTTCATCCATCCGGACAGGATACTTGATGTCAATGTCCTTTTATATGTTGAAGAGGGAAGCTTTCATATATATGAGGAAGATACGGAATTTACAGTTGAACCCGGAAATCTCGTATTCTTAAAACAGGGACTTCACCACTATGGAGATATAAAATGTCCTAAAGGAACCAAATGGTTTTTTGTACACTTTAATACAAACGAAACCGGTGATGGCAGAGAGCTTTCACCATATGAAAGGTTTCTTTTTACTGAAGCTGACAATACCATAAAACGAACATATCACACCCTGCCCAAAACCCTCCATATAGAAAAAAACAGCAGGATATTCTCACGCTTCATGACACTTAATAAGATGTTTGAATCAAGGGATTACAGTGCAAACCTAAACCTTAATTCCTATCTGTATGAAATTTTAACGGACATATATGAACTTTCAATCTCGGACAGGCATATTGACAGCAAATGGAAAAAAGTTTTAAAAATGATGTCTTTTCTTGATGAACATTCAGACAGCCCTTTTATTTCGGAAGAACTTGAAGAATACATGGGACTTACATTTAAACACTTAAACCTTCTTTTTAAGCAGACAACCGGGACAACGCTTTGGAAATACCATTCAAACGGGCGAATGGAAAAAGCAAAGCAGTTGCTTACCACAACTGCTCTTTCAATCGGGGAAATCAGTGACGAATTAAAATTCGAGTCCCCATATTATTTTTGTAACGCCTTTAAAAAACATACCGGGATTGCACCTTCAAGATATAGGAAAGAGAATGTAATATAAATATAGCATTTTTACAGATTTTGTGATATAGTGGTATACAGATTTAAAAAGTTAAAGAGGAATTAGTTTTGCTTAACGAAATTCCCGGAACTCAGTTATTATACTGTGAGGAAGCTAATTGAAAGGAGAGGTGTAAAACTATGATGCTTACAGAACTTGAGAGGATTAATGCCGGTAAAGTCAGGGGTTTACAGGCTGAATGTACTGTTTTACTTAAGAAAAACGGGGATTTCCCGCTGGACGGACCCTGCAGGCTGGCTCTGTATGGAAACGGTGCAAGGAATACTTTGAGGGGCGGAACAGGCTCAGGAGAGGTTTATTCCCATTTTACTGTTTCTATTGAGAAAGCGCTTGAAAAAGCAGGCTTTACAATTACAACCAAAAACTGGCTTGACGAATATGACAAGGTTGCAAAGAAGAGCAGGAAAGCCTTTGTGGAGGGTATTAAGCAGAGAGCTAAGGAAAAGCATGTAAGCCCTATTTTTGAGGGAATGGGTGCTGTTATGCCGGAGCCTGAATATGACATCCCGATAGAGTGTGATGGGGACGCAGCTGTATATGTGCTCTCGAGGATATGCGGAGAGGGTAATGACAGAGTAGCAGAGAAAGGCGACATACTGCTTACTGATACAGAAATAAGCACTATACTTGGACTTTACAGAAAATTTGACAAGTTCATCCTGGTATTAAATGTTGGCGGTCCTGTTGACCTGACGCCCGTGCTTGATGTGGAGAATATCCTCCTATTGTCACAGCTTGGTGCTCTTACAGGATATGCTTTTTCTGATATTCTTTTAGGAAAAAAGACTCCCTCCGGAAAGCTTGCAACCACATGGACAGCATGGGATGCTTATCCTGAGATCTTTGATTTTGGGGATGCTGAGGATACAAGATATAAAGAGGGCATTTATGTAGGTTACAGATATTTTAATACTGTAGGCGCAAAGACTCTGTTCCCGTTTGGTTACGGTCTTTCATATACCGATTTTGAGATAAGGGCTACCGGTACAGAGCTAAACGGTGAGAATGTAACAGTAAGCTTTATCGTTGAAAATACCGGGGACTTTGCGGGAAAGGAAGTTGTACAGCTCTATGTTTCAAAGCCTAAAGGAAAGCTTGATCAGCCTAAGGAAGACCTTGCCGGATGGGTTAAGACTGAAAAACTTGATGCAAAACAGATCACTAAGACATCTGTAACATTTGCCATGTCCGATATTGCAAGCTACGATACCGAAAGTGGCAGCTATATCCTTGAAAAGGGCGACTACGTAATTAGCTATGGTAATAACAGTGCTGATATTACTCCGTGTGCAATTGTACGTCTGAGTGACGTTGCAGTTGTTAAGCAGGTAAAGAATATTGGCGGTACACCTGACTTTGAGGATTATAAGCCTCAGGTAAATACCGGTGAAGCAGGCATAGAGTCCGAAAAAACAAATGCTTCCCTGCCAATACTCGTCCTTGACGGTAATGCTGTTAAAAAGGATAATCCCGTTTATGATACAGAGACTGAAGTTACCGATGAGGTTAAGGCTCTCAGTGATGAGGAGTTAATTTATTTAAATATCGGTGCTTTCTTTGAAAACGGTGTCGGCGGCAGTATGATAGGAAATGCCGGAAGGCTCGTAGCCGGTGCAGCCGGTGAGACAACGGATAAGCTGCGTTGTAAGGGGATCCCTTCTCTTTCTATGGCGGACGGTCCTGCGGGAGTTCGTATAAGCCAGAAATACTGGGTTGATGAAGATGGCGCTCATTCCGTTGGAAATACCATGCTTGAAGGTTTAGCAGATTTCCTGCCTAAGCCCGCTGTGATCATGGGTAAGCTTTTATCTAAGGATAAGCCCAGGCACGGTGAAAAGATTGAGACTCATTACGCAACTGCTATACCGATTGGCACTGCACTGGCTCAGAGCTGGAACCTTAAGCTTGTTGAAAGATGCGGAGATATCGTAGGCAGCGAGATGGAAGAGTTTGGAGTACATCTGTGGCTGGCACCTGCAATGAATATACACAGGAATATCCGCTGCGGAAGGAATTTTGAGTATTATTCTGAGGATCCTTTGGTAAGCGGTAAGATGGCTGCTGCCATTACAAAGGGTGTACAGAAGCATAAGAACTGCGGTGTCACCATAAAGCATTACTGCGTTAATAACCAGGAATATAACCGCTGCTTTAATAACAGCATAGTTAGTGAAAGAGCTATGAGGGAGATTTACCTTAAGGGTTACGGCATCTGCGTTAAGGAGGCTCAGCCTGCGACTGTTATGTCTTCCTATAACCTGCTAAACGGCATACACACAAATGAGCGAAGGGATCTTTTAGAGAATGTATTAAGGGATGAGTTTGGCTTCAAAGGCAGTGTTATGACTGACTGGCTGATCGCCTCTGTTCCCAATCTGGGTACAAAGCATCCGAAATATTCTCCTTCGAGGATTGCTGCTGCAGGCGGTGAGATAGTAATGCCCGGCAGCAGGGAGGATTTCGAAGATATGAAGACTGCTTTAAATAATGGTTCACTTACAAGAAAGCAGCTTGAGATCAATGCTACGAGGCTGATCAGGGTTATAAGGCTGCTGACTACTTAAGCAGAGAGCACGATTATAACCTGAGAGGGAAGATAAAACCCCCACATAAGTACTGAGGATATATAATACAGGGTGACGTAATCATTTGGGTATATATTGACAAACTTATGGAGATTACATATCAGCACATTGATATCACATAATACAAAAAGTATGAGACCTATAAGGAATAATACCGGGAAGGTGAACATACATTTCGGTGTCTGACAGGAGGTGCCATTCCTGGCTGCTTTTGTAGTCTGACACAAAAAGATGATATGCCTTATGATATTTGCTAAGAATGATATGGCATACATTATTCCTAAAAGGATTGTTAAACGCATTTCTGTACTATATGCGTAATATATGATGTCAAAAAATTTTAGAAACTGATAAATGCCGATAGCTGCTGCTATGCGGAGACCTATGGCACTTACGGTTTTTTGAAGGATCCCTCCGTTGATTATGTAGAGGTAAACGCTCTGTGCTATTATGAAAGTGAAAAGGCCGGGTATCATCTGCTCTGGGTTTAGCAGCAGGAAATAATCAGATACTATAGTAAAGCCCATGGCAATGGTTAGAAAGCCCTTGGGCTTTTCTATTGTTTTTATATAGCGGTACAGAGAAAAAGCAAAGCAGAGCAGTATTGCGTAGTATTTCAGCATCGAAGCTGAGAATATTCGGATGCTCGATATTTTGTAAAATATGTTATTTGGTGAAAAATCGAAATCGGAAAATGTGATATCCATGCCAATGAAAAGAAGATAGAGGAGAAGCTCTATCGCAATGAATATTTTCATGGGAGTTGTAATGGTGAATTTGTGGCTGGTTCTGTTTTCCATATTTTTATCTTTACCTCAATTTATTTTGTATGACACCTCATCCGCCCTCGCATGGCTTGGGTACCTTCCCTTCGCCAAGGATATATTATATAGTATAATATGTAATTAACATAAAAAATGCAAGTTCAAAATAAAAATTTAAGATGTGATAGTAAAACCAATATAAGATAAAAAAAGGGATTGCACATTTGAAAACAAGAAACGTGCGGAATAAGCACGAGGCACAGTCCGCACGTTTCTGTATTAGGGTTTATCCAATTTGGGGGATTAGGCATTTTAATTATCCGATATATTTCTCGATAAGTCTTACGAGCAGGTCGTTAAGCTGTTCAACTTCATATTCGCCGACTGTGGGCTCTAAGTGAGATTCACCAACGCCGCTGTCATCGGTAAGGAATGTATATGTTCCACCGGTTGTCATTGCGAATGCTCTGAGCAGGAACTCTGTATCCTTGTCAATACCGCTTGAAGCTACGGGGATGATACGGATGCCCATTTCTGAAGCCTTTGAGATGGTATCGATCAGGGTCTGACGGTTTTCCTTTGTGTTGTGAGGCGGTGCGTCAAGTACGAGGAAGAGAAGCTTAATGCTGTCATCATCCCATGCGTGCTCGTTTACGCTGTTTGCAAGTGCCTGCTCAACTGCTTCTTCGAAGTCTCCTCCGCCTGAAGCAAATTCCTTGTTGAGGTATGCAAGCTGCTCATTGATGTTGGTGCTGAATTCGTAAGGACGTACTACATAATCATCACCCTGATCTCTGTAGAAGTTTACGCTGAGCCTTACGGGAATATTGGCGGTATCATTTTCTACACGCTTGATCACGTCCTGAAGCTCTTCCTGGAGATAGAAGATCTCGTCGCCCATGGAACCGGTTGTATCGATGGTAAACATAAGGTCGAGGGTCTTTGCCTTGGGCTGTGCGTCTATGCACAAACTAATGATCGAACTGTCCTTAAGGTCATCGCTTGCTACGTCGTAATCAACTGATACGCCGTTGTACTCTGCAGTAACCTTTGCGGGCATTACTGCTGTGTCAAGGAGTGAATAGTAAGCATATAACATGCCTTCATAGTCGCTTACGCCTTTCCAAACAGAAGTGCCATTACTGTCATAAACTGTAATGTTTGCACCCTGTACGAAGTTTCCGTTTGTGTCAGTAATTTCGATTGCAAGCCTGTTAAAAGGAGCGATATCCCATTTTGTGAAGAAATCCTTGTAATTATAGTTCTGACCATCATTAAGAAGGTTTTTGATGAAATCAAAGTTACGGTTGTCGTTCCATTCACCTGCAGTAAGGATGCCTGCCTTTACCTGGGGTCTTGCGGTAGGTTCAATGATTATTACATCGTCACCCTCTATATAGCCATCATCTATGGGAGCGGTTGTATCATACAGTCCGTCCGTTACGGCACCATCCTTCATGGAAAAACTTGCCTCGTATAACATGGAAGATTCACCGGCTAATGCTGCCATATCGGTTTTGGATTCCTTTACTGCGTCGGGTACACTTTCCGGAACGGATGCTGCAGGGGCAGTAGTTGTTGTCGCCGGTTCCTTGGCAGTGGCTGCGTCTGATTTAGCAGATGAAGGTGATGATGTTTCTGTTGTCACTGTGGTCGTTGCTGCTTTGTCATAGCTATCATCCTTGGCACTTGAACATGCTGTAAATACCAGCGATAGAATAAGGAATAATACTATTAAGAGATGTTTGTTTGAATTCGTTCTTTTCATAATTGACCTCCATTGTTTTTGGTTTTCTGAACATTAGACGAAGGGGGTGAAGGGGCGGTTCCAGGAATTTAAAAATTTTTTGACCATTAATTAATTTTCATTTTAAATTCCAGTTGGACTTGAATTTAGTTTAAGAAAAACTTTCTCTGGAATTTACTATGATTAACAATTGTATGTTAATATTAGTCATGTAGTGTCCCGGGGACAGGAGGTAACTTCATGGCTA
>JAFYYN010000121.1 GCA_017557525.1 Lachnospiraceae bacterium
GATTGAACGGATTATGAGATATCTGTTAGATCTGTTAGATCCGTGGTTGATAATTATATGAACACGTTATATCTTATTTTTTTAATTGAACACGGATTGCTCGGATTGAACGGATTATGAGATATCTGTTAGATCTGTTAGATCCGTGGTTGATAATTATATGAACACGTTATATCTTATTTTTTTAATTAAACACGGATTGCTCGGATTGAACGGATTATGTGATATCTGTTAGATCTGTTAGATCCGTGGTTGATAATTATATGAAAACGTTATATCTTATTTTTTGAATTGAACACGGATAGCTCGGATTGAACGGATTATGAGATATCTGTTAGATCTGTTAAATCCGTGGTCGTTAAACTACTATTCTTTCTTTTTCTAACTCATCGGAACATCCGAAATTGTAGAGCAAGCCCAACTTGAATCCTGTAGCATGAAGATAATTGTAAACCTGAGACCGATGCGCATCATCCAGGGCACTGACAGCCTTCAATTCCACAATAATCTTTCCATAGCACACGAAATCCGCTTTGTATGTCTGCTTTAGTTCAATTCCATCGTATTTTATCCGAAGTTCTTTTTCTCTTTCATAAGGTATATTCCGTTTCTGAAACTCAATTTCTAGTGCTTCCTGATAAACTGCTTCGAGGAAACCATGGCCCAAAGAGTTATAGACCCGAAATGCAGCGCCGTTGATAGCATAACTGAGATCACTAAATAGTATCATTCACTTTACTTGAACCCGGAAAGATATATTGAACACGGATTACTCGGATTGAACGGATTATGAGATATCTGTTAGATCTGTTAGATCCGTGGTCGATTAATATTAGAATTTAATAATATCTTGTTCTTGTAATATGTCACACAGATCACACAGATTAATTTTATAATATCCCACAGAAATCGCAGAAACTGAATTACTTACGGAACAAATCTGCATGAGTGCCAGTTTCGAGAAACAAAAGAACAAGTTCGCTGTCATTCTGTTCC
This sequence comes from Lachnospiraceae bacterium, assembly GCA_017557525.1. Taxonomy (GTDB): domain Bacteria; phylum Bacillota; class Clostridia; order Lachnospirales; family Lachnospiraceae; genus RUG11977. The sequence goes on from JAFYYN010000121.1 coordinate 997, forward strand.
CATATCATAAGCCAGTTTGGCTGTATGTGACATTCCCATAGTCCCTTATGATTACCTTTCAGTCTATGGGGCTTATATTTAGCAGGAAGGGAACCTTTAGCCTCAAGGATATCCATCGCATCTGTGATCAGTTTCATATCAAGACCGCGCTTAATACAAAGTTTAAAGTCCTTTTTAAAACGCGTGGAGATTCTAACTGTGTAAGCCATAATCAGAGTCCCATCTCTTTGTAAAAGTCCTTAAGCGATGTATACTCAGTTACCCGACCGTTTCTAACATCATCCATTGCCTCCTTGTAACCTGCAGTCTGGGTAATGTCTGTAGTCTTGGGGTGCTGAACCTTTACGCTCACTACTCCTTTCAACAACATACATGCTTTCTTAATCTTAGAGACTAAGCTCTCATCCTGTACATCTAAAACTATTATTGCCATGATATATACCTATCTAATCCGAAACAAAGATACGAATAATTTTTTTAAGAACAAAGTGTTTATATAAAAATATATAGTTCAATATTTTCACACAGAACCGACAGAGCAGCGAGCGCAGAACGATGCTTGCATCAGTTTTGCCGAGTCGTTGGAGGAAGACGATGGTCAAATCGCAGAAATCGCGGAAATGGCTATGGTGATCTTGGTGGTTATGCTCAAACTGTCTAAACTTGAAATGATTCCAGAAACCGAAGGGTGCTAATTGCACGTTCCGTATGAAAAGACAACTGATCATAAGTCTTATATGC
>JAFYYN010000122.1 GCA_017557525.1 Lachnospiraceae bacterium
GTCTTTTTGTCTTGTGTTTTTCTAGAAAAATTGATATAATCAAATCGAAAATATATAAGCTTTTATTTCTTTATCGTCTTAATTTGACGTTATTTATACCACATTGGGGTCTGACCCCTCTGATGCACTAAAGTGCTAAAGGGGGCTTCATGTATTTTGTTACGATTATATGCGGTGAAGGAGAGAAAATACGATTATGGCAGGAAATTTTAATAACGATAAAATTAACAATGGTTTAGATGTGGCAGAAACCGGTAAACGCATTGGAAATCTTATCGACAAAAGCGGACTAAATGATAAGGATCTTGCAGAAAAAATGAAGGTTTCCGTGCAGGCTATCAATAAATGGCGCCATGGGCATTCTATCCCCGATATCGAAAACCTGTATCTGCTGAGCAGGATTATCGGGGTCAGTGTTGATGAGTTGCTTGCGGAGTGAACGGATATGGGGTCAGACCCCTCTGACACACTAAAGTGTTAAAGAGGCCACCGGGAGTAGTGATACGCACAGGTTTTGGGTGCGGACTGCTTTCGGTGGCCGAAAAACTGTATTTGTTGAGCAGGATTATCGGGTCAGTGTTGATGAGTTACATCTATTTTCTCCACTTTAGTGTTTTTAAATCTACACCTGCGGCGAACTTTTCATATATGTCTATTTTGCGCCTATAAAAATCTACGATGAAATCCACATGACTATGTCCGATTTTTGAATCCTTTGAGTATAACTTAGCTATAGCTTCGAGTGTAGGTAGTTTAGACACATCAATTTTTTTACGGTCCTTCACAAGTTTAAGTAATTCCATCTCGGTATTTTTGAAACCATTGGTCTCCTGACTCAAGAGATGTTTATCTGTTATAACAAAAGGTTCCCTGCCAACCAGCATGCTTTTCCCACTGTCAAATATTGGTGCTAAAGATACAAATTTCAGAGTTTCGGGGTCCCTCAGTACTGCAATGTTGGTAAGGTGACGGTCTCTGTTGCTGAAGATAAAATCTATCAGTATTTCAAATTCCAGAAAATTACGCACATAATCTTTATCAAGTCCATTTTTGCCACATATATTTATGAAATGTTCATATAGTGAAATGTTATTGGGCTTGATCTCGGATGTAGCAACTGCATATGCCGAAACCAACTCTCTGTCTTGAGAGGTGAAAATGGGGCTTATACATCCATAATCATAGGGCTTTCCTTTTATCCTCAGCAGATCATATCGAGTGGCAGGCATACCTTGCTTCTTAATTGCTTTAGAGATTATTACCTCATTTATACTTTCGCTGGATAATTCGGAATGGTTTCCTTTTACAAGTTTTCTTGTCCCTTTGTCTATGATCCATGTCTTTTCAAGATTACCTTGCAGTGATGAATTGGGCTGGTATGAGGGAACATCGCTGTCTCCTTGAAGCTGGATATTTCCTAATAACAGGTTTTCTTTAAAATCATTTTCAAACAGATTAACCTGTTCCCAGGTAAGGTCCTGATTAACTGGCTTTATCCAGTAATGATCTGTAAGGCTTAACCCAAGATTGTGTACGAGATAGAGCCCTGGCGTGGCTATGCCATTTTCTCGTAGCATTTTCTCTATTTTCCCCTGCTTAATAGGTATAGAGCGATCATTCCACCAGGTTATTACGCCTTTTTCTGAAGTTCTGTTTTGCATAGGAATCAGGTCTTTGTTGAAGATTTTACCAAGCTTGGTTATGCTTCCGCTTTCAGAAATATAAAGCAGCATGACGATATCATTTTTCCTCATAAGATAGTATAACATGGTAATCCTCCTTTCATCCCTCATTTAAGAGGAGATTTTCGTATGCGTTTTCCAACGACATCCAGGCAAAGTCATCCCGGAACTGGTCTACGATATATTTTTTATCTTCAAGTATACGGCATTCCAAACGGTTATTATAAAAAAAAGTCAACATATAGTGATTGTTTTTTAAAAGGAATAGTTTACCTGATATATTGTAAGTATCGCTGTGTACATCCTGTACAAAACGTTCCTTGAAATCGAGCTCAGATATTATACGGTACAGGCAGATGATAATATACTCCTGTGGTTCACTTATGCCTTGTTCCCAGTTCTGTATGGTACGGAAATTCACATGGTATTTTTTTGAGAACTTATGCTGGGACAAGCCTGACAGTAGTCGTAGTTCTGACATTTTCATAATTTCTACCTTGTTGCAGGCAACTTTATACATCGGTGAGGCGCCTGCATCGGCACCGATGTAAGACCGAAGATTTGTTTCCGGTCTTGGTTTATAAGGAAATCGTATTTGAAAAAGAATATAATTACATGAGAAGATTATATCCAATTTGGATATAAATGTCAAGGCTGAATTGGGGTCTACCCCTCTGATGCACTAAAGCACTGAAGTGGTCTGACCTCCTAAATTCGAAGTTGGAATAGCTCCCAAGGCTGGAATCTATTTCATCATGAAAGAACTCGTAATGTTATTTTTTTGTTTTGACATTGATTCAGCATTTTTTCAACTACGCGTTAAATGACAAATATTATCACATCTGATATAATCCTTGACAATAAAAGAATGCGAGTAGCAGGTCACACCTGCCGGAGTGATACCGAAAGGAAACGGAAGCTGAGTCAAGACTAGACTTGTCAGCGCGAGCCCCGAATGTAAGATTTGTCGTGTTCACGTCTAGTCAGCCTTTGATTATTCCGGAAGTAGATCAGAAATAATTTGTAAAAGAAAATGAGGTGAAAAAGTAAATGAAAGTTATTAATACAGGTACAAAGTATGATATATACCCCGATGATCTGAAGAGCTATGACAAGTTACCGGCGGAATATTATATTGTTCGTTTTAATCCAAAGCATGGTTTCTATTTGGAACAATATTATGAGTTCACAATTCCGGATTCGAAAATATATGGTGTACATTTGGAGAAAGTTAATAAGGTATTGTCATGTAACTATTCAGCACCATACTGATTTTTCGTAAAAAGTTATTGTGCAAAGTGCTGATTTTCCCTTTGCTTCGTTGTTATAGTTATCAACTCAATGTTGATAGTTCACGGTTTATTGTTAATGTAGCGGCACGGATTTTTA
>JAFYYN010000123.1 GCA_017557525.1 Lachnospiraceae bacterium
ATACCTTGCAAGGAGCTTTTATGACAGATACTGATATAATTGATATGTACTTTGCCCGTGATCAAAGGGCAGTAGAAGAAACCCAGAAGCGTTATGGGGGATATTGCTATTCGATAGCCCAAAGAATGCTTGACAATAAGGAGGATTCCGAGGAGTGTGTAAATGACGCACTTCTTTCGGCATGGAATTCTATCCCTCCAAACAGGCCCAAATACCTCAATCTGTTTCTGGCGAAGCTTACCAGAAATAGAGCATTGGACAGGATAAAGGCTGAGAATGCAAAAAAAAGAGGGGGCAGTGAAGTAAATCTGATTTATGAAGAACTGTCAGAGTGTATCGGTGACGGAAGGGATATTGAATCGGAGCTAATGGCTAAAGAATTAAGTCAGGCGGTGAATGATTTTACTTCTGAACTTCCGGAGCGTGAAGGAGATATACTTATCCGCAGGTATTTTTTCATGGAGTCGGTTAAGGATATTGCGGAAGAATATGATATGACACCTGGAAATGTCAGTGTGTCGTTGAACAGAACAAGGGCAAAGTTAAGGAAATACCTTGAAGCTAATGGGTATATTTAAGAATGGAGGCTTTATGAAGGAACAGGATTTATTGGAAAGTTTTTCGGGAATAAATGAGGAACTCCTGAAAAGGAGTGAAAATAATAAAAAAACCGAATCAAATGAGACTAAAGCAGCCGAGAAAAGTAACGCCAAAGCCGGTAGTTCCTGGCGAAAACTGGGATATATTGCCGCAGTGCTTATGCTTACAGCAGGTCTGATCATATTGTTTATACACATAAGTAATAAAAACGATAGCGATGTTTCGGATATCGGAGGACAAAAAATTGCAAATAAAGAGAGCGAAAAGGTGACAGAAGGCGGAACAGGATCGGAATTCCTTAAGACTTACATAGTATCAGCTGCAGAATATCCGACCGCACTGAAAGAACCTGATTTCCATGATTTTGATCTGAATGGTGACAACACATGGGACGGAGATGAAATGAAAGCGTACTTTGAAGCCCTTCAAGAATGGGGGGACCAGGTTGCCGAACAGAAGAATATTGAAGGATATGATCCTGATGCCGGTAAAAACGGGATCTTAGGTTTTAATTCCAAGGCTATAGGGCAGTTCCTGAAAGAGAATAATCATGAAAACAGGGTGTATTCACCCATAAATATTTACATAGCACTTGGAATGATGGCGGAGACTTCCGATGGTAATACCCGAAAACAGATACTAGATCTACTGGGAATAGAAACAATAGAAGCTTTAAGAGTACAAATGAAAGGTCTGTGGAACAGCGTTTACTCAGATGATAAGACAAAAAGCATTCTGGCATCTTCGATATGGCTTAGGGATGATATGGATTATAATAAGGAGACTATGGACAGCCTGGCTCGGAACTATTATAACTCATCTTTTTCAGGAAAAATGGGTTCAGAAGAGTATTCGGAAGCATATAGAAGCTGGCTGAATGATCAGACCGATGGGATCCTGAAAGAACAGATTTCGGGGTTAGAGTTAAATCAAGATGCTGTTATGTCTTTGGCGACGACGGTATGTTTCAGTGCCAAGTGGCTGGACGAGTTTAATAAGAATGACACCACGCTTGATACTTTCCATACGGCGAGCGGTGATATTAAGTGTGATTTTATGCACAGATCTACTCAAGGGGCATATTATTGGGGAGACAAATTTGGTGCTATTGTAAACTGGTTTGATGGTGCAATGGGATATATGTCATATATACTGCCTGATGAAGGTGTCAGTGTATATGATCTGCTCCAGGATGAACAAGTAATGAACTTTGTAAATCAAGGACTTGAATATGGCCAGTCAAAGCGTGTGATCATAAATATGTCAATCCCTAAGTTTGATGTTTCATCTAATCAGGATATTATTGAAAATCTGAAAAATCTTGGTATTACAGATGCATTTGATATGACAAAGGCTGATTTCTCGCCCATTTATGGTTCCGACGAAGATATCTCTGACAGAAATATATATATTAATAAAGTAGGACATGGCGTGCGTGTAATAGAAGATGAAGAGGGAGTAAAAGCTGCCGCTTATACGGTTGAAGATTACGCCACGGGTGCTAAACCTCCTGAAGAGAAGGTGGATTTCGTTCTTGACAGACCGTTTATTTTTGTGATAAGTTATGGTAATGGAATACCGATGTTTATTGGAATAGTAGAAAACCCGTAGAATAAACGAGGAGGTACTTGTCATGAAGAAATGCTTGATACTTTTGCTTGCTATCGCTCTAATGACTACATTAATTGGATGCTCTGATAAGAAACCTAATAAGGAGTCTGTTGTTAAAAGTGAAACGGAGACAGGTATGTCAAATGATAATATAGAGTGTTCATTTAAGGCGGTTGTTACTGAGGTGAGTGAAAATGGATTCTTAGTGGAGCCTGTTCCCGGTTCTGATGAATTGAGATCCTCTAATATGTTTTCGTTATCTAAAAATGCCATAACGGATAGTTCGCAGCCTGTGGTAGGCAATACCTACGAGATTGTTTACGATGGCAGAATCATGGAGACATATCCTGCCGGTCTTGGAAAAATTTCAAGCGTGACGCTTATACCAGGGCAGAAGAAAGAGGGAGAACCCAGTTCTTTAGCTGATGCTTTAGAAATGGAGTATTCGAACTTCGCTCAAGGCATTTATAACATGATAGCTGAAGACTGGAAAAAGTATGATGAGATGGATCAGATGCAGAGAATTTGTTCCAGTCATCTCTTTGGATGCTGTAGTATGCAGTTTGAAACATGGGATAAGGCTACAGAGTTCATAGGTGTCACTCCATGGAATCCACTGGAAAATGCTGATTGGGCTGTTAAGGTGAAGGACAGTCAGAGAACAGGTCAGAATGGCATGATGCTTGATTACAGGACAGAGTTTTACGGAAAACGTGATGGCAGCCTTGAAAACCTTGAACTTACGAGTGATTATCATCTTGAATCGGGTTTTGTTAATCTGATCATAACGCTTTATAATGCAGCAGGTAAATGCATTGCATGGCCGGAAGATGAGCCGGGAGATGTTACGAATTTAGCGTTTTGTATAGCTCAGGTTGACAGAAAACAGACTGTAAGAGCAGATATAAAGGTAGTGCATACTGACAATTATGACGCAGTACGTATCGCTCTGCCTGAAGCATCCAATTTTAAGTATATGTTTAACATCACCTCATATAAGGGAACAGAAGAACTTGCCA
>JAFYYN010000124.1 GCA_017557525.1 Lachnospiraceae bacterium
CGATATGCATCTGCCGCTTTTCCCTTCGGATTGTACTGATATATACTGGATCCTTCTGAACTAATCTCGGCCGCACGCACAGAAAGTGGAATACAGCTATGAAAAACCCCGATTTGATTCTCGTACGTATCTTTGACAAGCTGGGAAATATCCTTGGCATAATTCGTCCTGAAATCCACCATTGTAAGCAATATTCCCTCGATTCGAAGGTTCTTATTAAGTCTCCGCTTAACACGACCAATGGTTTTGATAAGCTGCTCCAATCCCTTTACAGGAAGATATGCTGCCTGGACCGGAATTAAAACACTGTCCGCACATGCCAGTGCGTTGATTGTAAGCATACCAAGAGATGGCATACAATCGATAATAATGTACTTGTAGTCATATTCAGCTTTGAGATATTCTACTATGCCTCGGAGCATGACTTCCCTACTCATAACATTTACCAGATTGATTTCAAGTGCTGATAATTCTATATTCGCCGGAATAATATCCACGCCTTCATCATGATGAATAATAGTCTCTGTGAGAGACAATTTCTTTTCTTCCATCACTTCTGATAATAAAGTAGCCAGGGTATATTCAAGATTGTCAGGCTCTCTGTAACCGAGACTGATTGTCAGAGACCCCTGGGGGTCTCCGTCAATCAATAAAACCTTATTTCCTTCGTTCGCAAGTCCAATACCCAGATTTACTGCAGTTGTAGTTTTTCCTACACCGCCTTTTTGATTTGCGACTGCTATAACTCTACACATAATCTTTCCCCCCTCAGTCATTTTCCGGATCTGAATACATCATTTCGATGTATTCATCCAATTTCTCGGTATTTACAAGACAGATACGCTTAATCCGATATACTGCCTTAGCTTCGTTCGCTAAATCCATGAATGAGTGAATTCCCATGGAATACAAAACCGCTCCTTCATCGTACCTTACCCATTTTTTCTTACCGCCCTTTAGCTGCTGAGTCTTATAATTATCAAGTCTTTCCTGTTTACCCGGATCTTTAGATGTTCCTCTTACCATATCAATTTTCTCCTTCCATTCCTTCTCTATTGTTTTCCAAATACTTTTCGATTACTTCCAAATCAATGACCACTTTCTTTTTTATACGGATATTTGCACCCGCCTCTCTTGCAAGAGTAACGAACGAATAGTAATTCATTGAATACATTCGTGCTCCCTGTGCATATGTAACAAAGCTCCTCTTTTTACCTTCAATAAAACGATCAAGGTCAGGTCCTCTTCTTAAAGTCCGGAGAAGTTCTTTTTTTCTTTCCGCTTCCTGTTGTTCTTCGCTTATTTTTTTCGCCATAATCAAAAGTCTCCTTTCGAATGAAAAATGTTAACATGTTACTCCCAAGCACAAAAAAGGCACCTACTCTAGAATTTTCTAAAGTAAGTGCCTGTGAAACCATCCAAAAGCTGTCCTCTGGATAATCTACCTGTTTATTCTCAGTTAAATTGTGCTCAACATCACATTCCGTGACGATGCACAAAGTATTTTTTCACTCTTACATGAAGCCTCGTGAGACCTCACTTTTCGGCTCAGAAATAGCTACTTTTTTGCGTCTACATGCCACTGTCCGTATTTGTCCGTAGTGTGACAAAGCGTGACAAAGTGTGACAAGGAGCGTCATTAGGACAGCTGTTTAAGCGTCGGGAAGAGCAAAACGTCGCGGATTGCGGGGCTGTTGGTAAGAAGCATTGTAAGTCTGTCAATACCGTAGCCGATGCCGCCTGTAGGTGCCATACCTACTTCAAGTGCGTTTAAGAAGTCCTCATCTGTGTGCTCGGC
>JAFYYN010000125.1 GCA_017557525.1 Lachnospiraceae bacterium
AAAACCCGTAATGAAATGGAGGGTTTTCATCAATGTCTGGGATCTTAGCTCAGCTGGGAGAGCATCTGCCTTACAAGCAGAGGGTCACAGGTTCGAGCCCTGTAGGTCCCATTTCCATTGTGTATGGAAGTCAATGTTTGAGAACTCCATTCCACTTCGTGGAACGGAGCCGTACAAAAAGTTTCGTTAGGAATTTGGACTACTCCATCGCTTCGCGACGGAGCCATGTCAAACGTTCCTTCGGAACATTTGACGAGTGCCGATGTGGCTCAACGGCAGAGCAGCTGATTTGTAATCAGCAGGTTATCAGTTCGAATCTGATCATCGGCTGATGCATGAATTACGAAGTAATTTATGCAGCCAGTCCGCGCGGCGCCTGGCGCGGTCAATTCAAAAAGAAAATCGGAGCAAGGCGGAGATTTTCTTACATATGGGTGGATTCCCGAGTGGCCAAAGGGGGCAGACTGTAAATCTGTTAGCGATGCTTTCGAAGGTTCGAATCCTTCTCCGCCCATTTTTTCTTTTTTATGAAAAAGCATGCGTACCTCCATCGCTTCGCGACGGAGCCGTGTCAAACACTTCTTTGAAGCATTTGACGTATATCGCGGGATAGAGCAGTCTGGAAGCTCGTCGGGCTCATAACCCGGAGGTCGTAGGTTCAAATCCTTCTCCCGCAACTCATGCCCAGATAGCTCAGTTGGTAGAGCAAGGGACTGAAAATCCCTGTGTCACTGGTTCGATTCCGGTTCTGGGCATTCCCGACTATGTCGGGTTATTTTTTTGCATAATTTTAGGAAATATATTTTCTTTATTAAAAAATTGTGGTATATTACTCAAAGATGATTTTGTTTACCGGATACAACATATCCGGATTTAGGACTGTTAAGAATAATGAAAGGATAAGTCATGGGAGAAACGGGTAAGCTTCGTTCGGTTGAAAAAACTAAATTAATGATAATGGTATCTCTGATGGCAGTCATAATAACAATCTGTTCGTGGATATCGATACCCATGGTTGTTCCGTTTACTCTGCAGACTTTTGCCATATTTTTTGCTCTTGTTTTTTTGGGGGGAGCATACGGAACACTTTCCATAGTGATTTACATATTATTGGGTGTGATCGGTGTCCCGGTATTTTCAGGGTTCAGGAGTGGAATTGCAGTTATTTCAGGCCCAACCGGAGGATATATTGTCGGATTTATTTTTTCAGGGTTACTTTTCCTTTTACTCACAAAGGTATTTGGTGAGAAAAAGACAGTAATAATAATCTCGATGGTTTTAGGCCTCATAATCTGCTATTTAATAGGAACATTATGGTTTATGTTTGTTTATGCAGGTACAGAGAATGCAAAGGGGTTTGGGGCTGTATTGTCAATATGTGTTATACCGTTTATAATTCCTGATATCTGTAAGATGGCGTTGGCATTTATTTTGGCAAGGATTGTTAAAAAGGCTGTAAAGTAATTTAAATATGGGGTGTTAAATGTATTACTTGATCAAGGACAAGCTTGAAGAATCAACCTATGAGGAATGTCTTAAAAGAAAAGATACCTATGTCGCTATAGTTGATAAGGAGGAATTTAAGAAAAATTCCGAACTGTTCAATATGGGCATAGATATGGAGTTTGACCCGTCGAATGCGCCTGTATCCTGTGTAAAGGTCAATTACGATTCTCTGACAGGCAGCTTTTCTATACCTGACAGGGCATGTATTGCAGAAGCAAATCATGAATTTTCATTTGCGCTTGATGAGCAGGGTATTGTTTTTATAAATGACGACGGTACTGCTCAAAAGATCGTTGAGAGGATAAAGAATACAAGAAAATGGAGAGCTCCCAGCCTGGAGCGCTTTATATATGATTTCTTAGAGGAAATAATCGGAAATGACATAAATGTTCTTGAGGAGTATGATAAAAAGCTGGATTCTATGGAGGACAGGATTCTCGATAAGGGCGATGACGATGATATCATGGAGGAACTGGTTGAAATCCGCAGTGATATCATGGATCTGAGAACTCACTATGAACAGCTGATCGATCTAGGACAGGAATTGGAAGAAAATGAAAACGGATTCTTTAGTTCTAAAAACCTTAGATATTTCAGGATGTTTACGGAAAGAGTGGTAAGACTGAGAGATATTGTGGCATCTCTCCGAGAGCATACAATGCAGGTAAGGGATTTGCACCATTCACAACTGGAAGTAAAGCAGAACAAGGTTATGACGATACTTACCGTTGTATCCACGATATTTATGCCGCTGACTCTTATAGTCGGCTGGTACGGCATGAATTTCAAATATATGCCGGAACTTGATGTACCGATCGCATATCCGATAGTTATCGCGGTCTGTGTTATCATAGTAGTGGTTAGTATCATCTTCTTTAAAAAGAAGAAATTTTTCTAAAGAGTATTATATAGTTACATAAAAAAGGAAGTTCCCAGTTTATAAGGAAACTTCCTATTTTAGTTATACTGTTTTTGAACCGGATGGTTATAATCTAAATTACTTGTTAAAAAGGCCTGTGATCTTATCTGTAATACCTGAAAGAGCTCCGCCGGCAAGTTTAGCCTTGATACCCTCGATAACGGGGTTGATCTGATCATCGGGAAGGTCTACACCTGCGATGCCTTCAACAGTCTTAACGGGATCCTTCTGGAAATTCTCCATCATAGCGGGATCACTTTTAATCTTGGTAACGAGTTCATCGATTTTAGCTTTAATATCCATGATAAATACCTTCTTTCTGTAAAAATATTTTACTTGCTTATTTTAACATATTATAAAAATAATTACAATACCTTTTACGAGGCTTGATTTTATTGATGAATGGTGGTATTCTGTATTTATCTGATAAATATTTGTCTTGCTCGTTTGTTAATGGGGAGACAATACACATTATATAAGGAGAAGGGAAGGAACAAAAGTGAAAAAAAGATTATTGGGAATGTTACTGGCTTTATGTATGTGCGCAGCCATAGTGCCTGTCTTTTTACCTGAAGTTTTGGTAGAGGCCAAGAAGGCAAAGGGGAAACTTAACTATACTACCTACGAACTTAAAGAAGGTACCAAATTTAAACTTAAGCTTAAAGGCGCCGAGGTTGCATCATTTAAGTCTTCAGACAAGAAAATTGCAAAGGTTACCAAGAAGGGAAATGTTACCGGTGTACAGATAGGCGAGACAGTTATTACTGTTACCGATACTGCCGGAAAGAAATATAAGTGTACTGTAAACGTAGTTTATAATGCAGATCATCATGTACACACCACAGCATATAAGGAAGGCTATGCTGCAACCTGTACCGAGGACGGTCTTTCAAGAGGTGAATACTGCGAAACCTGCGGAGTTGTATTTACTCCCCAGACTCCTATCCCCGCTAAGGGACATGATTATGGAAAAGATGGAAAGTGCAAGGTCTGCGGCGCAATGGATCCGAATTATAAGCCTCCGCATACCCACACCTATGAGTCAATTTCCAAAGAGCCTACATGTACAGAAGCAGGCTTTACGGAGAAGGTATTCTGCAGCACCTGTGGCGAAGTATTTCTTAAGCCCACAGAGATCAAGGCATTAGGCCACAACTTTGTAAACGGATACTGTACCCGCTGTAACGCCCCTGAGGTTCATGAATATGTTACCGTACCCGGCAAGGCCCCTACCTGCGTTGAACCGGGATATACAGATTTCGTATATTGCAAGATCTGTAACGAAGTTGTACAGATGTCAGAGACGATTCAGCCTTTGGGTCATGAGTATAACGGCGGCATCACATGTGTAAGATGCGGTGCTGACTTGAATGGTCATGTTCACACATGGGTTATCCAAAAGTATGTGGCACCCACCTGTCAGGAACCGGGATATACAGAAAAAAAATATTGTTCCACATGTGGGTATGTAGAAAGCTCCGGGGAATTTATCCCGAGAATCCCTCATAATTACAAGGACGGAAAATGTACAATGTGCGGTCAAAAAGAAGAATAAAAAAGTACTTGCAAATTTGAATTATCTGTGGTAGAATTCTACCTTGTGATATATTTTTCCTTGCTTCCGTAAAGTCGGAAGCCAGAGACCAAAAGGAGGTGCATGATACTATGAACAAGTACGAATTAGCGTTAGTTGTCAGTGCAAAGATCGAAGATGAAGCCAGAAATGCAGTCGTTGAGTCTGTTAAGGACATCGTCGCAAACGCTGGTGGACAGAACATCGAGATTATCGATGGAGGACGCAAGAAACTTGCGTATGATATCCAGAAGATGTCAGAAGGCAACTACTATTTCCTGCAGTTCGACGCTGAGCCTACAGCTCCTGCTGATATTGAGCAGAGAGTTCGTATCAAGGACAATGTGCTTAGGTTCTTATGCGTTAGAAGGGACGAGGAATAATAGGAGGTCCTAAATGAATAAGATTATATTGATGGGTAGACTTACCCGTGATCCTGAAGTACGTTATGGACAAGGTGCTACAGGAGTAGCTGTTGGAAACTTCAGTATAGCTGTAGATCGTCGTTTTAAGCGAGAAGGCGAGCCTGATGCGGATTTCTTTGATTGTACCGTATTTGGCAAGCAGGCAGAGTTTGCAGAGAAGTACTTAAAGAAAGGTACTAAGATCGTTCTGGAGGGAAGACTTCAGAATGATAATTATACAAATAAAGACGGTCAGAAGGTATATCGTAACAGGATATATGTTGAAAACCTTGAGTTTGCTGAGAGTAAAGCAGCAGCAGAAGGTTCAGGTTCATCTTACAGCGGTGGACAGTCATACCAGAGCAGCCAGCCCGCTCCTGCTCCTTCAGGTGCTCCTGAAGGATTCATGGAGATCCCGAGCATGGATGGTGAGGGTTTACCCTTTGGTTAATGCGAAAAAGAATAGGAGGTTACGGCAATGCCCTTTAATAAGACTAACGGCAAGGAGCAGAACGATAAGGATGCTTCTATGAAGAAGAAGATCGTGCGCAGAAGAAAAAAGGTTTGCGCATTCTGTACAGATAAGACAATCGGCGCTATCGATTACAAGGATGGAAATAAGCTTAAGAGATACATCTCAGAGCGCGGCAAGATTCTTCCTCGTAGGATCACCGGTACTTGCGCAGAGCATCAGAGAGCAATCACAGTAGCTGTTAAGCGTGCTCGTCAGCTTGCAATTCTGCCTTACGTATGTGAATAATTAAAAACATGTTTCCCGGCTTTATAAGCCGGGTTTTTTTGTGTGGTAACAATTTCTCAATTTTTGTTGTAAGTAGGGACAAGATGTGGTATTATAAACTATGTATAACTATGGATCTGTAAATCCTAAACAATAGTGCTGATTTTTTATATATAAACAAGTAGTATACTACCAAAGACAATGATAGAAAAATATAAAGAGTATCTTTCAAACGGGTTTGAATATGCCACGGCTTCTAAACCTGTTAAGGGAACAGGGGACTGTACTAAACTAAAAATCCGTCCGGTAAAGGTAAAAGGGACGGTCATGTATCAGGTTACACGTACTGTCGGGACCAAGGAGTTTCACGAAAATCTGGATCTGGACGGGGTAGCAGCCCTGCTGGCAGAAATTACGGGAAAGCAGTTTCTTGCAGTAGAGGCAGAAGGCAGTAAAGGGAAATTAACGGTACTTGTAAGCAAAAAAGGACATATGACCGTTAAGGAGCACGCCTCAAAGAAAAACGATAAAAATCCCGATAACAGCAACGCATCTGTAAATACGGAGCATAACCGTAAGAAAAACTATCTGCTTCCGGAAGGAGTGCCGGTGCCTTTCCTTGTAGAGCTGGGTGTTATGACTGGGACCGGTAAGGTCGTATCCCAGAAATATGACAAATTTAGACAGATAAACCGCTACCTGGAATTTGTTGAAGACATACTTCCCGCATTACCCGATAACAGGGAGATAAAGATCATAGATTTCGGATGCGGCAAATCATATCTTACCTTTGCATTATATTATTACTTAAGGGAAATAAAAGGTTTAAATGCAAATATAACAGGGCTGGATCTTAAAGCGGATGTTATAGAAAAGTGTAATATGCTGGCCCGGAAATTCGGATATGATAAACTGAAGTTTTATGTAGGGGATATCGCCGGCTACAGTGCTGAAAAGGGTAATTCGCCGGATATGGTGGTAACCCTTCATGCGTGCGATACCGCTACTGACTTTGCTTTAGAGAAAGCAGTAAAGTGGGGTGCAAGAGTTATACTCTGTGTGCCTTGCTGTCAGCATGAGCTTAACCGCCAGATTGAGTGCGCACCGTTAAACCCCATCTTAAAATACGGTTTATTAAAGGAACGGTTAGCTGCACTTGTTACAGACGGCTTAAGAGCTCAGATGCTCGAGGAGTCAGGCTACAGGACACAGATACTTGAGTTCATAGATATGGAGCATACTCCAAAAAACATACTTATACGTGCCGTGAGGCAGCCATTAAAGATTAAGAAACATACCGGATACGAAAAGACGGCGGAATTCCTTAATGTGAGTCCTACCCTGCAAAAGCTCTTATTCGGTGAAAACAGTAAAGTGAATAATGAAAAAGAAGAAAAATAACAGGAACAAGGTTAAGCTGATATATAAAATTCTGCTGGTTTTAGGCGTATTTATTGGCTCATGTATTTTCTTCGCAAGTGATATAAAGGAAACTCTTTTTGAAGAAGAGCTTAAGACCACGGCTATGAAGGAGGCCTCATTTCCTCTTGTATCATTTGAAGTAGAAGGCGAGGAAATGAATCTGCTGCGCGGACATGCGGCAAATCTGGACGCACAGGTGATCAGGGAGTGCATTACACCGGTTACCTCGGAAAGAAGCATTACCGTAAATATTAAAACCAGTGAAAACGATGTAAAAAAACTTAAATATCAGATATTTACCGTTGACGGAAGAGAAAAGGAATCCGACGATTTAACTGTTCTGGAGGATTCTAACGGAAAAAAGAGAATTACCATACCTTTAAGGGAAAACTATGAGGTCGGTGACGAATATATCCTGAAGCTCACCCTTATAACAAATACCAGTAAAAGAATATATTATTATTCAAGACTGAAGTATTATGAAAATGACAAGCTTCATGAGAAACTGGACTTTATCAACAATTTCCATAAATCTCTTCTTGACAAGAACGGAAGACACGGAGAGGATCTGCTGGGCTGGCTTGAGCCCTCAAGAACAGGGGATAATACCAATTTTGCAAATGTAAATATACGCTCGAGGCTGTCCCTTGTAAACTATGGGGAACTGTCGCCGGACCTTGTATATGAGCAGCCTCCGACAATTACGGAATTCTATGAGAATTACGCTTCGTTCAGGATAGATTATGTTGTAGGAGTTGATACCGAACTCGGTCGTGAGTATTACAGGCTGGAAGAGGATTACAGGATTGGTATTTCGGGAAGTAAGATATATTTATACAATTACGAGCGAAGCATGGAGGAGTTTTTTGATATAAGCAATTTCTCCAAGACCAAGCGTGAGTTTAAGCTTGGTATCTGTAACGAAGATGCAGTAACAGGTGCATCCAGTCCCGAAGGCAAGTATCAGGCTTTTGTTTACGGCGGAGAGCTGATTTTCTATGATACCGAAAACAATGCTGCGGTAAAAGCCTTTTCATTCGGTGTTGCAGAAAGAAATTTCGAACGGGAAATATTTAGAAATTATGATATAAAGATCCTGAATATCCGTGATGACGGGACAATGGATTTTTATATCGCAGGATACATGAATGCCGGCGAATATGAAGGCAGGACAGGTATAGTGCTGTACAGCTACGATTACAAGGAAAATCTGCGTGAGGAAAAGTTGTACATGCCTATAAACAGTTCATACCAGATCCTGACCACCGATCTGGCTGATTTTGCCTATTATTCTGAGGATCAGGTCTTTTATTTCTCGATATATAATAACCTGTATTCTTATAAGCTTGCCTCGGGAGAGCTCGAGATAATAGCAAAGGATATTCCTGAGGGAGAACTCTTTTTCTGTGAAAGCGAGGCTTATATAGCCTGGAATGAGAAAAAGCTTAAAAAGGGTCAGGAATATATACGTATACTTCATCTTGATTCGGGCCAGGAATATGCCGCTGAATCTCCAACAGGCCAGATGAAGCTTTTCGGCCTTATCGGAAACAATATTGTTTACGGAGTCGGTAAGGAGGAGGATGGCCTTAAAAAGAGGGACGGCAGTATAGAACTGCCATATTACAGGCTTGTGATAGCCAACAGTGCAAATATCATACTCAAGGATTATACCGATCCGGGATATTATGTCACGGGTATAGATATCGGGGAGAACATCATAACTCTGAGTAGGGTAAGGAAAAATGAGGAAGGTACAGCCTATCTGGCAGCAGAATCCGATACCATACTAAATAATCCGGAAAAGAAAGCTCCATCCATCAATGTAGTTAAGCATGTAACAGACAGAATGCTTACAGAGTACTATATAGCTGTACCTGAAAATACGGTGGTTGACACTGTTCCTTCATTTAAGAGTACAAGAAACAGAGTTCTTAACCATGAGACCATTGCCCGACTTCCGGAGCCTCAGGAAAAAGAAGGATGTTATTACGCTTATTCGTTCGGAAAAGTTGTGGCAGCTTCTGCAAATGCTGCAAGTGTGATAGCAGCAGCAAATAAAGCAGTCGGTACTGTGATCAACCGCGACGGCAGACTTATCTGGGAAAGAGGAATCATGACACCCAGAAATGAGCTGACAGGAGTGGCACAGATAAAGGCTACGGAAGAGCTTTCATCCATAAAGGCTGCTATGCAGATGATAGCTGCATACAGAAAAGAGGAGCTTGATACCTCGGGCTTCAGTCCCTCAAAGACAAGCATCTTCGAGTTTATGAATGACAATATGAAGCCTTACATCATAGATATGACCGGCGCAGAGCTGGATGAAGTATTGTATTGTACATACAGGAAACATCCCGTTATTGCGATCAGGGGAAATGGTGAGGCCTGTGTAATACTCGGTTATGATCCGAGTCATGTGATCATTTATGATCCGATAAGAAATGCTAAGAACAGCATCTTAAAGTCTGACGCAATAAAGGACTTTAAAAAGGGTGGAAACATATTTATAAGCTTTGTAGGCTAATTTGAAAATGCGGAGGCAAAAGCATGGGGAAAAGAGTCGTTCTGATAGTTATGGACAGTGTAGGAGTTGGTGAACTCCCTGACGCAGCTGATTTTGGCGATGAAGGCAGCAATACTGTAAAGGCAGCAGCAACGAGCGGTTACTTAGATATGCCCAATATGAAAAAGCTCGGTTTCTTTAACATAAAGGGCATAGACGATATGTATGAGGATATTCCTGAAGCGCCCATGTATGCAGTATCCAGACTGGCAGAGCGTTCCAAGGGAAAGGATACAACCACGGGACACTGGGAAATATCCGGGCTTATCTCCGAAAAACCGATGCCTACATTTTCTAACGGATTCCCGGAGAGCTTTATAGAGGAATTTTCACGCAGAACAGGTCGTGGCATGCTCTGTAACAAGGCATATTCAGGGACTGACGTAATAAGGGACTACGGAAAACAGCATGAGAAAACCGGAGATCTTATAGTTTATACCTCAGCGGATTCAGTTTTCCAGATAGCTGCTCACGAGAAAATAGTACCGATAGAAAAGCTTTATGAGTACTGCAGTATAGCAAGAGAATTGCTGCAGGGCGATCTGGGTGTAGGCAGGGTTATAGCCCGCCCATTTGAAGGCGAGTGGCCGTATGAGAGAACTCCCAGGCGTCATGATTTTTCGCTCGTCCCTCCCAGGGATACTATGCTCGATGTACTTAGCGGAAACGGGTTTGATGTTTGGTCGGTAGGTAAGATCATAGACATATTTGCAGAAAAAGGCATTACTCAGTATGTACGTACAGTAGATAATGAGGATGGTATAAATAAGACTCTGGAATATCTTGAAAGGGAAGCCAACGGACTGATTTTTACAAATCTTGTGGATTTCGATATGGTTTACGGCCACAGAAATGATGCTGAGGGCTATGCCAAGGCACTTTCATATTTTGATAAGAGACTGCCGGAGATCATTGAAAAGTTAAATGATGACGATATCCTGATGATCACGGCAGATCATGGGTGCGATCCCGTGACTCCTTCCACAGACCACTCAAGAGAGTATATCCCGTTGGTAGTATATGGAAAGAAGCTTAAAAAAGGCGTAAATCTCGGTACAAGGGAATCCTTTGCGGATATCGGAGCTACCATACTTGATTATTTCGGTCTGGAGATATCTATTGACGGTACTTCGTTCCTGAAGGATATTTTGAAATAAATATGTTGCTAAGCCTTCACCTTCGAGGGGAAGGTGTCTGCGAAGCAGACGGATGAGGTACAAGTTTGAAAATATAATTTTCAAACTTGCATCGGTGACGCAACAGGCACGTCACCGATGGGTACACATGCCTGCGGCATGATACGAAAAATGCGACTCATAATTCAACGTGTTACAAAGGCTTCCGTTACCATAGACGGCAGAGTGGCCGGCAGCATCGGAAAAGGCTACATGGTATTGATCGGCATAGGACGGGAGGACAGTGAGGAAACTGTCAGGAAATATGCCGACAAGATGCTAAAACTCAGGATATTTGAGGACGAGAACGGAAAGACAAATCTTTCCCTGGCACAAGTGGATGGAGAGCTTCTGCTTGTGTCACAGTTTACTTTGTATGCCGATACAAGCTCTAACCGCCCGGGCTTTACACTTGCAGCTCCGCCCGATATGGCAGAGAAGCTCTATAACTATTTTGTGGAGTACTGTCAGGGAAAAGCAAAGAGTGTCCAGACCGGAGAATTTGGAGCGGATATGAAGGTCGAATTAGTAAATGACGGACCGTTTACTATCATACTTTAAAAGACTTTCCCTTGAGGTGATATATCGACATGCGCAGCATGTTGATGCCCTCCTTGGCGAAGGGAAGCTGTCTGCGAAGCAGACTGATGAGGTGTCTGGTAGGACATCATACCTAAACATAAAGGAGGTACACGCAGATGTATCAATATAAAACAACCGGAACATGTGCCAGCGCAATATTATTTGACACATATGAGGAAGACGGAGTAAAAAGAGTAAAGGATGTAAAGTTTGTCGGCGGCTGCAGCGGCAATACCCAGGGTGTGGCGAAACTCGTAGAGGGTATGAGAGTTGATGAAGTAATAGACAGATTAAAGGGTATCAAGTGTGGGTTTAAGCCCACTTCCTGTCCTGATCAGTTGGCTACAGCCCTTATGAGCGTAAAATAATAGTTAAGCTACTGATGTGTAAGTATGGTGCAGCATAATACGGAATTTGAAAATATAAATATGATTTAGGTGCAGTAAGATGAAGAAAATAGTACTTACAGGCGGAGGAACAGCAGGGCATGTTACTCCCAATATGGCTCTTATAGAGAAACTGAGACAGATGAATTATGACATTACCTATATCGGTTCGATTGATGGTATCGAAAAAGGACTGATAGAGGGGATGAAGGTACCCTATTATGGGATTTCATCAGGAAAACTGAGGCGTTATTTCAGCTGGAAAAATTTCTCAGATCCGTTCCGCGTAATAAAGGGATATTTCCAGGCAAAGAAACTGCTAAAGGAAATCAACCCCGATGTTGTATTTTCAAAAGGCGGCTTTGTGGCAGTGCCGGTGGTTTATGCCGCAAAGAAAAGAGGGATCCCTACAGTTATCCATGAGTCGGATATGACCCCCGGACTTGCAAACAAGCTCTGCATTAAAAAGGCGACAAAGGTGTGCTGTAATTTTGCGGCAACGCTTTCTCATCTGCCTGCCGGAAAGGCAGTACATACCGGCACACCTCTTAGAAAAGAGCTTTTTACCGGTTCAAGAGAAAAAGGCTTGGAGATTAACCACTTTACAAACGGTATGCCGGTAATGCTGATAGTCGGCGGTTCTACCGGAGCACAACGTGTAAATGAAGCCGTAAGAAATATAATGCCCAAGCTATTAGAGACCTTTCAGGTTATCCATATCTGCGGAAAGGGAAAGACAGATCCTGAGTTTGACCATATAAGCGGACTTCGCCAGTATGAGTATGTAAGTGATGATCTTAAAGATATGTTTGCGGCAGCAGATATAGTTATTTCAAGAGCCGGGGCAAATGCCGTATCAGAGCTTTTAGCTTTAAAGAAACCCAATATCCTTATACCTCTTTCGATAGGGTCGAGAGGAGATCAGGTGCTTAATGCCGAGGCATTTGAAAAGAGTGGCTACAGCTACGTACTTCATGAGGAGGACCTGACCAGTGAAAATCTGTTAAAGGCAATTGATATAGTAAACAATGACAGAGAGAAATATGTTTCTGCTATGGAAACAGCTACAGAGCGTGATGCAACTGAGATTATCACAAAGATGCTTGACGAGCTGGCTACTCAGAAGAATTGATAAGAAAGGGAATACAGAATGAGAAGTTTTTTAGTGGCATTTACGATGTTTTTGTGGCTTGTGATCACGTTCCCGGTGTATCTTGTAGCAGCACTTATCGGTCTGTTTAACAAGCATGCCTGCGCCTCATTTTCACAGAGCTTTGTTAATGTGGCATTCAGACTGCTGATGTGGATGGCAGGAGCAAAAACAACGGTCATCGGCAGGGAGCTTGTACCGACGGATAAGCCGGTATTATATGTATCAAACCATAGGAGCTATGCAGATACTCCTCTTGGATATATGAATGTTGTCGGAGTTACGGGCTTTATAGCAAAGAAAGAAGTAAAGAAATTCCCGATCCTTTCGCTGTGGATGAAGAACATGACCTGCCTCTTTCTTGACAGAGATGACATGCGTCAGGGCTTGAAGACCATTTTAACAGCAGTTGATAATGTAAAGCAGGGCTATTCCGTATTTATCATGCCCGAGGGTACCAGAAACCATAATGAAGAGATGCTTCCTTTCAAGGAGGGCAGTTTTAAGGTAGCCGAGAAGTCGGGCTGTCCTATAGTGCCCATAGCTTTTTCCAATACTGATGCACTTTATGAGCTCCATAAGCCCTGGATAAAGAAGGCTAAGGTTGTAGTTCATTTCGGTGAGCCCATATATATCGACGGCATCAGCCGTGAAGAGAAAAAAGAACTGGCAGGCAAGGTTCAGGGAATCATTGCGGATATGCTCGCAGAGGATAAGAAACTCATAGGGTAAGCGGCAAAGCTGCAGTTGAAAAATCAAGGTTGCATTTTTCTAAAAAAGATGTTATGATACTACTTGTTTTTCGGATTGCAGATAATCTCACAATGTTTAATAAAATAGTTTTAGAAGAAAAGAAAGGAAGCCGAAATACGGCGTGGTAAAAGAATGCCTACTTGGGGAATAATTGCTTTGATCATAATAGGAGTTCTTGTAGCAGGACTTGTTGTCCTCTACATAGTTGGAAGAAAACTCCAGAAGAAACAGGACGCAGCACAGGAACAGATGCAGGCGAGTGCACAGACCACATCGCTTTTCGTTATAAAGAAGGACAGGGTAAGGATTAAAGACGCGGGGTTCCCGCAGATAGTTATAAATCAGACGCCTAAGTACCTAAGACGCTCGAAGGTTCCAACTGTAAAAGCGAAGGTTCAGTCCAAGATTGTAACCTTCATGTGTGATGAGAAAGCTTTTGCAGTTCTTCCTGAGAAGCGCGAGGTTAAATGTGTTATAAACGGTATCTATATCATGGAAGCTAAATGGGCAAGAGGTGGCCTTTTGGTTCCGGAGGAAAAGAAGACCTTCAGACAGAAGCTTGCTGATAAATATGCGGCTATGAGAAAGAAGAGCGAGCCGGCAGATGACGTCAAGAAGAGTAAGAAGAAAAAGTGATCAGTGTAATTAAATATATAGAAGAGTTTACATATTTTATGAGGCCATTCGCGAGAGGATGGCCTTTTTATGTGCGTTATTAAGGAAAATTATTAAGGAAAATCGAAAAATTAATTGAATTTATGAATGGCATATGATAAAATAAATCAATAGAAATATTTGTGTTTAAAAGAATATAGATTTCTGTAGGATATTAGGAGGAGCAAGAAATGGGTATTTTAAAACCAGCGACATGTCCTAATTGCGGTGCTAATATAAGTATTGTTCCAAGCGAGAAAGAGGGCAAGTGTCCATATTGTGGGACATCTTTTTTGATTGATGATGCGGTTAGAATATATAATTATAACTACAATATTGTTAATAATATTCAGACTGATAAAGTTATAGTTCAACAGGAGGAACCGGAATATTTAAAAACATTAAGAGATTTAAAAGTGGCAGTAGATGGATTGATTAAAGGAACTGATTTGAAGAGTTGCAATGATGTTTACCTAAAATTTAAAAGAGAAGAAGCTAAAAGATTCTTTGATAAATGTGATTTGTTAAGGCTTTCCGCTCTTTGGAATTTCCTTTATGCATATACTAAACCGTATTGTGAGATTCTTGACTTATGGCATATGAATCCCTGGCGTTCACAATTAGAACAAGCAATAAATGTGTGTCCAGATTCTCAAACTAAACAAAAATATATCGATATGTACAATGACTTGTCGAATAAAGAAAGAGAAAAAAAGGATAGATACTTTCTTGCAAAAGAAAAATTTATTAATACTATACAAGCAGGATTACATGGTTGTTGGGTAGCATCCAGAAAATATAAATCTAAAGCTGATTATTTAAAAAAAATATTGTTTTGGTCTTATAAAGGTATTCTTTATGCCATAAGTCAAGAATATATAGAAGAAGTTACGAATCCATTATCAATGTTGATTGGGGCCAATGATGTAAGTTGGGTTAGCGAAGACACTATATATTTAAAGGATTTTAGAATTCAGTATTTTACGAGTGAAGTGAAAATAATTAGAAATGATTTGAAATGGTCCTCAAATAAAGGAATGCGCTATTTTAATAATGATATTCATGTTGAAAGTGTTATTGAAATTGACAATAATAATCTTGAAGAAAGTTATAATAGGGTTGTTAGATTTTATAGAGGTGAGTGTATTTATTGTGGTGCACCTTTGGAATATGGTGGAATTAGAAAAAAACACCGCTGTTCTGCTAATTGTGGATGTAAAACAAAATATATATATAATGAAACAACTAAATGTGTAGATCAACTCTACTTTGAAAAATGATATAAATGTATTCTAATATGTGATTTGTTGATTTATTTGATGTATACTGGAGAGTGTCAGTTGATAATTGTCGCTAAAATAATAGCATTTTACGCCGGATACCAGGAATCAAAAAATAAAAAGAATCAAATTGGTAAAGGAGAGAGAAAACCATGAAAAAAAGACTATTATATGGATTAGCATTAGTAGCGTTTGTGGGCATTATATTAGGGATAATAAACAACGAATCGGTTCATGCCGACTCAAATCGTGAAACATATTTCGCCGGTGAAACGGTATATGCAGATTTAGATGGGGACGGAAAAAATGAGACCATTCAAGTAAAAGAAAGCTCCAGTTATTCATATAAATATGGTATGGAGTATATAACTAAGTGGACACTTATGGTAAATGGAAAGGAAGTTGCTTCACATACTTTCAAAGAATCTGATTTGAGAAGTCTTACCTTTTTCTCAATCTTGGATATTTACACAAAGGACAAGTGTAAGGAAATAGGTATCAATTTCGGATCAGCTGACGAGGATATGGGGGAAAACTATGTTGAAGTATATCAGTATAGTAATGGAAAGGCATCTTTGAGGTTTAAGCATTATACATATTTACGATATATTGTTGATGGACAGAAAAAGAAAAATACTGTAAAAATTTCTACTGCGAAATATTGTGCATTTGGAAGTCCGTTTTTCGATGTTACTTACAAAATAAAATCTAAAGCGTTAGTAGAAGATTCGTCAAAGTTATATGTGGGTTTATCCAATTACGAGCCATATATAGCAGCAACTCAGATCAATGTTTATAAAAAAACTAATTTGAAGAAGAAAGTTGCAACTATAAATAAAAATGATCAGTTTACTGTAACAAAGGTAAAGGCCGATAAAAATGGACAGCCAATCTATGCATATGTTAAAACTAGTTCAGGAAAGAAAGGCTGGATAAGCATCAAGGAATTTTGGACTGATTGGAAGATAATAGTACAGAATCCGTTCGTTTTTGACTAATTTCATTTAGCTAAGTCCCAGGTTTAGATTAGTTTCTGAACCTGGACTTTTTTCATGTTTGACGAAATTCTCAAACAATGCTAAACTAGATGAGTCAAAGAAGAAAGCAAATATATTGTGATGAGGGGCATAAATGGAAGAAAACAAGAAAATCCCAGTTAAGATAAAAATATCCGGTAAGCATACTAATATTGATGACCAAAATCCCACCTTAGACAGCAGTATCATAGATATAAGCAACAAAACTACCGGTACAGTCGATGAGACCATCGAAGAAGCATTCGGGGTATACAGCTGTCAAGGTACTTCTATGTATTTGGTTTATGAAACTAAAGAAGCTGAAAGTATAACCATTCACAATATGATCAAGATGAGTATTGATCCGGCAGAAGTTAAAAAGACTTCAACTCTCCGCAAAGGCTCAATAACTACACCCGCTTCAAATCTTTCCTATATTTTAGACGAAACCGGCTCCGGTTTTTATACTACGCCTTACGGCAGGCTTGATGTAAAGACTTTTACCAAAGAGATGGTAATCTTCAAAAATGATACCAGCATAACATGCTATTTAAAGGGACGCTTGGAAATGAATAACAGCCCCGTTTCAGAATTTAATCTGAAAATCGAAGCTGTTGCTATCTGATTTCAATCACCGGAACAAGCCCACTCCACCTACGGATATTTACTTACTTAGCCCTTCGTCTATCATCTTTTTATAATCTTCGTAACCAATTCGTACTCCACCCATACTCTCCAAGTGGTCAGTATGGAACTGGCAGTCTATCATCAGAAAATCCTTGCTTTCAAGATATCTTGCCAGTGAAATCAATGCTAACTTAGAGCCATTAACCTTATCCGAAAACATGCTTTCCCCGAAAAAGCACCTTCCTATCACTACTCCATACAACCCTCCGGCAAGTTCACCATCAGTATATGCTTCAACGCTCGCCGCAAATCCTGCTTTATGAAGCCTTTGATACGCTGCTTCCATGTCATCAGTAATCCATGTGCCTTCTGCAAACTCGCGCTTAAGCCTGCATCTGTGCATTGTATCTGCAAAATCCCGGTTCATGATGACTTCTATTCCGTGCTTTTTCATAAACTTTTTCATAGAGTGTGAAACATGTATCTCGCTTGGACGGATAATAAACCGCTCTTTAGGACACCACCACATGATGGGGTCCCCTTCATCATACCAGGGGAAAATACCGTTCGTGTATGCCAAAAGGAGCCTGTCAACAGACAGGTCTCCCCCGACAGCCAGCAAGCCGTCATCTTCTGCAAGGTGAGGTGCCGGAAATACTATTTCATTTTTCTTTAATCTAAATACCGGCATATGAATATCCCAGATCCTTATTTCTATAGATTTATCTACTTATGCTACATTCCATATCTTTACTTATAAAAGACATTATAAGCGTTTTTGGCATACTAGTCAATTCATAAAAATGTACGATAAAACCTATAAAAAATTGCAAGACCACTTGCAAGATTTGACAAAAGAGTGTAAAATATAAATTTAGAGGGTTTATAGTATTTATTGACAGGAGGCTATAAGTAATAATGGATAACTGTATTTTCTGTAAGATAATAGATGGCAGCATCCCTTCAACTGTTGTTTATGAAGATGCTGATTTTAAGGCTATAATGGACATTTCACCTGCGGCAAAGGGACATGTACTTGTACTTCCCAAGAAGCATTGTGCAGACCTGCTTTCTATTGATCCGGATGTTGCCTCAAAGGCACTTTTAGTAGCATCGAAGATAGCTAATGCTCAGAAAAAGGCATTTAACTGTGACGGTATAAATCTACTCCAGAACTCGGGAGAGGCTGCATGGCAGTCAGTTTTCCATCTTCACATACATCTCATCCCCAGATATAAGGATGATAATGTAGCTGTTCCGTGGGAGCATGTGACATATGCTGATGGCGAGGCTGAGGAGTACGCCGCTAGGATACGCGAGAAATTATAATTCCGGTACTAGTCTTAAAACTTCACTTAAACTTACGCGCAATCTGTGTTAAGTAAGGCATATTACTAAGAGATTGGAATTTCGCATATACGGAATTACATTAGGATAATATAAATAACAAGGAGCAACATTATGTCCTCTTCAGCTCCTATAGGAGTATTTGATTCGGGTATTGGCGGAACAACGGTCGTAAAAGAGCTGATGGCGAGCCTGCCTAATGAAAAAATAATATATTTCGGTGATACCGCCAGGGTTCCTTACGGAAACAAATCAGCAGGTACCGTTATCATGTACTCTCGTCAGATAGTGCGTTTCCTGCTGGAGAAAAAGGTAAAGGCGATTGTTATAGCCTGCAATACCGCAAGCGCACTGGCTCTTGATGCGCTAAAGTCAGAGCTTGAGGTGCCGATTATAGGTGTGGTAAAGCCCGGAGCCAAAGCAGCAGCCGAGGTTACCAAGAGCAACAAGATTGGAGTTATCGCAACCCGTGCCACTATAAACAGCGGTATTTACAAGGAGTTCCTGCATAAAACAAATCCGGATATCCAGGTTTTCGAAAAGGCGTGTCCTCTCTTTGTCCCTTTGGTTGAGGAGGGCTGGATATCCGATGATATAACAAGACAGGTAATACATAGATATCTTGACGATCTGATAGAGCAGGGTATAGATGCCTTAGTATTGGGATGTACTCATTACCCGCTGTTAACTGATGAGATAGGAAAGGTAACAGGAGAAAAAATAAAGCTGGTCAATCCTGCATATGAATGTGCAAGAGAATTCAGATATGTACTGGAAGAGAACGATCTCCTCTGTCAGGAGAAGCATATACCGGAGCATGAGTTTTATGTAAGTGACGGACCCAAAGCCTTTGCGGAGCTTGCCAACTCATTCCTTGGAGAGGGGATAATAAAGCGTGAGAATGTAAAGGTTCATAATTTTGAAAATGATGACAGTATTTTGAGGACTTATGAAATAAAGCGGAGAGGTTAACAGGTTTACAAGAGGGTATGAAATTGACAGTTGATAATTACAAACCACTATATGAAGCAGATCCGGCTCATTGGGCTGAAATGTCTGCCGAGGCTAAATTCGACTATCTGACAGAAGAAATAAAAAAGGGTAACAATGATGCAAGGTTCCATCTTTCCCTGCAGATCACAAAACAGAATATAAAGTCCATACCTGCAGATAAGATCATACAATGGTGTCACAAGATGCCTTTTGCCAACCTGCCCATAGCCAATCTGTTTTTGGGCTTCTGCTATGAACTGGGATATGGCGTGCAGCAGGACTATGTAAAGGCATTAGCCTGCTACGAAAATGCAAATCAGAAGGGCAGCATTGATTCACTGTACTATCTGGGAGAGATGTACCGCTTAGGCAGAGGTACCAAGGTAAACTATCAGAAGGCTGCAGCATATCTTACGGATACCGTAAAATACGATACCAGTAACGCAAAGGCACTTGTAAGCCTTGGACTTTTGTACATGGAAGGAAACGGTGTTGAGGAAAATCAGGACAAGGCCTTAGAGCTTATGACTGAGGCGAATATACTCAACGATATCTCCTCCTATTATTATATGGGTATTCTACGTGAAAGAAGAGGAGAATGCTCGGAGGCAGTAAAGTATTACCGTAATGCCCACAAGTTTTCGGATGATGCTGAGGAGCATGCAAAGGCTGCATACCGGCTTGGCGTTATTTACGAGGAAGGCCAGGGTATCATCCATGATGATTCCAAGTCCTTTGTTTACTACTTAGAGGCTGCTCAAAAGGGAATCGTTGCAGCTCAGTACAGGGTTGCTTTGTTCTTTGAAAACGGAAGAGGTACTGACACAGACAGACGTAAGGCGAGGATGTGGTATCTTAAGGCTGCCCTTGGCGGAAATGCAAAGGCTCAGCGCTATGTGGGTGAGCTTTATGAGGATGGCTTTAAAGAAGAGAATATAACTCCCAACATCGAGGCTGCATTTGAATGGTATATGCGAGCTGCACTCCAGGGTGATCAGGAGGCTTCTGAGAAGGCGGAATATATCCTGTCTCATGGCTATAACATCCATATGAATATCGGTGAGGCTCTTGACTGGCTGAGAAAGTCGGCAGCTAACGGAAATCAGGGAGCTGTTGAAGAATTAGACAGGCTTAAGGCTGAAAATGCGATAGATGAAAAGAGTGATCTGCAGACTGCTGATACAAGTCATTCGGCCATGGCTGATCTTGACGAGCTGATAGGCATGGAAACCATAAAGAAGGATGTCAGAGAGCTTATCAACCTTGTAAAGATGCAGAAGTTAAGAAAAGAAAAGGGAATGAAATCACTTCCCGTATCTTTGCATATGGTATTTACCGGAAATCCCGGAACAGGTAAAACTACAGTTGCGAGGATCATGGCTGATATTTACAAGGAAATAGGGGTTCTTTCCAAGGGACAGCTTGTAGAGGTTGACCGTGCGGGGCTTGTTGCAGGCTATGTAGGCCAGACCGCCATAAAGACACAGGAAAAGATAGACGAGGCAAACGGCGGAATCCTTTTCATAGATGAGGCTTATACCCTGGCTAAAAAGGGAAACGATTACGGCCAGGAGGCAATAGATACCCTTATAAATCTCATGGAAAAAAGAAGGGATAATTTCATTGTCATAGTAGCCGGATATCCGGATCTTATGAAGGAATTTATCAATTCAAACCCCGGTCTTAAATCAAGATTTAACAAGTACATCCATTTCCCTGATTACTCATCAGAGGAGCTGGTACAGATATTCTCTTCACTTTGTGACAAGTACGAGTATAAGTTAAGTGACGAGGCGGCGAAGATAATCCGTGAAAAGATAGAGACGCATGTGGCAAATAAGAATGAGCAGTTCTCGAATGCCCGTGATATAAGAAATATGTTTGAGACCATCATCTCCAATCAGGCATCACGTGTAATGACAGATGAGAATATAACTGATGAAGAGCTGATGACCATTACCGAGGCGGATATTGCAGACAAATAAAAACATATAGTAAAACGTCATTGCATATAAAATAAGGACAGTACATAGTAAATAAGGATAGTACATAATAAATACAAAATAGTTACATCAAATATATGCCTTCCCCTTTGAGGGGATATATCGACATACGAAGTGTTGATGTCGAACGCTAAAGCATTCGACGTACGATGCCGTCCCTGGCGAAGGGAAGGTGTCAGCGAAGCTGACGGATGAGGTGTGATCTACAATAGCAGAGAAGCTTACAGGCAACTCTGCTATATTTTTTTTAACGGAGCATACAAATGAAAACTTATTTGGATAAAAACGGAGACAGATAGAGAAGATATTGAAGTAGGAAAATGTTTTTTGCCTGGGGGAGTTGACATAACAAGACCAATAAACTATAATGATAAAAAATAATAAAGAATGATAAAAAAGTATTAAAACAATAAAAAATGATAAAAGAAAATAAAAACTATAAAAGGAGCATCCCAATGACGAATCCGTATAATTTGATATTTGGAAAAGAGCCTTTACAGTCAATACCGAGAAATGTGCAGAAAAATGAAATAATCAATTCGTTTTTATCAGAACCCTGTGAGCAACAGATATATATGATCACAGGTATAAGAGGTTACGGAAAAACAGTTTTTATGACGGAAGTAGCTAAGGAGATAAAAAAAGATAAAGACTGGATAGTAGTGGAACTAAATTCATTACAGGACATGCAACAGGATCTGGCCGCTAATCTGGGTAGTGAAAATGCTCTGGCTAGGATATTTAAAAATGCCAGCATTAATCTTTCAATATTTGGTATAGGACTGGAAGTAAAGGACAGTGTGCCGATATCGAGCATTCAGGTAGCATTGGAGAAGATGCTGGAAAGTTTAAAAAAGAATCATAAAAAGGTTCTTATCTGTGTTGATGAAGTCACGGTGACGGAGCACTTAAAGGTATTTGCCAGTACATTCCAGATATTGATCAGAAAGGATCTCCCTGTTTTTTTGCTTATGACTGGACTATATGAAAATATCAATAATCTGCAGAATGACAAAAGCCTGACATTCTTATACCGAGCTCCAAAGATAGAGTTAAGACCATTAAACACTGGAAACATTGCGGAAAATTATAAAGAAATCTTTGACGTTGATTCCGATACCGCAAATAAAATGGCAGCACTTACAAAGGGCTATTCTTTTGCCTTTCAGGTACTCGGGCATTTTACATTTAAAATGGATGGTGATTATAAGAAGGCATTACCTCTGGTCAGAAATTATCTGGAGGACTATGTGTATGAGAAAGTGGTATCTGAGATGTCTTCCGGGGACCGCAAGTTTGCATATGGTGTTGCAAAATCTAAGAATGGTAAAGCTAAGGATATCAAAGACCTAACCTCAATGGCTGATAACGAGTATAGTGTTTACAGAAACAGACTTGTAAAACGAGGAGTACTGGACGGAAGCGAACACGGATATGTCCGCTTTACATTGCCAATGTTTGAAGAGTATATAATCCGAATTATGGAGTATGAAGTATAGTTGCCAAGAGCATTATGATGAGAAAAGGGGCAGTTTAAAAGTTTATTAATGATGGAGTAAAAGAGTATATGTGATATCCGATATCCATGGAGAATACGATAAGTTCGTGGAATTACTCGATAAGATCAAACTACAAGATACGGACACTTTATATATTTTAGGGGACATACTTGACAGGGGACCGAATCCGATCAAGACTCTCCTAAAACTTATGAATATGCCCAATGTTATATGTCTCGTCGGTAACCATGAGCTTATGGCATTAGAATGATTTCATTATTAATCTAGATTCCTGGGTAGTACAGGGGGATAGGGATACCTTATCTCAGTCCTACCCAACAGATAATCAGTACTAGTGTTAAAGATATCAGCTTTTTTTTCAAGTATTTCTATAGGCATACCACGAGAACCTATTTCGTAACTGGAATCAATGAACTTGATAACGGAGATATTATAATTACTATGACAGAATCTGGAGTTGAGGTAAGACAGAACGGGGAAAAAATGAGTGCTCAAAGTAATTTTATTGTTACTGCTGAAAAATTTATGCCCGATTTTATGGAAACTCAGCTAAAGGGTTCATATAGTAAAGACCCGGTAATAACTATAACAAAAGATCCTAAAGGATGGGCAAAAGTAGAAAAGACGGTTCAACCGGAATGATGATTACTTTAGTACAACAGATACGATGATTCCGGCGACGATAACACATGCGCAAAGGAACTTGTGAAGTATTTTCTTCTCGTGGAAGATGAACTTGCCTGCCAAGATAGTTACAAAACAGCATGACTGCTTGATTAAAGTCATTATGGTGACTTTACTGTCTGGGTCAGCATTTGCTATAAACAGGCATCTGTCTGCGATTACAAAAAGAATGGCAAGCAACCAGATCCAAGGGTTCTTAATTGCGGTCTTGAGGTTGAAGGCTGATGAAGATTTAGCCGGTTCTATTTTACCCTGATTCGGAACGGTTTTGACAGAGTTGGAAATGTCAGATGACATAACTTTAACAGATCTTTTGTGATTAATGATAAGCGTAGCGATCACATACAAACTGTAGTAGATTACCAGAAACAGCATGTACCAGAACTGGAGATGACCATCGGATATCGGGGTATAGGTCATAAGGACTTTGTCGAGGATACCTGAGACAGAGTTCAGCATACAGGATAAAAACAACAGAAATACATGGATGGCAGGAATGTTCTTGTCATCCTTTTTTTCTATCTTTTTGTGTGGCTCGGCTTTTAAGAGAAGCAGTCCTAAGGCAACCAGAAAGAGACCCAGCAGCTGGCCGGTGCCCAAGGTTTCCTTCATGACTAGTACACCAAACAGGGTAGCGAAAAGCACTCTTGAAAGGTCCAGTATTCCATATAGGCTTATCGGTATAAAACGTATGGAGTTGAAACTGAATATCCAGGCAAGGAATATGGCAAGTGATTTCAGAGCAACCACGATAAGAGTGGAGAACTCTTCATGGAAAGCTCCACGCATTTCGGGCAAAACGAAGATAAAGGATAAAAGGGTATACAGAAAGAGCACCTCCAAAGTGGTGTTTTTCTCAAGTGCTTTTTTCTTTAAAACCTCTCGCATGCCCTTAATAAGGCCGTATGCGAGAACCAGCAGTATCCAAGTCATGTCCCTTATATCCTTTCAAACGCAAACCTATGTGATTTTATTATCTTTTCTGAGAAAATGCAAGAATAATTTTTAAAATTACTCTTTTTACTGCTGATAAGAACAGATAAAATAAGTTTGACTAAGATGGGTAATAATGATAAACTTAGGCTGTAAAAGATAAGAATCTGAATAGTATTGCATAGTAAGAATTAAGATCCATCAAGCATAGAACAGGAGACCGGAATGTCAGTTAAAGGCGAAGTAAAGGAACGTACAGATATAGGGTTAAAAGAACCTCCACAGTATAACGTGGTGATGCTTAATGACGATTTTACCACCATGGAATTTGTGGTTGAGATACTTGAGGATATTTTTCACAAGGAACCGGCAGAGGCAAACAGGCTTATGATGCTTGTGCATAAGAGCGGCAGTGCTGTGGTCGGAGCATATCCTTATGATATAGCTGCAACTAAGGTAAACGAGGCTATGGCCAGGGCAAAAGCAGAGGGTTTTCCATTTAGGATGAGGTTGGAGGAAGCATAATGAATGTATCAGCAGAAGTACTGACTATTCTTCAAAAGGCGGTCGATTTCAGCATAGAACAGAAGTATTCTTATGTAACTCCTGAAACTATTCTTTATTGTATCTGTGACGATCCTCTTTTTTGCGAAAGCTTTGAGGAATGTGGCGGAGATATAGAAGTACTAAAGAAAAATCTTACAGATTATCTAGATAAATATATAGAAAAAGACGGCAAAGTTAAGGCATCATTTTCGGTAGCCGCAAACCAGTTGATATCATACGCTTCGCAGAGCGCAGAATCAAGCGGCAATGAAGAGGTGCTGCTGCGCCATGTTTTGCGGGCCATATTCCAGTTTAAAATGTGCTATGCATCATATTATATTCTAGAACAGGGCGTTGAGGAAGCAGATTTCTTTAGGACATACATGGATCTGGAAGAAGACTATGACGAAGACGAAGAAAACGATGACTCTGAGGATGAGGACGAATTTGAGTATGATGATTTTGATGAGGATGAAGATAACGCAACAGCTATCGGGGATTTAAGCGGAGATATTGTATCCGGTGGGAAAAATGCAACTACCGGAAAAGACAAGCTTATTATCACTCCGCAGGCAGGAAATAAAAAGGCATCTCAAAAATCCGGGAAACCCGGCAAATCCGACTGGCAGCTTTATGCTCCGTGTATGAATGATACCGCTGATGAGGCTAATCCGCTGATAGGCAGGGAAGAGGAATTAGAGCGTACCATCCAGATACTCTGCAGGAAGGATAAGAATAATCCTTTGCATATCGGTGAACCCGGTGTAGGGAAAACCGCGATTACTTATGGCCTTGTAAAGATGATAAACGAGGGAAGGGTTCCCGAGCCGTTAAAGGGCGCAAAAGTCTACATGCTTGATATGGCAGGCATGATAGCCGGCACACAGTACAGAGGCGATTTTGAAAAGAGATTTAAATCTGTATTAGGTGAAATAGAAAAACAGGAAAAGCCCATAGTTTACCTTGATGAGATTCACAATATACTTGGTGCGGGAGCGGTAGGTGAAGGCTCGTTTGATGCTGCAAATATGCTTAAAAGCTATCTTTCCGGCGGACATATCCGTTTTATCGGAGCGACTACCTTTGATGAATATAAAAAGCATTTTGAGAAAAACAAGAGCATGGTCCGCCGTTTCCAAAATATTGAAATAAAGGAACCAAGTTATGAAGAAACGGTAAAGATACTTAAAGGTTTAAAGCCCAAATATGAGGAATTCCATGATGTGATATATGCTGACGGCGTACTTGAATATGCTGTGGAAATGAGTGCAAAGCATATCAACGAGAGATTCCTGCCGGACAAGGCGATTGATCTTATTGATGAGGCAGGAGCGTATCGTAAATTGCACCTGTTACCTAAATCAAATGTTTCTAAAACGGGAACTGAAAAAAATGCCATTATATCAGATGATAAATCGGCTGTTAACCCGGCAATAAATAAAAAAGGTCACCTCGAAGACTTCCAGCGTACAGTTGATAAAGATGTCATAAATACCGTTCTGACCAAAATCTGCCGTGTGCCTATAGAAACCGTAGAAACCGATGACCTCGAGGGTCTTGCAACCTTAGAACAGCGTATGAAATCCAAGGTGTTCGGGCAGGACGAGGCGATAGATCAGGTTGTAAATGCAATCAAGTTTTCAAAGGCCGGACTCTTAGAAGACGGAAAGCCATTGGCAAGCCTGCTTTTTGTCGGACCAACAGGTGTTGGAAAGACCGAGGTTGCAAGGACTTTAGCTGAGGAACTCGGAGTAAAGCTTGTAAGATTTGACATGAGTGAATATGAGGAAAAGCACGCAATAGCTAAGCTCATAGGCTCTCCTGCCGGATATGTCGGCTACGAGGAGGGTGGACAGCTGACAGAAGCTATCAGGAAAAATCCATCCTCTGTCCTGCTGCTTGACGAAATAGAAAAGGCTCATGCCGATATCTACAATGTGCTTTTGCAGGTAATGGACTATGCAACACTTACAGATAATCAGGGAAGAAAAGCAGATTTCAGAAATGTAGTGGTAATCATGACATCAAATGCAGGAGCTAACAGGCTTGGCAAAACCAGCATTGGCTTTACCTCAGAGAGCCTGAATGAAAGCATTATCACCGAAGAAGTAAAGAAAATCTTCCAGCCCGAGTTTAGAAACAGGTTAAACAGGATAGTTGTTTTTAGGAGCATGGATGATGAGATGGCCAATAACATCATCAACAAAAAGCTTGGAGAGCTTATAAACATGCTCCAAAAGAAAAATGTTACTCTTACTGTTGACGATGCCGCAAAAGCATATATAAAGAGCAAAGGCGTAAGTCAGGAATTCGGTGCCAGAGAGATAGACCGCATCATCAGAAATGAAGTGAAGCCCTTGTTTGTCGACGAGTTACTATTTGGGAAACTGAAAGACGGTGGAAGTATTGCTCTTACTGTCAAGGACTCTGATTTATCGGTTAAATAAATACATAATCCCTCACAATTGTCCTCGAGGCTAATTGTGGGGGATTACTTAGTATAAAAGCAATGTATGACCAAAAAAAGTTAAAAAATTTCTTGTATATCTGCCGGTCATATATTAAAATAATAGAGTATTAGGAAACTCTTGGAGACGGGTTTCAAGTATTTGGGGGTAAAAATATGAACGAAATGCCGAAAGTGACCGGGGTGGCAGGTGGAGCCTGCTGGGAACACACATTTGAGAGATTTAGCGCTTTATGTTATGTACCGGAGAACGATAAGGATGATAAGCTTTTAAACTATGGCTTTGTGGCACCTTATCTGCTTGTTTTTTCTGAAAAGAAGTACAGCTTTGAAGAGGCAGTGAGCTTCGCCGAAGAGAAGGGCTTTGAGTCTTTGGCAAAGGACTTTGCCACAAGCGTTGTCTTTATATATCCGACGTCAGCAAACGGCTGGAAGGATGCCGATCCAAAGATATTTGATGAGATACTTGAGAACTCAAGGATCAATCAGTATTATGAGGACGGAGTAGCCAAGTGCTGGAACCGCTTTACTCATAAGCTGGAGGAGTACCATATCAGAGGGGCACTGTTCAGGACTAACCTTTTTGGATACGGTGAGTCCGCAGACTTTATAGCTAAAAACTATCTTAAGCATTTCAAAGGACAGGGCTTATGGTTTAAAGATGCGGACAGCGCAGCTGTAACCTGTATCCTTGAAAAATTATCGGTTATCCCGGATGTGGATGCAGATGATATCCCTGTAATTTCCGTAGGAAACAGTGATGAGATAAATGCGGTATTAAAGGAAAAGGTAAAGTATCTGCTCATAAAGGACGAGTCTGATGTAAGAACTGATTTCTACGCATTCTCCAGAAAATTCAGACGTATGCTTGGACAGCTTGAGCTGGATCCTGATTTAGAGGCTGAGGGCATGGTGATAGAGCCCGGAAGTGAGACGCTTAAGACTTCAAAAGATAACGCCGGGGATGATAAGGGTACTGAAGAGCACAGGGTAGGCTACTTTGCATTCTATAACAAGGGAATATTTGACAAAGGTCCGGCACCTCTGCTTTTAGCATTCCACGGAGGCGGAGACAGCGCATTCTACATCTCGTATATCTCGGGCTGGGCAAATATAGCTCACAGGCATAATTTCCTGCTGGTTGCCATAGAGCACCATCTTAATAGCACCGCTACCGAGATGACTGACCTGATTGAGAGACTTAAAAAGAAATACAATATAGATACCACAAGGATTTATTGCAGCGGCTTCTCAATGGGTGGCTGCAAGAGCTGGGATTTCATAGCAGAGCATCCTTCATATCTTGCTGCGGCAGCTCCTATGGATGCAACCTTTGAGGTGGGCGTAAATGTATTCGGTCAGCCCTCACCATATGAGTTTAACAGCACGGTTCCGGTTCCCTGTTTCTATGCGGGCGGAGAGATTACTCCCTTACCTGAGCTTCCATTCCAGGCGCAGAAGTGCTTAGACAGGATAAAATATATTTTAGAACTTAACGGTGCGGCAGTGCCTTGTGAAAACCCTGAAACAACAGCAGCAGAGGGTATAGCAGATATTATGAAATCCGGTATATCGTCAAAATTGGCATCAGGTATTACCAGAAAATATGATGTAAAGCTTGAGAATAAAGATAACTGGGAAAACAAGATCTGGGGTATAAACGGTGACGAAACCGTAAAGAGCTTTGATGAGGCAAGGCAGGCAACACTTACTATAGAGCTCTTTAAAAACGGAGAGGGCAAGTGTTATAACGCACTTGGCAGTATCTCCGGTCAGGGTCATGAGTGCAGAGAGCATACCTGCGAGAATGCATGGAGATTTATGAGTAACTTTAAACGCCTGCCCGACGGAACTATAGAGGGCGGCGAGTTTGAGAATATCAGATCTTCGTTTACACCATGATATGATAACAGAATCAATGGCTTCCCCCTGGGGTTCGTCGCAGGAAGGGGCCCGTTTTGCGAAGCAAAATGGGAAGAACTCCTACGACATGGCTCCGTTCCACGAAGTGGAATGGAGTATTATGAAAGTAATTGATGAGGTGTTTTTAGACAAGTATAAAATATAATTCGGAGGAACATAAAAATGGATGCAAAAACATGTATTGAGAGCGGAAAAAGCGTATTAGGTATTGAATTTGGATCAACCAGGATCAAGGCGGTTTTAATAGATGAAAACCATAAGCCGATAGCAGAAGGCGGACATGAGTGGGAAAACAGATTTGAAAATGGTGTCTGGACCTACTCACTTGATGACATCTGGACAGGTCTTAAGGATTGCTACAGCAACCTTAAAAAAGATGTTAAAGAAAAATATGGCATTGGCATAAAGAGATTCGCAAGCATCGGTTTTTCAGCTATGATGCACGGCTATATGGTATTTGACAAGGAAGGAAACCTTATGGTTCCTTTTAGGACCTGGAGAAATACCATTACAGGCGAGGCAGCAGAGAAGCTTACCAAAGAGCTTAATTTCAATATCCCTCAGAGATGGAGTATAGCACATCTTTATCAGGCAATCTTAAATAACGAGGAACATATCGGAAAGATTGATTTCTTGAGCACGCTCGCAGTATATATCCACTATATGCTTACAGGAAAACGTGTTGCAGGCGTTGGCGAGGCATCCGGCATGTTCCCCATCGATACAGCTAAGTGTGACTATAATCAGGGTATGGTTGAAAAGTTTGACAAGCTTATCGCAGACAAGGGCTTATCCTGGAAACTGCGTGATATACTGCCCAAGGTACTTAACGCCGGCGAGGCAGCAGGAGAGCTTACCGCAGAAGGTGCAAAGTTGCTTGATGAAAGCGGCGAGCTTGAAGCAGGCATACCGCTCTGTCCTCCCGAAGGTGATGCAGGTACAGGCATGGTAGCAACAAACAGCGTTGCACAGCGTACCGGTAACGTATCAGCAGGTACATCTATTTTTGCAATGGTAGTTTTAGAGAAGGATCTTTCAAAGGTTTATCCTATAATAGATATCGTAACCACTCCTGACGGAAGCGCTGTAGGTATGGTACACTGTAATAACTGCACTTCGGATATAAATGCATGGGTGAATCTCCTTGCAGAGGCTATTGAAGCTAACGGTGGCACAGTTGATAAGGGTAAGCTCTATGTAACGCTCTTTAACAAAGCGCTTGAGGGTGATGCTGACTGTGGCGGGCTTATTTCCTATAATTATCTCTCAGGTGAGGGTGTAACCGGGCTTGATGCAGGACGTCCTATGTTTGTAAGGACTCCCGATGCAAAGTTTAACCTCGCAAACTTTATGAGAACACACATCTATTCAGCATTTGCAACCCTTAAGACAGGCTGTGATGTTATGATAAAGGATGAAGGAGTTAAGGTAGATACCCTCTATGGACATGGCGGTATCTTTAAGACAAAGGGCGTAGCTCAGGGCATACTGGCAGCAGCACTTAATTCTTCAGTATCTGTTATGGAAACTGCAGGCGAGGGCGGCGCATGGGGTATGGCGATTCTGGCTGCATACATGGTAAAAAAGAGCGCAGATGAGTCACTTCAGGACTACCTTAACAATAAGGTATTCGCAGGTCAGAAGGGCGAGACCATTGCTCCCGATGCAAAGCTGGTAGCAGGCTTTGATAAGTTTGAGGAAGTATACCTTAAGGGCCTTGCAGCAGAGAAAGCAGCTGTGGAGAGTATTTGACAAAGGCTTCCTCTTGAAAGGAAGCTGTCTGCGAAGCAGACTGGTGAGGTGTTAACAGAGGAGACAAACAAAATGGAAAGACGAGACAAAATAAACTACTACCTGGATTTAGCAGAGGTAGTATCTAAAAGAGGCACATGCCTTCGAAAAGCATACGGAGCAGTTATAGTAAAAAACGATGAAGTAATATCTACCGGTTATGTCGGAGCGCCGAGAGGCAGAAAGAACTGCTCAGATCTAGGACGTTGTATCCGTGAGGAGCTGAATATCCCGAGAGGCGAGCGCTATGAGTTATGCCGCAGCGTACATGCCGAGGCAAACGCAATAATCAGTGCATCCCGTCAGGACATGATAGGAGCATCAATGTTCCTCTGTGGCAAAGACGTAAAGACCGGAGAGTATGTAGCAAATTCCAACAGCTGCTCAATGTGCAAGAGGCAGATCATCAACTCTGGTATTGAGAAGGTATACATCCGTGACACCATAGACGAATACCGTGAGATTAAGGTTCAGGACTGGATAGAGGACGATGAGTCCTTGGCAGGGAAGTTTGGATATTAAAATCATAAAAAATTAAATACGAAAACAAATGGTTTGTTCTTACACCTGAAATGAAACCTACACCCGAGCAGGTCATAATGATAAAACAGGCTGCGCAAAGGCCTATAGTCTATGATGAGGATTGCCCGAAATCGACTCCGGAACGTCTTAAAAGATTTATAACTTATGGTCAGAATAGGAAAAGGCTTAAAGAGGGATAAATAATCATGTAACATTCAAAAACCGGCAGAGCTGTGAGCGTCTGCCGGTTTGCTGTTATTTCTTGTTAAGATTATACCCAAGTACTGAACCTATGATGCCTCCCAGGATATGAGTGAACTGGGAAACGTTGTCTGTAACGAATATTCCCTGGTATACCTGCTGTCCGATATACATTATTGCTACAAGTATAAAGGTGAGAGGTATTTCTCTGTCCTTAAAACTGGTAAATGATGCGAGCAGTATAAAAGCAAATACAACTCCGCTTGCGCCCATGAGAGCCTGATTCGGGAAAAGGAGGAAGCTGGCCAGACCGGTAATGAAAGCCGTAATTGCGATCACTATGGAAAGAGTCTTGCCACCATAACGGTCTTCAAGCATTGGTCCAAGTATAAGGATCATCATCAGGTTTCCGGTCAGATGTGAGACATCTAGATGTCCGAAAACATGTCCAAAGAACCTGATATAGGTAAAGGGGCTTGCCATGGATGCTCCGGTCCTATATACGGAAAACAGCAGTGCTGTTGATTGGCGCGCTGTCAGCTTGTCAAGGACTAACGCCAGTACGCATATGGCTGAAAATGCAAGTACTACCGGGGCATTGACTACTATCTTGAATTTGGGTTTGCTGCTACTATTGTAGCTTGTTGATTTTTTATATGCCATCTCTCGTATCATGCCGCAGGCATGCTTACACATCGGTGACGTGCCTGCTTATGTCACCGATGGAAGTTTGTTTTCAAACTTTACTTCTTTCTAGATGATCATCCTTACTTTCTCGGGGAAGCAGGAGAAGGTTACATGATCGCTTTCGCCTGCAATCTCACCATCGGTATGAATGGTCATGGGTCTGTCAGTCTGTATTTCTATAGTTTTAGCGGTTATCTGCTCTATATTCTTATGCTTTATATGATTTCCCTTTATAACTGAGGGCATGAGCCTCAGGTGAGTAAGCCTTGAAATATCATGTACTATACATACGGTGATCTTGCCGTCAAACGGGTTTGCGGCAGGACCCATGGGCATACCGCCGCCCTCGTATTTTGTATTCATGTTTGCGGCAAATATCAGCTTATCACAGCGGAT
Source organism: Lachnospiraceae bacterium (assembly GCA_017557525.1). Lineage (GTDB taxonomy): Bacteria > Bacillota > Clostridia > Lachnospirales > Lachnospiraceae > RUG11977. Next base: position 32,766 of record JAFYYN010000125.1, read on the forward strand.
CTTTCGCTTGCCATCTATGGTTATGACTGCTTTGGCGGGTTTGTTTGTAAAGATGAGAGCCAGACCTATCATATAATAAACGAGTTTACCGAGGCCGATATTGTTTAGGAGCTTCTTTAATTTTGAATGCAGGGCCTTTTTACATATATCAGCATCATAACCCATGCCGGAACTGACTCCGAATTTCCTGACAATACTACCGTCTGCAGAAATGACCAGGCCATGATCGACTCTGATGAAACGCCTGGGGTGGATGGTATTTTCTATGACCTCAAACGGTTCCTGCGGTATGCCTAAGCCCCGGGCCAGGTCATTGCTTGAGCCCATGGGTATATAACCAAGGATGAAATTTTCGTAATCCATCAGTCCGTTTATCGCTTCGTTTGCCGTGCCGTCACCTCCGGCAATGACAATGCGCTTCATCTCCGGATGCTCCTCGCAGATGGTGCGCGCGAATCTCTCGGCGTCATTTTTCTTAGCGGTAAAATAAACCTTATAATCTATATCAGAGCTTTTCAACCTCTTTTCAAGGTCTGCCCAGAGGGTTTTTGCCTTTCCTGTCTGGGAGCCGGGGTTAACAATGAAATAATACATATCATGTGATCCCTTCTTATGTAAGTTATCCCATATAATATAGCACAAACCCGAAAATCTGTCCATATAAAAATGCGGGCAGGTACCGGTGCTTTTATTGTACCGGCTGTCCGCATTTTGTTATCAATGTGTGAAAATATTTACGTCTTTTTGCGAGAGTACGTAAAATATTTGTGATATATTCCGGTGCATTTATAACTTCCTGCAATGTAGCGTAAGCATAGAAGGGATGATTATAAATGCTTATTTTGAAATTGTATAACTTTTTTACGAAAAAATGATTCTGTGTTGTTGTTTTGATGTAAATTTAGTTCCGTCTACCCATATATCGCCTCCTTTAAGAAATTTTCAGTGTCTTTGCCCGGGTAGACCGGGTCAGGTTCATAGGGAAAGCAGCAGACGGTCATGCCGTATCTGTCCTTTTCCTTTAATCTTTTTGTGTCGCCTAAGTTTATAAATAGTCTCCAGCTTGAAAGAGTACCATAATTAGAAGTAAAAGCAGTAAGCTTTTCATATTCTTCCTCGCGCCATACCGCATCCGTGCCCACGATGATCTTGATGTCGCAGAGCAGGAGATGTCGCATGCCGGATCTAAAGTCACTGCCAAGGTCAAATACCATGCAGTCTGCTTCTATGTCCGGGATTGTTTCGGAAGAGTATACAGGTGAAGGTACATAGGTTACCCTGTGATACGTAAAGGGGCCTGTATCCTTTGCGCCAAGCTTAGCGGTCAGCTTTTGTATATCGTCATTACGGTTTCTTTCAAAAAGGGTGACTCTTTTTTTCTCGGCTTCACTTAGGTAATTGCTTATGGCAACCGCAATGTGCGTTGTCCCGCACCGTGGCGATAGCCCAAGTACACCTATGCGTCTGCCGTTAAGATAGCTTTTTGGGGAATTACTTTTTGATTTAAAGATCATATCATGACTCCGGTTTTTAATGCGAGCTCCTGAAAGACTGTTTTTAGTTCTGCGTCTTTAAAGATCTCATCGGGATTATTTATGTAAGGTATGGCCATAAAGGCTTCTGTATTAAGCATTTCTGCGATATCTCTGTCAACTGTCCCGGTCAGGTTTACAAGAAACAGGCGTTTATTACATTTTTTCGACAATGCCCTTGTTTGTTTGATCTCATCCGTTTCCCATATCCTGTTTCCGATAAGTATGCAGCTTATATCCGCGTCATAGAAGCTTTCAGGCATAGCTTCGCTCAGCCTCCCGTAATCAGAGATGATATCGGCGTCGGTAATATCACGGTTTTCACAGAATTTTCTGCTCAATACCTCAAGCCCGGCCAATGCTCGAAGCTCGTTTATGCGTGGTGATATACTGTACCATGCCTCTGAATTGTTCATCTCGGCATAAACACATTTTCGCCCCAGGCTCTTCAGGTATGCTGCAAAAGTGAGGGCTATATATGTTACGCCGGTATTTGGTGCGGCTCCCGCAAATGCTATCTTCAGTGGTTTCTTAACAAAACTGCTTGATCCTTTATCGATCTCTTTGATTTTTGTCATCAATGCTCTGACACTGCTAAAACGGCTCCAGACGGTTCTGCCCGTGCATTTCCGTACAACAGCCTGTAGCTGTGCCTCTTTTTTTCTGGTAACACTCCCGTGGGAAAGCATAAATTTAAGTAACATGCCCAAAGCGTAAATATCGGCTTTCTTGGACAGTTTTTCACCGTTTATCTGTTCCGGCGGTGCATAGGAACGTGTACCAAAAATAAAACCTGCCTCGTCATCTTCATTCTGTGCACTTCCAAAATCAACAAGATAACAGTTGTCTCCCGATATAAGTACGTTTTCAGGCTTAATATCAAGATAGAGCAATCCATTTCCGGGAAGTGTGTGAAGATAGTCGATGATTGAACTGATCAGGAAAATGAAATGAATTATTTCTTTCTCTGACAAAAGTCTCCTGTTACAAAGACTTTTTAAAGACTCGCCCGCTATATATTCCTCGATGATATAAGTATACTCATCGTCTTCCTCTAAATCATAGATTTTGGGGATATGCGGGTTGTTGAGATTTTTTAACAGATGGGCTTCCTTTACAAGACGATCGTGAAAAGTCGATGTCTTTCGGATCCCTTTGATGATGCGCTCCACGTGTAATGTTTTGTGCGTTGCCAGCCATACTGTGCTATCCGGGTGCCGGCTTAAAAGTGAAACGATCGCGTATTTTGCTGCGTTGGCCGTTGTTCCTCCTTTCCGCAGTTCCATTAAAAACCAATACAAATATAGCATGCTTTTAAGGGAAAAGCAAGTTATTTTTTCCTTGACTAAATTTTTTAGGATGATATAATATTTCTTTAGGAAATTTTTAAGGAGGAAGGGTTAATGTCTGAGAAAAAACTGATGCTGGGTAACGAAGCAATAGCACGTGGTGCTTATGAGGCAGGCGTAAAGGTTTCTGCCGCTTATCCCGGAACACCCAGTACCGAAATAAGTGAAAATATCGTTAAGTATGAAGAGATTTACTGCGAGTGGTCACCCAATGAGAAGGTGGCTATGGAAGTGGCTATCGGAGCATCAATGGCAGGTGTGAGATCGCTCGTTTCCATGAAGCATGTTGGAGTAAACGTTGCAGCGGACCCTCTGTATACAGTAAGCTACATCGGTGTATCGGGCGGTCTTGTACTCGTAGCAGCAGATGACCCCGGAATGTACAGCTCACAGAATGAGCAGGATTCACGTGCAGTTGCGCGTGCAGCACATATTCCGGTAATAGAGCCCTCTGACAGTGCAGAAGCAAAGGAATTTATAAAGTACGCTTATGATTTAAGTGAGAAATACGATACGCCCGTAATGTTCAGGACTACAACACGTATTGCGCATTCACAGGGGCTTGTGGAGCTTGAGGACAGGTGTGAGCCTATCGATATTCCTTATACCAAGAATGTGGCTAAGAATGTTATGATGCCCGGTAATGCCATTAAGCGTCACCCTGTTGTTGAGGCAAGGGAAAAGCAGATGGCTATTGATGGAGCAGAGTTCCCCATCAACAAGCTGGAAATGAATGATACAAAGATTGGTGTCATCACTTCAGGTATCCCTTATCAGTATGTAAAGGAAGCACTTCCAAACGCATCAGTGCTTAAGCTTGGCTGTGTAAATCCTCTGCCTAAGCAGATGATCATAGATTTCTCAAAGAAGGTAGATAAGCTCTATATCGTTGAGGAGCTTGACCCCATCATCGAAGAGCAGGTTAAGTCCTGGGGCATAGAGTGTACAGGTAAGGAAATACTTACCATCCAGGGCGAGTACAGTACAAATATGTTAAAGAAGGCTATCTTAGGACAGGAGCTTTCAATCGAGGCACCGGCTAATGTTCCGGTAAGACCTCCCATCCTTTGCCCGGGATGCCCTCATAGGAGCACTTTCTATACATTAAATAAATTAAAGATACATGCAGCAGGAGATATCGGATGCTACACACTTGGTGCAGTAGCACCTTTAAGCGTAGTTGAGACTACAGTCTGCATGGGTTCATCAATTTCAACTCTCCATGGTATGGAGAAGGCCAAGGGTAAGGATTATATCAAGGACTGGGTTGCAGTTATAGGTGATTCGACCTTTATGCATACAGGCGTTAATTCCCTGATGAACATGTTCTATAACCAGGGTACCGGCACAGTGCTTATCCTTGATAATTCGACTACCGGTATGACAGGTCATCAGGACCATGCCGCAACCGGCAAGACCTTAAGAGGCGAGATAGTACCCGCTATCGATCTTTATAAGCTCTGCCATGATGGTATTGGTATTGAGAATACAAGGATTGTTAACGCATTTGATACTAAGGAGCTTGAAAAGGCTATCAAAGAAGAGGTTGCGAAGGACGCAGTTTCGGTTATCATCGTTCAGGCACCCTGTGCTCTTCTTAAATCAAACAAGCCCAAGCCTGCATTCCATATCGATACGGATAAGTGTAAGCGCTGCTATATGTGCATGAAGCCTGCATGTCCTGCTATCACAAAGGCAGATGACGGCACTGTTTCGATAAATGCCACTATGTGTAACGGCTGCGGACTCTGCGAAGGCCAGTGTAAATTTGGGGCAATTGTAAGGTAAGGGGGAGATAATCATGGAAACAAAGAATATAATGATAGTCGGTGTAGGTGGACAGGGAACACTCCTTACCAGCCGAATACTTGGCGGTATAACCATAAAGGCAGGATATGACGTAAAGCTTTCCGAAGTACACGGTATGGCTCAGCGTGGCGGCAGCGTTGTTACATTTGTACGCTACGGCGAGAAGGTAAACGAGCCCATAGTTGAGGAAAGCCAGGCAGATGTCCTTATCGCATTTGAGAGGCTTGAGGCATTAAGATATGCTCACTTCTTAAAGAAGGACGGCGTACTCGTAGTTAATGACCAGAGGATAGACCCCATGCCTGTAGTTATAGGCGCAGCAAAATATCCCGAGGGCATCATCGAGGACCTTGAGAAGAAATATAAGGTACTTAAAGTTGATGCCATGGCAGAGGCACTTAAGCTTGGAAATGCAAGGACATTCAACATCATAGTACTTGGTATGGCTGCAAAGCATATGGATTTCAAGAAAGAGGATTGGCTTGAAGTTATTGAAAATACAGTACCTCCCAAAACAATTGATATCAATAAGCAGGCATTCGAAGTAGGATATGCTATGTGATTTCAATCACAGGGACGGTTCTCTGATTGATTTTTAAACTCAAGAAATAGAAAATAGGCATATGTGTTATATAACGTTATAATATCAAAAAAATAGTTTGACATCACTTTTGATATATTGTAAAATTTTTATGATAACTCCGCCTCCTGCATTACGGAGACGGAGTTGATTATTTTTGCCGTGGATAGAAGAATATGGCAAATTAAATGGATTTTAGTTGAAAAAAGACAGAAAGGAAAAAACACCCATGATCTGGAATGAAGCAAAGGAATGTATGAGCCGTGACGAGATGGAACATCTCCAGAGCACCAGGCTCGTAAAGCAGGTAAATTATGTTTACCACAACGTAGAGTACTATCGTAAGAAGATGCAGGCTGCCGGTCTTGAACCCGGCGACATCAGAGGCATCGAAGACATCACAAAGCTTCCTTTTACCACAAAGGATGACTTAAGAAACACGTATCCCTGCGGATTGTTTGCTGTCCCCAGATCTGAGGTAGTAAGAATACACGCGTCATCAGGCACTACAGGAAAAGCAACGGTTGTAGGCTATACCAGACGTGATATCGAGATTTGGTCCGAGTGTGTATCAAGAGTACTTGCCATGGCAGGCGTAGGAAAGAATGATACCGTACAGGTTTCTTACGGATACGGACTGTTTACCGGCGGCCTCGGAGCACATTACGGTGTTGAGAATGTGGGAGCTACAGTAGTTCCGCTTTCAACAGGAAATACAAAGAAGCAGCTTACCATGATGAAGGACCTTGGAGTTACTTCCATCATGTGTACACCTTCATATCTAATGTACCTGACCGAATCAATTGAGGAGCAGGGCATATTGGACGAGCTTCAGTTAAAGTCAGCAGTCTGTGGCGCAGAGCCCTGGACAGAGGAAATGAGAAACCAGATAGAGTCCCGCCTTCATATCAAGGCGCATGATATTTACGGTTTGAGTGAGATCATGGGACCCGGTGTTGCAGGCGACTGTGTATACCATAAGGGACTCCATATCAATGAGGATCATTTCCTGCCTGAGATCATTTCAGCTGATACTCTTACTCCTATCGGAGACGGCGAGATTGGAGAGCTTGTATTTACAACACTTACCAAGGAAGCATTACCGCTTATCCGTTACAGGACAAAGGACCTTACAAGCATCAGCCACGGAAAATGTGACTGCGGACGTACAACTGCCAGACTTTCCAGATTTGTGGGCCGTTCCGACGATATGCTTATCATCCGTGGCGTAAACGTATTCCCTTCACAGGTTGAGGCAGCGCTTCTTGAAATGGGTGAGGTAAGCCCTAACTATCTGATGATAGTTGACCGTGTAAACAACCTTGATACATTGGAAGTACTGGTTGAGGTTGATGAGAAATTCTTCTCAGACGAGATCAAGGAGCTTGAAAATCTTACAAAGAAGATAACACATGTACTCCAGCAGGCACTGCTTATTGCTCCAAAGGTTAAGCTTGTAGAGCCCAAGACCTTGGAGAGAAGCGAAGGCAAGGCTAAGAGAGTTATTGACAAGCGTAAATTATGATGGTTGACATGAAAGGCTTCCCCTTGAGGGGAAGACTGGAAGAAAGGAGCAAAACAAATGATACTCAAACAATTATCAGTATTTGTAGAAAATAAAGAAGGCCGCATGAAGGATATCACCCAGGTACTTAAGGACAGCAATATCAATATCCAGACTGCGTCGTTAGCAGACACAACCGAATACGGCATGCTGAGGCTCATAGTTTCAGACCCTGATCTTGCAAAGGCAAAGCTGCGTGAGGCAGGCTTCCCTGTGAGCATCACCGATGTACTTGCTGTAAAGGCAAATGACAGCATCGGATTCCTTCACGACCTGCTTTGCAAGCTTGAAGGCAATATTTCCAGCATTGAATATATGTATACACTTCCTACCGAGGATGGCCCTGTTGTAATCTTAAAGGTGGCAAATCCCGAAGAAATTGAAAAGGTTTTGGAAGAGGTATAAAGTTTTTCTCTGATTCTGCCGAAATGTATTATGCATGGAAGCAAAAATCTTTCGACGGGGAAGTACATGGAGGTTCCCTAGATATATAAAGCAGTATGAGGGCATTATGGGTTTAGTGATGTCGGTACATATGCTTAAAAAAGGGAAGTACGTCGGCGGAATGGAGATTAACATGCGTATAAATGATTTTGTTAATAATATACAGAATAACTCAAGTACAGGGATAAATAATGATTTATCCTTAGTTGACGGCGTTTATCCTGATAAGAATAAGGCGGCGGCACCCGGTGAAAAAACCACGGGTGCAGTCGGCTTTTTTAATGCTTTAGAGAACAGCAAAAAGGTTAAAGGCTCAGCCACATATTCATTAAATGAAGCAAAAGGCATAGAGACACAGGGCTTTGCTGAGAAGATACTCGGGAACCTCGAAGGTTCCAAGGAAAACGACAAGGAACTTGTTAAAAATCTGACCGGTGATGACTACAAGGCTCTTGAGGATGAGCGGATGAGCCTTGAAAAATTTAGTAAAGAGCGGCTGGAAAAGGCTATAGAGAGGATTAAGGAAAACCGAGAGTTAAAGGAAGTCAGGCTCACAGAAAGCGTTCAGAAGCAGCAGGAATACGCGGAAACAGTAGAGAGGATGGCTGCATATTCACAGCTTGACACCGGTTCTGAAAAGCTTATAGCTAAAATGCTTTATGAAGCCGATATCCCTGTGACCGAGGAGAATATAGATGAGATAAAGCAGGCTTTCAGCATTTCTAATACAGAACTCACCGATTCCGCAGAGAGCTATCTTATAAAGAATAACCTGGCTCCTACTATTGACAATATCTATAAGGCAGGCCACAGTGGGGAGATGAGGCTTGCAAAGCTGGATGAGGCATCATGGGACAGCTTAAAGGAAAAGGCTTTGGAGATAGTAAACGAAGCAGGTGAGGATACGGGAAAGGGTCTTGCAAATGCCAGATGGCTGGTTGAACATGATATACCCGTAACTGCTGAGAACATCCTATATAAATCGGAACTTGACGGATTAAAAGAGAAAAATGGTCTTGATGAGGAGTTTGTTTACAATGCAAGCATCCGTGCTATGCAGAAGGGCGGAAATGCCGGAGACGGAGTGCTGAGTGTGAGGCTCCAAGAGGCTGAAAATACTATAGATAAAGAACTTACAGCGTTAATTGATAATATCCCTACTATAGAGAACGCGGCTATAAGGCTGGCATTTGCGGATGGAGCAAATGAAGATACGGTTACGATATCTGAGCTGGTAAAAGCAGAAGAGAAGATACAGGGTGAAGGTGGATACAGGAATATAGCTGGTGGCACACACGGAACGGAAGCAGCTGTGGGCAACGCTTCTATTGCTAGGGCAGGCATGGTCGGTGCCGGGGCACTGTCGGAACCGGTCGGAATGAGCGACCGGGAAGTAAATACAAGGATCAGGCTGGAAGAGGTAAGGGTGAGCCTCACCATCGAAGCCGGCAGGAGACTTATGTCAAACGGCATTGATATCTTTAACGACAGCCTGATGAAAGTTACTGAAGGTATAAGAGAGCTGCAGAAAGATATATTCAGGGATTTATATAATGAGATAGCCCTTGATGATGAAGGCCTTGAGATTTCGTCTAACGGAGAAAGAACAGGAAGTGTTGACATTTATGGCATAGATGACGCTTCGGAACTAGCATTAAGGACTAAGGAGAGTTTAAATAATCTTTCAAACGCTCCATTGGACTTTTATAAAGCAACATTCAGCGTTAGGCATACCGTAACTCTTGCGGAGATCAGCGAGACCGGAGAGGTACTGATAAAGAATTCCGTGAAGGAAGCGTCAGGTTCCATCAGTGTGAACCCTGCCTCAATGCAGAGTGCATTAGCCTACTATGAGGAGTCTTCAACTGAGGTCAGGAGAGACCTGGGTGATTCCATAAAGAAAGCTTTTTCCGGTAGTGTTGACTCATTACTTACAGAGAACGGACTGGAGCTTACCGAAGGAAACAGGCGAGCAGTAAGGATCCTCGGATACAACAGCATGGAGATAACTAAAGAGAGCATCGAGAATATGAAATACTATGATGCCAAGGTTACAGGGCTTGTTGAAAAAATGTCCGGTTCGGTTGTAATGACTATGATCCGTTCCGGCATCAATCCTCTTGATCTGAACATTGACGAGTTAAGTGAAAAGGTGGATTCCATTATAAAGGAACAGGGTGATAGGCTCGAACAGAAATACAGTGAATTCCTGGAAAATATGGAGCGTGCGGGTGCCATAACCGAAAACGAGAGAAATGCATATATCGGCATATACAGGCTGTTATATAATATAGAAAAGAATGACGGCTCTGCAGTAGGCAGCCTGCTCGGCTCAGGTAGGGAACTTACCATGAGAAACCTGATGACAGAGGCAAGGAGCATGAATCAAAGCCTTGACATGGTTGCGGATGATGATACGGATATTAAGTCATCACACTATACAAACTCTGTAACAGGGCAGATAGATGCGGCATTTAATTACCAGATGAGCCTGGTTGAAAAATGTCTTTCTGTAACTAGTGCAGATATCTGGGACAGGGCTTTGTCAGGTAAGGACTATGGGGCTATGACTATCGAGGGCCTGAATGATGGGTTAAGTGCGGCACAGAATATAGCTGACAGTAATGCGGTAGAAAGCTTGTCAGACAGTGCAAATAGTGTTAAAGCAGCAGAGATAGTCAGGACAATGACTTCTAACACTCCAGCATCAGTTATGCTTAACAGCTTCGGCATAAAGGACAGCTTTGAGAATAGAAAGGCAGCAGAGGATATGATAGGGAATCCCGGTGCACAGGATTCTGCAATAAATGTTTCTGCTGAAGAATTAAGTACAGCATTTGACTCGCCTTCGAGATTTGACGAGCTTTTAGGCATAAAGACCAGGATGGCAAACAGTCTTATCGGTCAGGCTTTTAAGACAGCTATAACAGCCCAGTCGGCAGCAGAGCTTAACGCAAGGGTTGAAAGAATAGAGATGCTTCAAAAGCTTGCAGGTAAGGATCATTTCAGGCTCACTATAGATGATGGGGATGAAAGTCCTAAGCAGGTCAATCTGACTCTTATCAGAAATTCTGAGAACGCAGGAACGGTATCCATCCAGATATCAAAGGAAGGATACGAGCTGCAGGCAGACTTAAGTATGGTGATCATGGATGCGAGATATGATGCGCCTTCAGTAACAAAAGGGAATATAAGCGTAAAGGGTGTAGCATCCGGAGAAACCGAAGAAAAAACCGCAAAATTAAAGGAATTGCTAAAGGATAGTGGGATAAATGCCGATAATATAAATATATCGGGTGCAACCCGTACGAATGAAGCATATATTTCGTACATTTCAAGATTAAAGGACACAGAGAAAAAGGAAGAAACACATACAGAAGAAGGACGTGGGGCACTCTTAAGTGTCGCCAAGGCGTTCCTGTCAGCGTTCTAAAGGAGGAGCTATGAGAATAAATCACAATATTTCAGCATTACAGACAAATGCACATATGAGAAAAACCGGAAATGCTTTGGACAAGGCTATGGAGAAGCTTTCATCCGGCTATAAGATCAACAGAGCCTCGGATGACGCTGCAGGTATGGCTATTTCCAGGAAAATGAGAACTCAGATTGACGGCCTGGAGCGTGCGTCAATGAATGGTTCTGACGGTATTTCCGTAATACAGACTGCAGAGGGAGCTTTAAATGAGGTTACATCCATCCTTCAGCGTTGCAGGGAGCTGGCAGTTCAGGCAGCAAATGATACATATAATGAGGATGACAGGGCAGCTATCCAGCAGGAAATCAATGAACTGATGAAGGAAGTTCAGCGTATTTCCGAGACCACAGAATTTAATACCAAAACATTGTTAGACGGGAATCTGGATAATAATTCCTATACAGACAATTCTAAGGTAGAGCTTATTTATTCATCGGACTCGGTTGCTCCTGCTGATTATACCTTAAAAGTAACTCAGGATCCGAGACAGGCTGTTGTTAACTGTGGTAATGTTACAGCAGGATCAGTTGGTACGATTGATGATGCAAAGGCCGGAACGGTCACAGTAAACGGCATGTCTATCGAGATAGCAAAAGGGGATACATTAGATACAATTTTCCCGAAACTGAGAGATGAGTGTGATAAGTTTGGAATAGATGTTTTCTTTGGCACAGGCCCTGCAGTTGGTGGTCCCGAAGAAACAGCCGGATATACAAAAACCAATGTAGGTTCGGGAAGTCTAGTCTTTATGACAAGAGGCTATGGGTCGGATCAGAAAATAGATATCCAGTGCGATAATGCAAGCCTTGCAGGAGTTTTAGGACTTTCAACTGATACAGTTACTGCTAAGGGTGTGGATGCGAAAGCAGAGCTTGTTTATGCTGATCCTACAGATCCGACAAATAAGAGCAATTATGAAAAGACCGCCACAACTTCAGGAGACGGTAACATAATATCTGTTAAGGACAGTAACGGCTTTGAGATGAAATATCGTATACAGCCCGGAACCTCCGGTACAGTATTTACCGATGCTAGAGGAAATGGAAGCACAACTGCAACAGCCACCGGAGGAACATCACAGGAAGTTAACTGTACACTGCTCAGTGCAGGTACGATGTATCTTCAGGTTGGCGCAAATGAAGATCAGACCATGGAAGTCAAAATCCCCAGGATAGATCCCGAAACACTCGGTATACAGGATGCTAATGTCATGACTCATGAGTTTGCTGACAAAGCAATCTCTTTGTTTGACAATGCTGTAAACTTCGTATCCTCAATAAGAGCAAAACTTGGTGCATACCAGAACAGACTTGAGCATACAATTGAAAATCTCGATACAGCAAGCCTTAATATGACCGAGGCTATGTCCAGGATCCAGGATGCAGATATGGCTGAGGAAATGACCAACTTTACCCAGCAGAATGTTCTCCAGCAGGCCGGCACCGCAATGCTTGCCCAGGCTAACGAGAGACCTCAGACAATCTTGAGCCTGCTAAATGGCTGATGTGATATTTTGAATGGGAAATTTCTGTTATCACTTTTGACACTGTGATTGTTACGATATCATTAAGTTAAGACTTTCTACCTTACACTTGCAAGGATATATTAACATGTGTAGTAGGAAGATGTCTTGTGACATAAAGGCAGATCAGGTGGAAAAGTAAAGATTTGGAGGTCGGGATTTAATATGGATAAAGAAAAACAAAAAGACTTTGCTAGACGAGTAAGCCAGGCGAACAGGACACAACTTGTAGCGATCACATATGATATCATGCTTGAAAACATAAAGTGTGCATATGAATGTCTGGAAAACGGAAAAACAGAGGAGTTCCGCTCAGAACTTAAATCAGCACAGAAATTTCTTGCAGAGCTTATGAGATCACTGGATTTCAAATATCCGATTTCTGTAAATCTGCTTAGAATATATGAATATGTAAAGGTAATATTCGTTTCAAGCGAGATATCCGGAGAAAACAGGGGCTTAAACAGCGCAGAGAGCGTGCTTTCAAAACTCGGTTCGGCATTCCATGAGATCTCTGCACAGGATACTTCGGAGGCTCTTATGCAGAACACCCAGCAGATCGTTGCCGGTCTTACCTATGGCAAGGGCACGTTGAACGAAGCTGACATGACCGCTGGTTCCAACCGTGGATTTTTGGCTTAATGCAAATAAGGGGCCTGATCCCAATGTGGTCAAATTAAGCCTTCAAACCCTTGAAATTACTGGGGTTTCAAAATTCCAAATTGCATCAGATTAGCCTTGAAGCCTTGTGCTTCAAGGCTTTTATTGTTGTTAATAAATTCTTAATACATTTCTTCAAAAA
>JAFYYN010000126.1 GCA_017557525.1 Lachnospiraceae bacterium
ACGTTCTATTTCTTATACCCATAAACCACTATTTCTGTACTTGATACATTGAATTATCCATGATCGTGACTCATTCTCTGAGATATACAAGGTTAAAAAACCTTGAATTTTCAACAAAAAGTACTTGATTATATGAGGAGGGTAATGATAACATGGCAAATTATGAATTAAAAAGTTTTCTCTGCCCTAGCTGCGGGGGACAGATCGATCCCGAGAGATTAGGCCAGGCAAAAGAGGGTAACGTTATAGTATGTCCTTACTGCGGGGTTTCCCTGAATATGAAGAAAACCCAGGATGCCCACGAGATAGGTTATGAGTATCAGCAGGGCGTGATAAAGGCTACAGAGGAATACAACGAGAAGAAGAGGAGAGAGTACGTCGCTGCCGTACGCAAGCAGCAGATGATCGCTGCCGAACAGGAAAGACGAAGGATGGCGGCTGCAGAGGCAAGAAGGAAGAAGTTTGAGAAGAGATCGTGGGTGTCTGCGATAATCATCTATGTTATCCTGATAGGGCTGGCATACGTGCTTGCGCATGAGAGCATGGCGTGGACTTTCAGTGAAAGCCTTCATCTTCCAAAACCCTGGATTGTTGATGTAGACGGAGGGATACTGTGTCATATAGCAGGATTCTTTCTCTGGGGTTTTGTAAAGATAGGAGTCCTTCTGTCCCTGGTCAGTGCATTTGCTAATCTGGGGGAAAAGACGATGGTGGCAATGCCGTGGCTTTATCTTTGGGAGCTGTTCTTCATGGTTGTTATTTTCAAGTCAATGAACGGATGCGGGCTTTTTGAGGCGTTTGAGATACTGATAAAAGATTTGTTTGGTTAGGAAGGAAGGCATTATGCAGGTCTTTGCAACATTCATCAGCCATATGACAGGAGAGAACGGGCTGCTTAGGGCATTTATAATGCTGGTTTCTGCCTGCTCCATCCTGGCAGGCATGTGGCGCATGAAGGATTTTGCAAAAGAGGAACTGACCGGCTCCGGAGAGGAGATGGATAAAAAGCACATACCGGATGTCCTGACGGGCGCGGCCCTTATATTCCTTGCTGTAGCGGCCATAGCGTTCTGCGGCGAGGCCTGACATGAGCGTGCTTGCATCGTGCAGTAGTACGGATAGGTACTGCTGCACTTTTTATATACCGGTCCGCCCCCACCAGCTTAACTTATGAATTCTTTTATGTTCTTCTTCCTTTTCTTCTTCCCGCCAACTTCAGGGGGAACGGGGCATATAACGGGGAGGCAGGACAGCAGGCGTGCCCGAATGCATTAATACAGGGGTACATGTCCGTACTACTGTATTTTGTTGATAAAGCATATGATACACACAGTTATAGTCACATACTGACAGGAGGGTGATGAGAATGAAGACGGAATGCCTAAGGGAAATATACCCGGCTGAGACCGTGGAGCTTATGAAGAAATATCTTTCGGGAATGAGGGACTCCAGGGAAATATCCTCAAGGGTGAACACCTATGCGGATTTCTTCGCAGTGACGGGAGAGGATCTTATATGTGCCGGGAGAGGGACGCTCCTGCGGTACCTGTCGGATCTTGAGTCACGGGTGGACAGGGGAAGCATGAAGCATTCGACTGCGCTCAAGAAGAGGAAGTTCATCGCGGCATTCCTTTCCTGGTGCGAGAAGGAGAAGGAGAGCGGGAACAGGCTGGTGCCTGACAGTTTCGCCAATCTGATGCTCACGATAAAGGCAGGGCCTGAAGATGACATAATTAGGCTGCAGGATATGCCGGACCTTACAGAGCTCGACAGGCTCTTCGGATACCTGAAGGAGAATGACAGGCAGGTGCTGTGTGCTGTTGCCCTTGCCATAAAATGCCTGCTGAAGACTGGGGAGATAGCGGCTCTTAGGAATGACCAGATAGTGACCGATATGAATGGGAAGATGTTCTTGCTGCCGGAGGGTTTCACCATGCCGGTGTCGGTCCCGGAAGACATATCGGGCATACTGGGCGAGACGGTCGCTGGCTCGGGGCAGAAAGGGTGGCTTTTCCCTTCGCCGGTTAAGAACGCACCGCTTAACTTGTCCAACATCCAGCGCAGGCTGTCAAAGGCTTGCGCCATGGCAGGCGTAAGGCGCATGACCCTTAATTCCTTAAGGAACATGGCGGCCGTCATGGCTGTTTCCGGCGGTGCGGATGCCGTTAAGCTGAATGATGACATGGGATACAGGTCGAGGACGCACATCAGGCGGCTGACATCCCTGCCCCTGAAGTATTCCGACTCCGGGGAGAAGTATGTGCATCTAGTATATAGGACATGATTTTCCAAAAATGCGAGACGACCGGATTGGTGTGGTTGCTGTTTTGTGCTGAAATAGCAAGAAAGAAGCGGAATAAGGGTGTAAAACGGATATTTGGGAATGCTTTACCTGACTTTGGGTTATGGTAATGAAGTATCATATATTATGTTATAATATGTTATACAAAGTATTTGTAACTGTATTGCTTGTTAGCGTGCGTTCAAAAAAGGCTGAGGATGCAGGGAAAAAGGAAGATAATTTTACGTAAAAAGATACGCCCCTAGTTATAGGAGCGTATCTCTTTTTGTTTTTCTTCAATCCACGCACCTCGTTAGAGGTGCGACTAAATCGCCAACGTAAGCGATTTAGACAACATATCAATCTGCACGTGTGCAGAATCGAAAGCAAATAATTTGCTTTCAACTGATTATAACATTGTTTTTGAGTAAAAGCAAGGGACCAACTTAAAAAAATTTGAAAAAATACAACTTCAATGGGTTGTTTTGAACTTGGTCCTGTCAAAGTGTTTAACTCCCGCTCATGTACTCTAACGGAAGACAGTTTGTGAGAGGTTAGTTTAAGGTTGGCAAAGAAGTTAAACTGTGCCCTGGATGCGGATTATACGTCGTTATTTAGAAAGGAATGTGCAGAGCATCGAAAGAAGTGGACACTTTTCTCTTTTTGCGATATAATATCATATATGAAAGAGACGTTGTAATACTACATTTTAAGGATACAGGGGAAAAATTATTTAGACATGCACATGATGTTTGATTTATCAATCAATGCTACATTTATATGGAGATTATACGAATATGACCAACATAAATATCGATGAACATTTTCAAGAAAAATTTGCGGAAATGTTCTCCAAAGAGGAATCCCCTCAAAAAGAAGTTTCGCCATTGATGAAAAAATTATTAGATAAGCAAAACCAAGTTGTATGCGAGGATATTTATAAAGACTATATTAATTCAGAACCTGCACAGAAGCTACAAGATGAAGTTTATGCTAAAGAGCGTTCTATTATTAAATGCAGAGATTATTACCGAAATCTTAGATGGGCAAAAGAAAGAGGTCTTGTTAACGATATCGAGGGGAAATTTTTTTCAATTAGAAAAAAGGAAAATTGTAAAACTGTTATATATAGAATGTATCCGGCAATAGATAGTAAAAACAAAGTATCTTATCTTGAACTTGAGACTATTGTTAATTCTGTAGTAAAAAAAGAGAATGAGGAATTCCAGATTTTTTATATCGCTTTTCCAGATCCAAAAGAAACCTTAGTGGTTTTACATTTTTATCCGCAAAAGGGAGACATTTTTCTTAATATAGGAGAGCTATGGTATGATAAGGTGAAATTTAATAAGCGACTCTTTCCTGTATATAATGGAGAAATTGAAGGTCATCAGATTCATCATGAAGCATATTCTGAGGACAAGACGAACGATGAAATATGGTATGACGCTTCTTCTGAATCACATACAATGATAGTTGATCCTTCAACAGGCAAACTTGTTAAAAGAGAATTTTATACCGATGAAAATGGGAACATAAAGTGCCGTATAAAGTTGAAACTTAAAAAAAATTATTTTGTATTTCAAATAACGATAGGTGGAAATGAGCTTCCATACAGAGCTCTTACTGACCTAGAACTTGGCAGATTATATCGGAGGGGAATCTTTGGCTTTCCTCAAAATTATATTTTAGCGTTGAAACATTTAGAGAAACTTAATGATGCAGACGCATCATATGAGATTGCCCACATATTCAGTGATTCAGAAGAATTCCGTGATGAGACAGAGGCTGATAAATATCTTAGTGATGCTGCACAAAGAGGGAATAGTGCTGCAAAGGTAGAATTAGCTTTAAAATATTATTTTAACGGTAAGACTGCTAAAGAGGAGATTGCTAGGCTCCTCAATGAAGCTGTGAATAATAGATTTGCCCCAGCAATGTTTTTGGCAGGATATGGATATGAATTTGGAATATTTGTTGAACAGGACATAGAGAAGGCATTTGATCTATATTATAGATCGGCAGAAAAGGGGTATATGCCTGCTCATCTGAGGTTGGCTCCAGATGATAAAATCGACAGCATTAAAGACCTATGGCAGCATTTCAGTAATAATCATGGAAAAGAAGCTGACCGGGCAAAATACTGTGTGGCTTGTGCATTGTACTATCGTAACGAGATTGACAGCAAAAGTTGGTCTGATGATATGATTGAAGGTGATCAGAAAACAGCTGTAAAGATTTTTAAGGAATTATATGGGAAGGGTTTTGAGGAAACAGCTTATGATCTTTCATATGCATATGCATATGGTATTGGCATAGAGAAAGACAGAGAGAAGGCCTTAAAATATTATGAGAAGATTTTGTATGAGAACCCTGCATGTTATGAATATATACTTTTACTTGCCGATATCAAGGGTGATGAGGAGCTGTGGAAATATTTTGATGTGCTTTTGAGGGCGGAAAAGTTTGATAAAACAGGGAATATATTATTAAATATAGGGAAATGTTATCTTGACAAGAGAACAGGACATTACGATGTTGACTGTGCAGAGGAATATTTTCTTAAATCAGCGGAAAAGGGAAAGATCAAGGCGTTTTCATATCTGTTAAAACTGTATCAAGAAGAAAATGTTATAAACGATGAAATAGAGCGTAAAAGAAAGATCCGGAAGGTGTGTGAAAAAGGTGCTGAACTTGGAAACAGTGATTGCAAGCTTTATCTGGAAAACGAAAAGATAAATGAAGCAGTTAGTATGGAGTATATTAAAAACAAAGTAGATGAGGGAGTCAGCATTTCTAAAAGAAGTGAAACTACATTAAATGAAACAAGGACAGCAGTTGAGCAGATCGATAAGAGGCTTGATGTTATTACCAAGTATATCGTTCACGATTTGAAAGAATACATAGATAATGAGCGTTTAAAGCTCTCTAAAAATGTAGAAACAGACGACGAACCAAGCGTTAGCAAGTTCTCATATAGTGTTTCTGACCAGATTCATAAGAAAATCTCGCTTTCAGGGGATGAGATTGTAAAAAATGAGGAAGATGAACTAAGCCTGCTATTTGGTGATCTGTGGACATCGCTGTTGCCTGATTCACGTGCTTCACTTGTTTCGGCCAGTGTCATGCTGAAAAAGTGCATGGACATAACTATACCAAGTTTTGATTTTTCAGGAATCTGCATATGTGCAACATCGGCTCTGGAGATAGAGCTTAAAAGGGTATTTTTTGATGGCCTGGTATCATACATGAATCGTAATTATGGAGATGAGATCAGAAATAATACTGAAAAAATATATGACTATTGGCCGGAAAAGCTACTTACTGTCTCAAGGAAAGACTATCTGAATGGTAACCACAAAGTAAAAATTGAAACATCTTTTACTATGGGCGCACTGCCGTTCTTATTTGGCGAAACAAGGACATTATCCAAGGAACCGCAGATACGTGAGTATCAACTCGCACAGGCTAAAAAGATGCAGGATATAATGAGAAGCTATTTAGCCGAGATTATTTCTGAAAGCTACACGGATGATCCTTACGGCAGCTTTTACGAACAGAAAGAGACGGATAAGAGCATAAACTGTAAAAACGGCTGTTTTGTCTGGAAGTGTGAAAAAATTAGAAACGACTATAGAAACAAAGCAGCACATGTTAATGTCATGTCAGAGGAAGAAGCAACAGGATGTTATCAGGCTATAGTGAACAAGCCTGACATATATATGTTTAATTCTGAAATAACCGGGTTAATGATTGAACTTTTTAGCAAGATAGACAAGGAAAGACTAAAGAAATTTATATAACATGAATGTTTCCATAGGGCACGTCAAAACTATCGCGAAGATTCCAATACAGGAGATTACAAAAACAGGTACAAAGTCGATGCGGAAATGGAACTAAAAGGGCGCTAAGATGGAAAAAGTAGAAAAGCGAAGAAGAAGGATCCTTGAAATTTTACGTGATAATCCTGAAAAAACACAGCAACAGGTATGTGATGAAATAGGATGCAGCCTGCGTACAATAAAGAGTGATTATGTAGAACTGAAAAAGCAGGGGTACAAATTAAATACACTAAGAGACAGATCATCGCTGGATGATGTATCAGATTTTAAAATGGTATCTGCAAATGATAATGCGATCAGGGCAATCTTGCTGCTCTGCGGACTGACAGCCGGAGAGAACAGCATAGATGAGATTTCAGAAGGAAAGTTTGACGAATATATAGCTTCAAGGTCTACAGTATTCCGGTCGATCAAACCTTACCTGGCGGATAACCATCTTATTGAAAAAAGGCACGGATACATTACTCCTTCAAGCATATATATGACAAGCCTTCCAGAAGACTATTCCGATATTCTGAAATTTGCCGCGCACTGCCTTTCACAAAAGGAACACGGAGGGCAGGAAGTATATGAACAGGCATTAAGGTATCTGTATGGAAGGAACCTTGTTTTCAGATCAAAGCAGGACTATATGCTTACAAAAATTCCATTCTATATGCAGACCCTTGAGAATAACCTTGCAGATATGAAGCCGGTTTCCTTTATTTACAAGGGAAAGCCCATAAACTTCTTTTTTCTTGGATTCGTAGCGTATTCAATCGACAAGGATATTATATACCTTATAGGAAGAACAAAGACTACAAGGACGGATTATAAGGTATTTAAGGCAGACGAGTTAGACTGGGATACTATAAGAATAACAGAAAATAGCCTTTTCGAGAAAACCATCAAGGACCATGGGAAAAATGATATTAATAAAATGAAGTGTTTTTTCAGAAAACTTCAGGCAGAAATGTTTGATGTGGTAGAAGATTCCTTGCAGCCGGTCAAGGTGAGGATCCGTTATTCTGCCGAATCAGATGATGATCTAAGACAGTTGTATTTAAGCAGGAAAAGGCAATGGGAATCATTTGATATGGATATGGCATTTATTAGGGTTAGCGAAGAGGAAAAGAAACATAATGTTCCGAGAATAAAGTACCTTGACCGAGACAAGAATGAACTCAAAGGAGAAAGCATCCATAAGTCTGTGGAATACATAGAATATTCTGATGAAATACGAGGCATATCACATTTTTCTAATTATCTTCGCAGATTTGGAGATGCTGTTGAAGTTATCGGGAATGATAAACTAAAGGCTGCCATGGTAAGCGGAGCAGTGCGCGCACTTGAACACTATAAAGAATGAGGAGAGAAGATGACGGCCAGAGAACGTTTTAAAGATATCAGGGATTTTTCATTACGAATTACATTTCAATTGTTAGATATCCTAATTACAGAGCCTCATAAATACGACCTGGAAGATCTGTCAATTTATTTGGGATGTAATGTCGGTTTGCTATGTACTGCCATAACGGAATGTCTATATCAAAACATCTTTGAATTTTACATAGGAAATACCAGAATAACCCCAGATAACTGCATTAGCGTCTTAAAATATGATAACGGTGAAAAACTGGCTGTTGTCTCCAGAATCGCTTTTACTGATAAAACCGGGTTTAAGAAATATAGGGTTATGAAGGAAAAATTTGAAGGGACGATATCAGAAAAGAAAAATTTTGAAAAGATAGTAGCTTTCAATTCATACCGGGTAGATAAGAGCCTAAACAGGATTGGGGTAGATCCATCAGTCATGCAGTCCCTTTCTGAGGGGAAAACATCAGAATATAAATCATCTATAACCGGTTCTCGCTTCTTTCCAATTGCAGTTTATACAAGCCTGCAATATCGACGTGAATATTTTGTAGCACTGGAAAAAGGGTATCAGTTAAAGTTTTATCCCTGTGAGGATTCTGTAAAGTGTGACAACACAACAATGGGAAAGAAGAATGAAAAACCCTTTTCTGAAATATGTGATAACACAGATGTAATACCCGATGCTTTGGAAAAGCTTAAGTATATTTGGGGCCCTCATGATATGTTTCTTGACGAGGAACAGTTTTCAGTATCTGCTGTAATCTATGATAAAAGCTGCCTCGGCAAGATTCTGCATGATATCTCTAATAAACCATACAAATTGAAAGATAATAAAGATGGGACTTATAGTCTAAAAATGGAGATTTTAGGCTATGATGCTTTCAGGATATGGGTATTAAGTTATGGGAGCAGTATAGAAATAAAAGAACCAGTTAGACTAAGAAAAGAACTTAGAGAAGTTTATGAAAAAATAAAAAATGGAAATGCTTGAAATCTTTGTTTTGTAAGGTTTCTGAAGCAAATGGCAAAACCAATTAGATACCCGCAGTTTTGTATTTTGATAAGACAGCTCATGGCTGTCTTTTTTGCCGAAGTTGGCTTACAGCTTGCCGAATATGTGATAAGCATAAATAAATACAGCTATCTGAAGTTTTTAAAAGTGCAATTATATGACACTTATAGGTGAACTATAATGGCACTTTTCTTATTGAAAAAACATTGATAAAGTAAACTCATCAAAGGAAATCCTAAAACAAACGGCCGGTCAGGATAATTCCTAAAAGCAGAATAAGGTTATATTACTTATGAGACTTGCATTCAGAAGGAGGTAGCCAATGATCACCACTAAAAAAACACGCGATAAAGATAACACAATGAATGATAGCTTATATCGAGGAGGATTGATTATGAAGAAGAGAATAGTAGCAGTATTGATGGTTATTATCATGTCAGCAGGATTCATGCCTTTATTTGTTACATCAGAAAAGGTTCAGGCAGCAACGAACTATAATCGGGATAAGGCTCTTGAATATGCAGCAGCACATTGGAACGATGGTAAGGGGCTTTGTGCAGAGTATGTCTCTAACTGTATCAAAGCAGGCGGGATAAGCAGTTCTGTAGCATGGTCCAAGGGATGCACAACCCTTATAACACAGCTGAAGAAATCAGGGCTTGGAAGCGCACATGAGATTTCATTGAAAAGTGACATGAGCATTAAGGCTTCAGATTATGAAGGCATACTATCTTCTGGAGATATCATATTCTATTACTGTGATGGCTGTGTTTACCGAGATGGGAAGCCCTATATTCACGCAGTTTTATATGCCGGAACTGACTCTAATGGCTATGCTAGGTGCTATAGCCATAATAACGCAAACAATGCAAGCAAGAGATATTATTATAGCAAGAAATGTTATGACTGCGGGACTGCAATAAAGAAAGCGTATGTATTTCACTTTAATACAGAGGATAGCCAGCCTGAAAAACCTAAAAGACAGTATGTACGTACAATACAGGATGGGTGGTACTGGATTGAAACTGCATGTGATCCCAGTGGCAATAGTGTCCTAAACATATGTGGGAACAGCATGGAGAATGGCGGAAATTTAATAATCTATCCATTTGAGAAAACGGGGAATGAACTTTTCTATGTGAAATACGAAGGTGATGGATGCTACAGCATAATGAGCTACAGTTCTGGGAAATATATACATATTGCAGATAACCACAGTGTGAATGAAAATACCCACCAGTGGCAAGGTCTTCACAAAAATAGTATGTGGTTTATATATGAAACAGGAGACGGATATTATTATCTTGAAAACAAAAACAACTCTGGATTTCTTGACCTTAGCAATGCAGATACTACCCCCACTAATAACGTATGGACATACGAATTTAATGCTAGCAAGGCTCAAAAATGGAAGCTCGTCCCGTATGAAAAAAAGGGTCAGGAGACTACTGCGAATATCCGTCAGCTTATAGCTGATGGATGGTACTGGATTGCGACAGCATGTGATTCCAGGGGTAACAGTGTTCTTAATATATGTGGAAACAGCATGGAGAATGGCGGTAACTTAATAATTTATCCGTTTGAGAGAACAGGGAATGAACTTTTCTATGTGAAATATGAAGGTAATGGCTATTATAGCATGATGAGCTACAGTTCTGGAAAATATATACATATTGCAGATAACCACAGTGTAAATGAAAACACCCATCAGTGGCAAGGCCTTCATGATAATAGTATGTGGTTCATATATGAAGCGGGAGACGGATATTATTATCTTGAAAACAAAAACAACTCTGGATTTCTTGACCTTAGCAATGCAGATACTACCCCTACGAATAACGTATGGACATATGAATATAATGCTAGCAAGGCTCAAAAATGGAAGTTCATTCCATATAACTAGGCATATTTTAACATGATCTATTGTATTGATATGTATGAATAATAAAGAATATGATCTATTATTTATCATCAAAAATAAGATAGCATAGAACAAAACATTAACGTTTTTGACAGAGGAGGAAATTATGGTCAATACCAGCGTACCATTCAAAACAGCTAACGGGACTTCATGGGTCCCGTTAGAATCCTGGCTTATACCTGAAGGAAGGATATTTATTAAGGGTGACATAACACAGGATGCTGCAAGCGAATTTGTTCAGAAACTTATGTACCTAAAAAATGAAAAACCAGAAAAAAAGATAAGGATTTATATTGATTCTAAAGGGGGCGAGGTCAATGCCGGATTGATCATTTATGATGCTATAAAAGCCATAAGAGCAGAAGCAGATATTATCTGCATTGGTATGGCAGCGTCAATGGCTGCTATACTTCTTGCAGGCGGACAAAAGGGCAGGCGGTTCATTCTTCCTCATTCGAAAGTCATGATACATGAACCGCTTATTGCCGGGGGAGTGGGAGGAAGCGCTTCAACGATACAGCGGACCGCTGAATCAATTCTTGAAACCAAGAGGGTATCCGTTGATCTTTTAGCCTCAGATACAGGCAGGAGCTCTAAAGAAATTGAAAAAGCAATCTCATTTGATAATTACATGAATGCCGGGGAGGCAATCGCGTTTGGCATATGCGACGAGATAATCACGAATTTTGTATAAAAGGAACGAGGTGGGTTATGAAGGATGAGGAATTAAGCCAGTATATACTGACTGTGGATGAGAATTATTACAGGTTCTGGAATAATGGATCAAAGAACTTTCATCCTATCGCTGAATATGAAATCCAAAAGGGCCTTGATATCCCAGGTGTTATCAGCTGGCTCAGGATTTGCCGATTGTTGTATTCTTCTGAAGGAGTGATGAGGGGGATAGTATTGTCCTACAGGGATGGCGAACATAGGAGACGGACAGTAACGGTTTCTGTTAATAATGAGAAGAAACTCAGGGTAACTTCGGAATGCCGTGAAATCTCAGATTTCATATTCAGGATTGCCATAAAAAAGAATGATGTTAAATAGTGATCGGTTTCCATATTAGGTAGTTAACGAGATATTCAGGGGAAAGGAGAAAATCCAAACGTCGTACTATATTTGGGTTACACAGTTTTATGAACAGAGTTATTTTAGGCGAGGGCTGTTACCTAGAAGGCGGTATAGGCAAAACCAGGCCAAATGATAATGTATTTGTTGTTGGATCCAGCGGGTCTGGAAAATCAACATCAACAGAACTGCCAACCGAACTTGAGAATGACAATACCAGCACAATACTTACACAGAGCAAACCCGAGGAAGGTAGAAAACTGGCAAATTATATTAGGAAAAAAGGTAAAAGGGTAGAAATACTTGACTTTGACATCCCATCAAGAAGTACAGTAACATTTGATCCTCTGCAGTATGTCGAATCATACCAGGATGTTGAAAATCTTGCTAGGAATATTGTCATGGCAGATCCAAACGCAATGATCACAAAAGACTTTTACTGGAATGATGGCGCGATAAATCTGATATATGCACTGATGCTTGCTACAATGATTATGATTGATAATGCCACTATGCGTGATGTTCTTGAGTTGTTTGATTCTTTTACTATAAAAGAAGATGGCAAGGGCATTACAACTTCATTGGATGAACTCTTTGATAATATTGAAATGATAGAAGGAGCCTGTCCGGCAGTTAATGCCTTTAAGGACTACACCATGCTTCCATACACAACTGCTGGATGCCAAAGAGATTCAATTGCTCGTGCTTTGAGGAAAGTTTTTCCGGAATCAATACGGCAGATGATGCGTGGTGAAAAGCTTATTGATTTTGAGGCTTTTGCGAATGAAAAGACTTTATTAATGATAATTACCTCGCCCGTAAAAACATCATCATATTTTTTTGTAAACCTTATGTTTAGCACCGCGATCAAACAGCTCTTGGAGTTTTCCCAGAGATGTGAAGGGCAAAGATTACCGCACCCGGTAAGACTTGTGTTTGATGATTTTGCCTGCGGGGCAAGGATAAATGATTTCCCGAAGCATATATCTGTATTTAGGTCAGCCGGGATCAGTGCCATGATGCTTGTTCAGAGCGAGAGCCAGCTCCGTGAGATGTATACGGAAGCGGAAAGCGAAACCATAATCAATAATTGCTCTGTATATGTGTATTTCCCGGGAGGCATGGATCTTATTACATGCAAACATATATCACAGCGTCTGGACGTTCCACTTACAGATATCTTATACGCACCGATGGGGGATGTGATCGTCATGCAGTCCAGCAGGAAACCTGTTTGGACAAAAAGATATGATACATTTAACAGCAGGGAGTACAAGGAATTTATCAGGGCGACAGAAAACCATAAAGCATCTGAAAGATAAATGCTGTTATTGTTTGCTATTTTTGAATGAAAATAATTCAAATAGGAGGATAAGGAGAAGATGAACAGACATGAAGAATTTGTCAGGGAATTAAGGAAATATTATTATAAAATGGAAATGCTGGCAACCCAGGTAAAAAAGAATAAGCCCAAAAAGGAGGACAAGCTTACAGAATCGGAGCTGTTTTCTAATTTCGTTGATTTGTTTGATGATGATTCAGAATAGCAGTTAAACACCTTAAAGGTATGGGAGGAGCGGTTATGAGCAATAATAAAGACCAGAAAACAAGCTTGTTATGCATAGGTATTGGACTTGGAATGTGTATTGCCGTTATATTATTGTTTTCATTTTGGTATGTATATGTCGATATGGCTGCCAACGAAGAATGGATTGATTACCACTGCGGAGATTATATTTAATATATCGGAGATGATGTGTAATGAAAAAAGTATGGGATGAAGATGCGATCCGTAAAGAACTGGCAAGGCTAGATGGGATCACGGGTTTAAATGGGGCGGAACTGCCCATAAGATTTACTGATGCACAGTGTGTTATTGGGTGTTATCACCTAAATAATGGGGAGCGATTCAGTTTTTCAAGAATCTATTTCATGGATCCGGAATGGGCAGAAGAATCAGCATTAGATACTATCCGTCACGAATATGCACATTATATGGATTACGCGATATACGGTAATGTTGGTCATGGCTGGACATGGAAAAAGTGCTGTTCCGTGGTCGCCGCATGCCCGGTCAGGCTATATAATTCCTGGAAAAATGATTATTATAACAAAAAGCAAACCGAAAAAGAACAAAAGCTGCTGGGGATGCATGATTACAAGGCTGGGGACTACATAATACATCCCAAATATGGCAAAGGTATGATAACGACAATTGCAGGTGTGGAAATCATGAAGACCATCCAGGTAGAATTTGAAACCGCAGGTGTAAGGAAGCTTAGTCTGGCATGGGTGAGTGACAACTGCATAAAATTGTGAATACATGCCGGCATATCGTTTGCTATCTAGGTTATCAGTTTATGGGCTCTGACATCGAGGAAAGGAGACACCACAAGGATGAATATAAAGAACAATTTCATAGAATTCAAGGAAGGCCAGCAGGTGTGGGTAATCGGGGATGTGCACGGGTGTTATGGCCAGTTTATGGAAATTCTAAGCTCTCCGTTGATTGCTGAAGAGGATATTGTAGTTCTTGTTGGCGATATCATTGACCGTGGACCTGACAGTGCTAAGATGCTTAACTGGGCGATCGAGAATGTAAATAACGATGGAAAATATTTAATGATAAGAGGCAACCATGAGCAGAATATCATAAACGATTTCAGATCTCTCGTAGAGCAGCGGGAGAGGAAAAACAAGTTGAAAATGTACGTAGGTGAAGAGCCGATAGATTACAGATCTCTTCCTATTTACGACCTCAGATGCAAGTATGGTTTCAGCGAATATATGGAAAAAGCAGGAATATCGAATATCGGGCAGGCGGAAAAGTATATCCTCTGGATGGAAAGTCTGCCTCTGTATTTAAGGGTATCTTTATCAGGTAATAAAAAATTTGTGATAGCTCATGCATGGTTTGAGGGAGAACTGAGAGCGGATGGGAGTATTAAGCAGATCATCCCGGACAACGATATCTTATGGTATAGGGATAGCGACTATTATCATGATCTTGCTGAAACAGATTATCACCCTATGGAGAAAGGAGAGTTCCTAATACACGGACATACTCCGGTACCTATTTTCAGGGGGCATTATGGAGAACCTGCTAGCCCTATATTCCGGGAGCACTCGGTCAACATTGATGGGGGCTGCTTTTTGGAAAGAGATTATGGGGGAAGGCTGATTGCTCTTTGCCTTAATGATTTAAGGACTGTCTATTCTAGTTGAGGTACTGGTTTGTGTGGAAAGATTTTTTACTGGCATATAAAATATACTGACTTGAAAAACACAATAGAACTGTTGATGCAAAAAGTGTAAAAAAGTGATACTTGTAAATCACATGAAACGGTGGTTTAATATACTTACAAGATAAATCAAGGGGTACTCAGGTCAGCCAAGTTAATTTTGATTGCAGCAGGGAAAATAAAGAGTTTGCCGGAACTTTTAACTATATTTTTACTTGAATGCCATCCGATACATGGCATAGGGAGGTAATAAAATGATAATTATAAAAGCATATGCATTTAGTATTATTCTTTCCGAGAAAGACAGTTTTGCCATATATGATGATTTATACGAATGTGACGAGCACGGGAATCGGACCGAAGATGGTACCGGCGAATATGATGGATTGAATATTATTATAGAAACTAATGGTAGTAAATATATCATGGATTGTTTTAGCCCTTCGAATGATTCGTCAAGAGATATCGTCAACTATATAACGGAGCATGCAACGGACGATGTTATTATCGTCGATTTGGATGAAATGGTTAAGAAGCATGATAAGGATTTTGGATACGATGGCACTTTGAAAATTGAATCCAAAAAGAATTAATTGGTGACTTTAGATTATAACCTGTTGTTAACTTAATCGGATGATTTGGGGGAGCAAGGATATAATTTTCACTATCCCTTCCGGAATGCATTTACATTATAACTGTAAAAAGGCTAAATGCAACACCTTATCAAGTTTGCTGCATTTAGCCGGATCATTTTTTGGGGGTATTTATACGTAATACGAGAGTAGAAGCTTCACGGAAACATCCACACTGGAAACAATAATATAACATAATATAGCATAATATATATCATTTCGCTAAATCTGAGTTTAACGAAATAATAGTCAATTCTACAGGCGTAGAAGAGCGATTTATCCGGTTTTTACCCTTATTTTATCTCTATTTGGACTTTAACAGGTGCTTTTGTCTTCGGTAAATGCCTTTGCCTGTTCTATTAATAGTCCATAATCATTCATCGATAAACGCCTCAATATCCTTGACGGATTCAAAAGATGTAGGGTAAAGGAGTGCATCATAACCACCACACGTTACATGATTTTCAAAACACTTCTGAAAACCTGAACGGTTTTCTTCAAGCAGATCATGAAGCCATTCTTCACCGTTTCTTTGACGGTATGTTCCAAATAATGATATATAATTACGATAAGAATTGATAATGAGCCTGCCAAGGCTTTCGTTTTCAGAACCGACAAGCAGCCAGTCCAGCACGTTATCGGAGTTTCTATGGGTTATGTCTTCTATATCCAGAGTCCTTAAGCCCTTTTTACCTATAAGTTCCTTAACCCCGTTGAATTGTCCGCTGTGGTGAAGCAGATAGATATATTGCAGCTGATCCATATTTGAAAGAGGGGTCAAATCCAGAGCTTCTTCAATCTGCATTGCTGATAGCGAAAAATATTTAAGCTTTTTGCAGTTTGTGACTCCGTTGATGAGTTTCTGCATAGACTTGCTTTCTCCAAAATATGATAACGGAGAAGAATACCCAAAACTCAATGCCTCAAGTTCGGGGAAATTTGATAACAATGCAGAGTCTTCAAAGTCATAGGAATCAACATTCAGGAATTTAAGATTACTCATCTTCTTCCCTGCTTTTTTAAGGTTTCCTGCAAAGTCTTCCGATATGTTCATAAGGAAAGTGATTTCCCTGAGATTGCCCAGATCTGTTATAAAAGATGTATTCTTCACACGGCTGGCAACGATCGTAAGTTCTTTCAAACCTGCAAGCTCACCTAGTCCGCTAAAGTCTCCCGATGCACCACTCATGCTTATGGAATACAGATTTTCAATATCCTTTAAAGCTCCGATATTTTTTACTTTATATAGCGTTTCTTCGGCAAGGGGACTGTCCAGATCAACTACTATATCTGTGTTTATGAGATTCAGTGATTTTAAATTCTTGAAATCCTTAAAATATTCAAAATCTATCTCCATTCCGCCGCCATTACATAAAAGCGTCAGATCTTCAATGTCTTTAGGGATTTTATCAAATGAATATGACTGGTAAATTCCATTATCGGGGTCCGGAATTGACATTCTTATTGTATTATTAATGCCAGTCTGATTTGTTGTGATCTTTAAATCCTTTTTAGTTCCGGTAAGCCAGCCTCTCAGTTCTTCAGAAAATATGACCTCATCCAGTGCGATCTCTTCAAGATCCGGCAGTTTTTCTATGATAGAATTATAATCTTTAAAACTGTATTTCCAGTCCCAGCATGTGTTGATAGTTGTAGACGGATCATTAAATTCCAAATATTTCAGTTTTTTACAGTTTCCTATTGCATCAAGATTGACTAAAACATCAAAAGTAGGATCATTGTCGATTTTTAAAGATGTAAGTCCTGTAAGATATCTTAAATCTGAGAGGTCAACATAATTTCCTCTTTGGAAGGTGAGCCTTAAACTATCCCATGCAAGGCCTGTACTTTTATTACAATCAATCTTCAGTTCTTTAAGAGATGCACAGTCTTTTTTAGTGAGTACATCTTTAGCGCTTTTACCCAGTGCTTCTCTTACGCAGCGTTCTACCAGGGGATCCCGGAAGTCTGCTTTGGAATTATCGCATCCTGTACAAAAACATGCAACACATAACGAAAGCAGAACAAATACTAATGCTAATTTTTTCACTTTATTTTCTCTCCTCGATTGATCAATCATCTTATTTCAGCATGAATTACTTATGTATTTGTATTTTAACTCAAAATTATATAATTTCTTTGAAAATAATCTTCATCAACAAAGTTGAAATTTATATCTGTGATTTTCCCTTCGGGATCTTTTGCAACAACGTAAAAAACTATTACGGCATCCATAGCAGCGGTTTCTTCAGTGCCCCACAAAAAAGCTGAAAAATATCGCTCAGGATTATCCGGATGGATGAACAGTCGGCCCTTATCCAGAAGGAATCTGAGCTCTTCGCATTCCGGATCGTCTTTTCTCCAAATTTTTAAGGGTTTTGCGTCCTGCAGGTACCAGTCTCCTTCCAGCCTTAAATGATTCCGGAGAAACCAGTTCCTTTCACTGGGACAGGGAACCCCCTCTTTGTCAACTTTAAAAAAATCACCTTTTTTTGCGATCTCACCCTTGTCTTTTGAGGCTTCTTTGGAGAATATCTCGTAAGTATCATCAGGGTTAGGACGGATTTTTCCTCGCTCGATCATTTTCTGTTCCATAGCTGATCCGGCTCCCAATTCCCATGCCTGACGTTTTGTGTTTATCTTAACCGTATATGCCATATTTTTTACCGATCCTGTGATATACCTTTATTTCTGCATTTAAAAACATATTGGATCTATACCAGCATCTACGGATGAAATAACCCGGTCTTTCATAGCGTTAAACTGCTCAGGGGTAAGAGATCCGGGCAAAGCCACATACATAAATAGACGTCGGGTAACCGAGAACAGAGCTATCTGTTTTTCGGCTTCCTTAATGAATTCATCATCCTTTCCCTCAAAATATGTATGGATGAATACATTCCACATCTTCTTGATCTCGTCCGAACTGAACAGGCGCAACATCGGGCTGGCTGCTCTTGCCTTATCATTATCTGCCCTCTCATATATTGAATACATGCTTACCATATCGAAGATAGGATGCCCCATGCCGCCTGAAGAAAGATCGATAAACATCAGCTCGCCATCCTGCAGCATGGCATTTCCCATATGGCAGTCACCGTGGATAAATATATCGCTGTCGGGAATATTCTCGTAAACCCTTTGTACCTTTTGTATCTCTTCATCTGTCATGACAGATTTGAAATATCCGAGAGCCTGTATTGAAGTAGTTTTCAAATCATCGAGTTTCCCGGCTTCGACATGGATACTGTGCATTTGACGTACAGTTTTGGCAAACATCGTCATATATTCTTCAATCTTGCTTTTATCTTCGGACATAACCGTAGCCAGGTCTTTAGACTTTATCATCTCATACACGATGCCATAACAGTCACCTACCTTGACAATATCATAAGGTATCGCTGTAGGCACACCGTAAACAAAAGCATTCCTCGCCTTTTTGTTTTCTTTGCTGATTAAAAGATCGAAGCTGATATTTGGATGGAATACTTTTAATACAGTTTCATCATCCATCCTGTAAACATTACCGGTCATGCCCTGACCTAAGAGCTGCAGGCCGTCTATACTTATTTTTCGATAAGCCTTTTTTACATTAAGCAGATCTGTAAAACCGGTTGTTTCAAAGATGTCATAAACATCCTTTGAAACATTGATTACATCGACAGGTTTGTTTATCTTTTTCCTGACCTTCATCAGGACTCTCAGACCCGCACTGGAAATATAATCCAGATTTTCTGCATCAAATACGGGTTCCTTACAATCGTTCGCATCTAATGCACTCATAATCTCCTGTTCAACATCAGGAGCATTGTTTGTATCAATTCTTCCTTCAAGCTTGATCTCCAATTTGCTGTCTTTTTTATTGATAATCATCTGTATATATCCTCCAACTTCAGTATTCTGTCTTGATTTCTTCTATTCCATAAATTTCCTTAAAACGCAGTTCGTCCTCATACGAACGGATAAGCATTACTTCCGTGAAATGACCGTCTTCCTTATTTTTGAAACCGGCAACCTTTTCTCCTGTGCAGATAGAACTGCGGATCATGGCATACTGTCTGTCAGGATCATACTTTATTTCCGGCTCCCTGCTCTTTCTACCAAAAAGCATTTTATCTACCTCGTCCTTCAGGGAACATAGTTTATCCCAGCCTTCCTGGCCTGTTCCATCTGAAGCCTCCTTTCTACATGATATGTTTTACCATCTTTGACGAATAATGCGCCTGTCTGCTTAAAGAAAAATGATACGCCGTACCTTATGCATTCCTCGCGTACGGCGAGTATCCATTCATAGTTGCAGGGCCTGGCGTTAGGCCCGGATTCGCCTCCGCAGGTCACATGCTCTATAAGACCGGTTTCCAGATATTTGCCTATATGTATCTCTCCGAGCATGGGCTCAGAGATTATCTCGCGGTGCTTTATCGGAAGCGAGAGAAATATTGGGAGCCTGTAGTCGGCCCTGTCCTGGTTCTCACAGGTACTGCATATCGTAACATGATTCCAGCCGTCTCCCCAGTCTTCAGGGATACATTTCTCAAACCTGTCTATCCTCTTGGTGATTATACAGAACTCGAGGTCATTCCGTTCCCTGATCATGTCCCAGCACTCCTGCCTCCATGCATCAGCCTCATCCAGGAAGAAATCTGAAGTCATACAGGTGTATACAGTCCCGTCCAAAGGAGTTAACTTATACTGTCCATTGCGGTCTTTTTTCAGCGGCAGTGAGAAATCGCCTGTCCTGGTAACTATAGAAGCGTCTTTGCCTATGCTCTCATCCCGCCGGTATACATAACAGTTCTTGCATCCGGGACTTAGCTTTTTACAGCCGTGCCAAGGATTCCATATAGCCATTTTTATCAATCCTCAATATTATCTGTTATCGCTTTATTGAACTCCGGGAATTCCTTAGCCAAGCGTATCGGCTTGCCTTCTTTGCTGATGAAACAGTGTACTGACTCACACTCTGCTACGACAGCTTCTTCGGCATTTCTCATGGAATAATCCAGAATAAGTTTTACACCTTTGAATTCCCGTATTTTAACAATTATGAAGACATCATCTGAAAAAGTGGTGCTTCTCTTATATTTACATGAAACTTCCACTGTAGGCGAGATAATGCCTTCTTTTTCAAGCCTGGCATAATCCCAGCCCAGCTGTTTCAGGAAATCTATCCTCGCCTCTTCCATCCATCTAACATAATTTGAGTGATGGGTGATCCCCATCTTATCGGTTTCGTAATACTGTACTGTATGCTTATATGCCTTCATTATTTACCTCAATTTAAGTCATAAAAATTCATAGTTTCCCTGTCCCGGTATTCGTGTTTCTCATAGTACCCGATCAGATCGCCGTCATCATTTCGAAGTGCTACCATGTAAACATCCTTGTTTTCCTTCTCATTGTGAAATGTATAGACAATGTTATGGTCCTTCGATGCTTTGAACCAGTCCAGAACTTTATTAATGCTCTCTCTTGATTTTTCATTATGGCAATTGAGGAGGCTCTTCCCCATCAGCTCTTTACCGCCCCATTTCCCATAGCGGTTTATGGCGACTGGGTTCATGTAAATTATAATGTGTTCAAGATCAGAGATCACTACTGCTGACCTGTCCGCATCCAGAACACTTTTATATATATCTTCGATCTTTACCATTTGGCACCTCGCATTTTATTTATGGAAATTATTTATTCTTTTTATATAAGATTTTCATAGAAATTAACAGCTCCCGTTATCTCTTCTTCTGTCGGATGTCCTTTGGCTATACCTCCAACAAGCTTGAACGGACCAAATGTATCATAACCTAGGCAACGGTATTCTCCAAGCTCCTTGCAATGTTTTTGAGTTGCAATCTCACGCATTGCTTTTAAAAAATTCCCTTTAGGAGCACCATGTGTGTATATGTAGAATATATCTTTTCCTTCAGGCAGATGCATCTCTGCATACTCCTTGATTTCTTTCGCAAACGAGGCGAAATATATCCCGGAAGCAAACCCTATCCTATCATATTCTGAAATATCAGCCGAGGGTTGTTTAGTTACATCGATAAGTGAAACCTCGTTTTTCTCAGCTATGGCATCCAACAGTTTTTTTGTATTACCGTGATGTGTTGAATAATATACTATTGCAGTCTTCAAATTACCTCCTAAATGAATACGGAATAATTATAGAATATAATAAATTTACTGGTGTTTTCTCTGATAAATGCCAATTATTTCGCCAACTGCTAAAATGTGTCCGTCCATCTTAATTTTTAAATCTTTTTTCTTACTGTTTGTGTTTAACTGAACCATGGCATCAAGAGCGTATACTTGAAATCTGTATCTGTGTTTCCCGTTGAATGGCGGTTTGGGACCCCTGTAAACGTGTTTCCCATACCCTATTCCCTGCTCAATATGTATTGGTTTCTCTAATACGGCACCTTTATGCAAGGCACTGGGTATGATATCCGTACAAGGAATATTCCAAGCTACCCAGTGATTGAATTCTGAGAAAATAGGATGATCCAAATCATCTACAATAACAGCAAGTGACAGGGTTCCTGCCGGGATACATTCAATTTTCAATTCTGGTGATAAATCATTCCCGTAACCGGAACATTTATCTGGAATCCAGTCATTATTATTAAACATTGGTGATGAAATCTTTAATTCTTGCATAACTAATTATACTCCATTTATTCCTTTATGATCCCTTTGATGGCAACGATGAACAATGGCATGTACATAAAGATCAGATTCAGTCTCTGCCATAATCCTTCGCTGGCAATGGCTGTATTTGCAAACTCCTCTTTGTCCGACATTACAAACAGTGCAAAGAAAACCAGGGCGGCTACGAAGCATATGATACTGATTGCCCCAATTACTGACTCGCTGTTCTTGAAAGATAGGATTGCTATCAACAGTGGGACAAAAAGGAACAGCATGAACCCGATGACGGAACCGGCACCATGTATTTTTGATGCAGTAGTAACTACATCCTTAGTCTCGTTTACACTGAAAAAGCATGTAAATATGCACGCACCGATCGCAAATACCGTAACAAAAGCTATCAATGTGTATGTAAGTCCGCCTGATACAGAATGGTAATGCTTATACAATACCGGTAGTGCTATAAGGAACAGAATGCCTTCTGCCAACATCCAAATGTTGAATGGAGTTCTTACCAGACTCTGCGGATTCCCCAAAGCACTGATAGACATTTTTATGCTGCTGTAATCCTTGTAAAGCAATGCGAGTAGAGATGAAACCAATATATCTCCTGCCATTGCTGCAAGCAAAGCTATCCAACCGATCTTAGTCATATGTTAGTCCTTAATTAATATAACTTCATTATTTCATTTATCACGTGTCGGGTTGCCTTTTCAACAGTTCCCTCTTTGAAGGGATTGAGAAGGTTGCCGATTCCCAATAGCTCAAAATACCCTTTAGTGCCGCCTGCCTTACAAAGCCTTAAGTAATCTTCCCAAGCAGCACTCCTGTCCTCCTTCATGCGCCCATAATACTGGAATGCACAGATCTGTGCCAGGGCATATTCGATGTAGTAGAACGGGTACAGGAAGATGTGCTGTTTCTGCATCCAGAAGCCGCCCTCTTCCAAGAAGGCATTTCCGTCATAATCACGCCAGGGCATGTATTTCTGCTCGATCTCACGCCATACCCTCCTGCGCTCCATAGCATCCATTTTAGGATCTGCATAAACACGGTGCTGGAATTCATCGACACTCACCAGGTACGGAATAGTACAGGTAGCAGCAACAAGATGAGTGATCCGGTACTTCTCCGCATTAGGTCCGAAGAACGATTCCATCCATGGATAAGCAAA
Source organism: Lachnospiraceae bacterium (assembly GCA_017557525.1). GTDB lineage: Bacteria > Bacillota > Clostridia > Lachnospirales > Lachnospiraceae > RUG11977. The sequence goes on from JAFYYN010000126.1 coordinate 23,183, forward strand.
ATGCTCCATAGACATGGAATGTACCTCGTTTATTTCTGAAGTAGAACCCCATAATTCGGTTATGGGTATGCTTCTCATTGAAATATATCCCTGGAAAGCATGCCCTGCCTCATGGGTAAGCACGTCCACATCCGCCAGGGTCCCGTTGAAGTTCGAGAATATGAAAGGAGCCTTATACGAAGGTAATCTTGTCATGTATCCGCCCATATGTTTTCCGTGACGGGTCTCAAGGTCGAACAACTGATATTCCTTCATGAAATCAAAGAACTCACCGGTCTCCATGCTCATTGCCCTGTACATTATCTGGGCCTTATCCACGAGTTCCTGCATGGTCCCTATAGGCTTTGCATTCCCTTCGGGGAATTTTAAAGCTTCATCATAGTATTTCAGTTTGTCAACGCCAAGGCGGGCACGTTGCCTATCACGTATCTTGGTAACGGCTGGAGTTATAATATCAAGGACCTGCTTACGGAACCTTGCTGCATCTTCCTGGGTATAATCAAAACGGTTATTCATTATATAGGCCATATCCGTGTACGATTTAAAACCCATTTTCTTGGCAGAGGTATCTCTGAGCCCTACCAGCTTGGAATACTGTTCGTCGAGCTTGGGACTGATTTTTTCATACAATGCGGCCCAAGCCTCAAAAGCATTCTTTCTCTCCTGCCTGTCCGTGCTTTCCATATGCTTGAGCAACCCGTAGAAGTTGTTCTTTTCACCGTTTAGCTCTGTATTAGCCTGAGCTACGGTTTTAGCATATTCCTGGGTTATTTCGCCATCCTTAATCGTTTCGGGAACAATTCTCTCATCTTCGGTCATGAGTGATGCTTCCATTATCTTAAACATCTGGCTGCCGAATTCGTCCTCAAATTCCTTCCGAAAGGCTGATTCCGTAAGAGCCTTATTCCATGCATTTGTAAAAGGTATCATGCACGCCATCTGCTCTTGAAGCCACAGGACCTCTGCATCGTAATACTCATCTTCCGTATTCATCGTATTTCGGATGCTGGTAATTGTATAAAGAGTTTCCCCTTCGTCATACTTATCCTGCACATCAAAAAAGGCCTCTCTCACTTCTGCATAGCTTTGTGCATGTATAACCTTTTCTGTTGCCTCAGCCATGATTTTTTTCAAGCTTTCGATATCCGGACGTTTGTAGAGCATATCAGCGAATTTTATCATTATAATTTCCTCTTTCTTATGGTCTCCATTTGTAATCTGTTGTCAGGTTCTTCCCACCGCTGTTTTTATCATATTCATCCTTGTTATATCTTGAGATGATATGGCCCGGGACATTATTAATAAAGCAATTTTCAGGCTCCTCGGGGTCATACAGAACTTTTACGGTTTTTGCAAATGTAGACTGATTTTTACTATATTTTTTCAACTGTGCCCAATATGCAATCCCGTTAACTATGTACTCGTAAATGGGATAATAAATAGCATAATAATGGGATTCAGCCGCGGATCCACCTGTGCCCATAAAACTGTCATCTGTTCCTATCAGTTTCCCTTCGATGCTATTCTTGCATTTTGATTTGATAGATATTTGGTTAATTACTTTTTCAAGAACAACAAAGAGCACTATTCCGCATAGTATGATCAAAGGTATCTTCATATGTTCACGCCTCCACGATAATAATATTTGGAATCATTATAGCATGAAGAATATTTGATATAAATGTTAATGAACACAAATAATAGGTATATATTTATGTTTCGGCTGCAAAATAAACTGTAATTCACCGCCTGTTATAATCAGTTTCCACACATTCGGGCTCACAGTTAATATTCACTTTAACATTGAGTTTCAGCGAACGAACAGTTTCAATAATGCTTTCCTCGATATTCTTCAATATTTCGGCTTTTTCTTCCCAAACGGATTGTGGAATGGAGATCTTTTGTATATTGTATACAGATTGAGCCTTGGATTCGCCTGTTTCAATCGACTCCACGACTGCTATTCTTATAATCCTCATTTTATATGATAGATCATAATAATTTGGACTATCCCCTCGGTTGTTCCCTATGTTAAGCAAATAGATTTTATTTCTTTTATCTGCACACCAAAGATGATATTTTGAATAAGGGATTATTTCCGATTCCAAATCTCTGAAACCGATTTCCTTCCATAAATCTTTTTGGTCGCCTACTTTTTCGAATACGAAACTCATTCAATGCCTCTCTTAAAAATATCGTATTGTTATAGTTTACACACCATAATGTATTCTTCTTCATTCGCGTCTACGATTTCAAAACCGACCTTCTTATACATCCGAACTGCATAATTGGCTTTCTGAACAGCCAGCGATGCACGTTTATATCCCTTTTCTTTGAGTAAATCCAGCATCATCAACATAAGCCGTGTACCAATACCCTGACCACGATATTCCTTAAAAAGGGATATCGCAAATGACGGTGTTTCGTCATCGACATGACCGTAATCATTCATGATCCGCGTCCAAGCCGCCCCGACCACTTTGCCGTTATAATCTGCGACGATACAGTGATCAGCCCTACCTGTCCCGAAACCCTCATAATATATTTTAAGTTCCGGCTGTTTTATGATTTCCCGGGGCGGCGGTTCAACACCCGCAGGGATAAAGATGGCCTCATACAGAAAATCCTGCAGCAATCCTGTTTCAGTTTCTCTTAACTCACGAAATTCCATAGAAAAATTGCCTCATATTATGATCTGTTTTACAAATCCAAGCTTGTAATAGTATCTCTATTATAGCAAATCGATATTTTATTAGCAAATAGAAAATAATAAAAATCTTGCACTAATGGTGCTTTTGTTGTATCATATGGTCCATGATTAAGCATTTAGGGAAATGGCAGAGGAACAAAGATGAAACCTTCAGATATAGGAAAACTTAATAATCACGTAAAAGGGATCCTGTGCATCATTGCGGCTGCTGCAGGTTTTTCTCTTATGACCTTTTTTGTCCGGATATCGGGCGATATACCCACGATGCAGAAGGTGTTTTTCAGAAATGCCGTTGCTTTGGTAATAGCTGTTACGGTGTTTATTGTAAAGAAAGAAAAGCTATATATAGCAAAAGGGAACCGTTTTGATATACTGATGCGATGCCTGTTTGGGACTTCAGGCCTGATTGCGAACTTCTATGCCATAGACCGGTTGGATCTTTCAGATGCAAATATGCTCAACAAACTGTCACCTTTCTTTGCGATAATCATGTCTATACCGATCCTTAAGGAAAAACCGTCCAAAACAGACATAGGGGCGACTGTGATTGCATTTATAGGTGCATTGCTGATTGTCAGGCCGTCCGGTAACAATCTTCAGCTTATACCTGCACTGGTCGGGCTTTACGGAGGATTCGGAGCCGGACTGGCATATGTATTTGTAAGAAGGCTTGGGAAAAAAGGCGAAAGGACTTCTGTCATAGTCCTGTGCTTCTCGTTATTCTCCTGCCTGGTAGCATTGCCATATCTCATATTCGATTATCATCATATGGAAGCAACCCAGCTTTTATACCTTATCTTTGCGGGGATAGCCGCAGCTGTCGGTCAGTTTGGCATCACGTCGGCATATAAGTTTGCCCCTGCGAAAGATATATCCGTATTTGACTACACACAGGTGATTTTCGCAGCCACCTGGGGACTCATATTCCTGGGCGAAATTCCTGTCCCGTTAAGCATAGCCGGTTATATCATTATAATTGGCGTAGCCTTTTTCAGATGGTACCTGGCCAGAAAAAAAGCATGATGCAATTAACACACATCATGCTTTCTTTTTCATTTGGATTTGTCGAAGGCTAAAATGATAAAGCACAGGCATAAGATTAACTCTTAAGCCTGTGCTTTGGTTATGATTAATCATCATTCAATATACTGTAGAATCCTTCCGCTTCATCCTCTGTGAGATGCGATGCTGCATAAATAGTTCCGTCATCCATATCAACTATATATACATCGTCTCCATCATCGATATACCCGATACTGAGACCGCCTACAGTTACCACTTCATATTCAGTGCCGTCATCAAGTTCGGCATCCTCAACCGTATACTGTGCAATAGCTTCTTCCGTACCGTCATGCACGTATGCATATTCGCCGTCATCTGAGGTATAGAAAAGAATAATGAAATCTCTGCCATTACCGTCATTAGCATAAACACCGTCAACATAGGCCAATTCGGGGTTGTCGTCTTCATCGTCAGCATATGACATAGAATCCACTATACCTCCCAGCGCCTCAAGAAGTGTCACCATAGTGTCATTTATTTTTTTCATATCTGCTTCATCATCAAAATCATTTTCATCGAGTTCACCAACCTCTTCGATAACCTCTTTTGTTTGATTAAGAAGATCTTCAATATCGCCATCCGGCTCTATACCTTCGTTGTTATACAGATCAACTACGGTATTGTACACATCGGTTAATGCTGCAAAATTATCCTGCAAAGTTTCCATGTCCATGTTATTATCCCTCCATAGGTTTAATTATTTGTTTGCCGATTTTAGATAAATCGGCAGTCAAATATATTATATACAACATACATGTATTGTGCAACATATATTTTCAGTTCACGCGTTTTCCATGTATTTCACAAACAAGGGTATTTGTCCCATCAGCTGAAATCATTACATTTCTCCAGACAAAACTGTTATCTGTGATATCCGAAAAAATCCAATATGAATTTTCATCATCCAGGACTTTCCCGACCAGCTTCCCATCTTCTTTGGTAAATCTAAGTCTCTTCATGCAGTGATCGCAAGCATAAACTACATCATAGCAGGTTTCATCTTTTCCTGAAATGAAGAAAAGATAGTACTCCAACTGGAAGAAAGTACACACACCACGCTACAAGAGCGAGTCTTCCACCGAGACCGTCACCACCAGACGACATCCTTGAGAACATTCCGGTCATTGGCATAAATGTGCAGCTGAAGTAGAACACTCCATGTATCATCATAAATGCTTTGAGCCACTTGTCTGCTTTGCTCTTTGCTTTCATCGAAAGCCCTGTGAAGAAAGTCGAAAGCGCCATGATACCGTAGCCGAGCAGGTCGTAATTGAAGATAAGCCCGCACTTACCCATGGTTAACAGCTTTGCTGCCTGTTCAGTCAGCTGTTCGTTGTTTACCGTGGTCAGCTGTGTAAAGTAGACCAACATAATAAACACACAGTACACCGCTGCAAGAACCATACCGATGTTCGCAGAAACTTTGCGGTCGTTTTCGCATTCGTTGTGAAGCCCTGCCGTCAGCATAATGAACCCGAGCGGCAGGATAAGGCATACAAAGAAACTCCCCATAGAATAGTTGATTATCAGAAATAAAGCAAACAGAAAGACTGTCACCGTAACTATCGCTGAGCCTGCTTTTGATATCATTTTGTTCAGATCCATTTACTCTTTCTCCTTTTAAATTTGTGTCTTAACACGATATCCTTATAGAATATCCACCTCACATACTGTTTTCCCTACGTAAGCAATTATAATATTTTTCAACTTTGTATTAAAGTGAAAATAGTACTTATTTATCATGACGAAAGTCATAAATCGTTTATCGAATCAAAAAAGGCAGAAGCAACTAAGCCTCTACCTTTTGAACCATCAGATATATTAAAAGATAATTTAGTGTACAAACTGAAATTTGACGCTCTGGCAAACTGATTTTAAATATCCATTAACAGTAATCATCCACGTTAGTCCCTTTTCTTAATCATTCTTACTATTGAAACCGGCGTGCCAAGATTCCATTCCTTTTTGCTTCCATCGAATTCAAAACCATATTTGTGATAAAATTTTATGGCCCGCTCATTCTTTTCGAACACCCACACAAAAAAGGTGTTGTATTCACTAAGCCGGGAAAGTGCTTCATTCATTAATCTATAGCCTACTTTCTGACCATAGTATTCTGAGAGCACATAGATTGCGTCAACCTCTCCTGCATCCGGTAAATCTTCATCTCGCGACCGACCATACACCGCAAATCCTACAACTTTATCTCCATCCTTAGCTACAAGAGTATTGTCAGGGAAATTCCTGGCACGTGCTGTTGTAGCCTCTACAGTCATCGTATCAAGATATCTGTCACATACTATGCCTCTATAGGCTTCCTGCCATGCAGTACAGTGGACGTATCCTCTTCCGCACAACTCCTCATCAGTTTCAGCTGATTTAATAACTATTGAATCGTTTATTTCTTCCATATAATCCTCAGTTAAAATTTTAAGTTAATCATTTTTTATAAACTTGAATTTTTCTATTACTTTAAGCGCACATTCTAGAGGCTTCCTGTATTCTTCCAGTTCACAATACTTTTCCCAATGCACCAGAACAACATTTTTCTCCTCAACATAGAAAACATCACAGAACTCTGAAAGATAATATGCACTATCCATATATTTTCCTGCCGTATCATAGTTCGTCATATTCAAAACCTCATCACGCACAAATCCCGATTTGTCATCGTTAATAAACCCCAAATTCAAGTTTTCTTCGGAATATTTTTATTCTAAACCATAAATCTTCAATTGTTGGTATTACTTCTTTCAGCATTATTCAGACTCCTAATTTAGAAAACCCAAAAGTTAATTACATTTTTACTTTATCAAATACAGTTTGGATATCTTCCTTTGCCCCTTCAAATATAGGCCACGCATCAATCCCATCATCCCGTTTCCTCGGAATAATATGAATATGAAAATGAGGCACCGACTGACCGGCACTCTCATCGCTGGCATTAAGTATATTAACCCCGTCATACCCACAGTTCTTGGTCAAATGGTCAGAGACCATTTTTACAGTATTGGCAACAGCAGAAAGTGTTTCTGAGTCACAATCCAAAATATTTTTACAATGCTTCTTGGGGATAACAAGAATATGACCGTCAACATCCCCTGCAATATCCATAAATGCAAGTGTTTCGTCATTCTCATATATTCTTAGCCCCTGTATTTCACCAGAAGCGATCTTACAAAATATACAATCTTCCATTCCTTCCTCCTAAAACTCTTATTTAGTGCGTAATATCACTGTCCACCGTGAAAAGACTGCTTATTTGGCAAATGTCGTGTCCTTATCTTCGCGTGCCTCCGTCTCCACCCACGCGGGTTCGAAACCGCTCGAAAGCGCCGTCTTCCAGGACGCGAGATTTGAAAGACTTGTTCCGTAATACGGGATTGCTCCTCTGCGGAATGCCTCGTCACGAAGTAGCGTCACGAGTGTGCGCGCCACACCATGTCCCCTGTACTCCGGCAAAACGTCGATTCCAATCTGCCACAGGTCCGGTACATCCGCCGAACAGCCTGCCATTCCCATGATCTTCTCTCCGTCAAGCGCAACGACCGCGAGCACATCAGGTCGTTCCGGACGAAAACGGTCACAGATCGCGTTCGGGAACTCGTCTTTCCCGTAGAATTTCATGATGTCATCTTGCTCGAGCCAACGGATATCGAGGTTCGTTATAATGTTCATCAGTTCCGCCTTCGGCAGGAACATATGATGTGTCAGCGACATCTTGTATCCGTGCTTTCTAAGTTCGCACTCGAGCTCGTAAAAGTTGTGCTGCTCAAAGAGCCATATTCCTTTTTTCCCGTCGGCCCATTTGCGAAGCCATGGATGAAGCACATCATCCGCCGAGATCACCGTGCCGCGACCTAAAGTCGCCATCTGTAGAAAGAACGCTTTGTCAGAGAACTTTCTCCTTCTTTCATCCAAAACTAAGCAAGTGATCGTATTCTCCTCCCGGTCGAATGCGTCCGGAGCGCAATTGAACTCCCAACCAAGCTGCTGCCGGAACCGTGTCCAAATATCTTCCCTTGTTATCATAGATATCCTCCGCAACCATTACTATGTACTTACGCCGGTTTCTTCGCCAGATGCAATTATTCAATCGACTTCAAGTAAATTTCTATTATTTCCCAAGCTCTTTCTTTAGAAAAGAAAAAAATTTCAGGTTACTCAACCGTCCATTCAGTCCAATCTATGTGATTGTATTGCATAACATCATCTGAGTATTTCATCCCAAGCTTTTTATAAAAAGGCACCGCATTCTCGTTTGCTATCAGGTATACAGCTATATCCTTTTCGCCCCCGGCAAGTTCATGAGCTGTTTTCATCAGTCTCGTAGCAATGCCCTGTCTTTCGTAGTTCCTGTCTACTCCGAGATCGGTAACGTATAGCCAATAACAAAAATCTGTCAGTCCAAATAGAACTCCCACTACAAGTTTTTCTTCATTTCTCGCAACCAGACTAATTGATACATTGCTTACAAGTTTGGGAATTCTTTCGTAAAACCTCTCTTTCGGATATTGTGAGCCAAGATCACTTCTTTTTAAAAAATCTATATATTCTTCTGCTGATATCCGTTCTTCACGGATTATAATGTTTTTGTTCTCCATATTTTGATTTGTCTTCGGCAGTAAAACCGGAATTTCTCCTTCAAGGCACCTAATCTATACATTAGCGTTATTAAGAAAAGCCGGAATTAAGAACATCTCATAAACCCACAACAGCCTATTTCTGTTAATTCCTTAAAACCTAGAGATTTATAAAACGCTAGTATTATACTCATGCTTGTGGATTCATCTCAATTTTTTCGACATAAAAAGTATAAGGTCATCGTCATTCACACAAGGTTCATACTGGCCCAGCTGCTTTCCTTGATACCAAACTCCACTTCCGTCAAAGTTGTACCCTCTTTTTACATACATTCTCTGTGCAGGACCGTATCCCGAATGAACTCCCACTGCCAGATATACTGTATCTGATATCTTTGATGCTTCCTTTTCTACAGCATCCAACAACTTATTTCCTATTCCCTTTTTATGAACATGAAAGAAGACCAGAAGGTCATTAATTTCCGGATATCCAAAGCCATCCCAAGGTCCTCCCGTTGGATTTAAGATCAAAGTACAGTAGCCCACCATTTCCCCTTCATATTCTGCAATAAATACTAGCCTCTTCTGATTCTCTTGCTCAGAATAGTAAGTTTCATAAGTGTCCATCGAAGGATGCCAGCCATATGATAATTGAGTGTCAAAAATAGTTTTTGCATCCTCTTGCAACATGCTTCTTATTTTAATTAAGCCGTCATCGTAAAAGACTTTCATTTCACGCATAGCCCCTTTCCATAAATTCAAAATGTCGATGTTTAACAAAACTGGAATTTTCTTGCGATTTAATTAACCAGCTCCTACATCTATTTTTTATATCTGTATATGCAAATATCTTCCTCAATTCCATGATACGTGATATTCTCAAATCTTTTCCCATATTTTTCCCGAATGGAAGCTACAACTTTACCAGATACAGCTTTATGGATCTCCGATGGTACGTCCACCTGATCAGAAAAGCCTCGGCCTTCAAAACGTGGAAGGAATCGGTCAACCAGACGATCTGCATATTGCATACTTCGTTCAATTACCTTAGTTTCGACTTCACGAAACATTGTTTTGCAAGCCGACTCTCTATCAAACTTCCAACTGTACCGCTTCGCACTCACATCATAGGCCTTAAGTTCTTCCCAATATGTATCATAGATCTCACCAACAGCACGCGAGTATTCTGCATTCTCTTTTTCGTATTCCGAAATGGCTATACTTTTCCGTGCTGGAGCATCGCTCAGACACACAAAGCTTCCACCCTTCTTAAGAACACGATATATCTCATCAAGTACTTTTTGTGGGTTTGAAATAAGATGCAGCATACTGTTTGCAACAACACAGTCAATACTTTTGTCTTCTATCGGAAGAGTCAATGCATTCATCCTGCAAAGTGTGACATTTTCGAGAGAAACATTATTACGTTTTGCACGTTCTTGCAAAATCATCATCATTCCGTTAGAAATATCTCCGGCTATGATTCTAATTCCGCATTTTGCGCACGGCACAGTAAGAGCGCCATCACCGCATGCAAGATCAAGAAACACACCGTCTCCAACAATATCAGAAATGTAGTCTGCCACTATACTGTTTCGTTCCTCTATGATGTATTTACGGTTCCCAGAATAAGCGCCGCCTATATGCTCGTAACCAATATATTTATCTCCGTCCCCGGTCGTAACAAGATCCGGTGCGTCAGTAAGTTGAAGAATGTTGTTTTCTATGGTAATTGGTTTATTGCCGATTCTTAAAATATACTTCATTAGCCTTCCCTCCAAACATATAAGCTGTGATTTAGCGATTGTTAGAAAATCCAAAAGTAATTTATCACTTCTACGGTTCTATCTTTTTATCAATCATAGAGAAAATTGTATCATACTGTTTAGCTTGAATAGGCTTCCTAGGAATCCAAAACTCATAAAGTTTCCTTAACCCCTCAGAATCACCATAAACATTTTTTACCTGCTCGTAAGCATAGGTATTAGCATCTACTTCATATGGTTGACCGAGGTACAGGTTCGTAAACACTTCTTCTCCACCATCCAATTTACATTCAAAATATTCCCCATAGTCTGCATATCATCTCTATTTGCTTTTATCAATGAAACTTCTGACATGTTTCCCCCATGCACCGGCTAGATATAAAAAAATAGCCTTTTTCCGACTCATTAGCTCTTCCTAGCTCTCACTTCTACTTATTATTTATCACTGACTTTGCAAACCTGATGACCTGCTTATCCGCATCGATAGTCGCATCAACACCGAAAGGAATGATACATCTTGGTGTGGCATGACCGATGTTTACATTAAACAGGATTGGTAGATTCGGGTTATCTATAACGCTCACCAGGAGCTCTTTGTATTCTTTTGCATAGCATTCATCCATAAGCTTTCCTACCAGCACACCGGATACTGCATCAAATACGCCACGAGCCTTAATGAACTCAAGAGCCTGTCTGTATTTCTCCGGAGTCGGTTTCTCTTCACTCGTCTCCAGAAGAATGATACGGCCTTCCCAATCCTTTGCATCAGGAAAAAGATGATACTTTTCGCAGAGCACAGGCATATCTTCATAGCGCTCACCATCGAAGAAATCATACATAGAATCGACACAGCCACCTAGAATTTTTCCGGAAAATACAGAAGGTCCCTGTAAAAGCTCAAAGCCCTGATTGGGATGTGAGGCTGTCATAGTTCCAACCTTTTCAGGCGCAAACTCTGTTCTTCCCTCGCACCACACATCACTTGGAGTAATCTCCCTGATGGTTCCAGTGGTTATTAGCTCCTCAAAATATTTCTTTGTATAGGGCAACATATCCGGACCAATCTCACATAGATCACATAGAAATGCCTGCCCGTAGAATGTGGGAAGTCCCACTTTATGAAGCATAAAATGATTTATTGTAGTATCTGAGAACCCAAGAAAAACCTTGTTAGTAACAGCTTTCTTAAGCTCGTTATTTTCAAAAAGATATGGAAGCAGACGATAGGTATCATCTCCACCAATGGCGCAAAGGATCATATCGATTTCAGGATCGCGAAAAGCCTCAAGAAGATCCTGCGCCCTTTTTTCCGGATGTTTTTCCACATAGTCAAGTCCTGAAAGAGCATGGGGCATGAATTTCACATTAAGCCCAAAGTCCTTAAGTCTTTTAATGCCAATATCTGTCTCAAACTTTACGAATGATTCTCCGATAATTCCTCGGGATAAACTCACAATAGCAACGTTTTTTATCATAATAGCCTCACAATATTCAAATTGACCGAGCTCTTTAGAGCGAGGGATGCTTCTTGACCGCCAGGTCAAGAAGATGTACTCAGCTCCATAAACCTCGAGATTTGTCATACTCATTTATATTAAAATTCACTTAGCTCACATAACAACATAATTTTCAGGTTTTTATGCAAAACCCTGAAATAACCATCGCCACAGATACTGATGTATCCCACTGGGCAAAGGGCAAAGGAAAAAGCCCAATTAACTCATAACCTTTTGGAATAAAGGGCGACCTCCACAAATGCCTACAAAAAAATCATCGTGCATTAAAACCAAAATTTTTAAGGGCAACGCATAAACCCACAACAACCTAATTCTGTTAGCTCCCTAAAACCAAGTGATTTATAAAATGCTATAGTCTTCTCCGTATTATCTGTTACAAGTTCAATCTGTCTGACATTAGCATATCTTTTGAGCACTGCTTGCAAAAGAGCTGTTCCAACGCCTTGGCGTTGTTTTTCAGGAAATACTAAGATATCCTGAACAAAGATTATTGTGGAACCATCCCCAACAACTCTGATGATTCCAACCAGATCTTCATTTTCGTATGCCGCCAATACCAAAAGGGAGTTCTTATACCCATTCATCAGAGCCGACATATCTTCAGTGTACGCATACCAACCAACTTCTGAATATAATTTCTTTATATCTTCTTCATTATATTCTGTATATTCTTTGATTTCCATTGCAGTCTTTCTTTCTGGAGTTACCCCTTTTCCTATCATCATCTAATAAGCTCAGTTTTATGTGTATATAACTTTTCTTAATGCCGGGCCAGAGTATTCGTTTGGTAAAATCTTAAAACCCTGCTTTACATAGAATCCCTCTTTCCCATGAGCGGCTATAAGTTGTATGCTTGTCCTACAGCCATCAGTCATTTCGTCTTCAATAGATTCCATGAGTCTATTTACTATGGAGGTACCTATTTTCTTTCCTTGGTACTGTGGCCTGACTATGACATCTACTATCGTATAATACATGCCATCACCAACAGCTCTCCCCATTGCAACAGTCTGTTCGCCATCTTTCGCAATAATGCAAAATCTACTATTTTTGAGTGCCTTTTCAGACTGTTCTTTTGAAAATACCTTCCAATCAACAGATGTTCTCAAATCGTGATATAATTCAACATCCGGTATATTATCTATATATGAAATATTCATCTGTAACAGCCTTTCCTATACCTTCATTTTATTCCATTTTTGCATAACTTATGACTACCCAATTATAAGTTAACCCAAAATCTCATTGTGATTTTCAGTCAAATACATCATCTATCTCAACACAATCGGCAAAACGCCCCGGCCAAATATCCTCATTGTAATATCTATAGGTGGTCTCTCCATCCATATAATCATTATCAAAAGTTGAATTGCATCCTTCCGGTACAATCACATGGTATCCTCTGTCAAATGCTGACTTAATAGAGGCATCAATGCAATAATTAGTCTGCAAACCAGCTATAATAACTTCATTCTCTCCTTTTTCTTCCAGATATCTGCCAAGATCTTTGTTGCTAAAGCAGCTGTTTACCTTTTTAACAAAAACCTTTTCTCCACTTAGAGGAGCAAGTTCTTCGTATATTTCAAAATCCTCATCCCCAGCACTCATACCACTATCTAAGCCGTCATCATGTTGAATATAAATAACCTCAATATTGCGTTTTCTCGCCTCTTCCAGAAGTCGTTTCATGTTTTTGATAAACTCTTCACAGTTATATAATTCCTCATCGATTAAACCTTTTTGAAGATCAATTGCCAAAAGTATCATAGTTATAACCTCTCTAACGATATATTGTTTTTTATCTTTTTATGCTATTTCTTATTAAATCCAGCACATGTAAAATTTTCATCATATATAAAACTGTCCACATAACAATTTGGTATATGACCATATGGCTTTATTTGGTGCATTAGCATTCCATGTGTAACAACCAATATTTTATCATAATCCATGTACTTATTCAATACGCCTATGAGTCTCTTCTCCATCATATCAATGCTTTCCCATCGGCATGTTTCCCCTTCTGGGTATTTCCCTTGATTAGATGCAAATTCCTCGCCATATTTTTTTGCGTCTCCTGGTTTGTTTTGGAACAGTAAATCAGGAATCCACTCATGCAAATCTATTTCGACTTTCAAGGGAATGTTTCTAATTCTAGATACAATTGCGGCAGTTTGTAAGCACCTTGTGTACGGTGAAGATACGATAACCGAGCATCCCTCTATTAAAGGATTTTGGGCAGCCTCTTCTGCTTGCTTCACCCCATTATCGGTTAATGGAGCTAATTCAAGCCCTTGACCAATAAATCCTCTGTCATGACATGGCTGATAGTCTCTTTCGCCATGACGCATAACGATAACTTCCATCTTTTTCTCTCCCCTTGGCAAACAAATCACGAAACATTTTTAATTTCTTTTTACCCCTGATATACCTAAAATACTTTATTAAATAATAGCACTATTCTCAAAAAAAGTACAACTGAAAATACAGAATATCAGCTTTAAAGGTGTTTTTAGATATTTAAAACCAAAGAAAATCCTTTAACAAAAGCAGAGCAGACCGTCCAGTATGGATCAGCCTGCTCCGTTTGCTTATTTATTTGGATTAAATGGTTGTCTGATTACTTTACTGCTACTGCATTTACAGGCTGTCCCATCTCATCTATTGTGTTGTCTACCATGATCCATCCCTTAAGACCGGATGCTGTCTTGATGTATGCGAATGAAATGAAGTTACCGTTGTACTCAGTGGGGAA